>JAQBPN010000007.1 GCA_028287505.1 Fibrobacterota bacterium | reverse complement strand
ATGAGCGTAGCTCCGTTCCTGCTGGATTTTTCTTTACGCCCGACGCCCGACGCCCGACGCCCGACCTTCTTCATCGCCGTCATACCTACCTCAGCCTCACCTTAAAACCCGCCACCGTCAAAAAATCAATCGCTGAAGTCGCTTCTTCGCTTTTCTGGAATCCCAGCATCAAAACCCCGCCTTCGCCTTCTCGGACTTTCAGGATCTCCACGTCGAGCACGTTGAGTCCCGCCTCCGCCAGGGGGGCGAAGGCCCGCACCAGCACGCCGGGCTTGTCTTCCAGGTCCAGGAGGATTTCCGTCAGGGGGACCGCGAATCCTTTTTTGGAAGTGGACAGCTGCGCACGCAGGCGGTTTCCCTCGCGGAAGAAATCCGCGCCCAGGTCCCATTCCAGGCCCGCTTCCAGGGCGGCCAGATGCTCCCGAAACCCCGCGGTTACCTCCCGCACGGCGGCCAGATTGGACCGCAGGATGGGTTCCCACACCGAAAAGGACGAAGCGGCCAGCCGGGTCATGTCCCGGAATCCGCCCCCCGCTATCTGCAGGCAGTTTTCCACCACGGTTTTCCGCTCCCCGATGTAACTCGCCAGGGCCGTGCTCAGCAACTGAGGCAGATGGGACACATGGGCGGCCACCTTATCGTGCAACTCCGCCAGCATGCGCGTGGTGCGCGCGCCCAGGCCCTGCGCGAAGGACTCCAGCCGGTCCGCGGCCTCGGATTGGGCATCGTCCGCGCAAATCACCCAGGACGCATTCTGGAACAGAAGGGGATCGCGGGCCTCCAGGCCCGTCTTCTCGCTGCCCGCCATGGGATGCGATCCGATAAACGTGGCGCCCTGGGCCCGATGGGCGGGAAAGGCCTTGCGGCCCAAGGCGCAGATTTCCGCCTTGGTGCTGCCGACGTCCGTGATGATGCATCCCGGTTTGCAAAGGGGCGGCTTGACGATCCAGGCTTCCAGGGTGGCTTTGATCTGGTTGATGGGGGTGCAGAGCACCACCAGGTCCGCGTCGGCAACCGCCTGGTCTATTTCCGTATACTCACGGGTTACGTCCGCGAGGCCGGCCTTGCGCGCTTTTTCCAAGGTGGCGGGAGAGGAGACTGCGGTGATGCGGATCCCGGGCCAGCTCTTGCGGGCGGCTTCCGCCAGGGAGGCTCCCAAAAGGCCCATGCCCACCACGGCTATCCGTCCCGGACGCCAGGTCTTGGCCTGGTCGGAGGCGCCCGATCCGGCCGCGGGACCCGTGGTCCGCGCCATCAGGTGGATTCCTCCAGGCGCCGATGTTCGGCGATGATGCATTCGAAGATGCGGCGGATGGCCTCGTTGCTGAGCGGACCTGCATTCCTGGAAAGCACGGCGTCGAAGACCTGCTGCTCGCGCAGGGGATCGTAGATGGGCAGCATCTTCTTTTTCTTGAGCTCGGCGATGGCCTGGGCGCATTTGGCCCGCTCGTTCAGCAACTCCAGCAGTTGGAGATTGAGGGCGTCGATGCGGCCCCGCCAGTCGCTCAGTTCCATGTTTCCTTAGTGGGAGCGGCCAAAGGCGCCACGAGGGCCTTGATGTCCGCGAGCATGTCCGCGAAGGGTTTCTTCTCCAAGGTGCGGCGCACCAGGGCGCTGCCCACCACCACGCCGTCCACCAGCCCGCAGACCGTGCGCACGTGGTCGGGCGTGGAGATGCCGAAGCCGACCACCACCGGCAACTTGCTGGCCTTCTTGATGGCGGCCACCTTGGCGGCGAAGTCCTGCTGGAAGGAGGCCTGTTCCCCGGTGATGCCGGTGCGGGAGATGTAATACAGGAATCCGGTGCCGCCTTGCAGCACTTTTTCCAGGCGCTCCGGCGTCGTGGTCGGCGCAGCCAGGAAAATCAGAGACAAGTCCTCGCGCTTGCAGATGGCCTGCAGATCGAGGGACTCCTCCACCGGCATGTCCACCAGCAGCATGCCGTCCATGCCAGCGGCCTTGGCGCGGCGCGCGAAGGCGTCGAACCCCAGCTTGAAGATGGGATTCAGATAGGAGAAGACGAGGATAGGGATTTGCGAGCGTTCGCGGATCTTGGCCACCATGGCGAAATACGCGTCCGCGTCCACGCCCAGTTCCAGCGCCCGGTTGGCGGCGGCCTGGTTCACCACGCCGTCGGCCATGGGATCGGAAAAAGGATAACCGAGCTCGATCACGTCCGCGCCCAGCCGTTCCAGCTCCAGCACGATTTCCACGGTTTCATCGCTGCCGGGCACGCCCGCGACGATATAAGGGACGAAGGCTTTCTTCCGGCTTTCCTTGAGGCGCGCGAAGGCGGCGTCGATGCGGTTCATGGGCGGGGCATCCCCGGCGCGGCGGCGCCCTTGGAGGCGGCGGTCTTCTTCACTTCCTCCATGGCCGCGATCACCGTCGCCATGTCCTTGTCCCCGCGGCCGGACAGGTTGACCACCAGCAGTTTGTCGGGGGAGAGGGTGGGCGCGAGACGTAACGCCTCCGCTACGGCATGGGAGCTTTCCAGGGCCGGGATGATGCCTTCCAGGCGGCTCAACTGGCCGAAGGCGTCCAACGCCTCTTCGTCCGTGGCGGAGGTGTATTGGATGCGGCCCAGGTCCCGGTACATGGCATGCTCCGGGCCCACGTTGGCGTAATCGAGACCGGCGGAAATGGAATGGGTCTCGGCGATCTGGCCGTCCTTGGTCTGCAGCACATAGCTCTTGGCCCCGTGGAGCACCCCCAGGGTGCCGCCGGCGAAGCGCGCCGCGTGCAATCCGGTCAGTACGCCGTGGCCGCCCGCTTCCACGCCGATCATCTTCACGGACGGCTTGTCCAGGAAGTTGTAGAACATGCCGATGGCGTTGCTGCCGCCGCCGACGCAGGCCACCAGGTAATCGGGAAGGCGCTTTTCCTTTTCCAGCATCTGCCGTTCGGTCTCTTCGCCGATGATCTTCTGGAAGTCCCGCACGATGCGGGGGTAGGGATGCGGCCCCAGGGCCGATCCGAACACGTAATGGGTCTCGCCGATGTTGGTCACCCAGTCGCGGATGGCCTCGTTGATGGCGTCCTTCAAAGTGCGGCTGCCGGATTCCACCGGCACCACGGTGGCGCCCAGCAGGTGCATGCGCTGCACGTTGGGGGCCTGGCGTTCCATGTCCACGCGTCCCATGTAGATGACGCATTCCATGTCGAACTTGGCCGCGGCGGAGGCCGTGGCCACGCCGTGCTGTCCCGCTCCGGTTTCGGCGATGATGCGCTTCTTGCCCATATGCCGGGCGATGAGCACCTGGCCCAGGGAATTATTGATCTTATGGGCACCGGTATGGTTCAGATCTTCCCGCTTGAGATAGATCTTGGCGCCGCCGCATTTCTTGGTCATGCGCTCGGCGAAATACAGAGGCGACGGCCGGCCGACGAACTCTTTCAGATGCAGATCCAACTCGGCGGCAAAGGCGGGGTTTTCCCGCAAAGCCAGATAATGGGTTTCCAGCTCTTCCAAAGCCGGCATCAGTACTTCCGGGGCATATTTCCCCCCGAATTGGCCGAAACGGCCCCATTTATCTGGAAATTGCCCGGGATCCATGGCGCTCCTGAGGACGCGGAAACAGGTGCGCCCTTGAGGCCTGAAAGGTAGCTTTTCCGGCTTTTTTTGGCTTATCGCAAACCGGTTCCAGGCCGGGAAATCCTTGGAAAAAACCGTTAAAAACGGGATCAGGTACGGTGGAGCCGGGCCGGTTTCCGTCCCCGGGACCGGGATCCCGCTTCCGAGGGGTTCGGGACCGGCGCGAGGGTGGCTGAGACCCCGCTTGCATACATGATGGACCCGGACCCGCGGACGGCCGGGTACTCTCTCCGGGGCAGGCTACGGGAGCGGCGTCCAGGACCGTCCTTTCCCTGCCGACGCGAGCGACATCCCCTCGGAACCGGCGTGTTCCGGTAGCTTCCGGATTCCCCCCTCTTTGGATCGGACCCGGCCGTCCCATCCCGCCGGCATTAGTAGTCCATTCCACCGGGCACGGTAACCGCTGTCCCCGCCCGGAAAAAACGGGCCCAGGGGGAGGTTTCTTGCATGATACCCTATGGTAACAGCGAAAGTTTCCAGGTTCCCATATACAGAATCCGGCCTTCTAGGTATCTTTTGAGGGTGCCGTGAACGTTTCCACAAGGGAACATCACCAGGGATTATTCCATCCCTACTTTAAAGGCAGGTCGATTTTATGCTGGCTACTCAGGTCCGACAAAAAGACGCAATCTTCTACTTCGCCGCCTATCCGGCGAAAGCGCTCTTGGAGAAGGTGCGTTTCAGCAGCCGTTTCTACGACGAGGGTACGCCCATCGCCGCGGAACCCGCTCCGGCCGAGGACGAAATCGCCAAATTCATCGGCCGTATCGAGAAATCGGACAAGGCCTTCCAGCGCACCATGGCGCGGGACAAAATCCGCTCCATCCGCAATTTCTACGAGACCGCCAGCACCCAGCCCCCCATTCCGGGCACGGTATTGCTGTTCACCGCGGAGAAGCTGCGGTTCCGGGGCATCGGGGACAATGAAGGCGTGGGCCATCTGTCGGATCCGGACGGGAAATACCTGATTATCGACGGACAGCACCGCCTGGCCGCCCTGCATTTCTTCTTCCGGGAGCGTCCGGACGAGGCCGCATCCATCAACGTGCCTTGCATCATTTTCGACGGCCGCAGCGAGGATTTCGCCACGGAAATGTTCGTCATCATCAACTCCACCCCCACCCGCATCAACAAAAGCCACTTGGTGGACTTGTACGAGCGGGTGTCCTTCGCCTCGCCCGACAAGCGTTGCGCAGCCCGCGTGGTGGAGCATCTGTATGGACGGGACGATAGCCCGCTCCAATACCGTATCAACCGCCTGGGCGGCAAAAGCAAGCAGGAGAAATGGATTCTCCAGGCCGAGCTTTTCAATGAAATCAACCGCTGGGTCAAATCCGAATGGGATCCGAAGGAAGATCTTTCCCCGACCCATCAGGCGGAACGCTATTACGAGCAACTCCGGGACTTCCTGAAGGCTTCCGCCCAGGTGTGGGGCGAAATCTGGGGCAACTCGGGATACATGGTCACCCGGCCGGTCACCCTCAAAGCGCTCATCCGCGTCTGCGCGGATCTTTCCGAAAAGGACGGCGAACCCTCCGTGGGCCGGGTCAAGCGCTGGGCCGAACGGCTGCAACCCTGGATCGAATTGAAAAAGGCCTTCAAAGCGGAAGGTTTCTACGAACGCTTTCCGGCCAAAGGCCAAGTGGAGCGCGTGGGCCGCATCTATAAGGACTTGGCCAAGGCCGTGGACCTCTAGATATTCCGGGGTGCATTGATTTGATTAATGCACCCCGAAGCAATCTCGATTTAGGGTAGCCGCTGGGTTACCCCAGTTTGAGTGGTCCCGGAGCCGGAGCCGCGCCCGCGGGGGCTTCCAAAAAACCGGTTTGCAGTCTGCGGCCGAACAGCTCCAGAGCCAAGGCATAGCAGATATCCGCCAGGGCGGCGTCGTAACGCGGCCCTTCGTCCCTGATGAAAGCGTGCTGGGCGTTGAATTCGTGCCAGGTGAAATCGACCCCTGCCGAAGTCATCGTCCGATAGATGAGATCGCGGCCTTCCTGGGGCACGTGCGGATCCTGCTTCCCGTAGATCATGAGCATCTCCCCTTTGAGTTCCGGAATCCGATCCAGGGAATCGTCCTGCATCCCTTTGCCCAGGCTGCGCTTGTGGATGTCGGTGGCATAGAGGCAGACCCCGGCCAGGATTTCCGGGTTCATGGCGCAACGGAAACTCAGGTGGCCGCCCAGGCAAATGCCTATGGATCCCAGCTTTCCCGTGCATTGCGGCAGGGATTTCAGGTGGGCGATCACGGCCCGCGCATCGGCATCGTAGGCGGCGAGTTCCTTTTCGATCTTGTAACGGTTCCCCTTGTCGGTGCCGTCCTTGTCATAGGCCAGGGCGCAGCCCGCGGGTTCGAACTCGTGATAGACTTCGGGCGCGGCCACCAGATAGCCATGCGACGCCAACCGGCGCGCAGTGCGCTGGATGGGTCCCGTGACCTGGAATATTTCCGAAAACAGGATCAGGCCGGGAAAGGGTCCGCCCCCGGCCGGCTGGAACCGATGCACGCGCATGGAACCGTTGGGGGTTGCGATATCCGCGCTGTCTTCTTTGATGAGCATTTTTCCTCCTGGATCCGTTTTCCGGGCCTGGTCCGGACGGAGGAAAATATAACCCGGAGCCGCGGGCAATGATCCCGCTGATCCCGTTTTGCCGGGGAAACGGCGTCCCGGAACGAAAGAGGCCGCGGCTTCAGGGTTGAAACCGCGGCCTCCTTGCCGAATAGGCCGGACCGATGCGGAAAATGCGGTGTCTAAATCGTCGTTCCGCGTCTACCTGTCAGAAAGGAAATCACGGCCAGGACCAAAAAGACGAAAAAGAGGATTTTGGCGATGCCGGCCGCCGTTCCGGCAATACCGCCGAAACCCAATACGGCTGCTACCAAGGCGACAATCAGGAAAAGAATTGCGGCATTCAACATTTCAGACCACCTTTCCGTAGTGCAAGTCTAAGATGAAGATATGTTTTGACCGACCCGGGGCAATGGAAAAAAACCGCCTTTTCCGGATCGCGGAATTCAGGCGGTTCAGGCGGTATCCGCCGCTTTGCCAAGCCATTAGTATGCCAACAGCCATTCCGCGAATGCGCGGAATTCCTCGGCTTGCACGCGTTCCGGAAAACCGGCGGTTTCGCCGGATTCCCGCGCATGGCCGCGGACGCGATCGATGAAGGCGAGGGCCGACCAGCGCCCGTCCGGCATCAGGACGGCGGCGGATTCCCCGTCCAGGAAAGGGGCGATCCTCTTCTCCAGGATAAGGTAACAGGGATGTTTCCCCACCTCCCGGAACCAATAGGCGGCATTGGGATAATCGCCCTCGCGGCGATGGAGGATGGCGTGCAGCAGGTCGAAATCGCGTTCGCCTTCCCTGGCCTGGGCGATTTCATGGGCTTCCTTCCAGCAATCGTTCCAGAGGAGTGAGATGCCTTCGAGCAGGCGGATCCTGTCCGGCGTCGGGCTTTTGGCGCTGGGCCTTACCTGGGCGGAAACGGCCTTGCGCACGGAAGCCGCGTCCAGGCTGCCGGGGCGCGGTCGCAGTCCCAGGCCGGGCGGACCCGCGGCGAAGACGGTGCGGAAAAATGCATCCATACCCCTGAAATATAGTTAATAGTACTTACTATTTCATGAATCATCCGGGCAGAAAAACGGGCGGCCGTTCCGGCGGGCACGGCGGGGCGGGAGGCATCGCCGCGCCGGCCGCGGCTTGTTAAGTTGTGGAAAAGCTTTATGAGGAGCGTATGGAAAATCCGCATTTGCCGATGGTGTCCGTTTGTCTGGGCCTTTTTTTCTGTTCCGCCGCTTTCGCGGCCGCGGAGCAGGAAGAGGACCGGGTGCACCCCGGGTTCGACCTTACCGTCATCCGGCCCAAAGGCTTCGAGCCCGGCGTGACCGGGATGGAGTTCCTGCCGGGCGGGCGCATGGCGGTGAGCACCTGGCGCCCCAACGAAGTATATGTCCTCAGCGGTTACGATGGCCCCGTCAAGGCGATGAAAGCGCGCAAAGCCGCCGGCGGCTTCAAGGAGTTGATGGGCCTGACCGCGGTGGGGGATACCCTGTTCGCGGCCGATCAGGATGCAATCTATGCCCTAACCGACGGCGACGGGGACGGACTGCCGGAAACCAGGGCCCGGGTGGGCGCGCTTCCCTTCACGGGGTCATTCCATGAATGGTCGTTCGGCCTGGTCCACAAGGAGGGCCGGTTCTTCACGGGCCTTTCCGTGGCCGCCTCCCAGACCGGGAACACCCTGGTGCCGCAGAAGGATTCCCGCCGCGGGTCGCTGGTTTCCATGACCCGGGAAGGCAAGCTGGACATCGTCGCGACCGGTCTGCGCGCTCCCGACGGGCTGTGCCTGGGACCCGACAGCGGGTTGTTCGCCACCGACAACCAGGGGAGCTGGCTGCCGGCCTCCAAGTTCATCCATATCGTGCCGGGACGCACATATGGACATCACATCAAGCCCGCCGGGGCGTTCGATGAAAGGTACCCGGCGCCGCCCGCGGTGTGGCTGCCGTACGGCGTGGTCTCGAAATCCCCCACCCAGCCGGTCTATGCCGCCACGGGTCCCTACGCGGGACAGTTCTTCGTCGGCGATATCGCTTTCGGAGTGGTGCGCCGCCTCTTCGTGGAAAAGGTCGCCGGGGAGTGGCAGGGATGCGCGCTGCGTTTCTCCGGAGGTTTCGAAGCGGGCGTCCATCGCATGCTCGCGGGTCCGGACGGATCCCTTTACCTGGGCGGGCTCGGGAACGGGGATACCCAGAATTGGGGATGGCGGGAAAAGAAATTCGGTCTGCAACGGATGAAGCCGAACGGGAAAAAGGTTTTCGAAATCCTCTCCGTGCATTCGGTGCGGGGCGGATTCGAGGTGGTTTTTTCGGCGCCTCCCGGCGCCGAGGCCATGGAACCGGCGCGTTACCAGGCGAAACAATGGTGGTACGAACCGACGGAAGCGTACGGGGGGCCCCAGAAGGATATTTCCCCGGTGCCCGTGAAATCGCTCCATGCCTCCAAGGATGGGTTGCGGTACTATCTGGAAATGGAAGGGCTGCGTCCTCAGCAGGTGGCGCACGTTCACTTGGACGGAATCAAATCCAGGCAAGGCGGTGAAATCTGGACGCCGGATTTCTGGTACACGATGAACGCATTTTCCCCGCGGGAATTCGCCGAATAGGGAAATCTGTTAATTTTCCCCACTATTAATTTTGCTAAAGCCGTTTCTTTATTTAAATTAAATCATTATTACTTTTGCCTTCTCTTCAGAGAGGCATAATACCCCCGGGAGAGGACATGGCTTTGGCTAAGACGAGGAAAAAAGGCAATACAGGCAAGCGCTATACCGATGATCAGAAAAAGAAGATCCTCGAATTCGTGAACAGCCAGGGCCGCGGCGGCATCTCCGCGGCGGGAAAGAAATTCGGCGTTTCCTATATTGCGTTGCGTCGCTGGATGAACGGCGAAACCGGCGGCCGCAAGCCCGGACGCGCCGCCGCCAAGGGCCTCGACGGCCGCAAGCTGAAGAGCGTGCACGCCGCCATGGTCGCTTTGAAGTCCTTCAAGAAGCAGATTACGGCTCTGCAGAAAACGCTCAAGCAGCTCAGCCGCTGAGCGCGGCGGCGCAACCCTTCAGCGTCCGGCGAGGAAGGTCTCTTCCTGCCAACGCGGAGGCGTGATGGATGCGTTGGCGGGATTCACGTATTCGCGATAGAGGTGGTTGGCCAGGGAAAAGCGGAACCACCCCTTGGCGGCGGGGCTGAATCCTTCCGCGCTCAGGACCGGCAGGTCCTGTTGGATGCCCCCGGCCGTTCCCGTGGTCACCGTGAACTTCCCCCAATCCCTTTTCCGCGTCATGCTGTAATCCGATGCGCCTTCCGCCTTGCGCAGTCCCGCCGTTCCCAATTCCGCGCCGATTTCGATTTCCAGGTTCTCGCACAAAGGGAAGAAGTCCCCGGACGATTGCTGGAGCAAATCCAATTTGATGCCCCATAGTTCGCCTTGGCCGTTGAACGAGAGCCGGATTTGCGCCTGGGTGGGGCGGCGATCCGGGAAGGCGATCATCTTCGCGGTGATCCCCTCGTCGTTCGCATGCACGTCCGAGGCCTGGTACAGGCCCAGGTTGGCGCGGCATTCCTTGGCGCCCATGCCCCAGTAGAATCCCATCATGCCCACGGGCACGCGCAGTTGATCCGCCCCCAGGAGATCCAGGAGCTCCTTCGCCTTGGAGTCGAATGCCACGGCTCCGTCGCGGAATTCCTTCATGGCCATGGGCGCGCCCTCCGCGGACCAGGTGCGATAGGAGCCGTTCAGGCGCCCCGCCTTGTAATAGGCCTGCTCCTGCAATACGCCCGTGGGATACCATACCCGGCTGCCCCCTTCTTTCTTTCCCTTGGCGAACCGGCAATGCAGGCGCAGTTTGCCGCCCGGGTGCCATTGGTAGAAATCCCCTTCCAGTTGGCCGCCCGCGTAACGGGCGGAATACAGGCGGGCGCCGTCGGGATACCATGCCGCTTCCTGGCCTTCCCGGCGCCCCGCCAGGAATTGCCCGCGCAGGCGGGGTTTGCCGCTGGGGTACCATTCCTGATACCCCCCTTCCGCTTTGCCTTTCCGGTAGGCTGATTTCGATTTCGGACCGCCGTCCGGGAACCATTCCTCCCAGGCCCCTTCCCGTTCTCCTTTGTCGTACGCGGCCGACCAGAGCGGGTTTCCGCCGGGGGTCCAGGTGCGCCATCTGCCCGCGGGGATGGCATTCGCGTAGGAACCGTCCATCCAGGGCGTGCCGTCCCGGTACCAGGCCTTTACGGGGCCGTTCAGCCTTCCGGATTGGTAATAGCGCGTGGCCATGACCTTCCCGTCCGCATACTTCATGGTGCAAAGGCCGTCCTTGAGGGGCGGCCGGCCGGCGGCCTCCGACCAGGCGCAGGTTTCCGGGACCGTCAGGGAGTCCCCGGAAGAGCCGATGGCTTTGACCCGATCGGTTTTGACGGAGAAACGGCGATCCGCGGACACCTTTCCCGACGTGTCGTAACGGATCTCCCGCACCAGAAAGTCGTCTTTGTATTCGCCCTTGAATCGGAGCCGGCCCCCGGCATCCCACATGCTGGCGCTTCCGTTCTTGCCGCCGCCGCGGTATTCCACGGCGCTGGAACGGCTTCCGTCCGGGAAAAAGGATTGGAAGAGACCCTCGCGCACGGTGGCCTTGGGATTGGGGCCTTTCTCCGTCCACATTTCGCGGATTTTTCCGGAAGGGAAACGGACGACATGGACGGTGCCGTCATCGCATGCGCACAAGGCGAGGGCGCCGAATATCGCGAGGCGAAACCCTATCGACATGTCCAATCCCTTCTCCCGGCCCGGCCGTGCCTTCGCATGGCCGCCGGTTCATCCGGAAGTTATCGGTAAATCATCCGTAGAACTTTAAGCTTTTATCAAGCTTTGTCCTTTCCGGGGCAAACTGAAAATCCGTAGTCTCCCCAAATGCCGGGTTGTATAATCAGCATTGCCATGTCCATCGCCTGTAAAATCTCAAGTCTGTCCCTGGTTCTGGGGATGGCGGCCCACGCGACCGCCCAGCCCTCCATGGCCGGCGCCAGGCCGCCCCTGGACCAGGCCGCGAAGCTGGCCCAATACTACGAGAACATCGCCTCGCGCACGCTCGCGCGCTATTACGAAGAATCGACCTATCTCGTCAAAGCCAAAGTCGAAATGGAACCGCCGCCGGAAATGGAACTGGGCGGGGACGACCCCGCCGCCGTTTCGGGCGAAATGCCCCAGCAATTGCCGGGACTTCCTTTCCTGCCGGAAACCGTACAGCCCTCCGCTCCGGTTCCCTCCGCCGACGATGCGGCGCGCAATCCCGGGGGTATCCAGGCGGTTACCCTGGACATCCTGGTGGATACCGGATACTCCCAGAAGGACGTGGAGTTCATCCGCAATCTGCTGACCATGGCCACGCGCCTGGACGAGCCGCGGGGTGACCGAGTCTCCGTCCACGAAGGCGTGTTCCCGCGCGACAACCGTTCCCTGACCAACTACCGCAAGCCGGTGGATCCTCCTCCCATGCCGGCCGCCCAGGCCCCGGCCAAGAACGACACGGCCTCCAAGAAAGAGGATGCCAGGGACAAGGCCGCCGCCAATCCCTTCGGCAACTATACCGACCATCTTCCCTCCCTGATTCCCCTGGTCATCATCTGCCTGCTTATCCTCGCCTGCGTGTGGATGGTCTCGCGGGCCATCATGGGTTCGTCCCGCGGCGAACGGAACGACAAGTATCCGCCCGCCCCCGTTCCCGCGCCCGAGCCTCCCAGGGAGTCCGCGGCCCGCAAGGCGGACGCGGGCAAGGGCCAGCCTTCCGAACTCGGCGCCTTCCGCCCCTTTCTGCTGAACTGCTTCGTGGGCAGCCCCAAACATTGCGGCCAGATCATCAAGAGCTGGATCCAGCGCGACCCCGACAAGGGCATGCGCGACTCCGCCGCCATGATCGCCAGCCTGGACGCGCGCCTGATGGGCGTGATCGCCCCCGAACTCGGGCGCGATATCGCGCAAAAGCTGGAAATGCACATGAACGCGGGGGAGACGCCCACCTCCGAAGACATGCTCACCGTGTACAAGGAATTCAAGCGCGAGTACCAGAACCTGGCCAACGGCCACATGGACGAAGACCAATACAAGGACATGTTCGGGTTCCTGCTGCAGATGAACGAACAGCAGATCATGCACATCCTGCGCGACGAATCCCTGGGGATAGTGGGCCTGGTGCTGGCGCAATTGCCGGGCGAAGTCGCCGGCGGCATCCTGCAGAAAACGGATCCCGACAACCGGGCCAAGCTCCTGATCGCCATGGGGAACATCGATCATATCCCGGTCACCGTGTACAAGGAAATCGCGGACCGGCTGTCCCTCAAGGCCCTGGACGTGGGCAACATGCGCTACGTGGCCGCCGACGGCGTGGACAGCATCCTGGAATTGATCGACAGCCTGCCCCTCAACATGCAGTTCCAGTACATCCACTCCATCTCCGAAATGGATCTGGGCCTGGGCGAGAAATTACGTAACCGGTACGTTACCCTGCCGGAAGTGGTCGGACTGCCCGACAAGTTCCTGGGCACCGTCCTCCAGGGTCTGGATCAGGAGACCCTCATCCTGGCCCTCCTCCACGTGGAAGCGCCCATCCGCGCCAAAGTCCTTTCCCTGCTGCCGGAACGCATGCAGATGATGGTGTCCGGGGGCATGGAAGGCTCCAAGGACGCCACGCCCAAGGAGTCCGAGGCCGCGCAACGCCGCCTCCTCCACAGGATCCGCGACGAAATCAAGCATTCGGGGAGGCCGGTATGATTTCCGGCTCCGCGAACAGGGCCGGTTTCCTCCCGGCCCCGATCATGGGCATGTGCCTGGCCTTATGCCTGGCCATGTGCGCGCCGTCCGCTTCCGCGGCCGCGTCTTCGCCGGATCCCTTCGCGCCCAGTTCCACCGGCCTCCGCCAGATAGCGGAGATCATGGGGCGCCTGTCCAAGACCATGGGCGACATCCCTCCCAACATCGATCGCATCGCCCTGTCCCAGATCAAAGTGGATCCCAAGGAATTCAGCCCCGGCATTTCGCGCTACATCCAGGCCCAGATCGAAGAGGTGTTCCGCAAGGAAGGCCGCAAGACCGTGGTCACGTCCCCGGAACTCCGGACTTTCCGCGTGGTGGCCACCGACAGCACCTTCAAGTTCTCCAACACCCTGCCGTCCATGGAAGATCTCTGGAAGCTGGGGGACAAGCTCCGCGTGGACGGCTATATCGAAGGCTCCTGTTCCAAAAGCGCGGACAACGACGTGATCCTGAACCTGAAGGTGTTCCGCCACCGCACGGGCGAAATCGTCTGGTCGAACAGCTTCGTGGCCGGACCCAACGAGAAGAAGCCGGACATCTGGAACCTGGATTGGAGCGCCTCCGCCAACGTGACCCGCTTCCCCATCCAGGAAGGCATCGTCCCCAGCGCGGTCGCCTCCGATTCGCTCGGCCGCCCCAAACTGGACACCCTCTCCAACCTGGCCCTCACCATGTACGGAATCGAAGGCACGGTCAGCGAAGCGGTCACCCCGGACAAGTTCCTGCTCTTCTCCGTTTCCCTCGGGTACGGTTTCGCCAACGGCACGGGCGGGCCGGACAGCCTGGCGGTCAACTTCAACATCCAGATGGTGAATTTCGGCATCGAGATGCTGGGGATTTTCTTCCGGAAATCCAATCCCGATCTGGGCTACTGGCTCGGAACATACGTGGGTTACAAGGAGTTCGTCCCTTTCAACAATCGCGGGCATCTCAGCACGCTCACGGTGGGTTACAAGTCGCGCGTCAGCCGCCATTTCACCTTGGGCGGAGGCATTCTTTTCATGCCCCTCAACAACAAACTGAAAGGTCTCGGCGCCGATGAAGAAAATCGTTTCCTGACCCTGGAACCCGTTGCCTATGAACTCACCTATCTGCATTACACGTTCTAAGCCGCGGTCGCGGGCGGCCATGACGGCCGAGGCATCCGCGCGCGCGGCGGCTTCGGCCGTCATGGCCGCAATGCTCCTGCTTGGTTGCGGTGGAAGCGCCCCCGATCCCGACGTCAGGAGTTCCGCTCCCTCCCAGTCCCAGGCCGGGCCGGAAACCGAACCGGGCGAAAACGGCCAAGGCAGCATCAGTTTCCATTACGCGAACAAAAGCACCGATGCCAACGTGACCATCGATCTGGGGTCCACGGATCTGTACCTGGAAATGACCGGAAAGCCGAATCCGCCTCCCTCGGAAGAAGCCAAGCACGCCGCCCGCGAACCGGAAGAGCATCATGCCGCCCAGCGGGCGAAAGCGGCCAATCCGGAACCCAGGCCGCCTTCCCAGGAGGATCAGGACGGGCAGGCCCAACCGGATCCGGACCCGCAGCGGAATGCCTTGCGTCAGCCACCGGCGCAACACCAGCAACCGCAGGATCCGCGCGCCCGCGCCAAACCCGAAACGCCGCCCGCCGAAGAGGAACAGGGAGACTACGAGGACGTAACCTCCAAGGTACTGACGGGCATCCGCAAGGCCCAGGAGCTTTTCTACCAGAAGCGCTTCCCGGAGGCCATGCAGGCCGTCCGATCCTCCCTGGATGCGCGTTCCACCGCGGAAGGCCACGCCTTGGCGGGCAGCATCCACTACATGATGGGACAGGGCGGCATGGCGCGGCGCGAATGGATGGAAGCCCTGCGCCTCAATCCCGACATGCCCGCCGTGGTCAACATGCTCGAGAAGACCCGCACTCCGGGCGGCCGGGGATCGCCCAATCCCCGCCCCATCATGCCCCGCCCCGCTCCGCGCCCTTCCGCGGCCGCATTGCCCGAGGCGGACCAGGTTCCCTTCCCGGAGGAATACAACGGACAGTTGAACGCGGCTCCGGCCTCCTCCGCCGGCGCACCGGTCGCGGCACCGATCCCGGAGGCCGCCGCTCCGGTCCAGCGCGCGACCCATCTGGCCAAGCCCACCCAGGCGCGCCCCGCCGCGCCCCCGGCTCCGGAGCCTGAACCCGCCGCCGCTCCCGCCGCCGAAAACGAAGCGGCCCCCGAAGCGGACGCCGCGGAGACGCCCGCCCCGGCTCCGGTCACAACGCCGGTTCCGGCACCCGCCCCGGCCGCTGCTCCCGTCCCTCCCGCTTCTCCCGCCAAGGCCGCCGACAAAAGCAAGCCGGAAGAGAAGAAGGCCAAGATCCCGCTCCCCGGCGCGTCAAAAGACGCGATGTCCGGCGCGCCCAAGGATGCGAAGGCAGCCAAAGAGGAAAAGGCCCCATGATCTCCCTATCCACGGTATGCGGCGTCGTTTTCGGGTTCCTGGTCATAGCCCTGGGAATCCTCCATGAAACCAAGGACTGGCAGGTTTTCCTGAGCCTGGGCAGCTTCGCCATCGTCTTCGGGGGTACCGTTACGGTTACCTTCATCGGGTTCCGCTTCCAATACGTGTGGAACGCCTTCAGGGCCACCCTGAAGATATTCGTCAAGCAGGATATCTCCTCCAAGAGCCTGATCCAGGATGTGAGGCTCGCGGGCGAATGGTCCAAGAAGGTGCAGGCCGAGGGCCAGAATGGCTACGACTCCATCGCCAAGTCCAGCAAGGACGAATTCACCAGGTACATCTTCACCCTGGCCAGCACGGGCTACAAGCCGGACGACATCCGGGAGTTCGGCACCACCAACATCGAAGAACATTACTTCCGCCATCTGCAGGGATCCACCATCCTGACTTCCATGGGATCCATGACTCCGGCTTTCGGCCTGGTGGGCACCCTGCTGGGACTGATCGTCATGCTGGGCAAGCTGGAAGACCCGTCCAAGCTGGGACCGGGACTTTCCCTGGCCCTGACCGCCACGTTATACGGCCTGCTCTTCGCCCGCTTCGTATTCATGCCTTCCTCCACCAAGGTGAAGCAGACCCTGAGCATCGAGCGCTTCCGCCATTACCTGATCCTGGAGGCCCTGGTCCTGATCATGGAAAAGAAGCCGGCCATGTACATCCAGGACAAGATGAATTCCTACCTGGACCGCAAGGATCAGTATTCGATGTTCGGCGACAAGCCCGGGGCCGCCAAGAAGGGCAAGTAGGCGCTCTCCATGGGCATCAGAAAACACCACAACCGCCACCGCGTCCCGGAACACGAAGGGGTCGAAGAGGATTGGCTCATGAGCTACGCCGACATGGTGACGCTCCTGATGGCCTTTTTCCTGGCCATGCTTTCCGTCTCCCATGTGGATCCGGTGCTCTTCGAACAGATGAAGAAGGGCCTGCGCAGCGATATCGGCAAGGACAAGGACGTGAAGACGCCCCTGGGCGAAATCAAGCACGACCTGGATTCGCTCCTGGCGGATCAGCGGAAGCGCGGCGAAGTGAACATCGATCTGGGGCGCGACGGCATCATCGTGGAATTCTCGAGTTCGGCCATCTACGATCCGGGCAAGGCGGATATCGGACCCTCGGCGCGGGCGAACATGGACAAGGTGGCCGATGCCATCCAACGCATCGAGTATTACAAGTTCGCGGTGGACATCGAGGGCCACACGGACAACATTCCCATCAATACCCTCCAGTTCCCGTCCAACTGGGAACTCTCGGTTTCGCGCGCCACCAACATCGTCAAGTACCTGATCGGAAAAGGCATTCCGTCCGAGCGCCTCAAGGCGGCGGGCTACGCGGACACCAAGCCCAAGGTGCCCAACGTGGACGGCGACGGGAAGCCGATTTCATCCAATCAGGCCAAGAACCGCCGCATCGTTTTGAAAATCCATTAATGGGTTTTACCCGCGAGGAAGCGCGGATTTGCGCGGCTTCATTTCCGGCTTCCATCCGAACCGTTCCAAATCCATCGCTCCTTGCGCGTTCACTTTTACGCCTTCTTTGATCAATAGGCGACGTTGCAGGCCGCCTGCGCCTTCCATGGGAAGGGAAATATGCCCGTTACGGTTGACCACCCGGTGCCAGGGCAGGTTCTCGCGTTCGGAAAGAGTATGCAACAGGCGCACCACCTGGCGCGCGGCGCGCGGATGATCGGCCAGGGCCGCGATCTGTCCATAGGAGGCCACTTTGCCTTTGGGGATCTTTCTCAAGAGGGCTAAAAGCAGCTTTGTAAATGGCGAGCGGACCGGTCTTGGCGGCATGGTTTTTTCGCGCATGCGGTGAGCATCCTCGCCTAAAGGTTGCGGCGTCCCAGGAAATCGAACCAACCGGAGAGCCAGGGTATTTTGCGGCCGGGCATGGTCGTCGCCGATCTATTTCGCTTACGGTAATCCACATGGGGGCTTTTTCCGGTCGCTATGGAAGCGGGAGCGTTGGCATCGTATTTAAGGATGACCCCACTGTCTCCCACCGCCCATCCGCCGCCGCCGTCCAACAGGAATACATCATGCAGATCGGCCTTGTCGGCTTTGCCGCCCACCCGTGTCCAGGTCGCTCCGCCGTCCTTGGACCCGGTGATTTCCCCGCCTATGCCCACGCCCCAGACCTCTCCCGATTTCGCGAAAGCCACTGCATTGGAGCCCATCGCTTCCGTACGGACGTCCGCCGCCGACCAATGGGTTCCGCCGTCGAAGGTGCGATGGACCAAAAAGCCGCTTCCGATGCCGACCAGGGAATCAGCGGACGCCATGGCGAATCCCCGGAGGGCCTCGGTGGTCCTGATGCTGTCCCAGTTTTTGCCGCCGTCCCGGGTCCGGAGCAGCCGCCTGCCGTCCGAGGCCCAACCCCGAAGGGCATCGGCGAAGCGTATCCTTGCGGCGCCGAAGGTGGCGCTATCCTGGGGTATCCAAGTTTCCCCTCCGTCCTCGGTTTTGCGTACGAAGTCGTGTTCACGGCCGAGCCATCCGTTGCGATCATCGATGAACCACACGCTGGCCAAGGGATTGTTCCCCAATTTCTTCTGCAGCGTCCATCCGATCCCGCCGTCCTCCGATTTGAAAACCGACCCCGAAAACGTCACTGCCCACCCATGCTTGGCGTCCGGAAAATGGATGGCCCCGAAGTCCTCCCGGGTGGGCGGATTGCGATCCAACCAGTGCAGTCCGCCGTCCGTGGTGCCGAGGATGGTGCCGGCGTCTCCCGCGGCCCATCCCGTTTCGGCATCGATAAAGTGGACGGATCGCAGGGACCTCTTGACGGCGTTGGGCGGAAAGGTCCACGTGGCGCCCCCATCCGTGGTCTTGCCGAGAGTGCCGTTATCTCCCGCAAACCAGCCGGTGTCTTTGCCCACGAACGGGATGGCGTAGAGGGTGACGGGCACGCGGGAATCCTGCGCCGTCCACGTAGCCCCCCCATCCACGGTCTTGCTGATCCAGCCCGCCCGTCCGGCCACCCATCCGGTCCGGGAATCCGCGAAATGGATCGCGAAAAGGTCTTTTATGGTCAGGGGATTCAATTGCATCCACGATACGCCGCCGTCTGCGGTTTTGAAAACATTTCCCGTGGTTCCGGCCGCGAATCCCGTATCCGCATCCAGAAACTGGGACGCAGCGATGAACTCTCCCACCTTTCCCAAGGATTTCCAACTCGTTCCTCCATCCTCCGTCGTGACGATGGAGCTGTATTCCCCCATGGCCCAGCCTTTGGATGCGTTTATGAATTGAATGGATTTCAGGCTCCATTCCGTCGCCCGGGGACAGGTGTCCCAGGTGGACCCGCCGTCCCGGGTCCGGAAAATATAGCCGCCCTCACCGGTCGTCCAGCCAAGCCGGGCATCGTGAAAATGGATGGCGTACAGAGGTCCGGTTCCGCCCAATTTTTTCACGGTCCACGTACCGCCTCCGTCCGTGGTTTTGAGGATCGTTGCCGGGAATCCGCAAATCCATCCCGTGTCCGGATTGAGGAAGTCCACGGAAACGGCGCTGAAGGACGTGTCGGACCATTGCGGGGTCCAGGTATCCCCGCCGTCCGTGGTCCTGAGAACGGTTCCGCCCGTCCCCACAGCCCAGCCGTGGCGGGAGTCGACGAAATCGGCGGCGTTGAGTTGCATATTCGCAGGCCGCGGATCCTGCCGGATCCACGCGCCTTGGGAATGGGCGTCCCATGCCCATGAGAGCAGTGCGAATCCGATCAAAGCGGTGCGATTCAGGGATCCTCCCTCCGGCCTTGCGGCCGGCATATGGCCGGATATGTGCTAACAGAATGCGGAAGCGGTTGCTACCCGAATAGGTAGCAAAAACAGGCGAGCCGGAGCGACGAGCCGGCAAGCCTATAAAAGTGAGGAGCGTGGAGTTTGCAGTTGTAGATGTCGACCGGGTGGCTCACAGCCCCTGATGGGCTGTTCGCTGCAACTCCTGAGCGACGAGCCTAACTAGGCTTTGTCCATGGAAAGCACCGCCAGGAATGCTTCCTGCGGAATCTCCACGTTGCCTACGGCCTTCATGCGCTTCTTGCCCTCTTTCTGCTTATCCAGCAGCTTGCGCTTGCGCGAGATGTCGCCGCCGTAGCACTTGGCGGTGACGTTTTTCCGGAGCGCTTTGACGGTGGAGCGGGAGATGACGCGGCTGCCCACGGCGGCCTGGATGATCACTTCGAACATCTGCTGCGGAATCAGCTCCTTGAGCTTTTCGCACAGGGCGTTGCCCCAGTTGTAGGCTTTGTCCTTGTGGATGATTACGGAGAAGGCGTCCACGGGATCCCCGTTGAGGAGGATGTCCAGCTTGACCAGCGCGCCGGGCCGGTAGCCGATCAGCTCATAGTCGAAGGAGGCGTAGCCTTTGGAAACGGACTTGAGCTTATCGAAGAAGTCGAACATGATCTCGCCCATGGGGAACTCGTATTTGAGATCCACCTTGTCGGGCGTGAGGTATTCCATGTTCTGATAGAGGCCGCGCTTCTCTTCGGCCAGCTTCATCACCGCGCCCACGTATTCCTTGGGCAGGATGATCTGGGACTTTACGTATGGCTCATCGATGCCTTCGTATTTTCCCGCGTCCGGCAGCTTGCTGGGATTCTCGACCGTGAACTCGGTGCCGTCGGTCATCTGCACGTGGTATTCCACGTTGGGCACGGTGGAGATGACGGTCATGTTGAACTCGCGATCGAGCCGCTCGCGCACCACTTCCATGTGCAACAGCCCCAGGAATCCCACGCGGTAGCCGAAGCCCAGGGCCAAGGAGGTTTCCGGCTGCCAGGAGAGGGCGGAATCGTTGAGGGCCAGCTTTTCCAGCGCCTCGCGCAGGTCTTCGAAATCGTCCGTGTCCATGGGATAGATGCCGGCGAACACCATGGGCACGATGTCCTTGTATCCCTTCAGCGCTTCCGTGGCCGGGTTGCGGCGGTCGACGATGGTATCGCCGATCTTCGTGTCCTTGACGTTCTTGATGTTGGCCACCATATAGCCCACCTCGCCCGCCGCCAAGGAGTCTTGGGGTTCGCGCGTCATGGTGAGGGTGCCGATTTCGTTGATCTCGAATTCCTTGTCGTTCGCCATCAGGCGGATGGGGGCCTTGTGCTGCAGCACCCCGTCGAAGACGCGGATGAAGGCGATGGCGCCGCGATAGGGATCGAATTTGGAGTCGAAGATGAGGGCGCGCGGAGGCAGATCCCGATTGGCCTTGGGCGGCGGGATTTCCTCGATGACGCGATCGAGCAGTTCCAGGATGCCGATGCCTTCCTTGGCGGAAACGCGCAGGATGCGATCGGGCTCATAGCCGAGCAGCTCGCCCACGGACTCGGCGATATCGTCCGGATGCGCCGAGGGCAGATCGATTTTGTTCAGGATCGGGACCAGGGTCAGATTGGCGTCCATGGCCAGATAGAGATTGCTCAGGGTCTGGGCTTCCACGCCCTGAGTAGCGTCCACCACCAGGATGGCGCCTTCGCAGGCGGCGAGGGATCGGGAAACCTCGTAGGTGAAATCCACGTGCCCGGGGGTATCGATGAGATTCAGGTAGTACTGTTCGCCCTTATAGGTATACAGCATCCGGATCGCGTGCGATTTGATGGTTATGCCGCGCTCCCTTTCCAGATCCATATCGTCCAGGACCTGGGCTTGCATGTCCTGCTTGGTGATGGTCTTGGTCAATTCCAGCATGCGATCGGCCAGGGTCGACTTGCCATGGTCGATATGGGCAATGATGCAGAAATTCCGAATCCGGGAGGGGTCTGGGCGCATGGGTTTCCGTCAGAAAGAGGGGACAAAGGTACCAAAATCGGGGACGGGCGTCAGTTCCGGAAGCCCGGTTTGACCCCCACTTGACGGGTTTTCCGCGGGAATATTTACTAAATTCATGCTCGGTTAGAAATCTTCCCTTTCAATTCGGGTCAAACCTATGATTGCAAAGTACTTCTCGACGCGCTTCTTTTTGCCCGTTATGCTTTTCTCCCTTTCCCTGGTTTCCGCCCAGACCGGGCGTCAATACAACCGGGATTACAGCAAAACCAAGCAAATCTTCGCGGAAATCAAGACCCACGAGGGCACGATGAAGCTGGAGCTTTACTTCAAACAGGCTCCCAACACCGTGTCCAATTTCCTGCATCTGGTCGATTCCGGTTTTTACAATGGCCTGGCCTTCCATCGCATCATCGAGGGCTTCATGGCCCAGGGCGGGGACCCCAATGGGGATGGAACCGGCGGTCCGGGGTGGAAAATCGACGATGAGCACAACGATTTGAAGCATGAGGCAGGATCCTTGTCCATGGCCAATGCCGGCCCCAATACGGCCGGATCCCAGTTTTTCATCTGCCACATGCCCCAGCCCCACCTGGATGGGCGGCACACGATTTTCGGCAAGCTCATTTCCGGCTTTGACGTCCTGACCCGACTTGAACGGGGCGATCCCATATTGGAATTGAAAATCACCGAGGTGAAGTAGGTTTTTCCCCCATCGGGGACCGTCGATTGCGCAAACGCCCAAAATAGCGTGTTTGCATACTACCTTTTCAGGAGCCTTCGCACTTTTGCGCCTCTTTTAAAGGGAGTGGATCCAACTTATGGCATCGGCGAAAAAAAATGCCAAATCAGGCAAAGCAGCGCTAAAGCCGCGAACGGCCCTAGGGGCCGTGAGCCAGAAATGGTCTACTAACAATGCCAAGGGTAGCGCGCCGAGAGCAGCCAAAAAGGAAGATGTGAAGCAGGGATCCGCCAAAAACAACTCCAAGCAAAAGCCTTCCAAGGTTACCGCCTCCGCCAAACCGGCCGCGGCAACCGCAAAGTCCGTCGCCAAAAAACCCGTTCCCGCTAAGGCGGTCGCTCCGGCCAAGAAGGCCGCGGTCAAGCCCATGCCGGCTCCCAAGGGAGCCAATGCCACCAAGGCCGTTGCCGCTCCCACCAAGAAAAAGCCCGAGGCGGCGAAAAAAGCCGAGGCCCCTAAGAAGGCCGTGGCTGCCATTCCCGTAAAGGGGAAAAAGGATGAGACCAAGGCCGGCGCGGTGATCGCAAAGCCCGCCAAGGTTGCGCCTCCCGCCAAAGCCGCGGCTCCGGCCAAATTGCCGGCCGCACCCAAGGCGGTAAAGCCGCCCAAGCCCCCTGCCGCGCCGAAAATCCCGAAGGTACCCAAGGTGCCCAAGCTGGCTCCGGCCAAAGGCCCGATGGAAAAAGCCCAGCGCAGCCTTGCCGCCACCGCTGCGCGCGCCGCCGCCAAGGACAAGGTTCCGCCCACCAAGGCCCTTTCCGCCGTCAAGGACGCCGTTGCCAAGCAGCAGCTCAAGAACCTTCCCGCCGACGCGAAGGTCGTGGTCAAGAAAATCAACAAATCCTTTTTCCATGAAGTGGCCGCCGGCGCCGAGCGCATCATCAAACGCGGCGACAAGACCACCGCTTCCCCCATCCCGGCGGATATCCAGAATCGCCGCCGCGGCAGCGGGGGCGAGGAAAGCCCCGAGGAACTGGTCGAGCGCATCGAACGCGAGCTGGAGCATCAGCACATCTTCAAGCGCAACATGCTGCGTCCCCAGCTTTGCACCAAATGCGGCATCAATCACGTCTCCGAGCGTTTCACCATCGACAAGGAACTCGGCTATTGCGATGATTGCGCGGAAATCCTCCATTTGGGCGAGACCAAAGAAGCCCGCAAGATCGATTTCCATCCCACCCTGATGAAAAAAGAGGGTGAACCCGCGGCCGAAGGCGAACCGGAAGTGGATGAAGAAGAGGATGACGACGATGAAGAGGATGAAAAAGAGCCGCCTGGGGCCAAAGTCCCCTAGGTTCCGTCCCCGATGTCGAATGACTGAACCAAGCCCCGCTCCCAGCGGGGCTTTTCATTTCCACCCGGTCCGATTCCACCGTTGCCTAAGCGGCCATGAACGGGGATTCCAGGACCGATTGCGGCATATCTTACGAGCCGTCGACTGAAGCGGTTTGCCCGGCTTGCAGATCCGTCCCGCAGACGGATATAATGGACCCTGAGTCGCCGGCTTAAGTCTCGTGCCGACCGCCCTGGTTTTTTAGTTTGAAGACTCCTTTTTTCCTGGACTCACAATGCCCGATTTCTTTCGAGGAAAACGCCCGTTCTCCGGTCCGGTTCCGAAGCCCCGCTTTCCTTTCCCGGGTCTTTTGCTCACGGGAATGATCCTCGCCTCCGCGCCATGCGGGGCCTTGGCATCCGGGTATTTCGAAGGAAAGCATTATCCCATCGTCACCGATGCCACCTTTCCGGCGGACGAATTCATCCTGGACCAGGCCCGCTTCTGGTTCGCCATCTATGTGGAGGTGGGGGACGACGAAGGCCTGATCCACGATCCCTTCTACCCGGATCTGGTCTTCCGCAAAGTGCAGGCTCCCGGCCAGGGCCGCGCGACTTCCAAGGTGGTGGAGGGCCACGTGCACGCCTTGCAGGAAGAGATCCGCGTGATGCTCTCCAAGGACAGCGCCGCCTGGACAACCCAGGAACGGGAGCTGAAGGCGACCTTTCCGTCTTTCTGGGACAGCACCGGCATCATGCTTTCCGCGCAGCGATTGCGCTTCCAGCGCGGTCTCAAGGGAAAGTACCGCGCCGGCCTGGAACGATCCTACCGCTATCTTCCCCTCATCGATTCCATCTTCGCCGAGCAGGGCGTTCCCTCGCGCTTGAAGTTCCTGCCCCACGTGGAATCCTCCTTCTATCCTTTCGCCTACTCCAAGGTAGGCGCGGCGGGCATGTGGCAATTCATGAAGTCCTCGGCGCGCCGGTACAAGGTGAAGGTGGGGTACCAGGTGGACGAGCGGCGCGATCCCCAGGCTTCGACGCTGGCGGCCGCCCGCATGCTGTCCGGGAACTTCGCATCCCTCAAGAGCTGGCCGCTGGCCATCGTGGCCTACAATCACGGGCCCGGAGGGGTGGCGAATGCGGTGAAACAGGCCGGCACCCGGGACCTGGGCACCATCATCAAGAGCTACTACTCCAACTCCTTCGGCTTCGCCTCCAAGAATTTCTACGCGGAATTCCTGGCCGCGTCCAGCATCGCTCTCAAGGCCGACTCCCTGTTCCCGGAACTGCGCAAGATGGAACCCTTGCAGTTCCGCTACCTGGTGCTGTCCAAGCCCATGGGCACGCGCTATCTGTGCACGGTAACCGGCCTGTCACCCGAGGATCTGGAGGAATACAATCTGGCGCTGAGGCCCGCGACCTTCCGCGGCAACGGGCAGTTGCCCAAGGGATTCTCCCTGCGGTTGCCCCTGGCGCTGGATGCGTCTTCGCTGGCGGCCAGGCTGGGCGGCGTGGAAATCGCTTCCCGCGCGACAAAACCGGGGACCATCGCGGCCGCTTCCGGCGGCAAGACAGTCGAGGCTCCGGTGGCGGTGGCGATGGCGGAAGGCGCGGGGACTTCGGCGGCCGCGGCGGCCGTGACCGATTCTTTGCCCGATGCGACCTTGCCTCTCTCCATGACCCAGGACAAGGTCGGCAATGCGGATGAGAACGCTCTGGCTTCGGTCAAGCCGGAAAAGCCCAAGCGCCGGATCGGGGAAAAGAAAGCCGCCGTGACCGTGAAACCCCAAGCCTCGATCAGCGCGGCCGGCGCTCCCGCCCCAGCGCCCCCATCCGTTCCTCCCGCGGTGAACCAACCGGTGGCGGCGGCTTCGGCCAAGGACAAGGCGGCGGCCCTGAAGGCTTCCGGGAGCGGCAGCCCCTCGCTTCCCCAAGCCATCGGGCCCGTGGCTTCGCTGACGCCCGCCAAGCCGGCATCGGTTCCCCAGGCCGCGGCCGTGAAAGCCATTGCGCCAACGCCCGCGCCTGCGGTCCTCGCTCCGGTAACCCCCGCGATTTCCGCCTCACCGGTTCCCGCCGAAGAGCGCGTGATGGATTCGACCTTATCGTTGCAGGCCTCGGACATGGACAAGCTGGCCCATCCCATGGATCGCTTCAATCCGGCCATCTATAATCTGGAGTACACCTACGCGGACGGCAACCTGTCCATCCAGGCGGGCACGGAGGAAACCCTGTCCCACTATTCCGAATGGGCCTGGGTGCCGGAGAAGACGCTGCGCAACCTGAACAAAATCCGCAACCCGCGGGACTTCCGCATGGGGCGGAAAATCCGCATCCCCCTGGCGGAGGACAAGGCCGGGGAATTCGTGAAACGGCGGGAGGAATATTACCGCGCCATCGAAGAGGATTTCTACAGCAACTACTATGTCTCCGTCACCGAACCCCTGCGGGTGGAAAAAGGCATGAACCTGTGGAACTGGGCGCTGGAGCGGGAAATCCCGTTCTGGCTGCTGCAAAAGCACAATCCCGGCAAGGCCCTGAACGAAGTCCATCCCGGCGATACCCTGAACCTGCCCGTGATCGAAACCGGGAACCGCAAGTGGGGTTTCACCCGCTACAGCACTTCCAAGGAATACCTGTCCGGGATTTCCCGCTTCCTGGCCTCAGGCAAGCCCGAAGCCTTCTGATCGCCGCGTCTCCGTAAATTCTACCTTGCCACCCATGCCGGAAACGGAACCGCAACCTTCCGCCACCCCTCGCCGGCGCGACGTGGCCTTGGACGCCCTGCGCATGATCGCGGTGCTGCTGATGATGGCTTCCCATACCACCCGCCTCATCTCCTGGGACGAGCGCCGGGGATGGAGCCGTTTCTCCCTGCTCATCGAACCGCTCACCGCGTCCCTGTTCCTGATTCTGGTCGGCACGTCCCTGGCCCACTCTTGGCAATCCTTCCGGAACCGGCCGGGCGGGCGCGCCCTCTGGTACCGCAAACAGATGGTCCGTGCGGCTATGCTCTGGATCCTCTCCTGCGTGTTCTATTCCCTGGAGGAGGGTTTCCATCTGCCGGACGCCGTGACCATGAGCGGCATCCTCGCCACCATCGCCTATACCATCCTCGCCGGCATGCTGCTGGTGAGCGCGTCCCGGCCCATTCCCATCCTGCTGGCGGTGTGCGCGGCGCTGCTGGGCCTGGAAGCGTGGCTGGACGCGCGGGGCTTGAAGGTATTCGTGCTCAACGGCGGAAACAGTCCCTTGCTGCCGTTGTTCCTGTTCGCCTGCCTGGGCGCTCTGGGGGCCCTGGCGCTGGAATCCGGGAACCGCCCCGCGCGCGCGGGCCTGGTAACCGTGGCGTTACTGACGCTGGCGATCCTCCTGGGCCGCCACCCTTTCGCCGACATCTTTTCCAAACCCCTGGGCCGCTACGAAACCGCGCGCATCGTGGCCCGCATGAACGACAATGTCCGCGTGGAGAAAAGCATTCCCTATTACAATCTCCGGCCCATCCTGGTGCCCATGATCGCTTCCCTGGTGGTCCTGGCCTACGCCATCCTGGCCTTGCTGCGCCGTCCCCTGGAAAGAACCGCGCGCTGGCTGCTGCCCATGGGCCGGCACAGCCTGGACGTGTACATCCTGCATTTGTCCCTGCTTGCCATGCTGGTGCTGAAGGGCGGAATGCGTCCCTTGGGAAAGGCCTGGCAGGGCGATGCGGCCATTGGGGCCCTGATCGTCATCTGCTATGCGTGGACGGTGGGGCGGGAGCGGTTTTGGCGAAGGGCCGGAAGGTCCGCTGCGGCCTGACCCGGGGGATCAGGGACTGGGGACCCAGTCGTCCGGTTTGAATCTGGGTTGGGAGACGGGAGGCCCGGGAACGTATTCCAGCAACTCCCGCGTCCTCCGGAAATGCAGCACGGCCTTGATGAGGGTACCGAGGCAGAATACCGGGAACAACGCCGAGACCAGCATCCAAAGAGCCATGGAATTTTCCATGATGCGGTCGAACATCTCCGAAAATTAGTAATCCCACCCGGGCCCCGAAACGGGGTTTCAGTCTTCCCTTTCGGCTATTTCCGGGCAAATTCCGCCGGGGTTGCTTTTTCCCGGCTTTTCGGATATCTTGATGCATACCCACCCCAGGGGGGGAGGGGTATTTCAGCGAGGGCCCGATGCATAAACACGACAAACACCTTTGCATGCCGGCGGAAACCCGCGAGGCCGCGGCCAAGCGGCTGCTCACCGCCAAAGGCCATCTGGAAGGCGTGCTGCGCATGCTCGAAAAAGAGGACACCTACTGCGTGGACGTGATGCGGCAGATCAAGGCCGTGGTGGGCGGCCTGGACAGGGCGAACGACGTGGTCCTGGAAGGCCATCTGCAGAACCACGTGGCCACGGCGCAAGCGCGCGGAGATGAAAAGGAATTGATAAAGGAACTGATGGATGTCCTCAAGTACCGCTGAAGAAAACGGCCCGTCGGGAGCGCCTGCCGGGGCCGCGGAAGGCCATGCCGGTTTCGGCGTGGAGGGGATGACGTGCGCCAATTGCGTGGGGCGCGTGGAGCGGGCCCTCCGCAAGCTGCCGGGCGTGTCCGACGCGCGCGTGAACCTGGCCACCTCCCGGGCGGACGTGAGTTTCGATCCGGCCCTGGTGGACGAGGAGAAGCTGTTCCGGCAAGTGCGGGAAGCCGGATACGGGCCGGTGGCGCTCAAGGACGGTCCCGTCGGCGCCGGCGAGTTGGAAGTATTGAAGCGGGATCTGACCTTGGCCCTGCTCTTCGGCATCCCCGTGCTGCTCCTGTCCATGCTGCCCATGATGGTTCCGGTTTTGATGGATTGGCGCATGCGCATCAATCCCGCGCCGGGATTCTGGAACCTGTTGCAGATGGCGCTGGCCACCCCGGTGATGTTCGGTCCCGGCCGGAGGTTCGCGCGCCGGGGCTGGCGCGCGCTCAAGGACCGGAGCCCGGACATGAATTCCCTGGTCATGATCGGAACCTGGTCCGCCTACCTGTCCAGCGCCGCGGCCACCCTGGTTCCCGCCGTGTTCCCTCCCGGGGCGCGCGATGTCTATTTCGAAGCGGCCGCCGTGGTCATCGCCCTGGTGCTGTCCGGGAAATTCCTGGAAGCCAAGGCCAAGGGCCGGGGCGCGCAGGCCATCGAACGGCTGCTGGGACTCAAGCCTTCCCGGGCCCGCCTGCTGCGGCGCGGCGCCGAGATGGACGTGGAGATCGCCGCCGTGATCCCGGGCGATGAGCTGGCGGTCAGGCCCGGGGACGGCGTGCCCGTGGACGGCGTGGTCCTCTCCGGAGAAAGCCGCGTGGACGAAAGCATGCTCACGGGGGAAGCGGTTCCCAAATCCAAACGGGCCGGGGACCGCGTTACGGGGGGCACCCTCAACGGCGACGGGTATTTCACCTTCCGCGCGGAAAAAGTGGGAGCCGACACGGTGCTGGCCAACATCATCCGCCTGGTGGAAGGGGCGCAGGCGGCGCGTCCGCCCATCCAGGACGCGGCCGACAAGGTGGTGCGGATTTTCACGCCCGTGGTGCTAGCCGTGGCGGCGCTGACCTTCGCGGGCTGGCTGCTGCTGGGGGCGGCGCCGGCTTTTTCCACGGCCCTGATCCATATGGTGGCGGTATTGGTGATCGCCTGCCCCTGCGCCATGGGCCTGGCTACGCCCGCCGCCATCCTGGCCGGCACCGGCCGGGCCGCGGAACTGGGCGCCGTGGTCCGGGACGGGGCCGCCCTGCAGGCCCTGGCGGAATCCCGTTGCCTGGCGCTGGACAAGACCGGGACCCTGACCCAGGGAAACCCGGAAGTTACCTGGTTCTCGGCGGCGCCCGGCTGGCCGGAGGAAAAGCTGCTGGCCCTGGGAGCGGCCCTGGAGGCGCGCAGCGGCCATCCCCTGGCCCGGGCCCTGGTGGAATACGCCCGCCGGCAAGGCGTGGCGCCCGCGGTACCGACTTCGTTCCGCTCCCTGCCGGGGTTGGGCGTGGAAGGGGAAATCGCCGGACATAAGGTGGCGGTGGGCTCGCCGCGCCTGATGGAGGCCTGGGGCGCCGCTTACGACGGTTTCGCCGCGGACGCGGCGCGATTGGGGGCGGAAGGGGCGGGGCTGATCCATATCGCCGTGGACGGCCGCTGCGTGGGCCTGGCGGCCGTGGCAGATCCGATCAAGCCGGAAGCGCGCGAGGCCGTGGAGAGTTTGCGGGCGATGGGCATGCGACTGCTGATCCTGACCGGGGATCAGGAAGCGACCGCCCGTGCGGTGGGCGGATCCCTGGGAATCGGGGATGTCCGGGCGGGGCTGCCCCCCGGCGGGAAAGCGGAGGTCATCGGCGCGTTACGGGCGGGCGGAAAAGAAGGGGAAGGCGGCAAGATCGCATTCGTCGGGGACGGGATCAACGATGCGCCCGCCCTCGCCTCGGCCGACGCGGGGCTGGCCTTGGCGAGCGGTTCCGACGTGGCCATCGCGGCCGGGGACATCGTCCTGATGTCGGGGGATCTGCGCGGCGTGCCCCGCATCCTGGGCTTGGCGCGCGCCGTGATGCGCACCATCCGGCTCAATCTGTTCTGGGCTTTCTCGTACAATATCGTCCTGATACCCGTGGCCGCGGGCGTCCTGCATCCGCTGGGGTGGGACCTGAATCCCGTGCTGGCGGGAGCCGCCATGGGCTTGTCCAGCGCGTTCGTGATGGGAAACAGCCTGAGGCTGAAGAAATTCCGCCCAACGCCCCATATGGGGTGAGGGGTACGGGGTAACCGGAGCGTAAACGGGAGCCATTTTGGCTTCCTTGGCATTTTGGGAGACCGCGGTTATCTTGAAACCTTGCCCGGCCTCCGGGTACCAATGGTATATTATGGCTATGTCGTGGATTAGCAGGAATCAATACCGGGGTGTTTTCGCCTCCCTTTTGATCGCCGTCTTTTTCTCCAGCCAGGCTTTCAGCTGCTGCATGGTGAACCATCGCCTGGGGCAGTTCATCATATCTTCCTGGACGAAGCATGCCGGGATGGCCGCGACCCATTCCTGCTGCCCCCCGGCGAAAACCTCCGCCGGCAATCAGGATGCAAGCAAGCCCGGCCCGATGCCGAGCGGATGCTGCATCCAGGATTCCAACCAGAACTTTCCGCAAATGGTTTCCGAACATGTTCCGGTGCCGGACATGACCGGCCTGGTCGTCGCGCTGCTTCCCATGGTTTCCCTGGATGCGCCGGGTTTCCCGGTTCCGCAATGCCTCCAGACCGGAGCCAGTCCTCCAGTCTACCTGACCACGCTCCGCCTCCTCATTTAGAATCCCCGCGCGGACTCCCGTTCCGGGAGTTTTGCGCATTCCCGTTCCCGGTCTTCCGATCCGGCGCCTGGATTTTTCCATGCGGCCCGGATGATTCGGAGGCCCCGGGAATCGTCGCGATCATTCCTCCCCAAGCATTCGTGGATTCCAAATCGAAGGACGTAGGACATGTTTCCGAATCATCCCCATCCCGCAGCCTGCCTGGCATTGCCGTTCCTGCTGGGTATCGTTTTGACCCATGCCCATGAAATGGCGCAAGGAACACCGGCGGATACCGCCGCTATTCCAGCGATTGCGGCGACTTCGGCGATTGCGGGAGACTCCCTGCCCGGGTTGGTGGCGCAGGCCCTGAAAAACAACCGGCGCATCAAAGCCGCGGAATTCCAGGTGAAATCCCTCCACTCCTCTCCCGGCCATACGTGGTATCTGGAGCCCCCGCAGGTGGGCGTGGAATTCTACCAGGCTCCCGTGAAGTCCTTTCCCAATCCCATCAAAGATCAAATGGAGATCGACTACTCAGTCCAGCAGTCCTTCCCTTTCCCCGGCAAAACCGCCTCACGGATCGAGGCCGAGCACAAGCACGCGGAAATGAGCGAGTCCGGCCTGGAAGCGCTGAAGCGGAGGGTGGTCCGCGAGGTCAAGACGGATTATTACGAGCTTTACCTGCTGGACCGGCGCATGGAAATCAACGGCCAGAATCAGGCGCTCATGAACCGCCTGCTGGAGATCGCCCGCCGGCAATACGAGGTTGGCATGGGCCGCCAGGCGGATATCCTGCGCGCCCAGACCGAGCTGACCCATTTGAAAACCGACAGCATCACCCTGGTGCAATCCCGCAAGGCCATGGAAGGCATGCTGAATGCCCTGGTGGACCGGAAAACCGCGCAAGCAATCCCGGTAACCGATTCGCTGGTTCCGGCGGACGTGGATTGGTCGCTCGATCAAATCCGACCGATCCTGGAATCCGGGCATCCCGACCTCAAGGCCATGAAAGCCTCCATTCAGATGCGGGAGGCGGAGGGGGCCATGGCCAGAAAGGAATACTGGCCGGACTTCATAGTGGGAGGATCCTACAAGGACATGCTTGCGATGCCCGCGGGCACGCACGGAGGCGAATTGCAGGACTACTGGTCCGTGGCGGTGAGCATGAACGTGCCCGTGGCCCTGTGGTCCCTGCCGAAATACAAAGCGGGCGTGGTCCAGAGCAAAGCGAATCTGGGCCAGGCCGAGGAGGAATACGCCGACATGCGGAACATGGTCCTGGCCCGGGCGCAGCAAGCCTTGCTGAAGGCGCAAAGCAGCAAAGAGCTGGCGCACCTTTCCAAGGCGGTGCTGGTGCCGCAGGCCAGGCAGGCGCTTGAATCCACCCTCTCCGCCTACCAGGGCGGCAAAAGCGAATTCATGACTTTGCTGGACGCCTATCGCATGAGCCTGATGGCCAAGGAAAATACCGAGATGGCCTTGATGCAGCTTCTCTCCAGCCAAGCCGAGCTGGAGGAGGCCATCGGGTTCAGCCTGGAAGAAATCAGGGACAGATTGTCCCAGGGAGCGAACGTCCGATAAACGGACGTGAGCCGGTGATCGAGTTTACAAGGAGCGGGAAAATGAAAAAGGGAATCGTCGTCCCATTGGTTCTCTTCATCCTGGCCGCCGGGTCGGCCGGGCTTTGGTCCTTTATGCATTCACCGCATGCACGCGGCGTGCAATCCCCCGACGGCCATGCGCATGAGGCCAAGACCATGTACAACTGCGCCATGCATCCGCAATACATCTCCGACAAGCCGGGCAACTGTCCCATCTGTGGCATGAAGCTTGTGCCCATGGACAAGGGCAAGGCGGGCGTCGCGACCAACGACAGTGCGAGCGGGATCCATATCGATCCCACCACCGTGCAGAACATGGGCGTCAGGACCGAGTTGGTGGAAAGGCGGGACCTGCGGACCGAAATCCGGACCAGCGGCAAGGTCAAGGTGGACGAAAGCAAACTTACCATCGTGAACGCCCGGGTAATGGGATACGCGGAGAAACTGAACGTGGCCGTCACGGGACAGAAGGTCGCCAAGGGCCAGGCTTTGCTGGAGCTCTACAGCCCCGATCTGGTCAGCACCCAGGAGGAATATCTGCAAGCCCTCCGCTATGCCAAAGGCATGGGAGGGATGGAAGAAACCGGTTCCCGGGAACTTGTGGAAAGCTCGCGGCGCAGGCTTCTCAACTGGGGCATTTCCGCTGCTGAGATAAAAACCCTGGAAAGCCTGGGACATGCCCGCAACACGCTGGCTATCGCGTCTCCCGCTTCCGGCGTGGTCCTGGAAAAAATGGTGGTTCAGGGCCAGAACATCACGCCGGGGATGGAACTTTACAAGATCGCCGATCTTTCCAAGGTCTGGGTGGTGGCCAGCATCTACCAAAGGGATTTGGCCGTAGCCAGGTCGGGGGCGGAAGCGGACGTGGAGATGAGCTACCTGCCCGGCAAGCCCTTCAAGGGCAAGGTGACCTTCGTTTCGCCGGTGCTGGATGAGCAGACCAAGACGGCGGAAGTGCGCATTGAAGTCGCGAATACGCCTTCCCTGGATCTCAAACCGGAAATGTTCGCGACCGTGCGCATCCATTCCGCGATCCTCCGGAAGGTGGTGGCCGTTCCGGAGCAGGCCATCATCCGGTCCGGCCGGCGCACCATCGCCATCATCGCCACGGGCGGCGGATATTTCGAGCCGCGGGAAGTCAAACTCGGCGCAGCGGCCGACGACTACGTGGAAGTGGTGGAAGGCTTGCGCGAAGGAGAGAAATTGGTCATCTCCTCGCAGTTCCTGATCGATTCGGAAAGCAATCTCAAGGCCGCCATCCAGCAGCTCCAGGCCGCTCCGGCGGAAGACAGTGCGACCAGGATGGACTCCGGGATGGGAAAGTAAGCCATGCTCGAGAAAATCATCACGTGGTCCATCCGCAACAAGATCCTGGTCCTGCTCCTGACCTTCCTTGCCATCGGGTTGGGAGCCTATGCCCTGTCCAGGACCCCCATCGATGCCCTGCCGGACTTGAGCGACGCGCAGGTCATCGTTTATACCGAGCATAAGGGCCAGTCTCCGCGCATCGTGGAGGACCAGGTCACCTATCCTTTGACCACATCGATGGTGTCCGTGCCGGGGGCCAAGGTGGTGCGGGGCTATTCCTTCTTCGGCTATTCCCTGGTGTACGTCATCTTCGAGGACGGCACGGACATCTACTGGGCCCGCAGCCGGGTCCTGGAATATCTGAGCTCGGCGCAGAAGCGGCTGCCGCAAGGGGTGGTTCCCACCTTGGGGCCAGACGCCAGCGGAGTCGGCTGGGTGTACGAATACGCTCTGGTTTCCGATCGGCGCTCCCTTCAAGAGCTCCGGTCCTATCAGGACTGGTATCTGAAATACCAGCTTGCCGGCATCGAAGGCGTGAGCGAGGTTGCCAGCGTCGGCGGATATGTCAAGCAGTACCAGGTCAACGTGGATCCGGCGAAACTCCAGGCCTACGGCATCCCCCTCGGCACGGTCGAGATGGCCATCAAGAAAGGCAACTCCGATGCCGGCGGCGAAGTCATCGAGATGGGCGAGGCCGAGTTCATGATCAGGGGTTTGGGCTATCTGAAAAACCTGGACGACATCAGAAGCCTGCCCGTGATGATGAACGCCTCCACCGGCACGCCGGTCTACTTGAAGGACATCGCCGACATCAACATCGGGCCGGAGATGCGCCGCGGCATCGCGGAGCTCGATGGGAAGGGCGAAGTGGCGGGCGGCATCATCGTCATGCGCTATGGCCAGAATGCCCTGCAGGTCATAGACGCCGTCAGGAAAAAGCTCGAAGTCCTGAAGGCGGGGCTTCCCCCCGACGTGAAAATCGTTCCCACTTATGATCGCTCCCAGCTCATCGAAAGGGCGGTGGACAACCTGAGCCGCAAGCTCATCGAGGAAATGCTCATCGTGGCCGTGGTCTGCGGCATCTTTCTCCTGCATGTCCGCAGCGCCATGGTGGCCGTTTTCACCCTGCCCACCGCCATCCTGATCGCCTTTTTCATCATGCGGTTCCAGGGCATCAATGCCAACATCATGTCCTTGGGCGGCATCGCCATCGCCATCGGCGCCATGGTGGACGGGGCCATCATCCTGATTGAAAACGCCCATAAGCATATGGAGCATGAAAGCCTCAAGCCCGCGCATGAGCGCAAGGACCATTGGGAAACCGTCCTGGCCGCCTCGCTGGAAGTGGGTCCCGCCCTGTTCTGGTCCCTGCTGGTCATCACCGTGTCATTCATTCCCGTATTCACCCTGGAGGCGCAGGAGGGCCGCCTGTTCCGGCCGCTCGCCTTCACTAAGACATACTCCATGGCGGCTTCATCCATCCTGGCCATCACCATCGTGCCCATTCTGATGGGCTTTTTCATCCGGGGGAGAATCCTCCCGGAACACAGGAATCCCATCAACCGGTTCCTCATCCGCATCTATCACCCGGTCGTCGATTGGGTTTTGGAATTTCCCAAGACCGTGCTCGCTGCGGCTTTGCTTTTGGTCCTGGCTACGGTCATTCCGTTTTCCAGGCTGGGATCGGAATTCATGCCCTCTCTCTTCGAAGGGGATCTGCTGTACATGCCGACCTCCCTTCCCGGGATTTCCGTGACCAAGTCCAAGGAAATCCTCCAGCAGACGGACAAGATCATCAAGACCTTCCCGGAGGTGGAGCAGGTGTTCGGGAAAATCGGCCGCGCGGAGACGGCGACCGATCCGGCCGGCCTGGACATGGTGGAAACCACCATCCGCCTGAAACCGGAAAAGCAATGGCGTCCCGGCATGACGCCGGACAAGCTCATCGTGGAAATGGACGCGGCGCTGAAATTCCCAGGGCTTACCAACTCCTGGACCATGCCGATCAAGAACCGCACCGACATGTTGTCCACCGGCATCAAGACGCCCGTGGGCATCAAAATCTCCGGCCCCAATCTGGACACCCTGCAGAAAATCGGCCAAGAAGTGGAGGCCCTGATGCGGAAAGTCCCGCATACCTCCTCCGCCTTCGCCGAACGCGCCGTGGGCGGCAATTACCTCGACGTGAACATCAATCGCGTGGAAGCGGCCCGCTACGGCATCAACATAGAAGACGTCCAGAACGTAATCCAGACCGCCATGGGCGGAATGACGGTGACCACCACCGTCGAGGGTCTGGAAAGGTATTCCGTGAGCCTGCGGTACAGCCGCGAGTTGCGGGACAACCTCGAAGACCTGAAGCGGGTGCTGATCCCCACTCCCACGGGGCAGCAGGTGCCTTTGGGCCAGGTGGCGGAACTTATCCCTTCCCGCGGCCCCATGGTCATCCGCAGCGAGGGCACGCGCCCCAATGCCTGGGTGTTCGTGGACATGCGCGGCATCGACATCGGCACCTATATCAAGGACGCCCAGAAGGTCATTTCCCGGGATCTGAAACTCCCCTCCGGATACAACCTGGTCTGGAGCGGCGAGTTCGAATTCATGCAGCGCGCCCAGAAGCGCCTGATGCTGGTCATTCCTCTCACGCTTTTCATCATCATGATCATCCTGTTCCTCAACACCAAATCCCTGGTCAAGACCGCCATCGTCCTTCTGGCCGTCCCCTTTTCCCTGATCGGGGCCATCTGGTACCTGTATTTTCTGGGATTCAACATGAGCCTGGCGGTCTGGGTGGGTCTGATCGCATTGGCGGGCCTGGATGCGGAAACCGGGGTGGTGATGCTGCTCTATCTGGAGCGGGCTTATGAAACGGCGAAGGCCGGCGGGATGATGAATACCATCGGGGATCTCAGACGTGCCATCGATTTGGGCGCCGTGCAGAGGGTGCGTCCCAAGATCATGACCGCCTCGGTGATCCTGGCCGGGTTGATTCCCATCATGTGGAGCCATGGAACCGGGTCGGACGTGATGAAGCGGATTGCCGCTCCCATGGTGGGCGGGGTGCTGACGTCGGTGCTGATGGAGCTGGCGGTTTATCCGGTCATCTATTATCTATGGCGCGGCAGAGGGCTGCGAAAGGAAGCGATCCGATAAGAGGCCGGACGGGCCGCGGTTTCAGCCTCTCCCGAATCCTAGTCCTTGCCTTTCTCTTTGTCTTTGCATTTTCCGTTGCAAAGATCCACCAGGCCCACGGTGACCTGGAAGGACGTCGTGCGCCCCCCGTCCACCGTGGTCAAAGTCACCCGCGTCTGCCCCGTAAAGCCGGCCTCCACGGAGTCCCCGACGATCCTGGCGATATGCGGGTTGTCGCTCACAAGGGTATACCGTTGATCCGTTGCGTTGGCCGGGACCCAGGTGAGGACGGGTTGCTTGCGTAGCGGATCGAGCAGATTGATGAGGGAAAACTCCATGTCCTCCGCGCGCACGGACTCCACGCTTACGGTGGATGGTTTGACGGTGACCGTGAATACGGCGGTTACCCCGGAGTTGTCGGGAAGCCGGACCTTGAAGGAGGTGTTGCCGGGTCCGGTGGGTTCGATATGCTTGAGATCCGCCGTGACCACGGCGACGACCGGGTCACCTCCGGTCAAAAAAAAATCCGCGCCGGCGGCTTCCGGCGGGGTAATGGTAAGGTCCGGAGCGGCGGCCCCGGAACCGACGCTGAGGATCAGGTTCCTGGCCGTGATTTTCCGGACTGCGGCCACCACGGTGACCTTAAACCGTCCCAGCTTGTCGCTTCCGTCCAATGCATGGACGATGATATCCGTGCTTCCTTCGCCCGCGGCGTAAATGCCTCCCGGCCGGACCACGGCCACGTTGCCGTTCTGGCTGCTCAGTTCATAGTTGCGGGAGGTGGCGTTGGCGGGCAGCAATTGCACCTGGGCCGGTCTGGTTTCTCCCACCGAGAGCCGCAGATCGGGGGCGGTGATGGATTCCACGGGTATGGGATCGGATTTGCCGGTATCGCTCGGAGGCTTGCCCAAGGCCACCTGGTATTGGTTCCGGGCCAGGGCCAGGCAGGTTTCCGCTCCCTGCGTGCAGCCCGGCGCGTATTTTTCCACGCTGTCCGCCACGCCGTCCCCGTCCCCGTCCAACGTCCAGGCATTGCCGGCGTAGTCGGGCGAATCGGGCAGATAAGGGCTGTCGAAATTCCGCGAACAACCGCAGAGGACGAGCAGGATCAGGATCAGAATGCCCATACCGCCACCCCCAAAGCCAGGCTGAACCCGCCCAGCAACCCATAGTGGCGCGCCTGCGTATCCCGCCGCATCACGTTTTCCCGGGCGGCGGCGGCCTCGCTTTGCGATTGCGCTCCCCGGAACCGGCGGTATTCGGAGTCCGCGTTCTGCTTATACTCGTACGCCAGGTAGCCCAAGGCTCCGGCCGCGACGGCGGCCAGGGTGACGGTCGTGACTTTTCCGAAGGTCTTGAACGCGGAGCGCGGGGCCGCGGGCCGGGGGTCCGCCATGGGCGCGCCATTGCCCAGCACGGTCAGGAAGCGGTCTTCCACCCCCAGCAGGGCTTCGAAATCGCCGGTTTCCCTGGACGGCCAATGGCGGAGGGTTTTGCGGCCCGCCACGTCGTACAAAGCCACGTCCATCTTGAACTCGGGTCCGTCCGGAACGATCTTGGTCCAGAGCAGATAGCGCACTCCCATCTTGGTCCCCAGCGAGAGCATGTCCTCCCGGCCCCGGACCTGGGTACCTTCCAGGTTACCTGTCCCCCCTGCGCCGGCTTCCCCCGCGGGACCGGTGGCCGCGTCGGCGGAAGCTGCGGGGGTTCCGGTCCCCCCGCGGATATCCAGGGCCGCCATCAGTTCGTCGAGTTCCGCGGGGCCCAGCAGATCATAGGCCCGGGATGCGTAGGCGTGCGAGAGGGCGCGGTGCAGGGCGACGCGGGAGTAAGGCGTGGACTGCCCCGCGTCCATGACCCCAAGCAGTCCCAGGGTGGGCCGCTTCTTCAAATCCAGGGACGCCGGATCCAGATCGGCCACGGCGAATTGCAGGGATCCTTCCAGGACGTAACCTTTGCGGTTCTCCTTCCCGGCGGATCCGTAGCGTTTGGGGAGCTCGCCCACGCGCGACCAGATCACCTGGGAGGTGGGCACATGCACCAGGTCCAGGGTGAAGGCGTGCAGGTCCGGCAGCTCGGTGGTGGTCCCGAACAATACGAATTCGGTTTGCAACGCATTCCCGGCGTCGAAGGCGCATTGGAATTCCGTGCAGGGGAGGTCCGGGTCCAACCCCAGCTCACGGAGCATGCGGCCGGTGCTGTCGCCCGACGTCACCCGCCAATGGGGATTCTGGGACAGGGCGCGGCGCAACATGCCTCCGGATTCGGGATCCGGGAGGCCGCTGGCCAGGTTCACGGGATCCAGGATGGTGAGGGAGCGGGGGCCTTGGGCGGAGAAAACCGGCGGCGTGGCGGGGTGGCGGACGCTTTTTGCGGCCGCGGCCTCGCCCGCGAAGGCGACGGCGAGAATGACGTTGAGTGAAGTCGCAATGCGCAAAACCGTTCCCCCTCCGCGGCATCCCGCTTTCGGGCCGGGAATGGCCACTACTGAGAGTGAAAAAAATTATTATGGGAACGCCTGCAACAACTCGCGGAAGCCGAATCCGGGCCCTGGCGATTGCGCGCCCAATACGGCCAATCCGCCCTCCGGGAGGAGAATCCGGGTGAAAGGTACCGTATCGGAAAGCGTCGGGTTTCTGAACGCTTTCCGGACGCGCAAGGCCGGTCCGGATTTTTTTTGTCCTTTCTCTTACCGTGCGCGCCAATCCGCCGCCGTATCCGGAACCGCGGTCCCGGACCATTGCCACTAGTAAAACCGGAATTCAATGGTTCCTGGAACCTTGGCGGCTTGCCGCGTGTCGAACCATTCTCGCTTTGTAGGACAGGAACCCGCCAGTAACCGGCACAAATATCCCGTGACGCATGAATGCAAAGCAAGCCACAACACGCGCTGAACTTCCTCCCCTCTCCGCACATTGCTAATTTACAGCCTCTGATTTCTCGGATTTCCAGAAGGAGCTCTCCCTTGTCCAAACCGTCCGGTCGTATTTTCATCGTTTTGGTCGCCATCGTCGCGGTAGGGTTGCTCGTGATTTTCAAGCCTAGGAAAGCGGATTCGGCCGTCGGGGGGCCTCCGGGAGCCGCGGTCAAGGCGCCAGCTCCGTCCGGCGCAGGCGCGCCGTCCGGCGCGGGCGCATCGGGCGCGGGTCCGGCGATTGCGGGTGAGGCCAAAGGCCCTGGCGCTCCAGGCTCCGCAGGACCGGGCGTTCCCGCGGTCCCGGTAACGGCCAGGATACTCCAGCCGCAACGCCTCGACAACAGCATCACCAGCTCCGGCAACGTGATGGCCAATGAAGAAGTGGAGATCCGCAGCGAAATCCAGGGCAAGATCAGACGCATCGCATTCAAGGAAGGGTCCCGCGTCAAGAAAGGCGATCTGCTCGTCAAGATCGAGGATGCCGAACTGCAGGCCACTTCCCTCCAGGCGCAATCCCGCCGCAAACTCGCCGAAGACAATGAATACCGCATGCGCATGCAGCTCAAGATCGAGGCGGTGTCCCAGAAGGATTACGATCAGTCCCTGAACGAACTGAACCTGGCCAAAGCGGAATCGCAGCTGCTGCGCGCGCAATTGGACAAGACGGAACTGCGCGCTCCCTTCGGCGGCGTGGTGGGATTGAAGCAGATCAGCGAGGGCGGATTCGTCAGCCCCGCCACCCTGATCACGACCCTGCAGGAAATCGATCCCGTGAAAGTGGACTTCACGGTGCCGGGGAAATACGCCGGTTACGTCAAAGCGGGCCAGGCCGTGAACTTCACGGTCCAGGGAGCGGATACGCGCCATCAGGGCAAGGTCTACGCGGTGGATCCGCGCATCGATCCGGAGAGCCGCACCCTGCGCCTGCGCGCCCTGTGCCCCAATCCCGCCGGCGCCATCCTCCCGGGCGCCTTCGCCACCATCGAGATGCCTTTCCAGACGGTGGCCGCTGCCCTGGTGGTGCCGTCCCAGGCGCTTTCCGCGGATGCGAACGGCACCAAGGTTTTCCTTTTCAAGGCCGGAAAAGCCATGCCCCGCCCCGTGCAGGCCGGCTTGCGCACCGATTCCACCGTGCAAATCACCGGAGGCCTGGCCGCCGGGGATACCGTCATCACTTCCGGCGTGGTCCAGATCCGCCCCGGCTCCGCGGTCACCCTGTCCCGCGTCGATTAAGGGAATTCCATCATGAGCCTGTCTTCCGTCAGCATCAAGCGTCCCGTCCTGGCCACCGTGCTTTCCATCCTCATCATCGTCTTCGGCCTGATCGGGTATTCCTATCTGGGCGTGCGCGAATTCCCGGCCGTGGATCCGCCCACCATCACCGTTTCCACCTCCTATCGCGGCGCCAGCGCGGACATCGTGGAAGCCCAGATCACGGAAATCATCGAGGAGTCGATCAACGGCATTTCGGGGATCCGCTCCATCACTTCCGTGAGCCGCGAGGAGCAGAGCAGCATCACGGTGGAGTTCGATCTCGGCGTCGATCTGGAAGCTGCTTCCAATGACGTGCGCGATCGCGTATCCCGGGTCATCAAGAGCCTGCCCGTGGACGCGGATCCGCCCACGGTGGCCAAAGCGGACGCCAATTCCTTCCCCATCATCATGGCCACGGTGCAGAGCGACACCCGGGACATCCTGGAAGTGACCGCCATCGGGACGCATCTCAAGGAACGTTTCCAGACCATCCCGGGCGTGGCCGAAGTGCGCATCTGGGGCGAAAAGAAATACGCGATGCGCCTTTTGATGGATCCCAAGAAGCTGGCCGCCTACTCCCTGACCGTGCTGGACGTGCGCAACGCCCTCAATTCCGAAAACGTGGAGCTTCCCTCGGGCCGTATCGAGGGGGCGGAAACGGAGCTCAACGTGCGGACCATGGGTCTGCTGGAGACCAAGGATGACTTCAACAACCTCATCATCCGGGCGGAAGGAGACCGGGTGGTGCGCTTCCGCGACATAGGCCGCGCCGTCCTGGGCGCCGAGAACGAGCGGACCATCCTGAAGAAGAACGGCGTGCCCATGATCGGCCTGGCGCTGACGGCCCAGCCGGGGGCCAACAATCTGGCCATCGCCAAGGAGTTCCACAAGCGGTTCAAGCGCGTCCAGGAGGACATGCCCAAGGACGTGATCATCAAGCTCGGCTTCGACAGCACGACCTTCATCCAGAAGTCCATCCTCGAAGTGCAGGAAACCGTATTCATCGCCTTCGGTCTGGTGCTTTTGATCATCTTCCTGTTCCTGCGCGATTGGCGCACCACGATCATTCCCGTAATAGCGATTCCCGTGTCCCTGATCGGCACCTTCTTCGTGATGTGGCTGGCGGGCTTCACAATCAACGTGCTGACCCTGCTGGGCATCGTGTTGGCCATCGGCCTGGTGGTGGATGACGCCATCGTGGTGCTGGAGAACATCTATGCCAAGATCGAAAAGGGCATGGACCCGGTGGAAGCGGGCCGCAAAGGAGCGGCGGAAATCTTCTTCGCCGTGGTGTCGACCACCCTGGTGCTGGGCGTGGTCTTCCTGCCCATCATATTCCTGCAGGGGTTCACGGGCCGCCTGTTCCGCGAGTTCGGCGTGGTGGTGGCAGGCTCGGTCTTCATCTCCGCCTTCGTCTCCCTCTCCCTGACTCCCATGATGACCACCCGCATCGTCAAGGCGCACGCGCGCCACAGCCGTTTCTACGACTTCAGCGAGCCTTTCTTCCGCAGCCTGCAGGACGGATACCGCTCCAGCCTGGAAGGCTTCATGAGGCATCGCTGGGTGGCGCTCGTCATCGTGGCCGCTTCCGCGGGCTTCGGCGCCTGGTTCTTCCTGAACGTGAAACAGGAATTGGCCCCGGTCGAGGACCGCGGCATGTTCATGATCAACGCCACCGCCCAGGAAGGCACCACCTTCCAATACATGGACAATTACGTGGACAAGATGATCAAGGCGGTGGGCGATGCGGTCCCGGAACAGGACATCCTGCTGTCGGTGACCGCGCCCGGTTTTTCCGGCACCGCCGTCAACGCCGGATTCATCCGCATGTACCTGGTGGACCCGGAAAAGCGCAAACGCTCGCAGATGGAGATCATGAACGCGGCCCTGGCCAAGGTGAAGGGAATCACCGGGGCGCGGGTGAACGCCACCTTCGATCAGACCATCCAGGTGGGCGCGCGCAACGGCCTGCCGGTGCAGATCATCATCCAGGCCCCTACCTTTGAAAAGCTGAAAGAGGTGTTGCCGAAATTCGTGGAAGAAGCCCGCGCCAACCCCACCTTTTCCGTGGTGGACGAGAATCTGAAGCTCAACAAGCCCGAGTTGCGGGTGGACATCGATCGGGAGCGCATGCGCAGCCTCGGCGTATCCGTGCGGGACGTGGCCACGGCCCTGCAGTTGGCCTTCAGCGGCCTCCGCTTCGACTATTTCATCAAGGACGGCCGCCAATACCAGGTCATCGGCCAGGTGGACAAGCAGTTCCGCAGGGAGCCGGGCGATTTGAAGAACATCCAGGTGAAGAACAACCGGGGCGAGCCGGTGAGCCTGGACAACCTGGTCACCTACAGCGAGCAGATCAACCCGCCCCAGCTGTTCCGCTACAACCGTTACGTGTCCGCTACGGTCTCGGCGGGCCTGGCGCCCGGTATGACCCTGGGCGACGGCATCATAGCCATGAAGGGCGTGGCGGCCAAGGTGCTGGACCCGAGTTTCGTGACCGCGTTGGCGGGCCCGGCCCGCGATCAGGAAGAAGCGTCCGGAGGCCTGGCGTTCGCGGCCATCCTGGCCCTGGTGCTGGTGTATCTGGTGCTGGCGGCCCAGTTCGAAAGCTACCGCGATCCGTTCATCGTCATGTTCACGGTGCCCCTGGCTCTGTGCGGAGCCATGATGGCGCTGTGGTATTTCAACCAGACCCTCAACATCTTCAGCGAGATCGGGATCATCATGCTCATCGGCCTGGTGACCAAGAACGGCATCCTCATCGTCGAGTTCGCCAACCAGCGGCGCCATCAGGGACTCAATCTGCTGGACGCCGTCCAGGACGCGGCCGCATCGCGCTTCCGCCCCATCGTGATGACCAGCCTGGCCACGGTGCTGGGGACGCTGCCCATCGCCTTGGCGCTGGGAGCCGGATCCAAGAGCCGGATGCCCATGGGCATCGCCGTGGTGGGGGGATTGCTTTTTTCCCTGGTGCTCACCTTGTACGTAGTGCCGGCCATGTACGGTTACCTGGCCAAGCGGGGCGAGTTGCCGCGGGAAGAGGAAGACGTGAACGGGTTCGAGACGATGAAGCAACCGGTGGAAAGCCGGGGTGGACATTGATGGGAAAGCGGCTTCTTCCAATTTGCATTTTGAATTTTGCGCTTTGCGCTTTGCCTTCTCTCTCATCGGCCCAACCCAATCTGACCCTCGATCAGGCTCTCTCCCTGGCCCTGGACTCCAACCGGACCTACCGCATCGCCGTGCTCGAGGCCCGTTCCGCCCGCGAGTCCGTTTCTTGGGGCCGCGCCGGCATCCTGCCGCAGGTGGACGCCAGCGCTTCCTACGTCAAAAGCGTCAACGATACCCGCCAGCAACGCGTCGGCGGCGCTTCGGAAACCAAGAACGGGGCGGAGACCACCAGCAAACTCGCGGGCGTGAACGGCACCTGGACCGTCTTCGACGGCCTCGCATCCTTCGCCGCCCATGACCGCCTGGCTTCCACCGCCGCCTTGGTCGAGGAACGTAAGGAGGAGGCTCGCCAGAACGTGGCGTCCCTGGTCATCCTCGCCTACGTGGACGTGGTGCGCCAGGGTACCGTGCTCGCCGCCTTCGACTCCGCGGTGTCCCTGTCCAAGGAGCGGGTCAAGATCACCGAGGGAAAGTACCGGTTCGGCGGGGTGTCCAAGCTGGAGCTGCTGCAATCCCAATTGGATCTGAACAAAGATCTGTCCGCGCGCCTGGGCCAGGCGCTGACCGTGGCCAACGTCAAGCGCAACCTCAACCGCCTGCTGGCGCGGGACGATTCCACCTCGTTCGCCGCGGACGACTCCATCCGCCTGGGCCCGCCGCCCCCGTACGAAGGCCTCCGCGAGGCCGCCCTGGCGCAATCGCCGGAGATTAAACAGGCCGACCTGGCCATGCGGGTCGCTTCCGCCGGGTTGCGCGAATACGTGGGCCATCTCTTGCCGCAAGTGGGATTGTCCCTGGGCTACAACTATTCCCTGGCGGAATCCCAGGCCGGCATCTTCGCTTCCAACGAGGCGCTGGGACTGAGCTATGGCGTGAACGTGAAAATGAATCTGTTCGACGGCCTCACCCTTCCCGCGGACTATCGCAATGCCCGGCGCTCCGTGGCCAGGACCAGGCTGGAACTGGACGAGGTCAGGGATGAAGTGGGTTCGTCCCTGTCGGAGGCCCATGGGGCCTATGTGGCGAGCCTGGAGGTGCTGGCTTTGGAAACATCCAACCTGGCCCTGGCCCGGGAAAACGTGGGCATCGCCATGGAACGGTTACGATTGGGAACCATAGCATCGCTTGAGTTACGCGATGCACAAGAAAATTTCGTGTCGGCGGAAACCCGCCTGGTTTCCGCGCAATTTGAAAGCAAACGCGCGGAAACGGAACTCCTCCGCTTGGCCGGACGCCTGGCCCAACCCTAGCGCGTATCGGCCGGGGCGCGCGTTCTCTGCAGAGAGAACGAATCTTGATTACGCCCGGATGCCGGCAATGCCGGAAAACCCCTTTGTAAACACGGATTTACGGTGAGAATAGGGTTGCTTGGGATGCTCCGACCCATGATCGCGGATTTCCTACAAGGGAAAGACGCTTTTTATACAAACGGATAACGCCATTCATATTTATCCTTACACCCTCTCAAGTTAGTTTCAGTATCACTCAGGCTGTGGGGAGCCCCTCGTGAAAAAAGTCGTTGCCATATTTTGCGCTTTGGGCCTGCATCAGGGATGGTCCGCCAGCGGCCTGTTCGCGAAAATGCCGGAGGCTCCCAAAGCATACGTTTTCGATAGCCGCCCGGACGGCACGGACGCCCGCATCGCGGCCCTGTGCCTGGCCGGCATGATCAACCAGACCTCCGCCGAGGCCTACGTAATCTCGCGCGACCATGATCTGGAACAGTTGATCATCAGCAAGAAGCCGTATGAGATGGTTACCCCGGTGCCGGGGGATTCCCTGACGGGCCTGCTCACCCTGTTCGTCAAATATTCGTCGCGGGTCCAGAAGATGATCCTCTACGATCCCAAGAAGGACTGGTCCTTCTACCTGGCCATGATGGCGGCGGCCCAGCAGGGCGGAGTGCCCGTAACCCCCGCGTTACGGGATTCCCTGAAGAAGAGCGTCCCCGCCTGGAACGGGACTGTGGACGATTACCGCGATCGCTGGACCGGGCGCATCCCCGCCTACGATTACGCCCTGCAGAACCTGATGCCCGGGTGCACGAACAAATCCGTCTTCGTCATCAAGTACGATCGCGGCATCCCTTTGTTCGACTACGCTTCCGCCGCCAAGGGCTTCGTGTTCTGGCTGGACTTCAACCCCGGCCCCGATTCCCTCGAAGTCGAGAAGATCCTCTCTTCCGGCAAGTACGCCGTGGGCGCGTCCCTGATGGGCTACGCCAACGTGGAGGACCACGCCAACAAGGTCGCCAACAAGTTCGGCATCGGCTATGTGGCGAGCGACTATTACGCCAACGGCAGCTTCTGGGCCAGCTTCCCCAACAAGACCTTCACCCAACCCACCCGGCCGGCCATCATCGCGGAAAAGGGAAAGGTCTACGTATGCTTCCTGTGGAGCGACGGAGACAACGTCCAGTTCGATCAGAACGGCATCTATTCGGTGTGGAAGGATCCGGCGCGCGGCAGCATCCCCGTGGGCACGGCGCTGAACCCCGGGCTGCAGGAACTGAATCCCGTGCTGCTGGACTATTACTACGCCAACAAGACCCCTAACGACGAACTGATTTCCGGTCCCTGCGGTTTCCAGTTCATCTACACGGTATTCTTCAACGCCGGCATGTATCCCGCCTGGCTGGACCTCAACAAGAAATGGCTCGCGGACGCGGGCTTCCACGCGGGCAGCATCTGGTGGACCACCTATCCCACTCCCGCCTACGACGCTTATACCAAATCCTGCGGCCTGGAAGGCCTGTTCCACAACTACGGCCAGCCTTTCACCAAGCCGCTGTTCCAGAACGGCGTGGCGCTCTTCAACGAATACATCAAGGAGCGCCGCAACGCGGACAGCGTCTATCTGGATCTGGCCGGCGTCGCCGCCAATCCCGCCGCTCCCGAGTTCCGGGCGGAGAAGGTCATCACTCCCGATTTCGGCCCTACGGGATACGCCAAGCTGAAGGCGGTGGCCGATTCCCTGAACCGGAAGTTCCCGAACAAGTACGTGTTCCTGCTGCCCACCGCGTTCATCAACACCGCCAAGGTCTGGTACGGCCAGCCGGTGGCCCTCGGGGGCGCGCCCCTGCGCCCCGAAGGCGTCCGGTCCGCGGTCGCGGAAGCGGGCATCCGCCTTCCGCGCAGCTATTTCGAATCCAAGGACGGCCTCCGCGACGCGGCGGGCCGGAAACCGATGATATCCCGCAAGGCCGGGGGTGACGGCCTGGCAAACCACGGACCCCGGCAAGAGACGCCGGCGGCCCGATAAGAAGGAAGAGAATCATGCGTAACACCCTGCGACTGGGAGTCCTGCTCTCCCTATTGAGCGTCCCCCTCTTTGCCGTTCCCACCGTGCCCCAGCGCAAGGATCTGGTCGGCGCGTACTATTACAACTGGTACTTCCCCGGCAAGTGGAAGGATCTGGCCACGCAACTGACGCCCACCCTGGGCCTCTACCAGAGCGACAGCATGCCCGTGGTGATCCAGCACATCGACACCGCCGCGTACTACGGCATCGACGTGTTCTTCATGTCCTGGTGGAAGAAGACGGACGTAACCGACACGTACCTGAAGACCGGGTTCATGAAAGCGCCCAACAAGAACAAGATGAAGTTCGCCATGGTGGTGGAGCCGCTGGGCGAATTGGACACCTTGGACGGCAAGCGCGACGGCATCGTGGATTTCGACTCGGCCGCGGTGAGGGCGGCATGGATCGAGATGTTCCAGTACTTCAAGGATAATTTCTGGAGCGATCCTTCCTATCTCAAGGTGGACGGCAAGCCGGTGGTCCTGGTGTACGTGACCCGCACCTTCAAGAACTTCGGCAGCCAGCATATCGACAGCCTCAAGGCCCATGTCGGGCCCGTCTACCTGATGGCGGACGAGGCTTTCATCGGCGCGCAGTCCGATCCGCTCACGGCCCGCAACGGCATCCGCAACCGCTTCAGCGTGTTCGATTCCTACGTCTCCTACAATTCGTACGAGGCCGGACTGTTGGTGCCGGGGGATTCCGCCATCGCCTACCAGCGCCGCGTGGGCATGCCCTACTACCAGAAGTGGGCGGAGAAAACCGTATTCCATCCGCCTATCATGCCCTACTACCAGGACTTCCGGCCCGGGCATCCGCCCCTGCCCGGCTCCGACGCGCAATTCAAGGACATCATCAAGGATATCAAAGCCCTGCCGCAATGGGCCCCCGCCGGCGACAGCTTGAACCGGATCTATATGGTGACCAGTTGGAACGAATGGTTCGAGGGCACCAGCCTGGAACCTTCCAAGGAACGCGGCATCGGGCCCTGCAAGGTGCTGCGCCAGGCTTTCGTGGAGCAGGGGATACGTTCCCGCCCGGAACCGATACAAATGGGGACCCAGGCCACCCTGAAGCTCAAGTCCATTTCCAAGAACACCTTCGTCTGCCTGGACAAGGGCGCCAAGGGCAACGCGATCTCCCTGGCGGCCTGCAGTCAGTCCCCCCAATCCCTGGTGCTGATCGATCTGGGAAACAATGAAGTGGTCCTCAAGGACGCGGCCTCGGGGAAATACATGAGCGTCTATTCGGACAGCCTGCTGTATCCCATGGACGATTACATCGGCACCTGGGAGATCTTCCGCATTTCCCGGCAAGGCGAAAATTTCGCCCTGCAATCCAAGAAGACGGGAGTCTGGATCAAGCCGGCCGCGGACGCCTCCGGCTCCTTGATCGCCAAGGGCGGTTTGGACGCGGATGCCTGGTTCACGCCGGACTTCACCACCGCGGCCGTCGCTCCCAAGTCGGCCCGGGAACTCTTCGCCTCCGATCCGCATGCCTATTCCGTTTCCTTCGCCGGCGGCGAATTGCGCCTGCTCACTTCCCGCAAGGACAGGATGAAGATCACGGTTTCCGACATGCGCGGCCGGGCCTTGGCCACCCGCGTTTTCTCCGGCGGGGGCGCCTATTCCCTGGGACGGATTCCCGCGGGCGGCGTCGCCTCGCTGACCGTGGAATCCGACGGCGTCGTCCGCCGGGAGTTCGTCGCCGGGCCTTCCCGCTGACGCCCTTCCGATAGGCCCCGCAAACTTCCAAAATGCAAGCGGAGCGTAACCGGGAATCGGTTACGATTCCCTCCGTTTTGGCGTTTTTTTGACCAAGATTTTTAGTGCAAAAGAGCGTTCCCGGCTTTACCCTAGAGTAGCAGATATTGCTACCGGGTCGATTAGGGGGAACATCAGATGCTCGAGAAATCCAACCGGATGCGGAACGCCGCGGCCGGCGCAGTCCGGTCCGCGCTCGTCGCGCTTGTATTCGCTTCCGTGGGCTCGGGGATTTCATCCGGCGCCGCGGTGGACGCCACTACCATCAAAGACAAAGTCCTCTTCGGATACCAGGGTTGGTTCGATTGCCCCATGGCCGGATCCGGAGGCTGGACCCATTGGTCCCGCGGCACGCCGGCGGAGGGAACCCTTACCGTGGATCTGTATCCGGACCTGCGCGAATTCAAGACTACGGACCTGTGCCCGGCCGGCGATTTCAAGATCGGAACCAAGCAGGCTTATCTCTTCACCGCCAAGACCCCGGCCATCGTGGACGCGCATTTCCGCTGGATGCAGGAGTACGGCCTGGACGGCGTCTACGTACAGCGCTTCGTGGGCGAGGCGAGCGGCAAGCGCGCCAGCGGGGACGTGGTCCTCAAGAACATCATGAAATCGGCCGCCCTCTACGGCCGCGCCTTCGCCATCGAGTACGATGTTTCCGGGGCCTCGGACGCGGGCTTCGCGGACGCCATCAAGAACGACTGGATGTACCTGGTCGACCAGTTGAAGATCACGTCGCAGCCAGGTTACCTCCACGAAGGCGGCAAGCCCGTGGTCTCCATTTGGGGCATCGGCTTCACCGACAACCATCCGCCCGCGGATCCCGCCGCCGCGGCCTCGTTCATCTCCTGGTTCAAGACCGGAGCCGCCGCGCAGTACCGCGCCTACTACATGGGCGGCACGCCGTCCTGGTGGCGTCCGCTCAACCAGGACGCCCGCACCGATCCCGCCTGGAAGGCGGTCTACAAATCCATGGACGCCATCCAGCCCTGGGCGGTGGGCCGCTATGGCGACGATGCCGGCGTGGACAACTGGAAGAAGACCGCCATCGTCCCCGATGTGGCCGAGACCAAGCTCAACGGCAACTTCTACCTGCCCGTGGCTTTCCCCGGCTTCTCCTGGAAGAACCTGAACGCGGGACCGCCCAACCAGATCCCGCGCCGCGGGGGGAAGTTCCTCTGGCGCCAGGCCATGAATGCCAAGGCGGCCGGGGCCCAAGGCCTGAAGATCGCCATGTTCGACGAGGTGGACGAAGGCACGGCCATGTTCAAAGTGGCGCCCAAGCGCTCGGACGCCCCGGACAAGGGGTTCTGGCTGACCCTGGATGCGGACGGCCTGGATCTGCCGGCGGACTGGTACCTGCGCCTGGCCAGCGAGATCACCCAGGTATTCCACGGGACGCGCGCCATGTCGGACACCATTCCCATCCGTCCCGGCGATCCTTTCGTGGGGTCGGGGACGGCATTGCAGCACGCACAGCCTCGTGAAGCGGCCCTCTCCATGACCCTGGGCGGAGACGGCCTCATCCTGTTCCAAAGCCCGCTGCGGACCGGGACCTTGCGCGTATTCGAACCTTCCGGGAGGACCGTCCGTTCCCTGAGTCTGGAGAACGGCGCGGCCAGCTGGGATCGCAAGGATGCCTCCGGCCGCCCTTTGGCCGCCGGGATTTTCCTGGTCCAGCCGATGGGCCCCGCGGGCCAAGCCGGAGCGCGTCCGATTCCAATCGCCTTGCCCTGAGCTTTCCTCCCCGTGACTCCCCCTTGCCTAGCAAATCCGGGCCAGGGGGAGTAGCCGGAATTTCCCGTTGCAAATCCGATCGATGGAAAAGATTCCGACGAAATCACCGGCAAACGCCCCGTTTTCATCGCCGGTTTCCCCGGCCGAACCTCTTTTGGCCTGAAAAACCGTAAACATTCCTTGCCGGGCGCAAACCGAAAAGGGAATTTATTATCCATGACCTCAGGACCCTTAACGAGGAGACCATTTTGAGCGAGCTCAACACCTCAATGGACCAGCGCGATTCCTCCCGTGAGGAATCGACGATGCCCGAAGCGGAAGGCATCCCGGGCGGCGCGTCCGGAAACGGTCTTGGCGTGAAGAAGCGCCAGGCCCCGGTGAAAAAGGAAAAGATCAAAGCCTCCGATCGCTCCCTGAAATTCCTGGGCGACGATTCCGGCTTGGCGGCCTACCTCCGGGAGATCAGCCAGAACACGAATCTGAGTTTGCAACAGGAAGCCGAATTGGCGCGTCGCATCCGCACGGGGGATAAGGAAGCCCTGAACACATTGGTCCAGGCCAACCTTAAGTTCGTGGTGGCCGTGTGCCGCAATTACCAATACCAGGGCCTGCCGCTCGGCGATTTGATCAACGAAGGCAACCTCGGGCTCATCCGGGCCGCCAAGCGTTTCGATGAGACCATGAACTTCAAGTTCATCTCCTACGCGGTCTGGTGGATCCGTCAGGCCATCCTCTCGTCCCTGGCCGATCAATCGCGGGTGATCAACATCCCGCCCAGCCGGGTGGGAACCATCCACAAGATGGGCAAGACCAGCGTCAAGCTGGAACAGAAACTGGGCCGCGCGCCCACCGTATCCGAATTGGCCGAGGAAATGGGCGTGGGGATCAACGAGATCCACGAAAGCCTCCAGCTCAGCGCGTCCCCGATGTCGCTGGACGCCCCCGTCAAGGACGGAGAGGACGGACGGCTCGAAGACGTGCTGGAAGACCACAATGTCGAAAGCCCGGACAAGAGCACCACGGCCTTCTCCCTCCGGGAGGAGATGAAGGACATTCTGAGCAGCCTGGACGATCGGGAGGAGAAAGTGGTCCGCCTGTACTACGGTATCGGGCTGGAGACCACATACACCCTCGAGGAAATCGCCCAACGGTTCAACCTGACCCGGGAGCGCGTGCGCCAGATCAAGGAAAAAGCGCTTAAGCGGCTGCGGCATCCGTCCCGCATGCAAAAGCTCGAACGCTTCAAGGCTTGATCGGAATGAGCCCTTTCAATCCCGATCGCCCCGCGCCTGGAACCGCAAGCTCCGGGGCGAAAGCCCCGGGCATCACCATCCTCCTGGTCGATGACGATGTGTCCGTCCGCGCCTTGGTGGAGGCCACCTTGGAAACCCAGGGCTATACCATCCTCAAAGCCTACGATTCGGACCAGGCCTTGCGCCTGAGCGACGCGCAGCAAGGGCCCATCCACCTGCTCATCGCCGATCAGGTGATGCCTCCGTTCATGAGCGGCAACGAACTGGCTTCCTGCCTGCGCCTGATGCGCCCGGACATCAAGGTGCTCTACATCTCCGGATATGCCGCCAATGATTCCGTGCAGGACGAGGTGGGGGATTCCTCCGCCGATTTCCTGCCCAAGCCGTTCACGCCGGATCTGCTGATCCGCAAAGTCGCGAAGCTGGTCATGCCGGCCGCTCCGGGCCGCAAAGCCGCCTCCGCATCCCTGACCGATACCGAGATCGACCCCGAGTAATCAGCAGCCTTCGGGCGGCGTCATCAGCCTCCGGGCGGCGCTGCCGGACCGGACTGCTTCGCTTGCATGGTTTCCGGGGCCGGCTGCCTCAATCCCACGGCTTTGCCTTCCCATCCCCATTGCGGATCCACCTGGATTCCCAGGTAGGCCATGACCGTCGGAGCCAGATCGACCAGGGAGGCGTTGGGAATGGCGGTCCCCCGCAAGGTTTCGCTGCCGGATACGATCAGGAACACCTTGCGGTTGGAGGGAATATCCTCCCCGTGGTGGCGCCAGGTGCCGCCATGGTCCGTGGTGCAAAGGATGAGCCAGTCCTCCCTGTAAAGGCCCGGGCGGGCCTGCAGGGCCTCGAGCACCTTGCCGATGAGGAAGTCCGTGCGCGCGATGGCGTGGCGATAGGGCGGGGAAAAACGGCTGAAGCCGTACTCGTGGCCGGCATGGTCGGGCGCGTCGAAGTGGAGGAACATTACGTCCGGGTCGCCGCGCAGCAGCAGACCGGCGGCGCGCGCGGCCACGGAATCGTCGTTCTCCGGCGCCAGGGCCAGGTCGATGCCGGACATGAGCCGATCGCGGATGGGCGCCCAATTCACGATGCACGCGGTGAACAGATCCGGCCGTTTCTCCTTGAGATGCTTGAAAAAGGCCGGATAGGCCCCGCCGTTGAATGCGTCGATCTTGTTGTCGTAAACGTGATGTTTGTCGTGCCAGACCCCGGTGAGCACGCTGGCCCAACCGGGACCGCTGCGGGTGATGCTGTCCGCGGAAGCGTCGGAGGCGAAGGCGCCGCTCCGGATGAGGGCCTTGAGATTGGGCGCATGGCCGGAGAGCAGGGCGTCCGGCCGCAACCCGTCGATGCCGATGATGAGTATCTTCCTGCGCAATCCCTGGGGAAGATCGGACGCGACGGGATCCGCATTCGCATTTGCCGCGGCGGCCGGAACGATCGGTTCCGTCCCGGGAGAGGCGGTGCGCGACACATTGGAAAAGGCGGGCGATAGCAAGGCCAAAATCAGAATGAGAAGGTTCATCTTCGCCTCCCTGCGCGGAATCGGGCGCGCCTCCGGGCGCCGGAGGCATACGACATACGGGTAAAATAAATGCCCCGAGGAGAAGGATCGGAAAATACGGCATTACAATCCGCGTGACCCCGGCATGATTCCTGTGGATGGGGGATGCGAGGCAATTTAGATTGCCTGGGGATTTCCGTCTCCCCGGAATTCCGGCCGCGGCAACCGGAATACGCGAGAGAACCCCCGAAGGCGGATTAAATGCGTTGGCGGATGCTCCCCTTTGTCGTTTCCGGCCTGCTTATCTTATATCCTTTGCTGAATCTGCTGGGTTGGATCACGGGGAACGGATTCCTGGTGCGGGTCTTCCCCGATTGGCCGCCGTTGGTGCCCGACGCATCCCTGCTCTTCATCTTTTGCGGAGTCTCCCTGGCCTGCAGCCTGTCGGCACGGTACCTTGCAGGTTTCCTCCTGGCCTGCATCGTATTCGCCTTCTCCGGGCTGATAGGCGCGGAATACGCGCTGGGCCGGGATTTCACCATCGACAACTGGCTGCTCCCGGTCTATCCGCCGTACCTGGCGGGATTCCCCGGACGCTTCTCCCCCAATGCCACCTTCTGTTTCATACTCTCCTCCATCTGCCTTGCCCTGATGAACCGATCGCGGCTGCTTCCCAAGGCCGCCTACCTGGCGGGCCTGCTGGGTTCCATCGTTTACGCGCTGGGAGCCATGGCCATGCTCGGGTACCTGTTCGACGTGGAAGTGGCGTATACCTGGGACGGGTCCCTGGGCATGGCTTTTTTCCCCGCCGTAGCCTTCATGTTTCTGGGTCTCGCCATCGTGGTTTCGGTGTGGAAGACCAGGGTGGCGGTAGCGGGCGTGCCCAAGGCCCGTTTCATCGCCATCTGCCTGGCCGTGGGGACCGTGGTGGGAAGCGTGGTGTTCTGGAAAGCGCTGATGGTCCAGGAGGAGAAACAGGTCCGCAAGATGGTTTCGTCCGAACTGGAAACCCTCAAAAAGGAAATACAGTCGGAAATGCGCATCCGCCTGCTGGCCATGGACCGCATGGGGCAGCGTTGGAGCTACCTCGGTCCTTTCGACCGGAAGCATTGGGAATTCGAAGCCGGGCTCAATCTGGGACACTTCAAGGGATATCAGGCTTTGGCCTGTTCGGACAGCGGCTATATCATGCGCTGGGTGGCTCCGCCGGAGAAGGCCCCCAAACTGGAAGGGCTGCCCGTGGCATTCGACACGGCCGCGGCCGCGGCGCTCCGGTTCGCCATCCTCACAGGTAACCTTTCGGTTTCCCCACCGCTGGATTTGCCGAAGGACGGGAGGGGATTCCTCGCTTTTCGTCCCTTGCAGTATCATGGACGTTTCCAAGGCGTCCTGGTGGGGGTTTTCCGCTTCCAGGATCTTTTCCGGGAAATTGTGCCGTCCGAGCTTTTGAAGGAATACGAGGTGGGGATCTACCAAGGCGGAGAGCCCATCTTTCCCAAAATCGATCCGTTCCGGGGCGGGGACACGCGCTGGATGCGATCCGGAACGGTGGATGTGGGAACGGAGCGGTGGGTCGTGAAGCTCCGGCCGGGAAAGGCCCTGCTCGAAGAGCAGTTGTCCAGTCTGCCGAACATGGTTCTCCTGGGCGGCATCCTGATCGCCTTGCTGATGGCCGCGGCGCTTTACTACGGTCAAAGCTCCCGTCAACATGCGGTGCGGTTGCTGCACATGAACCGGGAACTCGAAAAGAACCGGGAGAACTTCTCCAACATCGTGGAAAAGAACGCGGACGGCATCATCGTCGCGGAGATGGACGGGACCGTACGCTTCGCCAATCCGGCCGCGGAGGCGTTGCTGGGCAGGCCCTTGGCGAACCTGGTGGGGTCCCGCTTCCCGCTTCCATTGGAGGCGGGCCGGGTCGCGGAAATGGAGCTGGACGGGCCGGGGCTGGCGCGCCCAAGAGTGCTGGAGATGTCGGTCACCAAGACGGATTGGGAAAGCCGGCCGGCCTACCTGGCCACCTTGCGTGACGTCAGCGAATCCGTGAAAACCCGCGAGGCCCTGCACCACACCGAGAAAAAGCTGCGCCGCCTGGTGGATTCGAACATCGTGGGGGTCTTCGTGGCGGACTGGGAAGGCGTGATGAGGGAAGCCAACGATTCCCTGCTGGACACGCTGGGTTACCAACGCCAAGACCTGGAATCCGGGAAAATGGATTGGAGAACGCTCACGCCCCCGGAATTCATGCCCATCGTGGAGAAAATGGAAACGGAGATGAAGCTTACCGGCGCTTCCAAAGCATACGAGAAGATATGCATGCGCAAGGACGGAAGCAGGATATGGACCATCGTTTCGGGGGTGAATCTGGAAGGCGGGGAGGGCATCATAGTGCTGTTATTGGACATAAGCGACCGCAAGACCGCCGAGGAGGCGCTCCGCAGGAACGAGGAACAGTTGCGCCAGTCCCAGAAGATGGAAGCGGTGGGGCGGTTGGCGGGAGGCGTGGCCCACGATTTCAACAACCTGCTCACCGCCATCAACGGCTACAGCGAAATCCTCCTGCAAAGCATGGAGCAGGAGAATCCCAAGAGGTCCGCCGTAGAGGAGATCAAGAAGGCGGGAGAGCGGGCGGCCGCCCTGACCATGCAATTGCTGGCATTCAGCCGCAAGCAGGTGGCGGTTCCCAAGGTGCTGGAAGCCAATAGCGTGGTGTCGGACATGGTGAGCCTGATGCGGAGGCTCATCGGCGAGAACGTGGAACTCGAGGTGCTGCTCAATCCGGAAGCGGGGCGGTTCAAGGCCGATGCCGCGCTGGTGCAGCAGGTGATCCTGAACCTGGCCATCAACGCGCGGGACTCCATGCCAAGCGGCGGCCGGCTGCGGGTGGAAACCGGGGTCGTGGAGCTGCAGGAGCGCCTGGAAGTCCGCGAAGCCGGGGTGGGTTTCCATCTCAAGGCGCCTTCGGGCCGCTACGTGACCATCTCCGTGCGGGATTCCGGATCGGGCATGGATGACTCCGTGCTTTCCCATCTCTTCGAGCCGTTCTTCAGCACCAAGGCGAAAGGCAAGGGTACAGGGCTGGGGCTGTCCACCGTATACGGCGTGGTCAAACAGTTCAACGGAGCGATCCGGGTGGAAAGCAGTCCGGGAAAAGGAACGGCCATCATCATCCATCTGCCCCGCGTCGAGGCGGACCTGAAGCCGGAAGCGCCCGGCGCGGAAGCCGGGAGCGGGCGTGACCATGGTCGGGAAAGGATCCTGTTGGCGGAAGACGATGAGGCCGTGCGCAGGTTCACCAGCACCATCCTGAAGAACAAGGGATATACCGTGGCGGCCGCCATCGACGGGAATGAGGCCATCTCCTGGTTCCGGGACCATCGCGATGAAGTGGATCTGCTCATCACCGACGTGGTGATGCCGGGAATGAACGGACGCGAGCTTGCCGATCTCGTAAGGGGCATGAAACCCGGCATCCGCGTGGTCTTCATCTCCGGATACACCAACGACGAGTCCTTCCAGAAGGAGGTGCTGGACGAAGGCATGGCGTACCAGGCCAAGCCCTTCGCGCCGGAAGACCTGTTGCGGACCGTGCGGGAGACCTTGGACGCGCCCACCCCCGCGGTTCACCCCTGAACGTTTCTCCGCGTTTTTTTCCGCGCGCGGCGCGGTCTTGCCGCAACCACGATCAGCCGTCCGCTCCCCGGGGACTCCGGGCCGGCGCCCTCCCAATCGCCATAGAGGCGCTCCAGTTCGAGGCCCGCGCCCCGCAGCAGGGTTTCGATCTCCGCCCGGTTCCATGCCTTCACGGCCAGGGATCCGCCGCAGCCGGGATCTTCGCTTCCGTTCCGGCCCGCGACCCGCGCCAAGCGGACCGAGATGCGGCCCGTGGACGGATCGAAGCCGACCCGCACCCGCGTGGCAGGGTCTTCGCCGGAGAGCGCGCGCTCCCCGGCCAGGCTCCAGGCCCGATCCCGATCGAAGACGTGGAAGCAGATCAGGCCTCCCGGACGCACGGCGCGGCGCATGGTCCGGAGCCTGTCCTGGATTTCCGCGTCGCCGCCGCGGCCGAACGCCTGCGTCAGCGACACCGCGCGATCGTACCTTCCCTCCTTGCGGGCCGAGAAACCCGTTCCGGCCGATCCGCGCCCTCCCGCGCCCGGCCGGTTCGCCCCCGCCTCGGGACCGGCCGCCACGCGGTGGCCGAGCCGGGTTAACTCATCCGCTACCCCTGCCGGCGCGCCTCCCAAGGCGAACAGCGAGTTGTCTCCGAACAGATACAGGGCGTTGACCAGAAAGGACGTCAAGGCGGCCTTTCCGGGAAGGAACGATCCCTCCAGGCAGGATTCCAGGATCCGCCCGCGCCAGGCGGGATTGGACGGTCCTTGGGGAACCGTGGTTCTTCCGGGTTTCCGCAATGCCGATGTCGTCATCTTCTCCTCCGCAAAAAACAAAAAAAAGAAGCCCGCTCATGGGAGCGGGCTTCTTGGTAACACGGCTATCGACCTGTGTTTTAAAGCAACCCGCTCCTATTTCCCCGATAATGGGCACGCATGGCGGTACGTACGGCCATGATGCGTCCCATCGAGGCGCAGCATGAGCGCCAAGCCGACGGGGAAAGGGGTTTGGGGATTGCGATGCAGGTCATGTTTTGAATTATACACATTTTTTTTGGAATTTCAACGGTGCAATACCCGCGCAATACGCCGATGCCCTGCAAGGCCCGTTGCATGGGGGTTACAGGGCGGCAACAATAAAATTAATTCCCGCGAAGTCCCCGCGAATATAAGATATTTATAGGTCAGTCGATTTCAGGGGGATTCAAAATGCTTTGGGCGATTTGCGCTTTGTTTTTGGCGCTTTGGCTGGTCTCGATGGCGGTGTCCGTCACTCTGGGCGGTTTCGCGCACCTGCTTCTGATCGCGGCCATCGCCGTGATCCTGTTCCGGGTGTGGCAGACCAAGACCACCACTTGAGCGCCGCGGCAAAAGGCTAGCCGGGACGGGCGGCCCGCCGCATCAACCGGGTCCGCGCATCCAGCGGATGCACGCCTCCAACTGTCCTCGCATGGTTTCCGCATCGGAATGGAAGCGCCGGCCATGCCCAGGCAGCACCCATTCGAATGGGTGGCCCCGCAGCTTCTCCATGGATTCCGTCAGTTCCGGCCAGGAATGCCAGCATGCGTCCCGGAATGCGTATAGGTGCCCGCGCCTTTCCGAAAAGGCCAGGTGATCCCCAGTGAACAGGAACCTGTTCCGGTAGAGCAGGGCGCAGCTGCCTTTGGTGTGCCCGGGAACCGGAATGATGCGCAGGTCCGGCGCCAATTCCACATCGTCCGCGCCCTTCAGGATCCTTTCCGCCGTCCGGGTCGAACGGGTCACGTCGCCTTCGTGGATGATGCGGTCGCAAGCGAAACGATCGCGCCAGAAAGCGTGATCGGCCACGTCGTCCCCGTGCGTCAGGAACAGCCAGCGCACGCCTCCCAGGGCCAGCAGGCGCGCGGCCAGGGTTTCCGATTGGCGCGGCGAATCGATGAGAACGTTTCCCTCCGGACGGCGGATGAAATAGCTGGCGGCCCCATAGGACTTGGGGCTATGGTAGCCGCAATAGTACACCTCGTCCGCGACCGGGACGGGGAATTCGGCCCGGATGGCGGGCATCTCCGGGGCGGGGGACAGCGTGCCGATGGAGGCGGTTGGACAGGCCGTAACGGCCAGCAGGGCCCGGTGGCGGGATTCCGGGGATTGCGGCTGGTTCCGGACGGCGGATTGCCCCGCGGTCCTGAAAAAGGTCTCAGGGGCCAGCCAACGGCAGGTATCGCAGTCGATACAGCTGCCGTCCACGTAAAAATCGCCATCCGCGTTCCCGGGAAGCCTGCGCTTGGGGTGGGCCATGGCAACAATCTACAAGTCCGTTGTTTCGCCGCCGAGGGGGGAAAATTATGTTCCCTGCATCGTCGCAAAGGAGTACGTCATGGCCATACGTCCCGGGAATGCCGCCATCGTCCTTGCATGCGGGTTCGCCTGCGGAACCATGCTCGCCGCCAATCTGAAAGCGGAAACGGGGAAGAACACAAAAACCGTCCCATCCAAGGACGGGCCGGCGGCGGTCCCGGCCCCCGCGGATACTTCCGGCCCCACGCCTCCGGCCCGCAAGCAGGCGACGGTGGCGAATCTGCGCAGGGAGCTGGACACGTTGGGCCGGCGCATCGACGACCTGAAGCGGCGCGCAGGCGAGGCCGGGACCGAGGCCAAGCGCGAGACCCGGGAGGAGTTGCAGTCGTTGGAGCGCGCCAGGGACAGGTTGTCCCTGCGTCTGGACAGCCTGGGAAGGGAAACCTCCGCCGGTTGGGAAAACCTTAAGGACCGCGCGGGCCGGGAGGTGGACAGCCTGAAGGCGGGCGTCGACCGGCTGCGCAGGAAAATCAAGGGGTGATGACATGAATCGATTACTGCCGTCCGCAATCGTCGCCGTTGGGTTACTTGGATGTTACGGGGGAAAGGCTCCCGTCCGGTCTCCGGACGGGTCCACGGATGCGCCCGCCGTCGCGCGCGCGCGTACCCTGCCCTTGCTGGTGCTGGGAGTGGCGCAAATCTATACGGCCGGCTCCCTGGCCGATTTCTCCCTGTTCAACCTGGTGGAATCCTGGCACGGTTCCGATCCCGCTTCCCTGAGGGAAAGCATGAAGGAGATCCAGTCCGTGAAATGGAAGGGAGAGCAATACTTCCTCATCGCCACCCGCAACCGCCTGGACATTTCCACGTCCATGGAGGGCGGCCGCCCTTCGGCCTCGCTCGCTTACGATCCCGGGACGCTGGCGTGGTACGCGGAAACCGGATTGGAAAGGACCAAGCTGGCGGAGTGGACGGACGAATCCAGGCATGTGCTGATGCTGATCCATCCGGACGGGACGCGCGTGGCGGTGAGGCCTTTCGCCCACGGCCGGGAATGACATTTCCGGCTACGCTTTTGTCTTTTGTGATTATGGCGTTCCCAAAATCGGATTTGAAAAAACCCTAACGTAACCTGCCTGGAACGTAACACAAACGTTAACAATGGTTGACAATGCCGCCGGGACGCGCCGGCGGGATGAAACGTCCCGCGAGTCAAGGAAGGATCAAATCCCCCGCCCTGCGCCTCGCCTGCGGCGCTTCGCAAGCATTCCGGCCGGGGAATGGGCTCGTCGACGCGGCCGCCGTTCCGCGTTGGCAAAGTTATTGCTTTGATATCCGATGGACCGTGGATTCGCGATTTTCGGATTCGGCGCGCCGCGCCTTGCATGAGTACCGCCCCAGCGTATTTACAAGGATGTTGTCGCGCCTGTTCCCAAAAAACGGAAAGAGGGAACGCCCCATTCCGCCGCGGACGCCATTTTCCACAGGACAGCATAAGGAGCAGATCGTGAAAGGCAGAGGATTCATCATCGATATGGACGGAGTGATTTACCGGGACGCGACGCCGATCCCGGGGGCGGTGGAGTTCATCAACCGGCTGGTCGCCGGGGAGGTGCCCTTCATGTTCGTCACCAACAACAGCCAGCGCACCCGGCGGGACGTGTGCCACAAGCTCAGAAAGATGGGCATGAATGTGGGGGAGAACCACGTCTTCACCTGCGCCATGGCGACGGCGCGTTTCATCTCGGAGAAGAAACCGAACGGCACCGCCTACGTGATAGGCGAGGGCGGCCTGCTGCAGGCTTTGCATCTGAACGGTTATACCATCGTGGAACAGGATCCCGATTTCGTGATCATCGGGGAGGGCCGTACCTTTTCCGCCGAGTCCATGGAGAAGGCCGTCAACCTGGTGCTGGGCGGAGCCAGCCTGATCGCCACCAACCTGGATCCCAATTGCCCCACCAAAACCGGCACGCGTCCGGGCTGCGGCGCCATGGTGTCCATGTTGGAAAAGGCCACCGGCATCCAGGCTTTCAGCGTGGGGAAGCCCAGTCCCGTCATCATGAGAATGGCGCGCAAGGAGATGGGGCTGCGGACCAAAAGCGTCACCGTGATAGGGGACACCATGGAGACGGACATCCTGGGAGGCGTGCAAATGGGGTATCGGACCATCCTGGTCCTGACGGGCGGGACCAAGGCGGAATCCCTGCCCAGGTTCGCCTATCGTCCCGACCTGGTCATCCCCAGCATCGCCCACCTGCTGTTCGAAGAGGCATGGCTCGAAGAGGTGGGAGACGCCGGGCTCGCCGCCGAAGAGGATTTCTCCATGGCGCGCCCGGAGGGCTCCGCGGTAGGGTCAGGAATTTGAGCCCAGCCAACCGCCCAGCGCGGCGGCGGCGGCGGTGGCAATGGAAATACCGGACATCCACCAGGCCGCCGAGACGGCCAGCTTACGGGCCGATTCCGCCTGGGCCACGGCGGCCATGCGCGCATCCTCCACCCGCCGGCGGGTCTCGGCTTCGATTTGCCGCGCGGTTTCCCGGGCGGCCAGGATGGCCTGGTCGGCCGTTTCGGCCATCCGCTCCGCATCCTGTTTGGAAATCCCCTGCTTGGAGAAGAACATGGTGAACAGGGATTGCCGATCCAGACCCTGGAGATCGGACTCCAAGGATCCCGTCCCTCCCTCGGGACCTTCCAGCATGCGCTCAAGGTCCTGGCGGAAGCCCTGGTAGTCCCGTTCCGGACGCTTCAATGAATAGACGCGATCCCTGAGCCGCGAGAAGGCTTTGTCGGTATTTTCCTGCCTGCGGTGTTCGCGCATTTCCGACCGGGACAGGGTGCGGGTGCGCGCCGAGTCGATCAGGTCGGCGATGGAATCGGCCTCCTGCGGGGAAATGTCCCGGCGTTGCTTCAGGACCTGCACCACCTCCTGGCGCTTGACGGAGCGCACCTTGCTCTCTATGCCGGCCAGGCTTTCCTCCGGATTGGCCACCAGGATTTCCACTTCCTGTTCCAGACGCGCGGGATTGAGTTCGCGCCGATCGGAAGTGCGCAGGAAATCCTTGAATCCCTGCAGCCGTTCCTTGAATCCGGCCGAAACCGCGGTGACGGCCTCGCCTTTGCCCGCCTCTTCGGTTCCTTCCAGTACCTTGGATGTTACCCCAGGGCCGGTTCCGGCCGCCTTGGCGTCCTGCTTCCCTTTTCCCGGGACCTGGTTCTCCGGCGTTTCCTGGATGGAGGCCTCCGCCGTCGGCGCCTCGCCCGCGGGAGATCCGGCCGGCGCCGGCTCAGGCGCCGCCTCCGCCGGCGCACCCTGCGTCGCACCCTGGGTTTCCTCCCGCAATCCGTTCCATCGGCCGTGCATGGCATCCGCCCACTGGCCCGCTTCCTCCGCGGTGATGTCTCCGCGGCTTGCCAGCATCTCCCGGAAGCGGTTCCGATCCACGCGTTGCAGCTCCCCGCGCCGCGCCATGCCCCGGATCTCCTCATCCTCGAACAAAGCGTCCGCTTCGCGATCGATCTCGAAGCGATCGGGCTCCCGCGTTCCCATTATTTCCACGTACTCGCGGAGCTTATCCATCATGCCCCTTCCGCCGCCCCGTTTCCGGTACTCTTCCCGCACCCTGGCGGCGATTGCGTCGGCCCCTTCCGCGCCCTGTCCCGTCCCTTGTTCGATGGATTCCTTCAAGGGCGATGCGAGGTTCCGGAGTCCCGACTTGAAAACGGCGATCACCGCTCCCGTCACGGATCCCAGGGCCGCGGCCTCCAGCCATACCATGGCGAGCATGAACCCGGCCCAGATGGTGAGCCCCAGGATCACGGCCTCGCTCCGGGTGCCGAACCGGATCAGGTCCGAAGCCAGCCAGGCCGCCGGGAACAGGGAGGCGCAGGCGCTGACCAGGGCCCAGAGGCCCATGCCGGTTCCTATTTTCAGGGTCCGGTTTTCCCGGTTCTTCCGCCGATGGGAGCCGCCCCAGGCGGAGATCCCGGCCGCCAGGGACAGGCAGGTCCAAATCCATTGGAATGCGAACGCCATCAACACGCCCGCAAGCAGGCAGAAAAAGAATCTGCCGCCGCCGATGGCGATAGGCGCCCAGCTTTCCACGACCGCCAGGTCCGCGGCCGGGGAGGCTTGCGCGAACCCCGCCTGATCCAGCGCCGAAATCGTTCCCGGCAAGCCGATACTCGCCAGGATCAGGAGTTTCCTATCCATTTCCGCCTCCGAGAATCCGGTGATTGAGCGTTCCTACAGTGAAAATAAAACTCTGGCATGGGGCCGATCCTTTTAATAAGGCCCCTACCGGTACCTTTCGGGCGGGCTCCCGGGCCCGGGGACAGGCACGGGAAGGTATCCCCTGGGCTGATGCACAAATTTTCACTAGATTACTTGATTCACCTATTGATTGGTTTCTTATTCCTATGGCTGACAACTACATACGCGTTCGCGGGGCCAAGGCCCACAATCTCAAGAACATCGACGTGGACATCCCCAAAGACAAACTGGTGGTGATCACGGGTCTGTCCGGGTCCGGCAAGTCCTCCCTGGCGTTCGACACCATCTATGCGGAAGGCCAACGCCGCTATGTGGAATCCCTTTCCGCCTATGCCCGCCAATTCCTGGGGCTGATGGAAAAGCCGGACGTCGACCTGATCGAGGGATTGTCTCCCGCCATCAGCATCGATCAGAAATCCTCCGGGCACAATCCCCGCTCCACGGTGGGGACCATCACCGAGGTATACGATTACCTGCGCCTCCTTTACGCCCGGGTGGGGCATGCGCGCAGTCCGGTTTCCGGCAAGCGCCTGAAAAGCCAGACCGTCCAGGAAATCGTGGACGCGGTGCTGGCGATGCCGCATCGCAAACCGAAGGATGGGAAGAAGGCCGAGAAGGCCGGCAACGACGAAGGCGGCGTCAAGATCATGCTGCTGGCTCCGCTGGTCAAGGATCGCAAGGGCACCTACGAGGAATTGTTCGCCCGCTATCTGGCCCAAGGCTACGTGCGCGCCCGCGTGGACGGCCAGGTGTACCAGCTGGAAGAGAAAATTAAGCTGGATCGATACGTCAAGCACAATATCGAATTGGTGGTGGACCGCCTGGTCATCAAGAAGGATACGCGGGACAACGAGGAAGCCAAAAAGCGCCTCACGGATTCCGTGGAACTCACCCTGAACCTGGGCGAGCGGGAGATGCTGGTGAACCTGCTGGACGACAAGGAGGATGTCTTCTTCTCGGAGCGCATGGTGGATCCGGCCACGGGAAAATCCTTTTCGGAAATCGAGCCGCATACCTTCTCCTTCAATTCGCCCCACGGCGCCTGCCCGGCCTGCAACGGCCTGGGTTTCATCAAGGAAGTGGATCCCAAGACCGTTTTCGACGCGGACCTGTCCATCAACGACGGCGGCATCCTGCCCTGGGCGCGATCGGCGGACAATGAGGCCTCCTGGCCCATGCAACTGCTCAAGCAGATCGCCAAGTCGGAAGGCTTCTCCCTGGATACGCCCATCAAGAGCCTTTCCAAGCGGCACCTGGAAATCCTCCTGAACGGAAAAGGCGACGAGCGCTACAAGGTGAAATGGGGCGGGGACGGGTCCAACACCTGGCAGGCCCGCTTCGAAGGCGTGGTGGCCAGCCTGAAACGCAAGTACGATCAGACGGATTCGGACTTCGTGCGCCGCGAGATCGAAGAGTACATGGACGACAAGCCCTGCGCCACCTGCAAGGGGTACCGTCTCAAGCCCGAGACCATGACCGTCACCGTGCGCGGCCTCAACATCATCGACATCGGCGAGATGTCCATCCGGGACGCCTATGATTGGACCAAGGCGTTGCAGGAAGGCGTGGATGCGGCCGAAGCCGCGGATTCGACCCTCTATGAATTCTTCAAGATCCCCAGGATCGATCCGCGCGAGGACGATCTCTCCGAGAACGAGCGCGCCATCGCCAAGCAGGTGTTCAAGGAAATCCTGGGACGCCTGACATTCCTGGTGAGCGTGGGCCTCAACTACCTGAGCCTGAGCCGCACGGCTCGCACCCTGTCCGGCGGCGAGTCCCAGCGCATCCGCCTGGCTTCGCAAATCGGCACGGGGCTCTCCGGCGTGCTGTACGTGCTGGACGAACCTTCCATCGGCCTGCATCAGCGCGACAACGATCGCCTGCTCAAGACCCTGCACCGCCTGAGGGACCTGGGCAATACCGTGCTGGTGGTGGAGCACGACGCGGATACCATCCGCCAGGCGGATTACGTCCTGGACATCGGCCCCGGCGCGGGCGAACACGGCGGCCGCGTGGTGTTCGCCGGCACTCCGGACAAGCTGATCGCCTCAGGAAATACGGACACGGGCGCGTTCCTCTCCGGCAAGCGCCGCATCGACCTGGGGGAAATCCTCGAGGTGATCCGGGACCTCAAGGTCCGCTTCGTCCCCGAGCGCACGGACAAGACCATCAGGCTTTCCGGCGTCTCCCACAACAATCTGAAGAACGTGGACGTGGAGCTGCCCCTGGGCCGCTTCATCTCCGTGACGGGCGTATCCGGATCCGGCAAATCGTCCCTGGTCAACGACGTGCTCTCGCGCATCCTGGCCAAGGAAGTCCACGGCGCCAAGGCGCGCCCGGGCGCCTACAAGGCCATCAAGGGCCTGGAGGAAATCGACAAGGCCATCGTCATCGATCAATCGCCCATCGGGCGCACGCCGCGATCCAATCCGGCCACCTACACGGGCCTGTTCACGGAAATCCGCAACCTGTTCTCGATGACTCAGGAGTCCAAGATCCGCGGCTACAAGCCCGGCCGCTTCAGCTTCAACGTCAAGGGCGGCCGCTGCGAGAATTGCGAAGGGGACGGCCTCATCCGCATCGAGATGCAGTTCCTGCCGGACGTGTACGTGACCTGCGAGGTGTGCAAGGGCAAGCGTTACAACCGGGATACCCTGCAAATCGACTACAAGGGAAAGAACATCGCCGAGGTGCTGGAGATGACCATCGAAGAGGGCCATGCCTTCTTCCAGAACCTTCCCGCCCTGGCCAATAAGCTGAAGACCCTGCTGGACGTGGGCCTCGGCTACATCCGCATGGGACAATCCGCCACCACGCTTTCCGGCGGCGAGGCCCAGCGCATGAAGCTTTCCGCGGAATTGTCGCGCCGGTCCACGGGGCGCTCCTTCTACATCCTGGACGAACCCTCCACCGGCCTGCACTTCGAAGACGTGCGCAAGCTCCTGGTGGTGCTGCATTCCCTGGTGGCCCAGGGCAACACCGTGCTCGTCATCGAGCACAACCTGGATATCATCAAGAACTCCGAGTGGGTGGTGGACATGGGTCCCGAAGGCGGGGAAGCCGGCGGTCGCGTGATCGCCAAGGGCACGGTCGCCGACGTGGCCGCCACGCCCGGTTCCTATACCGGCGAATGGCTGCGTAAGCTGCTGATCGCGGAAAAGAACTGGCCGGTGCGTCCCGTCAAGGAAGTCTGGCCGGCCATCGCTCCCGCCGGGCCGGCACTCGCCAAGTCCAATCTGGCCGCCCTGACCGCGGCTGTATCGGCTCCCCCCAAGGCGTCCACGGGTGCGGCCAAGACGGCGGCCGATGTGTTCGGGCGGAAGATCGGGGCAGGCGGCGCGGAAGCCGCGGAAGCGTTGGAGTCGGCCGCCCGCAAGCGGGGCCGTCCGCGCAAGCCCATCCGGGTCTAGTAGCCGCACGGGCGGGGAAGACTTAGTTTTTTCCGATGCGCTCCATCGGATTCGGTTTTCTTTTGGCCGCGGCCGTGTCCTTGCCGTTCGCGCAAGGCGGAAGCGCCATCGTCACTTTGGTTCTGCCTCCGCCCGGCGGGGACGGCTATGGCGCCCTCCAGGCGGGCGGCGCTTTGGCGCGCGGATCCTCGAGCCTCTATTACAATCCCGCCCTGCTGACCGACCTGGAACGGTCCACGGGATCGCAATCGTCCTATTCGCATTCCCATCAGGACCTGCTTCCGGTATTCGGCCTCCCCGATCTGTACCAGGATTTCTGGTCGGCTGCGGCGGTGGCTCCCGATCCCGTTTCCGGGACCGACCTGGCCGTGGGTTTCTTTCGCAACCGGACTCATTTCGGCTTGAATGAAGCGACTGATCGGGCGGGAACCCCGATCGGAAGCTTCGATTCCTACGAATCGGTCTGGGGAGCCGGAATCGCCCTCAGATTGGGCATGCCGGTCAGCATCGGGGGGACGGTCAAATTCATCGACAGCCACCTTATCGATGGGTTCCCGGGATCCCGGGCCGCGAACGGCTGGGCGTTCGACTTGGGGATGGTGGCGAACCCACGGCTATCCGCCGCCGGGAAGCTGGGACTTCCCGCCGTCGTCTTCACGCCTTCTTTCGCTCTAACGGCGCGGAACCTGGGTCCGGAAATCTTCTATTCGGAAGCGTCGCAGGCCGATCCCATTCCCACCACCTATTCGGCCGCTTACGGTCTGGATGTCGACGCATTCGATTTGGCCGAGTTCGAGGCGGGCGCGGATATGGACCACGAATGGACGCGCCGATCCGAGACCTGGGATCAAGTGCGCGTGCTCGGGTACTCCATTTCCCTGCTCGGGTTCCGCTACAGCGTAGGGTGGCTGGATGACCCATCGGGCAAGCGGTCGGAGAGGCACAGCGCGCGTTCCATCGAGTTCAACCTGCGCCGCCTGCACCGCGCGGTACGGCGCATCGCCCGTCTGGATTTCACCAGCGCTGCCGCGACCATGGAGCAGGGCTACCCATTCGCGGAGGCGAACATCCTGGGCATCCCCTTCCGGGCGAACCCCCGCATCGAGATGGGTATCCGCGACATAGAGTCCGAGGACGGCGGACCGCGCGACGGCCAGGAATCGCGTTACTACCTGGGTCTTTCACTCTAGGCGGGATCCATGCCCGAACTGCCCGATATCACTGTCTACGTAGAACGGCTGGAAGACCTGCTCAAGGGCCGTACCCTGGGAAAAATCCGCCTGTCCAGCCCGTTCCTGCTCCGCAGCGTGGACCCGCCCCTGGGCGCTTTCGAAGGCGGGACGGTAACCGGCGTGATACGGCGCGGCAAGCGCATCGTCTTCGCATTCGCGGGGGGATTGCATCTATCCCTGCACCTCATGGTAGCTGGCAGGTTGCATTGGAAGGAGGCGGGAGCCCCCATCCCCAAATCCAACGGTCTGATGGCGATGGATTTCGAGGCCGGAACCCTGATCCTGACCGAAAGCGGCACCAAGAAGCGGGCGGCCCTGCTGGCTTTCCCGGACCTGGAGTCCCTGCAGGCCCGGTTCCCCGTCGGCCTGGAGCCCCTGACCGCCTCCCTGGCGGAATTCGCCTCCGCCCTGCGCGCGGAAAACCATACCTTGAAGCGCTCCCTTACGGATCCGCGCCTCTTCAGCGGGATCGGAAATTCCTATTCGGACGAAATCCTCCACCGCGCCCGCTTGTCCCCGGTGCTCATGACGTCCAAGCTGACGGACGACCAGATCAAGGCTTTGCTGAAATCGGTGAAGGATGTGCTCCGGGAATGGACCGCGATATTGCGCAAGGAGTCGCTGGGAAAGTTCCCGGAAAAGGTGACGGCCTTCCGGGAGGGCATGGCCGTGCATGGCCGGTACGGCAAGCCGTGCCCGGTCTGCCAAAGCCCCGTGCAACGCATCCGCTACGCGGAGAATGAAACCAACTATTGCCCAATATGCCAGACGGGAGGAAAACTCTTGGCGGACCGGGCGCTTTCCTCCCTGCTCCGGAAGGATTGGCCGCGATCCCTGGACGAGATGGAGAAACTGCTCGCCAAGCACAAGGCCAATTTCCAGTAGTCTAGAACTCCACGGACGGATTCTCTTCCACCAGAAGCACGGACTCCTGGGAAAACCGGAGCTTATAGAGCCGGATGATATCCTTGATTTTTCCCGCGCCGGCGGAATCTCCCGGGCGGACGATTTCCACCACCACGGTCTTTTCCTTGAGCGTCAGCCCGTCCCGGCCCTGCCATTGCCCATCCGCCGCGTAGCGCGTCAGGCCCTGGGGAAACCGGCGCGTTACGCAAGTGTCGAGGAAGGCGTCGAAGTCCCGCGCATCGACGGGACCTTGCTGGGATGATTGGCCGAAGTACAGGCGCGAAAGGACATAAGCAGGCGGGGTTCCGGGACCACGCGGCGCAGCGCATCCACCCAGGAACAGCAGCACAAGGAGGGGAATCCGATGGACTGAAGGGGAATGTCGACCCTTTGCCATCTCAGGATTCGATTGCATCTTTGAAAAGATAAATCGGAAGGTGATTAAATGGACGCTCGCGAACTGGAATCGAAACGGCTGCGGGGACGGGTCCGCCTCATCCTGGGCGCGTTCGTGGTCGCGTTGGTTCTGAGCGGGATCACCGCCTTCCCGCTGGTGCATGAACTCCGGCTCCTGGACCATTGGCTCGGAGAGGGCACCGCCTGGGGCGCCCGCCTGCCGGCTTTGGGCCGCTGGATTTCCCTGGTGGATCGCGGCCTCCTGGAAACCAATGCGGCCTATCCTTTCATCCAGTACGGAAGCGATTGGCTCGCGTTCGCCCACCTGGTGATCGCCACGGCCTTCTGGGGTCCCTGGAAGGATCCGGTGCGGAATGCCTGGGTGATCGATTTCGGCATGATCGCCTGCGCGTCCATCATCCCTCTGGCCTTCATTTGCGGGCCCATACGGGGAATTCCCCTGTATTGGAGCCTTATCGACTGTTCCTTCGGGGTCATCGGGGTGATACCCTTGTGGCTGGCGCGGAGGGATGTCCGCCGAATGTCGGTCTTGCAGCCCGGGTTGCAAAAAAGTATTTAGCCCCCATGGGACTCCTTATCCGCTTCGTCATAAGCGCCTTCAGCCTGGGTCTGGCCGCGCGCCTGATTCCCGGAATCCACGTCAGGGACTGGACCACCTTGTTCATGGCGGCTTTTCTGCTCGGCATCGTCAACGCCATCGTCAAACCCATCCTGATCCTGCTGACCTTTCCCATCACCGTTCTCACCCTGGGCCTGTTCCTGCTGGTGCTGAATGCGGCCATGCTGGGTCTGGTGGCCCGGTTGCTGCCGGGCTTCTCCATCGATGGATTCGTCCCCGCCGTGCTGGGTTGGCTGGTGATGGCGGTGGCGGGAGCCATCCTCAACGGTTTGATATAGGCCTTATAGGGCCACGGCCCCCCGCATCCCCAAGCTCCATTCGATTCGTCTGGCGGAGGAAACGGGCACTTGCACATACGGGGAAAGCGTGCGGGCGCCCCAGGCCAGGGGCAATCCGATTTCCACCGCCGCGAAATCCCTTCCCGTATCGCCCGGGCCGGCCATGTCGCCGGCCGTTCGCATGGATGCACCCAACACATGTTGTCCGTCCAGAGCCGCCGCCACCGCCGCCGGACCCGGGCCCAGGTTTTTCCTGAACGCGATGCGATAGATCATTTCCAGGTTGTCGTGGGGATTCCCCAAGGATCGGCCGGCCAAGGAGGATCCGGAAGCGGACGCGCCCTGCATCGCGGCATGGTCCATTCCCTCTCCGTCGCGGTTCATCCACGGCGACATCATGCTCATGCCCGCGGTTCCATTCAATATCACGCCCTCCCAGGACTTGGTGGCGGAAGCATAAGCCGTTCCCATGAAATGCCGGCTCGCCAAGCCATCGGCCAAGTCGCCCAAGGGCAATTCCACCTGGGCGCCCAGACCTAATCGCGTCCCGGGACCGGGGAGGAAATGGATTTCCGCGTCCACGGTCGGGTTGCCCATGCCCGCATACATGGAGTCGCGCAAGCTCAGGATGGCCAGGGGCCACTGCAAGCCAAAGGCCCACCTTCCACCCGTCGAAAAGCGGGCGGTGACGCCTATCTCTGAATAAACGCCGGGGCCGCCCCCATACTCGACGGCGGTGCGGCGGAAAGAACCTCCCAGTTCCACCGCCTCGGGCGCGTTCCCGGAAAGGATGGGTACGGAGTGCAACCCGCACCCGGCGCCGGCGGCCGGAGCGGATATCAATCCCAGAAAGGCTGCCAAGGCGAAGGCGGGGGAAATATTCATGGGCGAAATCTCTGGAAAAAAGCTTGGATGTTTTGTCGGCGGCGGTTCAATAATCCGTGCGCACGCCCATCGAGAATACATGGCTCAAAAGGACTTTGGGATACAGGTCCGGATATTCCTTGCGGGAAAATGCATACTCCACGGAGAGCACGATGGGCCCGGCCCGGCCGGACGGCCGGACGATGCGGTATTCCAACAGCGCCGCGGCCATCTGATCGTAAATGGTTCCCAGCCGCAAGTCCCCGGACTGGAAGCCCTTCCGATCCGGGTAGACCGATTTATGGAAATCCGCTGGGGCCTGGGCGTAGAAGCGATGTTTCAGGGTCAGCAGGGCGCGGGGGCCCAGTTCCTCGGCGATGGCCGTCTCAGGTATCCAGGCGGTTACCCCCCAGTCGTCGGAATAGAGACCTTGGCGCATATGCAGGGCGGCCCCCATCCCCAGATACAGGGACGCTTGGACGAATGCGGTGGCGCGCAGGCGCTCTCGGGGCAGTTTTTCCGGGAAGTAGGTGATGCCCACCAGGGAATTCCGGTACGGGCTGGACAGCCTGCCGGTTTGCAGGGCCGCGGACGCGCCGCCCGAAAGCAGGAGGCGCGGGGTCACGGACTGGGCCAGGGAAAACCCTCCCGACATTTTGGATTGCGTCGCGGGCCATTTTCCCGCCTGGCCGGGAGGATCGGCGGCGGGGGAGACCCGATCCCGGCCGGTGCCCAGGAAGGCCGAGACGAGGGTATTTCCCCGGAACAGCTCCGCCTGTCCCGACAAGGCGCCGGCCCAGGAGGAATAATCCGGTTCGTGGCTGCCGCGGCCCTCGGCGGAAAGAGTAACTGGACGGTTACCCTGGTTGAGGCGCAGGGATAGGCCCAATACTCCCTCGATGCGCGTTTCCCGCGAGTTCACCGGGCTGTTGGAGACCCGGGCGGAAGCCCCGCTGACGGCATCCGCGATGATGGGATTGTCGTCCTCTTCGATGTGATCGTGTCCTTCGTGGCCGGCATGCGGGTCTCCGGGCGCGGGGGCCGTGGCTTCCCCGGCCATGATGGTGATCCAATCGGCTACCGCCCTGGCGCGCACGGACACATTCGTCAGGATGGGATGCTCTATGCCGGCGGAAACGCTCGTCACGTAAAGCCGGTTGTCGTCCTGGTACGAATGGACGTTGCCTTCCGCCTTGCCCGGGGGCTTGACGGGGGAGGCAATGGCCTCGGGCGGAATCGGGAGATCGGCCGCTTCCCCGCGCGTGGCCCGGACCGCGAGGATCCAGGCGGACGCGAAGACGAAGACGCGCAATCGCTTATTGATCAATGGAACGGACCCACCTGATGGCTGGGCCCTTCGGCGGTTCCGAAGGTGGCCATGGTCTTGCCGGCATTGTCGATGGGCATGGTCCGGCTTACCGTCGCCGTCGCCACGTCGATGATGGAAACGGAGGCGTCCTTGTTGTTCGCCACGATAATCCATTTTCCGTCGCCGGTCATGGTTTCCCCGTGGCTGCCGTTGCTGGATCCGATGGAAATGGAAGCCAGTTGTTTGGGACGGGCCGGGTCGGAAACGTCCAGGACCAGTTGCCTGTCCACGCGGGCATCGGCGCCGGAGGCGCTGCCCAGATTGATGAAGGCTTTCGCGCCGTCCGGGCTGAACAGGGTGTGGCTGGGCGAGGAGCCGTCGGCGGGAGTGCCGGCAAGGGGATCCTTGCAGTCCGGGCCGGCATACAACAAGGGCAGCTCGCTCACCAACGTATCCGCCTGCATATCCGCCACGGCGACCTGTCCCACCTGGCAGGGCCAACCCGTCCCGCCTTCCCGGGGAGCGGATTGCAGGGAATAGACGTAGCGGCCTCCGGGATGGGCGGCGGTGTAGCCGGCGCCGGTTCCCTGGGTGGGAATCAGCTTGAAACCGGGCGCGGCGGCGTCCAAATCCACCGCCACCAGCACGCCGTTGCCGGTCATATTGCATAGCGCATGGGCCGGGCCCTTGGCGGTGGCGCAGCCATGGGGGGAGGGCGCGATGCCCCGCAGCTTCGACTGATCGCAGATATGCTGTTTGTCGGATCCGTCGAATCCGGCTCCCAGGGAATCCAGGGTGGCGATGTTCCGGATGTCCCCGATATCGGTGTAGTCGAACACGCTCATGATGTCTTTGCAATCCGCGATGTTGCTGATGACCACGCGCGCTTTGTCGGGGCTGAAGGCGGCTTTGTGATGGCCGGTGCCGAGTCCCACCTCGCCCGCGGCTTTCAGATACTTGGCGGGATCCGGATCCAGGCTGACGAAGCGCGCGCTGTTGGGCGTGCCCGCGGCGCTGCTGTCGTTGAGGCTCATCCAGAATCGCCTGCCGTCCAATTCCGGCGTGATGTAGGAGTGGACGGGTTTGCCCGCGCCGATGGCGGAGGAAGGGATGCGCGGACCCTTTTGCAGCATGGTCTTGCCGTCCACGATCAGGATTTCGTTGGAACCCGACAGGTTCACCATGAGGGTGCCGTCGGCGAGGGTTTGCATGTCCGTGGGGGATTTTACGTCCGTGATCTTGCCGGGGAGCAAAGTCCCGGTGGCGAGATCATAGGAGATGAGACTGCCGTCCTGGGCCGTGAACAGAGTCTGATCCGGTGTCGCGGTGTTATCGTTCCCGGAGTCGCTTTGCATGCATCCTTGCAGAAAAGCGAAGGCCAGGCCGGCAAGGAGAGCGGGAAGCTGGGGGGAAATCCCGCGCCCGGTCCTTATGGATGGGGATGCGTCGTGTCGTGTTTTCATGTTCTATCCTGTTTGTTTGTTTCGTGAATGGGCGCTACTGCACGCAGCCGCAGCCGCCTCCCGGGGCGTCCCCGGGAAGGCCGCCGCCCGTGGTGGTCTGCACCAACTTGTCCTGATACTCCGCCTCCAGGGCGGTTTTCGCGAAAGGGGATTGCATGCAGGGAGAAGCCAGCTTCTCCCTTTCCCAGGGTTTGACCGCCGCGCAACCCGTAATCAGCAGTCCGAACGGAATGGACAGCCAGGCCACGGGGCGCAGGCGCGATATGGAATGCCGCATGCATGCTCCTTACGGAATTCGAATGGATCCGGAACGAATCCGGTAGGGTGTACGGAAAAATCCGCGCGAACGGATTGGGGGTTGGCCCCGGCCGCCGGTCGGATGAAAATGGAGTTAAGAGAGGAGTTGTATGGGGATTTTGAAAAGGGCTTCGGGATCCGGAGAGGGAAGACCGGGAATGGCGGCGGGAATCCAGATGCCTATGCTGATGGCGACGGGAACCGCCTCGGAGGCGCCGGGGGCGTGATCGGGAAGGGAAGGCATCATGCCGAGGCTGTCGGGCGCGCCGCCGCAAGCGGTCAAGCGGGCGTCCAGACCGTCATCATGGCCGTGATCCGGTTCTCCGAAAGCGGAGGCTTTGGGAAAGCAGCAGCAATGCGCTCTGCATTGCAGGGCATTGTGGCATTGGCATTTGTGGACGGCGCAGGCGAAGGCTTCCGCCTTGACGGGGTTCACCGCCCGGGCTTCGATCCAGGCTCTGACGGGGACGGCGATTTGGGTGGAGGCGAACAGATAGGCGATGGCCATGCCCAAGGCGGAGCAGATCCGCAGGGCTCTCCAAAGACGGTTTCCGGACCCGGGCATGTACGCAAGGTAATTCGGAAACCCTCAAATGCCAATCAGGGTTGATCTTTCGGATTCACGAAGGTCACATCCGTGGTGATGGACAATTTGGAGGACGCCACCGCCCTTTCCGCGAAATAGAAATCCAGGCTGCAATCCGTCTGATCCGCCATCCCCAAATCATCCAGATGCACGGTGTCCCGTTCCGCGGCGTGGGTCCCTCCCAGGTCGATGACGCGGTTGTCGTTGACGAAGGCCCAGAGATCGTCGTCCCCTTCGAAGGCGATGAACTGGCCCTTGCCCTGGGTGTATGTGAAATGAGTATGGAATTCCATGGTGAATCCGTAGTTGTGCTGGGTCAGGTCTATGTCGTCCTTGGTGCCGGTCTGGAGATGCCCGAATGGCGCGGGCCCGTCATTGGCCACGGGGCGGAAATCGGCCCCGTTGTCGATGGGGAAGAATTTGCTGTTCTGATAACGCCAGATGCCGGAGCCGTCCTGATCGAATTTCAGCGTCACGTAAAAGGGCCGGTTGACGTCAGGCCCCTTATCCTCGAACCAATCGGAGAAGAGGGCGGGAGGATCGAAACAGCGGGCGATGTCCGGGGGCAGCGAATCCATGAGCTGCGGGCTTTTGGTGTCCCCGGGGTAGGCCGCTTCATCTCCATCCGTGGTCACCAGGGTGGGTTTGACGGTATGCACGCCCAAGGCTTTGGCGTCGCAGGAGCCTTTGTTCTGGTTGAAGTGCGGGTGGGTGCCTTCGCTGCTGGTGGCGTTGCCTTCCCGGAAGTCCCGTACCTTGCCTATTACCCCCACGGAGGCCTTGACGGAGGGATCCGTTTTGGTTTCCGGGGAAAACGGATTCATTTTTCCGCAACCTGCCAACAGTGAACCGCATAACGTCCATTTCAAAATTTCCGGCATCTTCTTCACGTGCTCACCCCATTGTCGCATGTGTCTTCGCAATCGCGGTTTTCGGGATAGGCCGACTGCATTCGGGCTGTCCCACTTCACCGAAATAAAATTCCGGAGAGGGCGGGGGGGCGGAAAAAACACGGCCGGAACCGGGCCTTAAGAATTGCCGCAGGCTCCAATTGACCCGGAAATTGGGAATGGCCGGAGCCGCACTCCCGGAAAGGGGGGCGATTCGGGTAACATTCCTTTTCCGTTTTGAGTAAATTCAGAGCGCGGGGTACGTCATGATTGGATTCGGCGGCCGCTCTCCGGTTGCGAAAAAAAAGTTCGTCCACGCCGGGGCTCTGTTGGGAGCCCTGGTATACGGGCTGTTATCCCTCAATCTTTCCGATTTGAAACCAGTCTCGGCTGCGCATGCCCATCCCGAAGCGGTCGCGGCGGATTCGAGCGCTACGGGACCGATCGCCCGGGTGGAGGCCATCGCCGCGCCCGGATCCTCCGCGGCCGGCGGCGAAGGGGGCAAATGCTGTTGCCGGCATACCGCCGGCAAATGCGAAATGGGTTGCTGCGGCGCGCGCGCCGAGGTCGTCCCGAACGAATCCTGCTATCACGCATGCGAGGGAACGAACGCTCCCGGAAGCGTGGCCCCTTTCCGGATGGCAAATCATCTGGCGACCCTCGCCATCCGTTTTTCTCCCCGCCAGGCTATCGACGCTGCCTCCCGCCCTCCCGTCCAAGCGCCCCATTCGTTTCCTTCCATGCCCCCTGAAAAAATCCCCATAGCCTGATACCGGTTTTTCCGTTCCTCAATCGGCTTGGCCGCGGATCCGTAGATCCTTGGCCGTTTACATCAGGATCAATGCGTTGAAAAAGGAATCATCATGAATACCATTAAGACAGATTTGCGCGGGGCGATTGTGAAATCCCCCTTCTTTTGGATGTCCCTGCCGGTGATCGCCGCCCTGGGCCTTTGGGCCTGCGGGACCGACAGTAACGATGAAGAACCCACCCTCAAAATCGAATCGCCGGCCAATGGCTCCACGGTGGCGGGGCCGAATGTGCTGGTCCGGGTCGCGACCACGCATTTCAGCTTCGGAGCCGCGGGGGCGGGCAAGGTGTCCGCGGCCCAGCACGATGTGACGGGCGGGCATGTCCACATCTGGCTGGACAACTCCTCCAGGCTCGACGGGAATACCGTGAAGGATCTTTTCACGGCCGATACCGCCACCATCAGCGTCACCACGCCGGGCGTGCACTACCTGGTGGTGGGCGGCGCCAATGCCAACCATGACGACGTGGAAGGCATGGAGGATTCGGTGTCGTTTACGGTGACCCTTCCCTAAACCCCGGCGCATTCCGCCGGCGCCGGAAGTCCGCGGAGCGTTCCGCAGCCTTCCGCGCGCCCATACTGCGGAATGCGGCGAATTGTATTTTCCGGAAGACACCGGGCGGAAGGAATTGCCGAAGACATGAGAAACCCCATAGCGATGGCCGTTTGCCGCCTGGCCGCGCTCCTGTTGATCCCGGGGTGCTACCAGTCCTTCAATGGACCCAGGCCCATCGTCACCGAAGGCGCTTTGACGGACGTCCGCTACGAGCCGGCGCAACGCCTGGTCAGCATCACGTGCGCGGACTGCCATACCAGGAACGGGAACAATGAGACGCAACCGGACGCCTGGGGACATGCCGTCCGCCTGGATACCTATAAGGATTGGCTCGACTCCAGAAAGGTCCTGTTGGAGCGCCTTGATCCGGTAACCGCCGCGGAACAGGATCCGCCCGTGGACGTGATGCCGCAGACGACTTTCAAGTATCAATTGACCGATACGGAGCGGGACACCCTCTTGCAGTGGATCAAACGGGGCTCTCCCAATACCGAGAGCGGATTCTGACGGCCGCTCAGCCCCGGTTGGCGCCCAGGTAAGGGCCCAGCACCCGGTGCAATCCGGCCTTGGTGATGGGCTTCACCAGGAAATCCTGCATGCCCGCGGCCAAGCAATCCTTCCGGTCCGATGAAAAGGCGTTGGCCGTCAGGGCGATGATGGGAATGTCGCGCCACTCTTCGCGCTTGCGGATTTCCTGCGTGGCCTGCAGACCGTCCATTTCCGGCATCTGCAAATCCATCAGGATCATTTCATAGGCGGCGGAGGAGAGCATCCTGAGGGCTTCCTTGCCGTTGGCGGCCACGTCGATGATCTCGAAATAATCCTCCAGCAGGGCCTTGGCCACCCGGACGTTGACGAAGTTGTCCTCGGCCAGGAGCAGGCGGCCTCCCCGTCTCAGGCCGGCGTCGGGCGCCTGCCCGTTTTCCGCCGGGGGTTGGGCGGCGGGAAGGTTGAGGGAAAGGCTGATATCCGTGCCGACGCCCTCCTGGGAATGCACCTGGATGTCTCCGCCCATCATTTTCGCGAATTGCAGGGCGATGGCGAGTCCCAATCCCGTCCCGCCGAATTTCCGCGTGGTGGAGGAATCGCCCTGTTCAAAGGGTTGGAACAACCGCTCCTGCTTTTCCGGGGAGATCCCGATGCCGGTATCCACGATATGGATTTGCAGCCGGCCCGGAATCACGAATGCCTGGGTAACGGTGACGGAACCCCTGGGGGTGAATTTCAAGGCGTTGCTCAGGAGGTTGATCAGGATCTGCCGCACGCGCAGCGGGTCGCCGATCACCCAATCCGGGACGGAGGCTTCCGATTTCAATTCCAGCCTCACGCCTTGGGACTCCGCATCGTACTTCATGGTGCCCATGACTTCGGCGATCAGCCGGGCCGGCTGGAAAGGCCTGAGGTCCAGTTCCATCCTCCCGGATTCGATCTTGGACAGATCCAGGATGTCGTTGAGGATGGTCAGCAGGTTGAGGCCGCTGGTCTTGATCAATTGCACGCTGTCGCGCGCGTCCATGGAGATGTCCGAAAGCAGCAAGGCCTCGGACATGCCGAGCACGCCGTTCATGGGCGTCCTGATTTCGTGGCTCATCTGCGCCAGGAACCGGCTCTTGGCCTGACTGGCCTCCTCGGCCCGCAGCACCACGCTTTGCAGTTCGCGCGTGCGTTCCAGGACTTTTATTTCCAACGGCAGGCTGGATTTCCTGGCATGGAACAGGAAATAGGCGAGCAGGACGGACAGGGCTATGCCCATCATCAGCAGGAATGCATCCATGCCGCCCAGCCGGCTCCCCAGCAACTCCGAGGGCGCGCTGATCTTCAACCGGAACCGCGTCCCCCCCACGGTATCGGAGAATTGCTCCAGAAGGACCGTATTTTCATGCGGCCCGGAAGTGAGCATCCCCACCCACCCCTGGCCGGAAAAGAAATCCAGATCGACGGAGAAATCCCGGGGCAATGGATCGATGATGGCTTCGTGCACCAGGCTTTCCAGGCGGATCAATGCGACGACGACCCCCTGCAGATCCTTTTTGACGACGGGCATATACGCGAGAGCCGTCCATTCCCGCAGGGAATCCTGTATCAGCTTGTACGGCTGGCACAGGGTATAGCCGTTTTTGGAGAAGGCCCGGTCCACGCACGCTTTCCTGTCGGGCGTGAACGCGACATCCAGGCCCCACACCCGCTTGTTGGGCTGGAAGGGATATATGAAGCGGATGGGGTAATATTCCTGCTTGCTGGCTGCAAGGCGGAGAGTCATGGAGTCGCGCTCCAGGATATGGTAGTCCGCTCCGAATTCACCGGAGACTTCCGCCTCGAAACGGGCGCGATCCCGTTGCGCCACTTTTGGGATCCATTCAAAGGCCTTGATGGAGGGATGGCTTGGGAGGAGACGGCTTGCGAAGGTGTCGAATTCGGAACGGCGGACCTTGGTCGAGCCTTCGAAGAAAGCGGCGAGAGCCTCCAGGGCGTTGCGCTGGGAGGACAGTTGCAAATCCAGATGCCGGATCCCGGTCTGGGCCTGTGACCGCAGTTTGCCCAGGGTCGATTGCCGGCGATGGTCCAGTTCATTCCGCACCAAGACCAGGGTCAGGCCGATTCCGGCGATGAGGACCAGATAGCTGATGACGGCTTGGTTGCCGATGGAGCGGCCCCATTTTTCCCGATCGGATTCGGGAAGCTTTTTGATCAGGGTCAGGTTGCGTTCCAGGATCCAGGCTCCCGTGAAGGAGACCAGGGAAATCAGGACCAGGGAGGCCAACGGGAACAATCCCGGCATCCTTCCATTCAGGTATGCGATGAATGCTATGGTGGCCAGGTTCCAGACGACCAGCGCCATGGCTCGGAGCGGCATCAGGAAGGAAAAGGAGATGGCGAAGCATTGCGGGAGGAAGAAAACCCACTCGTATCCCGTATCGCGGGAAAGCACCGCCAGCCAGCCCAGGATGGGAAAGGAGGCGCAAAACCGCAGTATCGTAAGCCAGGTCCGGTTCCGGAAGCGTTCCCGTTTCTGGAGGGACGTGACCGTAAGGTTGGTCGCGAACAAAATCACGATCGGCCAGAGGTAGTCGATGCGGTTCTCCGTGGCCGAAAGGACGCAGACCAGGAGATACACGAATACCAGGGGGATAATGATGTTCAGGATGTGCAGGGACATCGAGCGGAAATCGGGTCCGTTGAACCCGGGTTGGGGAGGAAGGTTCCTCATGCCAGGATCATAACCCTTCCGCCGAGCCCGCGGCGGCTTTTCGCAACCGATCCATGATGGCTGCCCCCAATCCCCGCTCTGCGATGGGTTCCGCCAGGATCAAATCGAGCCCCTGGCTATCCAACCGGTGCAGGCAGGCGAACAGGTTGGCGGCCGCTTCCCTCAGGTCCCCGGCGGACGAGAGGACTTCCGTGGCCGCGAAGGTTCCTTCCGGGACGGATCGGAAGCCCAACCAGCCCAGTTTCAAAGGACCCGCCATGGGTCCGGGCGGTCCCGCCAGCAGGCGCAGGCGCGTGCGCGGCGCATAATGGCCGGGCAGCTGTCCGGGGGCGGACGGCTTTTCCGGATTCGTTTCCGCCAGATTGATGGGTCCGATCAGGGCTTCGAGTTCCTCCCTGGGCACGCCGCCCGCGCGCAACAGGCAGGGGGTTTTGGTTTCCAAAGACAGGATGGTGGATTCCACTCCCACGCGACAGGGGCCGCCGTCCAGGATCATGGCGATGCCCTCGCTGAAATGATCCCGCACATGGGCGGCGGAGGTGGGGCTGAGGCGGCCGAACGGATTGGCGCTGGGAGCGGCCAAGGGAAAGCCCGCCATGCGGATCAGGGCCAGCGCCACGGGATGGGCGGGCATGCGCACCGCCACGGTGGGCAGGCCGGAGGTGGCCAGGTCCGGAACCGCGTCCGTTCTGGGCAGAACCAGGGTCAACGGTCCGGGCCAGAAACGATCCATGAGGCGTTCCGCGCGGTCGTCGCGCCCGGTGCAGAGGGTATCCAGGGACTTCCTGTCGGCGATGTGGACGATGAGCGGATCGAAAAAGGGCCGGCGCTTGGCCTCGAAGATGCGCGCCAGGGCCAGCGGATCCAGGGCGTTCGCCCCCAGCCCGTAAACGGTCTCGGTGGGAAAGGAGACCAGGCGACCCGCGGCCAGATCCCGGGATGCCTTGAGGAGGTTCTCCTCGGTGGGAGGCAGCACGGGAATCATGGGCATGAAAAATACTAAGAAGCGGGAGGGTGGAAAAAAGCGGGAAATGAAAAACGCCTCCTGGGGAGGAGGCGTCGGCGTGGACCTCATCGAGGCGTCCGTTGCGCGGGTAAGATGATTATAGGGCATCCCGGAACGGGATGCAACCCTATACGAGCGTGTTGGCGATGCGCTCCGCGATGGATTCGACCATTTGCTGATCCATCTTGTAGTTTCCGCCGCCCACCAGGGCCTTGAGGCGTTCCACCTTCATGGCCTGCTCCTTGTCCAGTTCGGACGTGGAACTCGCGGCGGCGTAGCTTTTGCCCGCTGCGGTCAGGGTTACCTGATCCTGCGGTGCGGTCAGCCCTTTTTGCGCCTTCAATTGCTTGATTTCCTTGGGATCCTTCAGGCTGAGGTCCCTTTGCGCCATCAAGCGGGCGATTTCGTTAACTATGTCTGTCGTCATCATGGTTCACCTTCTTGCTTGCTTCGATGGTTCACATCTAGGAAGTCATAGTCCCCCATTGGTTCATACTTGTAATATCGACACTGGCGGGAAGTTACTTTAACTTTTAATTCAAATTAGCCGCCTCGGGTCGCAAGCAATCCTCAAATCCGGCTCCAAGTCCCCAAAAAATTCCAGGCGAACAGGCGGATCCCGTTCGAAATGTGCGAAGGTCCCGACCGCGAGCACTTGACGACGTGGATCGGAAAAGGGGGACGGGGGCGGGAATCAGGCGGCCTGGAAGCGGCCGTAGAGCTCCCGGAGGTCTGCCGTGCCGAAATCCTTGCCTTCCTTGATGGCCAGACCGGCCTTGAGCAGGCTGATGGCCAGGTCCTGGCGGTTCCGGTCATACCAGTACTTGCCGAGGAACTGCAACGCCTGGATCTTCAGGAGCTGGAAATCGACGGGAATGAAGGTGCCGGCTTCGCGGAGATCGAGCAGGCGCTCGAACCAGGGCCTGGCCTGATCCGGACGTCCCATGACGTCTTCCACCTGGGCTTTGACCACCATGGCTTCCACGCCCGCGACGCGGCCGCCGGCTTCCGCCAGCTCCGGCGCCAGGATTTCCAGGGCCTGGGCGAATTTTTTCTGGGCGGCCAGGGAGGCGGCCACCTTGGCGGGCGCGGCGGCCAGTACATGGGGATCCGTGCCCGTGGCGGCGGCCAGATCGGCGGCCTTCAGGAACCAGGGAACGGCTTCCTGGTGCAGCCCCAGGTCGGCGCAAGCGGAGGCCAAAGTGTAGTAGGTAACCGGGGTGATACCCTGGCCTTCCCCGATCTGCCGTTCCAGGATGGCCTTGTTGCGGACCTGCTTGGACCTGGCGGTATCGGGATCGGAATAGCCGGTGTGGATCACGCGAACCGGTACGTATTCGACCGGGATGCCGGCCGCCTCCAGGGCGGGCAGGATCTGCTCGTGCACGGGCGAACGGAAGCGCAGGTCGGGCCGGTTGGGAAAGATGCGGATCTGATTGAAGACGCTGCCGGTGACGCCGCCGTCGCGGCTGTTCTTGACCCTCAGACCGTAGGCCTTGGGGGAAAGTTCCGCATCGGCTTCCGCGAGCTTGCGTATGGCGCGCTTGTCCTCTTCCAGCATGCGGTCGTCGGCGTCGAGCCAGAGGATCCAGCGCCCGGTCGCCGAGTCCAGGGACAGGTTGCGGGCCAGGCTGAAGTCCCCGTGCCAATCGGTCTGCACCACCTTGGCCCCGAAGGCGCGGGCCAGCTCCTGGGTGCCGTCCGTGGAGCCCGTGTCCACGATGACGATTTCCCCCGCCAGATCCCGGACGGAAGCCAGGCAGTCGGGCAGGTTGGCTTTTTCATTCTTGACGATCATGCACAGGCTGAGGGCGGGCCGGGACGCCGACCGGAAGCCGGCGGGAGCCGACGTTCCCGCCGAGGGCTCGCGCCATTCCGGGAAGCGTTCCCGCGGGAAGAGCGTGCGCGCCACGGGCAGGGCGTCCTGGAACTCCTCTTTCCGTCCCAGGCGGTTGAGCAGGGCCATGCGCCGCGCGTGCAGGTCCGGCATGGCGGGCGGGTTGAGATTGATGGCCTTGGTCCAGGCGGTCAAGGCGGCTTCCTGATCACCCAGGGCCGCGCGGCAATCGCCCAGCAATTGCCAGCCTTCCACCACCTGCGGATATTTCGCGTTCAACAGGCCCAACCGTTTGACCGCGCCCGCATAGTCGCGCCGTTCGAACAGGAAGTAGGCCAGATGGTAGTGGCTGTAGATCTGGATGATGTCGAACTGGTTGCTGGTGGTGCTGTAGCTCAGCGGCATTTCCGCCAGTTTGGCGTAGATGGGTTCCGCCTCGGCGCGGCGGCCCATTTCCATCAGGCATTCCGCCTTATAGTAATAGGCCTCGTGCTTCTCGGGCACCAGGTCGATGCTCTTGTCGAACCACGGGAGCGCTTCCTCCCGGCGGCCCAGCTTCTGGTAGCCCCGTCCGATGCAGGACGGCAATTCGTTGTAGATGTCCTTGTTGATGACCTTGCAGTTGGGCATCTCCATGGTCCTGCGATAGGCTTCGATGCCTTTTTCGTAATCGCCCAGGATGTAATGGGAATCCCCCATGGCCATGGCCAGGGAAGGCTCGCGCGCCACCCGCACGGGATCTTCTTCCAGCAGCAGGAGATTGCGGAGCGCCTTTTTCTTCTTGAGCTCCGGATCCTCGTAGCCCGTGTGGTGGATGGTCGTTTCCGTGTAGAAGCAATGCAGGCCCAGCTTGGCGATGCTGTGGAACAACTGCTCGTGCACCCGGTAACGGAAACGCAGATCCGGATGGTTCGGGAACATGCGCAATTGCATGAAGCGGCCGCCCAAGGGGAGTCCGCCCTGGGTGTTGATCACCTGGAAGCCGAAGGCCCTGTCCAGGGGGGCCGTTTTCAACTTGCGGAAATTGGCGATCTGGTCGGCGGGAATGCGATCGTCCGCGTCCATCCACAGCACCCAGGCGCAGGCGGCGGGCTCGATGGATCGGTTGCGGGCCCAGGCGAAATCATTGCGCCATTCTCCCTGGATCCATTTCACGCCCAACCCGGCCAGGAGTTCCTGGGTGCCGTCCGTGGAACCGGTGTCGTACACGATGATCTCGTCCGCGATGGGGCGGAAGCTCTCCACCGCGGCCTTGATGTTGGCCGCTTCGTCCTTGACGATCATGACCACGGAAACGGTGCCGGGGGGATAGGGGGAGTCGACCGGCCCCGCGATGGTCCCGAAACGCGCGGCGAGTTCTTCGGGGCCCAGATCGTCGGAGAGGTCCGAAAGGGCGGGATCAGGTTGTCCGGAAGGTCTTTCCCGGGGGACCAATTTGCCGGCCCAATCGGCATGGGCCTGCCGCTGCTGTACCTTGGTTTTCTTGCCGGACTTGGACATGCCGCTCTTTCCGCACGCTGCGTGAGTTGTCGCGAGTTGTCGAGCTTAGGCGACGCCGCCGAAACCCATGGCTTCGATCTGGCGCAGGAAATCCCGCACCGTTTCCGAGGGCCGGGCCAGGGTTTTCAGGTCCGCATAGCACCGGGCGTAGAGCTTATTATGGTTTACGAAGTCGGAAAAGTAAACCAGCAAGGTCGGGTCATCCGGGAACTTCCGCAGGGCTTCCCGGTAGACGGCGTAGATTTCCTCGGTGGCGCGTCCGGTGGATTCGCCGCATTTGGCCCGGAAGGCCTCCAGGACCCCGGAGCGCCCGCACAACTGGGGACGCTGGGTGAAAATCTCCAGGACTTCCCGGTGCCGATTGGCGGCGAACAGGTGTTCCAGGAGATCTTCCCACATCGACGTGTCTCCGGGTGCCAGGTCCAGGTAGGCCCGGGCGTAACATTCCGCGTCGGCATGGGAATCGGCGGCGCGCAGGAAATCCCAGGGAACCCGCGGTTCCAGGGGGAAATTGCGGAGGCCGCCGGCGATCAGTTCGCGCAGGCATTCGCGGCCGCGCGGCGCTTTCTCCGCGCCGAACAATTGCATTTCGCACAGGACCACCAGGGCCAGGGCGTTGCGGCGCACGGTATGGTTGTCGGTGGCCACCCGGCCGATCGTCACGGGGCGATCCACGGCGGCGTAGAAGAATTCCAGGGCCCCGTGCACGTTGCCGGCTTCCAGCGCTTTCTTTCCCAGCCAATACAGGGGCTTGATGTCGTTGGGGTTCCAGCCCGCGGCCAGGCGGAACCATTCGCCCGCCTCTTCTTCCGCGTTCAGTTTGACGCAGGTTTCCCCCAGCAGGGCGGGATAATGCCGGAGCACTTCGTCCGCGGGCGCGTCCCCGCAGGCGCGCGCTTCCGCGGAGGGCATCAGGGACAGATAGACCTTGCGCGCTTCCGCGTATTCGCCCGATTGGTACAGGCAGTTCCCGTATTCCATGATCACGGCGGGATCGCGGGGGTGGTCCAGGCGTTCCCGTTCCAACAGGGCCCGGTTGCGCTTGAGTTTGGCCCCGCGCTTGGCGGCGGTATCGTAGCCCATATGCAGGATTTCCAGGTTGGCTTGCTCCACGGGGATGCGGAGCCTGGAAAGGGACGTGCCCAACTGCTCATGGATGCGGCCTTCGAAGGTCACGCCCAGATGGTTCGGGAACAGGCGGATCTGGCGGAAGCAATCCCCGCGGGAATTCTCTCGCGGGCTGCGCACCAGGAAACGGTAGGCGCGCTTGGGACCGTCCAGCAAGGGGGCCAGGGCCTCCCAGAAGGATTCGTCGAGCCGATCGTCCGCGTCGATCCAGAGAATCCAGCCGCGCGCGGCCAATTCCAAGGAGGCGTTGCGGGCGGCGGAGAAGTCGTCGCGCCACGTGAAAGGATGGGCCTTGATGCCCGCTTGCAACAGGAGTTCCACGGTGGCGTCCCGGGAACCCGTGTCCATCACGATCCATTCCACCCGCGAGAGGGGAATGCCGGCGAGCAGGCCTTCCAGGTTGGCGGCTTCATCGCGGACGATGCTGCATACGGTAAGGTCGAGCCGGCCTCCGCCTCCGCCGCCTTTGTCCTTGGGTTCGTCCGGGGGCGCGGGAGGGCGGATGGGCTTGCGGGTCATGGGATGGGTTTCCTTCAGCAATGTTCCGGCGCCGGCGCGGATGCCGTCCCAATCGGTTGGGACTCCGCCGAATTCGGGTCCGGCATTGAGGCATGCGGTCCAGGCTTCGCGCGCTTGGGCCACCTGGCCGGTGATCCAAAGGGCCTTCCCGTATTCCAGCAGGTACGGCGCGTGGGTGTTACCCTCGCCGCGGGCGGAGCGGAAAACCTGCAAGGCTTCCGGTGCGCGGTTCTGGAAGCAAAGGCTCTGTCCCAGGTTCACCAGGGCCGCCAGGCGGACGTCCCGGGAGACAGGCGCCGGGGATTCCAGGGCGCTGCGGAATGCGCTTTCCGCTTGCGGGTAGGCCGCTTCCGCCATGCGCATGCGGCCCCAGGCCAGCCAGAGGGAGGGCGCGGCGGCGGGAACGGACACGGCCTTTTCCAGCAGCGCGCGGTTGCGGATGCGTTTGCGCTCCACGGAACCGGCGTCCCGGTACCCGGTGTGGAGGATGTCCAGGCCGGTCGAGCTCACCGAGAGTCCGGCCTCGAGAACCGAATCGCCGATGCTCTCGTGTATGGGATTGCGGAAGCTGAGGCCCAGGCCGTTGGGGAAGAGGCGGATTTGCGAGCAGGCGGATTCGCCGCCGTCCGGGCCGGGCGAGCGCACGCGGAAGGCGTAGGCGCGGCCGGGATCGAGGCTTCCGAGATTCGCATCCAGCCACGCGCGGGTTTCCGGGGGAAGCTCATCGTCCGCGTCCAGCCAGAGGATCCATTCGCCGCGGGAGAGTTCCAGGGCGCGGTTGCGCGCCGCGGAGAAATCGTCGCGCCATTCGAAGGCGTGCACTTCCGCCCCGTGGGAAGCGGCCAGGGCGGGCGTGCCGTCCCGGCTGCCGGTATCCACCAGGACCAACTGGGAACCGGTACGGTCGGAAAGGCCCGCCAGGGAACCGAACAACGAGGGAAGCGTCTTCTCCTCGTCCTTGGCGATCACCGCCACCGTCAACAAAGGCCGCATAGATCTCCCAAACCGCCCGGACCCTGTCCGGACGGAGCTAGGCGTATTCCTTGATTACCGCTTTGATGTCTTCCAGGGCGGGATTCCGCTCCAGGGAATTCCTGAGCTTGGGAAGCACTTCGCCCTCCCGGCGCAAGGCCTGGGCGCATTGCCAGAAATTCAGGAGGATGTCCTGATCGGTGGGGTGCAGCCCGGCGGCCGCGTCGAACAGGCCGAACGCATCCCCGTAGCGCTTCTCGCTGAAGGCGATGATGCCCAGGCCGTTGAAGACCTGGGGATTCTGGGGCTGGATCTTCAGGGCCTCCAGGTAGATGTTGATGGCGTCGCCTTGGCGCGCCTGCTCCAGGGCGGTTTCGGCCTTGCGCAGGGCGGCGGCGTTGGCTTCCAATTCGTCGAAGCTCTTGAAGCAATGGATGGCGAGGCCTTGCGCCTGGATATGGCGGCGCATGGCCGAAGCCTGGACGTGGTTGGGCGCCGAGGCCAGGGCGTTTTCCAGGCAGGGCGCGAACATCCCCATGTCTCCCAGGACGATGGCGGTGTCGAAGGCGTTCACCAGGGCGTCGACCCAGGCGGGGCGCACGGCCAGGCAGCGCGTGAAGTTTCTCCAGGCCTCTTGCCCGTCTTCCCGGTACCAGGCCAGCAACCCCAGGTTGTTGAGGGCGCGGAAATCCCCGCCGTCCGATTCCAGCGCGACGTCCAGGTAGGCTTTGGCGTCGGCCAGGGCGCCGGAACGCAACAGCCTTTCGGCCTGTTGATTGGCGTCGCGGGAGGCGAGCAGGTGTTCCGCATCCACGCTGCCCTTGGACATGGCATGGCGGATCTGTTCCGCGGTGGCGGCCAGATCGGGAAGGTTCGGGTCCGACTCCACTCCGGTCTTATGGGCCGAGTCTTCCAGCAGTTTGGCCGCGTCTCCGGAACGTCCCACCGCCAGCAAGGTATCGGAGAGGTTGAAGAGGATGTCCGCTTCCCCGGGAGCATGCTTGAGGGCGGTGGCGAAGTTCTTCAGCGCCAGGTCGGCGTCGCCGCAGGCGTGGGCGATGATGCCCAGGTAGTTGTAACAGGGGCCTGGATCTTCGTTGCGCCTCACGCGGCTTTCCAGGAGGTCCATGGCCGCGGTGTATTTGGCGGATTCGATCAGGTTTTCCACTTCCGTCTGCCAGGCCGGAAAGGCGGGCGCGGCGGGAGCGGGCGTCCAGGCGGGAAGCCCGGCGGTTTTCACTTGGGCGGGAACCGGGGCGGGAGAAGAAGGGGCGGCTTGCGCCGGGACCGCGCGCGTTCCGGAGGAGGCGAGCGCGGCGGCGAACACGCGATTGCCGGGATAGCGGGAGACCAGGGCGGCGCATTCCTCCGGGGAAACTTCCCCGTTACGGGCCGACAGGGTATCCAGCAGGTTCTGGGCCGCGTCCGCATGGGCCGGATCCAGGTTCAGGCATCTCATGAAAAAGGAGACGGCCTCCTGGGTGGCGCCTTCGGAGAACATCAGGGCTCCCAGGCTGCAATAGGGTTCCGGATCGGAGGGGCTTTCCCCCTGGGCTTCCAGGAACAGGATGCGGGCGCGTTTCAGGTCGCCGTTCTCGTAGGCCATCCGGCCCTGTTCGAGTTTTCCGGGAGCGGAGCGCGGCGCGGGGATCGCGGCGGGAGCTTCTCCGGGAACCGAGACCTGGGTGTCGTTGACGGCCGCGGCGCCTTTGGCCCACTTCTGCTCGTATTTCTTCTGGTTCTCGATCATGAGGGCGCGCCAGTCGACGGATTCCTGGTTGAAGGAAACGCTGCCGTAATGGTGGATGAAACAATCGTCGGCGAACAGGGCGCGGAAACCGTGGATGCGGACGCGCATGCAATAATCGTCGTCCTCGAAGTTGCCCTTTCCGAAACGCTCGTCGTAGAAACCTACCTTGGCGAACACGCGGCGGGGAATCAGATGGCAGAAGCCCTTGATGAAGCCGAACTCGGCGGCGGAAAGGGCGTGCCGTCCCTGCCATTGGCGGATGAAGTCCTGGATCTCGCCTTCGGCCTTATAGGGCACGTCGGCCACCACCTGCGGTCCCGCGATGTAGTTGGAGCGCGGTCCCACCAGGCCGATGGACGGATCGCTTTCCGCCAGGCGCACCATGTTCTCCAGCCAGTCCGGCCCGACGATGATGTCGTTGTTGAGGATGAGGATGTATTCGCCCGTGGCCAGGCGCATGCCCTGGTTCCAGCCCTTGGACACGCCCAGGTTCTCGGCGTTGCGGATCACCTTCGCGCCCGGAATGGATCGGAAAAAGGCCTCCGTCCCGTCCTTGCTGCCGTTGTCGACCAGGATCAGTTCGTATTTCTGGCGCGTGTATTTGCGGATGGACTCGATGCACTTCTTGGTGTATTCCATCTGGTTGAAACCGAGGATGACGATGGAGACCATCTTTTCCGTATGATGGGCCGCGGAACGCGGAATCGCTTCCAGCTGGGACCAGCCTCTCAGGTCGGCGCCATCGGGATTCGCGTTGGGAAAACCCAGGTAGGGCCGCTCGCCGGTCACGGCGAAGCCGGCGCGCCACAGCGCGGTGCGCATGCCTTCGGGAGTGAGGTCCACGGGAGCCAGGGCCGAGGTGGCTGGAACGCGGCGGGCATCGGCTCCGTTGAATACCGCGATGAAGCGCATCAGGCCCGGGGCCTGGCGCCGGATATTGGCCATGCGCTCGGATAGGCCGTCGATCAGATCGGGAGTGACGCGGAGGATGATCAGGTCCTGGTCGGAGACGGGGACCAGGCTGCCCTGGGCATCGAAGGCGCAGAACGGCCCGGACGTGGGGGGCTGCTCTGCCGTGGTGCCGGCGAAGCCGATCTCCTTGGACCCGCGCATGGCGGACCGCAGGCTTTCGGGATAAAGGTTGAAACCATCCAGGGTGGCGCCGGACTTGCTTCCGGGCGCGGATTGCCGCGAGGCGGAATGGGCGACCGGCGTCCAGCTTTCGTTGGACGTCTTGGGCATGGATGCCGCGACCGGCGCGGCGGAGGCGGGGATGGCGACCGCGGGCAGATCGGCGGCGCGGGCCAGCAACCAGGGCGGATCGATGGATTTCCCGGACGCGGATTTAGCGGCGGCGTCGCGGACAAGGCGTTCCCCCAACGCGGCCAGGACGCTTTTCGCGTCCGCGGAGGGCATGGACGCGAGGGCGTCACTCAGCCATTCCTTGCGGCCCAGGAATGCATAGGCGGCGCACGCGGCACCCTTGTCCTCCGCCCCGATGCGCAGGGGAAGAGGCAAGGACGCGCCGAGCGCGTTCAGGTCGTGCTTGTCCAGCCAATGGTTGAACATGGCCGAGAATTCCACTCCGGCCACGCAGAAAAGCCCGTGGCTTCCCGGCAACAGGGCCATGGCGATTTCCAGGGCCTGTTTGAGCGGGATCCCGGATCCCAGATCGAGTTTGCGCAGGGTGGCGCCCGCGGGGGCTTCCGGCGCGGCGGTCAGGCCGGAGCAATTCAGGACGATGATTTCGATTCCCGGACGGGCCGGTAGGGTGGCCAGCGTGCGTTCCAGGCGGGACGCGGCGGATTCCGATCCCGGACTCTCCGCGTCGGGACCTACGTAGACCAGGGCGGTGATGGCTTTCCAGGCTGTCAGTTCGCGCGATTCGCTTTTCACGTTCGCCTCCGATTCTTTCTTAGCAACGTTTTTCGAAAGCCCGGCGGGAGCCGGCAATGCGGGGATGGCCCCGTGCAACAGGGACGGGGACGGGTTGAACCACCCGATGCCCCAGAGTTCCAGAGGGGCGGGAACCTTGTCCCGGCCGCCGTAATGATGGACCAGCTTCACGTACATGGCATCGGTCGATTCCTGGGTGAGGCGATCGACCGTGGTCTTGGCTTCGGTCTTGAAGCTTTTCTGGCCCTCGTGGAAGACGAATGCGTCCGAGGCTACGACGAGCTTGCGGCCGAGGTTGCGGAGGCGCCAGCTCAGGTCAAGGTCGTCGTTGCCCAGGAAGAGATTCTCGTCCATTCCGTCCATGGATTCGTAAAGCGGACGCGGCATCATCAGGCAGAACCCGATCAGCAGCTTCGTCGTCACGCCTTTGTCGGCATTGCCTTCTTTGAGGATGCGGGCCAGGTTGTCGGCCACCTCCACGGCGCCGTTGCCGGGAAAGCTGGTGGCGGTGCGCCATTCGGCGGGAAGGTTCGCGTCCAGGCGTTGCAGGCCGGCCACGTAATTGGATACGGGTCCGACAGCGCCTACCGACGGGTCCTGGAAATGGCGGGCCATGGTTTCGGCCCATCCCGGCGTGGCCAGGGTATCCGGGTTCAGGAAGATGACGTAATCGCCTTGGGCGATCGCGGCTCCCTGGTTGCAACCCTTCGAGAAACCGTTGTTCACCGTGTTGAGTATCGCGCGGATATCGTCCTGGGCGGTAAGGTAATCCCCTGTCCCGTCCCGGGAGGCGTTGTCCACCACGATAATCTCGTGCAACCCTCCGGCATTCGCGTCGCTTGCGATGCTGCCGCACCTCCTCAGGGAATCCAGGCAGACCCGGATGTTCTCGCGGGAGTTGTAGGTGACGATGATTACGGAGTAGCGCGGCTTCCTAGAGCTGGTAGCTGAGCTCATTCTTAACCAATGCGAGGATTTTTTCCGCCATTTCCGCGCTCAGGCTCTGCAGGGTTCCGCTGGCCTGGCTGTTGCCGAGGTTGGCGGCCTGGTTCTGCTTGGCAAGCGCGCGCTTGGCGCCGGCTATGGAATAACCCTCTTCCTTGAGCATGCGGAAGATGGTCCGCAGCTTGTGGATCTGGGCGTCACCGTAGCGGCGCTGTTTCCCCATCGTGCGGGGAGCCACCAGAAAATCGGAGAATTCCTTTTCCCAATACCGGATGGTATGGGGGGGAACTCCGATGATGCGGGCGGCATCGCGGATACTGATTAAGGGTTCTTGGTTTTTCTTTTCTATGACTTCCATCGTATCTGCAAACATATACGCCCCTTCGGAAAGCGGTTATGGTATGCAGGGTATCAAAGCAATCGCGATGCCAATCCCGGCAAACCAAAAAAGCCCCCCAATTCGCGCGATTTTTGATGTTGTAGTTGAAGCGGACGTGGAAGCAGGCTGCAAATATTTCCCCGCCGCCTGGCGGGCCCGGTAAAAACTTCGAGCGAATGTCCATGCGGATTGCCAGCGCCGTCTGCAGCTTCCGGTCAAACTTCGTGTTTTGCCGCCGGCCGGGCGAAGCCTGGGAAACGCGGCTTTTCCGTAGGGTCCCCTATTAGAGTGGCCAGAGTGGCCGGTCGGTGCCTCAATCGGCGTGTTCCACCGATCCGCCCCAAGCTTCCCAAGCGTTTGCCCCCGCCGCCGGCCGAACATATTTTCCCAATGGGTCTGTCGGCTTCGGGCGGCCCCGGGAACCGCTCCGCCGCGGTCCCTTCGGAAACAACGTGATACGGGAGGTATCCGGATGCCTGCAGCCTGGAAAGGGACCATCAGCTTCGGCCTGGTGAACATTCCCATCACCCTCTATCCCACCTTCAAATCCAAGGAATTGGAATTCCACCTGCTCCATAAGAAGGACCACGGCCGCATCGGCTACCAGAAGGTCTGCAAGAAATGCGGACGCATCCTGCAGGCGGACGACATCGTCAAGGCATTCGAACACGAGAAGGATGCTTACATCCCCCTGGAAAAGGAGGAGCTGGAAGAAGGCAAGGCGCCGAACACGCGCAATCTGGAGATCAGCCTCTTCGTCAAGGACGATGAGATCGACGGCAAGCTTTACGAGCGCCCTTACTACGTGATGCCCGCAAAGAACGCGGAGAACCTTTACGTGCTCCTCCGCGAAGCCATACGCGCTTCGGGCATGGTCGGCGTGGGCAAGATCCAGTTCGGCAACAAGGAGCATCTGGCCGCGCTCAAGGCCGACGGCCCCGCCATCGTCCTCAACCTCATGCACTTCGTCGAGGAGATGGAGGATCCCAAGCTGCTCAAATTCCCGCCCCTCAATACTTCCGTGGGGAAAAAAGAACTGGATCTCGCCAAGCAGCTTGTCGGCACGCTCAAGGGCCATTTCCAGGCCGGGGAATTCGAGAATACGCATCGGGCCCGCCTGGAGGAGACCATCCAGGGCAAAGTGGACGCCGGGATGGGCGTGACCGCGGAGGCGGGCGGGAAGGCGGGCGGCGAGCGCAAGGTCATCGACCTGATGGAACGGCTCAAGCAGAGCCTGCAACAGGGCGGCAAGCCCGCCAAGGCCGCCCACGCCGCCCATGCGGAAAAGCATTATCATCGAAAAAAGGCGGGGTAACCGGAATGGTACGCCATGCTCTCGCCGCCTACCGCGGGAAACGGGATTTCAAAAGGACCCCGGAGCCCCCTGCGAAAGTGGAGAATGGACCCGGAGGCCGTTTCGTAGTGCACGAACACCACGCTTCCAGACTCCATTTCGATCTGCGCCTGGAGATGGGCGGCGTGCTCAAATCGTTCGCGATTCCCAAGGGCCCGTCTCTCGATCCCAAGGTTCGCCGCCTGGCCGTGGAGACGGAGGATCATCCCGTCAAATACCTGACCTTCCAGGGATCCATCGGCGACGGCCAATACGGAGCCGGGCAGATGGTCATCTGGGATACCGGTACCTATTCCGTTCCTCCCGGCGGGAATCCTCTCGACCAGTACCGGAACGGCAGGCTTCATCTCGAATTCGCGGGGGAAAAGCTCAAGGGCGGATTCATGCTCATCCGCACCTCTCGTGATGATCGGCAATGGCTGTTCTTCAAGAAGAAGGACGATGCCGCCGAAGCGGATTGGCAGCCGGCCTTGATCCTGCCCTATGGGGCCCGCACGGAAAAACCTCCGGGGTTCGAAATCCCGGAAGAGGCGTTGCGGAAGGTTTCCGGTCCGCCCAAGAAGCGGGCCGCCACCGAATCCAAACCAGTGAAGCGGGCTTCCTCCAAGGCCGCGCTGGACGGATGGCCCCGGGGCGCCAAGCCGAACCCCCTGCCCGCTTCCATCGAACCCATGCTGGCCACCCTCGCCGATAAGCCTTTCGATGATCCCGATTGGATTTTCGAAACCAAGTGGGACGGCTGGCGCGCCTTGCTGCGCAAGGATTCCCATGGCATCCACCTGGTTTCCCGCACCGGCAAAAACCTGAACGCGATGTTTCCGGAGATCCTGGCCGCGTCGGAAAGCGTCCCGGCCGGATCCGTCCTGATCGACGGGGAAATCGTGGCCCTCGACGGCCAAGGCGTTCCCCGCTTCCAGCTTTTGCAGAACCGCCTCAAGGGCAAGGTGCGGCCCGGCGGGGAGGGGCGCATCGTCTATTATGCGTTCGATCTGCCTTTCTGCGAAGGATGGGATCTGACCGCCTGCGGCCTGTTGGATCGAAAAACCGTTTTGCGCAAAATCATCCCGGAGCCCGCTTCCTTTGGCGACCCCGGGCCCATCCGTTTTTCCGAGCACTTCGGGGAACGCGGAACGGAAGTGTTCCGGCAGGCCGTCAGCCTGGGCCTGGAAGGCGTGGTCGCCAAATTGAAGGCGGGCCCATACATCCGCGGCCGCAGCGCGGATTGGCTCAAGATCAAGGCCAAGCTCCGGCAGGAAGTGGTCATAGCCGGCTTTACGGAACCGCGGGGAAGCCGCGCCCTGTTCGGCTCTCTGGTGGCGGGTCTCTATGAAGGGGATGATTTCGTATTCGCGGGCCATGTGGGAGGCGGATTCAACGCCAAGCTTCTCAAGGACGTATATGGATTCATGGAGCCTTTGCGGGTCAAGGCCAGCCCCTTCGCGAAAGTTCCCAAGACCAATGAAAAAGTCCATTGGCTTCGCCCCAAACTGGTGGCGGAAGCCGAGTTCGCGGAGTGGACGGAAGACGGGCGGATGCGGCAGCCCATTTTCATGGGCCTGCGTCCGGACAAAGATCCGAAAGCGTGCGTGCGCGAAGTCCCCCGGCCGGCGGAAACGCTGAAGGAAGAAGCCATGGCAACCGTTGTCCCCCCTGCAAAATCGAATCGCCCCGCCAAGACGCCTAAGCCGGCCTCCGCATCCGCCCCGGGTCCGGTCCTTACCCATCCGGACAGGAAACTCTGGCCCGAGGATGGCTACACCAAAGCCGACCTGGCCCGGTATTACGATTCGGTTTCCCCCTTCCTGTTGCCGCATCTCAAGGATCGACCCCTGATCCTCAAGCGCTTCCCCAACGGCATCGGGGCGCCGCCCTTTTACCAACACGACGTGAAGAGCGCCCCCGCTTTCGTGGAAACCCTGCCGGTCAAGGAGGCGGACGGATCAGCGGTCCATTACGTGCTTTGCCAAAACCGGGAGACCCTGTTGTGGCTCGCCAACCTGGCGGTCATTCCCATGCATCCCTGGCTCTCCCACGCGCCCGGGCTTTCCCGGCCCGATTGGATCGTATTCGATCTCGATCCCCAGGAAGTCCCCTTCCCGGAAGTATGCGGCATGGCCTTGTACCTGAAGGAAATCCTGGACGGATTGGGATTGAAAGCGTTCCCGAAAACCTCCGGGTCCCGGGGCATCCACGTCTACCTTCCCTTGAAGCCCGCCTACGATTTCTCCCAGGCCCTGGACTTCGCGCAACTGGTCGCCGCGTACGCGGTCCGGAAAAAACCCGACGCCTTCACCGTCGAACGATCGCTCAAGGTCCGCAAGTCCGACCGCATCTATCTGGACTGCATGCAAAATTTGGAAGGCAAATCCGTCGCCTCGGTCTACTCGGTGCGGGAGCGACCGGGGGCTCCGGTGAGCGCGGCCCTGGAGTGGGGCGAACTGAAGAAGAAGATCGGGATCGAGGACTTCACCATCCGCACCATGCCCAAGCGGTTGGGGAAGAAGGGGGATTTGTTCAAGGATGTCTTGCGCGCGGGGAATGCGTTGGAAGGGGCGGTCAAGAAATTGGAGAAGCTGCTTTAGCCCAGGGTCTTCCGGGCGTCTTTCAGGAGAAGGATCAATTGCCGCTCCCGCGCGGGCGAAGGTTCGAAACCGAATTTCAGGTAAAACGCTTCGGCTTCGTCATCGATCGGATGGGTCAATAAAGCCCGGATTCCCGCCTGCTCCGAAATGAGCAAAGTGCGCCGAATGGAATCCTTAAGCATTCCTCTGCCTATCCCCCGACCCCGATCGATTTTTGCGACGGCCAGTCTGGCAAGGATGACGACCGGGATGGGGTATCCTCCCATCCCCTTGCGCACACGGTCAGGTGCTTCGAGCGTATCGACCTGTCCCACGGTCAGGCTGAAAAATCCGGCAATGCGCGATCCATCAAACACAACGAAGGTCTTGGCCGATCCGCTCGATTGGGACTGATAGGCTTGGTGGATCAGCCAGTCGTTCAACGAAGCGTTTCCGCAATCGAATCCGGCAAGGGAGTGTTTTTGCTCCAGAGGGACCGGAGCCGAAAGATTCAGGGCTTTTCCCAAGGGGATGCCTTGGAAAACAAATTGCGCAGTCCGGAATTGCTTCGCGCCGGCCGCTCCAACAAATCGAGCAATGCCCGGGATTGGCTGTCGGAAACCATGAAAAGCCGTTGGTCAAGCAATGTCTTTTCCGCCGCCTGGCAGGCGCTATCCAGAATGAAATCGGTCAGCGATTTGTGACTGGCATCCGCAGCGCGGCGTAACACCCTCTCCTGCTCACCCGTAGCCCTGAGACCGAGCCGGGAAGAGCGGGAGTTGGCCTTTTTCTTGGGAGTCGGTTTTGTCGGCATCGGGTTTCGTCCTTTGTACGCTTAATATACGTACTGTTATACCAACAGGCGTACAAGAATGCAATTGTTGGCCGAAATCACGGGATTTTTTCGGAATTTCAGAGATTCGCGATCCAGGTATATACGATCACCCCGCCCACGAAAACCCCTCCCGCCATCACCCGATGGTTCACGTCGGGCAGGACCAGGGCGCAGACGCCCAGCAGCGCCAGGGCGATGGAATAGGCCGCCCGGAACCGGCGCCGTTTGGGATTCGCGGTCTGATAGATGCCGGCCACCGGCACGCTGAGGGCCAGGCACCCTATGGCGGCGGCCAGGAAATCCCCGTTGCCCGTGGCGAAAAGCACCGCCAGGAACGCGAGGGAGGCCAGCAGGGTGAGACCCAGCCAATTGGAACCCTTGATCTGATCCTCGGAGAGGCAAAGGCGTCCGAACCGATCCAGGCGCAGAACCAGATCGAACAGGGGCCGCGCCAGCCAGGTGGCGGCCATGAACAGCACGTACATCACTCCGATGACCATGGCGGCGGGTTCGAAGGGAGGGTAGGCGCGCGCGGTGGCGCGCAGCAGACGCGTTCCCAGCAGGGCGATGAGCACCACGGCCCATTGCGATTTGGCGGGAAGCTTGGACATGAAAAAGAAATATTGCAGCATCAGGCGGTAAAGGGGATTGCGCGCCTTCATCGATTCCACGATGCCTTCCCGGGCCCATTCCTGATCCGGTTCCAGGCGCAGGGCCTCGCGGAAATGCTCCAGGGCCTTCTTGTGGTCGCCGCGCTCGAGCAGCGTCCAGCCCATGTTGGCGTGGGTCACGGCGCTTTCGGGTTCGCGCGCCAGGGCGGAGTCCAGGGTGAGGCCCGCTTCCGCTCCCCGGCCCAGCTTGACCAGGGCCGCGGCGCGCACGTTGGCCCCCTGCACGTTCTCCGCGTCCAGCAGCAGGGCGGATTCGGCGCTCTTGAGCGCCTCGTTCCAGTTTTTCCCGTCCAGGTGGAGCCCGCCCAGGAGGGCGAAATAATCCGCGTCCGCGGGATCCAGTTGGATGGCTTCCCGCGCCGCCGCTTTGGCGTCCTCGCGGCGTCCCGATTCCATCAGGGTCAGGGCCTGGATGTAACGCGCATAGGGCGCCGCCGGTTCCTTGGCCACCGCCAGATTGGCTTCTTCCAGGGCGTCCTTGGGGCGGGCAAGGCGCAACAGGCAATAGGCCAGCAGGGCATGGGCCCGGAAATCGTCCGGATCCTGGGACAAGGCGGCGCGTAGTTCGCGTTCGGCCATGTCGAAACGGGACTGGTTGATCAGGAGCTGGGCGCGCTCGATATCGACGCTCATGGGATCACAGTTTCAGGTAGGCCAGGATATCGTCGTAGATGCCGCCCTGGTTGGAATAGAGGGCGTAGTTGCGGGCCGTGGAGAACCACTCTTTGGCGGAGGGCCGCGCCGTCTTGGCCGCCGCCAGCAGGTCCTTGGTGGTCAACGGGGAAGGTTTGCCGGCCTTGATGGCCTCGCGCAGCTTGGATTCCACGGCATCTTCCACCGCCGCCTTGATGTCCGCTCCCGAGAAACCTTCCGAGGCTTTGGCCAGCTTGGCGTAGTCGATATCCTCGATGGGCTTGTCCTTGAGGACGATGCGGAAGATTTCCGCGCGGGCGGCCGCGTCCGGAGGCGGCACGAACAGGATGCGATCGAAACGTCCCGGACGCCGGAAGGCCGAATCCAGGTGCCAGGGCGCGTTGGTGGCGGCCAGAACCAGGATGCCTTCGTTGTCGGTGCCGATGCCGTCCAGTTCCGAGAGGAACTGGTTGATGAGCTGGCGGCCGGCGCTTTGGCGCATATCCGTCCGGTTGGCGGCCAGGGCGTCCACCTCGTCGAAGAACAGCACGCAGGGCGTGTTGTTGCGCGCGGTTTCGAAGATGTCGTGCAGGTTCCGCTCGCTCTGGCCCAGGTACATGTTGAGCACGTCGTGGATGCCCACGGAAATGAAAAAGGATTTCACCTGGCCGGCGGTGGCGCGGGCCAGATAGGTCTTGCCGCAGCCGGGCGGTCCGTACAACAGGATGCCGCCGCCGATCTTCTTGCCGTAGGCGCGGTAGATTTCCGGATGCTCGATGGGGTGGATGATCTTGAGATTGATCTCCTCCTTGAGCTTTTCCATGCCGCCCACGTCGGAGAAATCGATGACCGGCCGCTCGATGAGAGCCTGCCCTTCCGGTAACACCGGGGTTTCCTCCCGGCCGGCCATGGCCTTGGCGGGTTCCGCGCCGGCATGCAGGCGCGCTTCCCATTCGGGATCGAGCAGGGACGGATCCAGACCCAGGGCTTTGCGATAGCACTTTTCCGCTTCGGCGGGTTTTCCGTCGTCCAGATGGGCCCGGGCCGCCCAAAGGAAGGCTTTCGCGGGAGCGCCGGGCTGGGTCAGCCATCCCTCCAGCAGCACCAAGGCGGCCGAGGTCTTTCCCTGGCGGCAGAAGGATTCCACCAATCCCAATCTGGCCTGTTCGTGGCCGGGCGATTGGCCCAGCGCCTGTCGGAATTCTTTTTCAGCCTCGCCCGTTTCCCCTTGTTGCAAAAGCAATTCGCCCAAATGGACGCGCAATGAAAGGTTTCCGGGCGTCAGTTGCAGGGCTTCGCGCAGGGAAGGAATCAAATCGTCGGGGGCGGGCATGGGAAAATCTTATAAATCGGGCCCCGATCCTCCAAACCCCCGTATTTCCTATTTTCTATAGGATACCCATGCCCGGCCGCAAGCCACCCGATCACCCCATCACATCCGCCGCGAGCGTCCTGCGTCTGTATTGGATCGTCTTCCGGAATCCGCGCTTCCGGCGGCGGTACCTGCGCTTGATCGGGAACATCTTCCGCATCTACTTCAAGCCCCAATTCTTCCGCCGCCGCGGCCATACCCGCATTCCCCTGGATATGGAATTGGACGGGCTGGTGCCGTTCGATCCCACGTGGCTTCCCTGTTACCTGGGGTTCGTACGCCTGTGGGTGGGTTCCCTGGGATGGTTGCATGTGCGTTTCGGCGATCGCGCGCTTCCGGAAATGGAAGCCTTCGTGGCCGGGCTGGAGACGCTTTTCCTGGAAGCCCACAAGATATTCTCCCAGCGCGATTCCACCGTGGCCTCCCGGCCGGGTCCTCTGCCCAGCCTGGAATCCCTGATCATCCATCTGAGCGATCGCAATTCCTTCTGCTTCCCCTCCCTGCACGTCATGATAGCCCGCTACAATGCCCGCCGCATAGGCGCCAGCCTGGATCGCCTGGGCGGTCCCGGAGAGGACTTCTCCGCCGAGAAGGCATTCCTGGAGGAGCGCGCCCTGCGCATCGTCGAGTCCATCATCCATGTCAAACAGCACAGCCTCAGCGACATTCCCGCCGGCCTTTTCCTGTTGCATACCCTGAGCGCGGAAGGAGAAGCCCGTAACGGCGATGAGGCGGAAGATGATTTGCGGTTCCTGGAACGGCTGTTCCTGGAAGCGGAAAAAACGGAGCCCGGCGCGGATGGGGAGCGGGGACGGAAATTGCGGTCCTTCATGGGGGCCATGTACCGGCGCCTGCACCATGCGCACCGCAGCGGGCGCAATCCGCACGCCGTCCTGCTGGATTTTCTGGGCAACTACCGGGAAGAGGTGGGCATCCTCCTCAAGAACCTGGGCTGATGGACGCTCAGCGGATCATTTTCCAGGCGAAGCTTCCCTGCTCCGTGGCGACGGTCACCACGCACAAGCCCGCATTGCGGATGCCCGCCAGATCGTAGCTCGCGCGGCCGCGGCCGCTGCGGCTTTCCAGGAGGCGGCCGGCAAGGTCCTTCACCTGCAAAGTATGGGAACCCGCGGCGGAAATGGAAACCACCGACCCCAGCAATTGCACGTCCCGATCCACCCAGGCGGGCTTGCTGAACGCGTTGGTCGTGGTGGGCCGGCAGGTTCCCTTGTAGACGATGCGCACGATGCCGGTCTTGGAAGTGAAGTCGCGGTAACCCGCGTAGTTCACGAAATAGAATGCGCCGTCCGGCCCGGTCTGGAAATCCGTGATGCGGTCGAGTTGAATGTTCGCGAAGATGGGCTGGCGGCCCAGGATTTTGCTCCCCGCGGCGTCCAGGCTCAGGCCTTCCACCGCGAAATGGCTGAAGTCGCTGACGAACCAGATTCCGTTGAAGTGGGGCGGCATCTTGACGGTGGAAGGGCTGGCCGCGTTGTAATAGTAGACGGGACCCGTGATGGAGCAGGACTGCTTGTAACTGTCGAAGCCGGGGATGGCGGCGGGGAGTTCCGCCAGGCCGGTATTGTTGGGATCGTTGTTGATGGGCTTGTCCACCGTGCCCGCGCCCTTGCCCTGGGTCACCTGGTTGCCGGACCAGAAAGGCCACCCGTGGAATCCCGGTTTGACGGCGAAGTCGCGCTCTTCCGTGATGGCTCCCGCATCGGGCCCCACATCGCCCCAGGTCACGCCGTGGCGGACGGTGTCGATGGTGATGGTGTAGGGATTGCGGTTGCCCATGATGAAGATCTCGGGTTTGGTCTTGGCGGTTCCCGGCGGGAACAGGTTGCCATCCGGAATGGTATAGGTCCCTTCGGGGGTGGGATGGATGCGCAGGATCTTGCCGCGCAGGTCGTTGGTGTTGGCGGCGGGCCATTCCTTGTGGTTGTCGCCCGTGGTGACCCACAGATCGCCGCGGTTGTCGAAAGCCAGGGCGCTGCCGGGATGCTGGCTGAGCGGCTCCTGGGGGACCGCGATGACGACCTTCTCCGAGGCCATATCCAGGGCGTCCCCGTTCATGGTATAGCGGACCACGCGCCAATCCGTCTTGGTGCTGATGTCCAGGTACAGCCAATGGTTGCTCTTGAAGGCGGGATCCGTCGCGATCCCCAACAGGCCGTCGCTGCCGCCGGAGAAGCTGGTGGGGAAGCCCGGGTATTTGTTGAGGTTGGCGATCTCGACCACGCTCTTCTTGATCGGATCGTATTTGCGCAGCAATCCCTGGCGCTGGGTGAAATAGACGCTGACGTTGCCGGAGGCGTCCATGTCGAAGGCCATCTTCATGGGCTCTTCCGTGAGTTTGTCGTTGGCGTTGGCGACCAGGGTCTGCATTTCGAAATCCGTAGCGGCCACGTCGGGGCAACCGGGATAGGAGAAAGCCGCGGAAACCCGGGGCGCCGAAAGGGCGCAGCCCAGAAGCAGTGCGGAAGTGAAACCGTTCTTGAGCGTTGCCTGCATATTGTCTCCCTGTGCGGCGGTATCGTTCCGATTACCGTGACCGGCGCCCGGGCCGGTTGCCTATAGAATAGGCGATACCCGCGGGAAAGGGCAACTTTTTGGCGGCGGGATGGGGCCAAAACCACCCTGGCCCTTGGGAATCTTTGGGAATTATTCCTGGATATTGCCCCTGGCCGGCGCGTACGAAATGAGCGTACGGATGGCTTGGGCGGCGTTTACTTCGAATCTTTCCTGAGCCTATACTTTCGGCATCAACCAAGGTGGCCATGCCGAAAGACGAAATCCTCCAGGACGGAACCGAGCGCAAGCATTCGCCCCTCCGTATCCTGGTCGCGGAGGACAATGGGATCAACCGGTTCGTCATTGCCGATTTTCTGGAAAGGCTGGGCTACCGCGCCGAAATGGCCGGGAACGGCAGGGAAGCCGTCAACGCCTGCCTGAAGGGCGACTACGACCTGATCTTCATGGATTGCCTGATGCCGGAGATGGACGGCTATGCCGCCACCGCCTGCATCCGGCTGCTGGAAAAGAAGATGGACAAGCGAAGGGTCTTCATCTCGGCGATGACGGCGGACGTGATGCCGGGCACGCGCGAAAAATGCGCGGTATCGGGAATGGACGGATGCCTGTCCAAGCCGATCCTCCTGGAACCTTTGAAGGAAATGATCGAAACCGCGATCAGCTTCGCGGTCGGCGCCCCTGCCCCTGCGTCTGCGCCGGATTCAGGACAGCAGCCACCTGCCCAGGGAGTAACCGGCCCAACCCAGACCGCATAGGACGGCCAGCACCAGGAACATGAACAGCCCGGCGAAAAGCCAATCCCCCCGCCGCGCCTGGGAGGGATTTTCCGCGTGGGCGCGGAGCAATGCCACATTGCGGCGGTTGGCCTTCCATGCGAAGTCGAACAGGTCTCCCGCCAAGGGAACCACGCCCACCACCGCTTCCAGGGTGATGTTGAATCCCATCCGGAGCAGAGTCACGCGGGGAACGCCCATTCTGGCGGACATGACCAGGATGTAGGTGGAGAGAATCGCGCCGATGGCGTCGCCGATCACCGGTATCAGGCCGATCAGCGAATCCAGGCCGACCCGGAAGCCGGTTCCGGGAACCGGTATGCTGCTATCGAGCAGCCAGGCCAGCGCTTCCAGACCGTCCAAGGCGGATTGGGGCGCGGCGCGGCGCCCGGGATCGCGTTGGTCCCATCGGCCCACTTCCACGGTGGGTTTTTCCATGGGAATAAGATAAAACTTTCGCCCCGGCCAGGAAGACCGGGCGCCGGGAACGGCTCCCGGGTCATTGGTAACTGGTCTTGAGATCCTTCTCCAGCGCATGCCTTTCCAAGGCCAGTTCCACCAACCGGTCGATGAGCTTGGGATAGGGGACACCGCTCATTTCCCACAGCTTGGGATACATGCTGTTCCGGGTGAAGCCCGGAATGGTATTCACCTCGTTGACCAGGACCTCGCCCGCCTCGGTCAGGAAGAAGTCCACCCTGGCCATGCCTTCGCAAGCCAGGATGTCGAATACCCTGAGGGCGAGCCCGCGCATCTCGGCGGATTTTTCTTCGGATAGCCTTGCGGGCAATTCCAGGGCCGCGCCGTTCTCGTCGATATACTTGGCCTCGTACGAATAGAAATCCGCCTTGGGCAGAACCTCTCCCAATATCGACGCGGAGGGGTTTTCATTGCCCAGGATGCCGCATTCGATTTCCCGCCCCTTGATGGCCCTTTCGATCAGGATTTTCCGGTCGAAGGCGAATGCTTTTTCCAGAGCGGCGTGCATTTCGCTTTCCGATCGGACTTTGGAAATCCCCACGGAGGAACCCAGGTTCGCGGGCTTGACGAAAAAAGGCAGGCCCAGGGAAGCGGTCACCTCCTGGAAGCGGATCGATTTCATCTGATGCTTTCCGTAGACCAGGAAATCCGCCACCTTGATCCCCGCGTCCCGCAAAAGGCGCTTGGTGAAATCCTTGTCCATGGATACGGCCGAACCCAGGATGGACGGGCCGACGAAAGGGATCCCCGCCAGCTTCAAAAGGCCCTGCACGCTTCCGTCTTCTCCGTACGGTCCATGCAGGACGGGAAAAACGACATCGACTTCTTTCAGGGAGGGCGCTCCGGATATCTGGAGAAGTCCCTGGGAATCTCCCGGCACCAGCGCCATCCGGTTTTCCGCCAGGTTGGGAATGGGCAACTGGTTTCCCGCCTTGGATCCCGTCTCCGCCGGAAGCGGCTTTCCCAGCAGCCACTTGCCTTCCTTATCGATGCCTATCAGAACGGCCTGGTACTTTTCCTTGTCCAAGGCGTCGAAGATGTTCTTGGCGGATTGCAGGGAGATCTCATGTTCGACGGATTTGCCCCCGAATACCAGTCCGATCCTGATCTTGTCTCCCATGATTTCCTTCCTCGCGCGGATGCGAAAGCCGTCACTGCGGCAATCAAAATATAACCGGGATTTTCAGGAAGGGAAAATATTCGATGGTCTGGCTGTCGGGGCGCTAACGTTGCATCACGGTCCAGGCATAAGCCAGGCTGAGGCGCGCCGATTGGGCTTTGACCGTGCCCGGCAAGCCGCCCATCAGGGAATGGGCCTGGCGTTGCGTTTCCATTCCCAGGATCAATTCCCCCGGTCCCATGCGAAGCCCGTATTCGGTGGCCAGGATCCATCCCGTCTGGGTCTCCCGCACGTTCGGCTGCGGCCGGTTGGGATAGGGCTGGCCGTCCACGGTCCAGTTTATGTCGGCGTGATCGAGGAATGCGGCATAGGTTCCCAGCTGGATCTGGAAATGCTGCCTGGCGTTGAACCATCCGAACCCCAGCAGCAGGGGCCAAACGTCGTAGCCCAATTCGGTGGAGGATTCCAGGGTGTGGGGAAAGGGATTGTCCGGGAAGGAAACCGTTTCCTCGCGCGTATCCACGCCGTAGCTTTCATACCGCGGCGAGAAGGTCAGGGAGATCCCGCTGCGCCAGCGCGCCGTGATGAATGCGCCGTAGCTCGGGGCGGTCCAGGCTTCCCGGGACGCGGGCGTGGGTTCGATCAGGGACTTGTATTCGCTGGAGCCCGTGAACCGGGAGGCCGTGAAGCCGAAATGCGGCCCCACCTGGAGCCGGTCGGGCAGCAGACGCGCCAATCGCGAGGGGGATTTCGGTTGCGAATCCCCATCCGCGTGCGCGCCCGGAGCGGCCGCCAGCAGAAAGGCGGAGACAAGAGCCGGAGCGAAAAGGGTTCCGATGCGCGAGAGGGTTTTCACAGCATGCCTCCGAAGGTAAGGGAGAACGGTTGTACGCGGCCGGCTCCGCGCAGGATGAGCACCAACCCGGAGTGTCCCAGTCGTCTCAGGAATTCGATGGGTATGGCGAATCCGTTCGCGCTCCGGAAATCGGCCAGGGAAAAGCTGGCCACCATCCGTCCCCGGAGGTCGTAGATTTCCAGCCGGGGGGCTTTGCCGTAAAGGTCCCGGCCCATGGCCGCGGCGTCCAGGCGCAGGAATCCGTTTTCCACGCGGAAGGATTGCCCGCTGCCCGCATGCACCAGCTTGGGCAGAATGGGGGTGCCGGGCGGAACCGTTCCGCCCTGATAGAGGGTGGCGTCCCCGATACCGGCCCCCCAATAGCTGCCCTTGGTGAGGATACCGTAACGCATTCCGATATCCACTTCGCTCGCTTCCGAGATGCGATCGGGATCCGCCGCCCACAATCTCGCCATGCTGGAATCGGCCTGGGCGCGCAGCATGCGCGGCGTGAGGGTGAAGATGCGGGTTTTGCGGCCCAAGGCATCGATGCCCTGCAGTTGCACCGTATCGCCGAAGGGACTCTCCGCTTTGATCATGGCTTCGCGCTGGGCGCTGAGGCTGAAGGGAAGCACCACCGCGTGGCTGCGCGCCGGCGTGAAGGCCCGGTACTCCACGGAAGTGGGTTGGAAGACGGGAAACAGCAGCGGCGGCAGACCCGCCGCCAGCGGGGAGTTCACGTCCAGGGGACGGAGCGTGGCGTTCGCTTTCAATTGCAAGGCCTGGCCCAGATCCACCCCGGGCCACGATGCCAGCACGTTGGAAAGGGTGGTGCTGTCGATCGCCGCTTCCAGTTGCTTCGGATCCTTCAAATCGATGAGCGTGGAGGGAGAGGATCCCAATCCTATCATTTCGATATGCCGCAAGGCTTCGGGACGGTCGCTGAATCCTCCGCGGATGCGCGCCAGCACGGCCAGGAACTCTTTCTGGCTTTTCACGATTTCACCTGAATCGGTCCACGCCGTCGCGGCCCAGGGCAGGGTGCCGTCCTTGTAGTCCTTGTAATCCGCATACAGACGCTGTTCGGTGAATTGATCGAGATAGGCCAGGAGTTTCCCATACCCCTCGCTGCCGGCTTCCGCGGGAGCGAAATAGTCGTCCGCGCTCCCGGGGGCGCTGCGCAAAAGGCCGAAGCGATGCCCGCGCGGCGCGAATTCCAGGATGATTTGTTTGAGGGTCCTGGCCTCCAGGGCGGCCATCTGGCCGGAAGCGGACAAGGTTTTCAGCCCATCCCGGATCTCCACGAAGTTGTAGGGAGGGTTCCACCGCCACAGGAAAGCCACTTCCAGCGGCCGCGACAGGATGTTCATCAGGGAATCGTTCAGTCCGCCTTTGAACAACAGGTAATTCCCCTTGAACGCCCCCGATTCGAAAGTGGTGGCCTGCATGCTGGCCACCGTCTTGGGGCTTTCATCGCGGCGGAAAAGGAATTCGCTCTGGTACTGTACCGTATGGGTTTCCGCGTCGTTCAGGGTAACCCGCCCGTTATCGCTCAGCCATTGGACCGCGGGCAGGCCTTCCGCCTTTTCGAAAAAAGTGATCTGCGCCTGCCTGGGCGGCGTGCCGGAGGGATGGAACAGGACGGGAATGCGGAGCGATGCCCCGGGCGCGCCGGGGAAAGGGATGTCGTACTCGATCCGCACCCGCACCGGTTCCCCCAGGGAGAGCTTGGAAAAGGTGGCCTCGAATCCGACGTCGGTGAGCTGTTGCAGGAATGCGACCCGGTTGTCGAGGGTGGCCTGCATCGATACCGTGTCCAGAAAGGAGTCGTTCAGGCTGTAGGTCATCTTCCGCAATTTGGCATGGAACAAGGTGTCGCCATGGATGGCCGACAAAGAGCGGACCGCCGCCAAGGGAGGAATGGGAAGGCTGCCCTGCAGAAGGAAATCCTGGGTGATGTCATGCGGCCGGTTCTCGACGTTTCCCGTCAAGGTGGCCTCTTCCGTCACGGAGAGGTATCCGCCATGGGAGGTCAGGGTGATGGAGGAGGCTTCCAGCGAGGTCGAGCCCAAGCGCGTCAACTCGTAGGTTGTGCGGATGCTGTCCGTGGTCACCCCGGAGCGGGTGATTTTGATCCTGTCCTGGATGATCCGGTAGGTGTCGAAGTCGAGGGCCGCCCGGCCCGTTCCCAGAGCGCATGCCAATGCGACTCCCGTCCGGAAGGCCAACTTTGCATGAAAGGAAAACATGGGATCTCCATCTGCCTGGGGCTGACATTGTGCTTTGGTATCTGGGTCTCCGATTTTCGGGAACCCTTTGGTGGCTGCATCTTCCCTAAATGCAAGTACCATGCCAAGGCGGCCAATCCCCATCCCACTCGCATCGCATCCACATCCCATTGAAAAATGGACCGATCGGAGGAGCTCCATCCCTTCTGCCGGTCAAGTTTTGAGCGGAGGAGATCGTCCCTGGGGCATCCGGTGGTGCAAGCCGGATCATAGCCGTTGGCAAAGCGCCCGTCCTTCCATACATTAGGGGCCATGCGATGGATGGCAATCATGCTCCCGGCCCTCCAGAATTTCAAGTAGCCGGGATCAAAGCTGTTGCAGGCGCCGGTCTTCACTACAGGCGCGCGAACCCGAAGAATCCGGTAAACACTTTGGCCTCCACCGAAAAGCCATGGTCTCCCAGGCCCGCTTCCGCCTCGCTCCATCTTCCGTAATGATATACGGCGGTCAGCCGCAAGCCCACTCCGCATTTGATGAGATCGGAATAGTCGCCGAACGGCAAGGCCAGATAATCGAAATTCGCCCCGAAGGGGATGCCGACGGAACTGCCGGTGTGGTTGTGGATATTCAGGGCCGTGACTTCTTGGGTAGTCAACCTGAAATTGGTGACCAGGAATCCGGTAAAGGGCGTGAGGAAGGCGTTTTCGAAAACCGGGATGGAGTATCCGGCATTGAAGCTTGTGATCACCATCTTCACCTCCACCCCTGCGCTTAGTAGGGTGTCTTCCAGGAATACATCGCTTCCCGCGGTGAAGGTCCGGATCTGCATGTCGAGGCCCACCTTGACGGCGGGCGTATTGACATCGAAGAAGAAACCGCCGTGGAACCCGTCCGACAAAACCGGATGCGCCTGTCCCCCATAAGCTTCCCAACTTGGGCCGCCTCCGAAGAGGAATCCGGTCCCGGTCCAGCCCGTGAACAGGTTCGAGAACTCGTTCATATCCGCGGTGAACCCGGAAGCGGGAAAGGATTTCGCGAATGCGGCCATGCTCTTTTTTTCCGCATGCGAAAGCCAAGGTTTTTCATAACCCGATGCCTTGATAATCCCGGGCTTGCAGCGTGCCATGCCGAGAAAAGCCGCCAGGTCCGGGACCTTTTCCAATCCGCGCAGATACTTTTCCGGATTCTTCAGGAAAGCCTCCGTAAGGTGATCCAGGAGGTCGGGAGCATAGCCCGGTTTTTCAGGCCCCATGCCCCGGGCTTTCCCTTCCGGCCGCTCCGGGCAGAAACTGGCGACCAAGGTGTAGGGAGAATCCCCTTTAAAGGTCCACACGACTCTCCTCATCTCAAAGTCGCTTATGATCTTGTCACCCGCGCCCAGGATCAGGTAGATGTAAAACCGTTCCTCGGGAAGCAACCAGATCCTTCGGCCGAATTCCATATCACCTTGCGATAGGATGGAATCCATCTGCGGCCCGTCATCGGTCTTCACGGCTTCCAGCAGGCGGTTCCGGAATGCGGCCAGGATTTCCAGCCGTTTCTCCCCGACGCCGGCAAGTTGGGGATCGATCCATTGCCCGGGAAAATCCGGATTGGCGGAGGCGCCCGCCGCAAGCAACAACAGCGCAGCGCAAATCGGTGCTTTCACTTCGTACTCATTCCTGGTCGGGGTGCGGGACCCAATCCGATATTTGTCTATTTTGAATGTAGTGTAAACTCCTGGAGGCCGCACTGGAATTGATTGACGCCACGGAAAAGCATCTCCGCGACATCCTGTCGCTCGCGTTCGGGCACACGTCCGACCGGTCCGCCGTGGTGGTCTTCGACAGCCAAAGCGAACTGGCCGTCACCCTCACCGAGGCCTATCGCCGCTGCCTGCCTGCCGCCCGCCTCATCGATTTCGATGCGGTTCCCGCCGACGCGGTCCGCTCCGCCTTCGAACCCCTGCGGGAATCCGATCTGGTCGTGCTCATCCAGTCCACGAGCTTCCGCTTGGAGGCCTTCCGCATCCGCGTGGAACTCTTCAAGCGCATGCTCAAGGTGATCGAGCATCCGCACTTGGCCCGCATGCGCGGTCCGGAGGCGGCCTGGTACGTGGACGCCCTGGCTTATGATCCGGAGTATTACCGCGGGGTCGGCAACGCCCTCAAGGAACGCATCGACCGCGCGGGATCGGGAACGGTGGACAGCGGGGGCGAACGCCTGGTTTTCGCTTCGCCTTTCGAATCCGCCAAACTGAACGTGGGCGACTATCGGGGCATGAAGAACATCGGCGGCCAGTTTCCCATCGGCGAGGTGTTCACGGAAGCGCGGGACCTGGAATCGGTCAGCGGCCGCATCCGCATTTTCATTTTCGCGGACACGAACTTCATGGTCAACAAGCCGGAGAAGCCCATCACCCTGGTAATCGCCAAGGGACGGGTGGTGGAGGCCGTCGATTCGACTCCGGATTTCGAAAAGGTCCTGGCCCTGATCCGCGCCGACGAGGGCGAAGTCTGGGTGCGCGAGCTCGGGTTCGGCATGAACCGGGCCTTCACCCGGGACCGCATGGTCAGCGATATCGGAACGCTGGAGCGCATGTGCGGGATCCATCTTTCCCTGGGGGCCAAGCATGCCGTCTACCAAAAACCCGACTTCAGGCGCAAGGACGGCAGGCATCACGTGGATGTGTTCGCGGTGACGGAGTCGGTGCTGCTGGACGGGGAGATCGTGTTCCGGAACGGGGCCTGGTTCGCGCCCGCGGCCGTTTAGGCGGTGTCCGGGCGCGGCTCGCGCTTCACTTGTCCATTTTCATGATTTCGCCGAACACTTCGCCCAGGAGATCGGAAATGTCCGACGCCAGGCTCTTGATGTACGCGAAGGGATCGCGGCGGATGTCCTTCTCTTCCTGGCCCACCAGGTAGAAAAGCCCGCCCAAAGCCTTGCCCGTGGTCCAGGCTCCCAGGCTTTCCGTCCGGATGGAATCGTAGACTACCGGCTTCAGCGCGTTGACCTGCAGATCCGATATGGACGCCACCACCGCGTTCTTGTTCCAGGCCGTCTGGAATGCCAGCAGCCCGTTGTAGCGGGAGAGCACGGAATTGTAGGTGGTCCTGAAATCGCCCCAGTACTTGGTCAAAGGCACCAGGGACAGGGTGGAATCGACGATGGGCGTGTAGGATGTCTTCAGGGGATCGAATGTCCTCACGCTGAGAAAGGACGTGGCGGCGGTGCTGTCGGAACTGTTCAGCAGCGACAGCCCGTCCGTGATGGTAATGCTTGTGATCGCGTTCTTGAAAATGGGGACCGATCGGGGCGCCGCGTATTCCGCGGCCCGATTCATATACAGGATCAATGAATCGCTCAGGTGTTCCAGCCCGGCCAGTTCGGTCAAAAGCGAACCGGAATTGCTGAGATTGCTCTGGAAAGCATTCTGATCGACGCCGCCGGTAAAATCCACCACCTCCTGGATCGCTTGCAGATCGTTCTTGAACGGGGCGACATAGCCGCCTATTTTTTCCGCGGTCGCCAAAGCCTGTTCGGCTTCTTGGGGAAGCAGGATCTTGATCGCCTTGTTGGCCAGATAACCATTGATCTTGGAGGCCGACAGGGAACTCGAATCGATACCCAGTTTGAGGGCGGTCTTGAGGCCCAGCACCACCTTGCCGGATACGGTGGTGTCGGAGTTTCCCGCGGTGGCCGTGGCCAGGAAATCGTCCACGGAACAAGATGCCAGCAGAATGGCAACCCCCGCCGACATCGCACCCGAAATCATCTTCTTGTACATAAGGCCTCCACGCAGAGAATATATCCTAAAATGCGGCGGGCGGTTTGGTTCCTGGCGGCCGATAAACGCGATTTGCTACAATCATCCTGATGAAGTTCCCCCGGTTCGCATTGATCCTTTGCCTGGCGGCCCTGGCCCATTCCCAGGGGATGCTCAAAGGCCGGGTCCTCAGCGCCGTTTCCGGAAAACCGGTGCCGGGCGCGAAAGTGATGATTGTCAAGCCGGACGGCATGGACAGGGAGGCCGCTACCGATTCCTCGGGACGGTTCCGGTTGGACAGCCTTCCGCCCGGGTCCTACGATCTGCTGGTCCGCCATGGGGAATACGAGGCGGCTCTGATCCAGAACATCATCCTATTGGGCGAAGTGGCCGAGGAGCGGGAAGTGGAATTGATGCCGCCCACTCTCGAGCTGGCGGAACGCAAGGCGATCGCGGCTCCCGTCCAGAAAATCTACGACATGCCCAACTCCACCCATGTGATCGATGCCGAAGAGATCCGGCGGACACCGGGCGCATTGATGGACGTGCAACGGGTTGTGCAGAAGTTTCCCGGCGTGCAGGCCCGCGGGGACAATGTCAACGAGGTCATCGCTCGGGGTGGATTCCCGGGAGAGAATCTTTTCATCCTGGACAACATCGAGATTCCCAACCCCAACTACTTCGGCAACCAAGGCACGGGCGGGGGCGTGATTTCCGTCGTCAATCCCCTGATGGTCAAAAAGCTGACCTTCAATTCCGGCGCGCCTCCGGCCCGCTATGGCGGCAAGGCTTCCTCGGTATTGGATATCAGCCTTAGGGACGGGAATTCCCAAACCGTGTTCGGCGGGCTGGACCTGGGATTTTCCGGGGCGGGCCTGCTCGCGGAAGGCCCCTTGTGGCCGGGCGCATCCTTCCTCACCTCCTATAAGAAGAGCTACCTGGACGTGGTGGCCGAATTCGAGCCTTCCACCGCCATCCCCAGGTTCTGGGGCGGCCAGACCAAGGTGACCCAGCGGGCCGGGAACGGAAGCCTGATTGCCGACGGATTGATTGGCAGGAGTTCCATCCGCATCGAGGATGCGGAAAACTCCTTCGGAACCGAAGGGGACGTCATCGAGGCCGGCGGCGACGTGTTCGCCGTGGGAAGCACCTTGACGCAATACGCCGGCGACCAATGGGAATACTCGGCCACTATTTCCGGTACGGGCAACATCACCCGGCGCGAGCAGTTTTTCAAGGGCGCGGATACCGTGCTCTCGGATCGGGAGACCCGGGAATACGAAGACGCGGCCAAAGGCGAGGCGGTCTATTTCGCCGCCGACAAAGCCAAGTGGACCGTGGGCGGGGAATCCGAATGGATCCTGTTCCGGGACGACAATCGCGCCAGGCCGGACACCTTGAAAGCCTACGCCTCCGCATCCGACACCGTGGGCACGCCGTTCCTGGACCCGTCGGGAAAGGTAGTCGGGAAATTCATCGCGCCTTCATCTCAACTGGATACCCATAAAGAGGCGATGTATGCCTCGGTGAACTTCGCGGCATCCAAGCGGCTCTTTCTCGCGCTCGGTCTGCGGGGGGAGCATTTCGCGTATGCCGACGATTGGTACTTGATGCCGCGGGCGAGCCTCCGCTGGGCCGCGCTGGGTAACCTGGACGTTACTGCGGCGGCGGGATTGCAGACCCAGACCCAGAATCCCATCGACTACATGGCCAAGGCGGAAAACCGCACCCTGGATTCCAAACGGGCGGCGACGGCGTCGTTGGAACTGGATTGGTATCCGCGCCGGCACATCACCAACCTGGGGTTGAACGTGTATGCCAAGCATTACGACAACCTCCTCATGGATGCCGTCCTGGCCGGGAACGGCCCCGTATACCAATTCCAGAGTTCGCCCGATCGCCTGGACGACGGCGAAGCCCTGAGCCGCGGGGTGGAGCTGTTCCTCGAAAGGAAACTGGCCGGGAACTGGTTTTCCAGCCTGGCGTATTCATACTCCATTTCTGAAACCCGCTTTCAGGAGCTGAACGGCTACGATTGGTTCCCTTCGGACTTCGATTTCACCCACGTGGTCAACTTCACCGGGGGCGCCGTTTACGATCTGTCGGGCAAAAGCTGGTACCGGGACATGCGGGAAACCGCCTGGTTCAAGTCGCTCTGTTGGTTGATTCCCCTGGGGGACAGGCTGGAAGGTTCCTTCCGCTTGCGCTATTCCACGGGCCGGCCTTACACGCCGCTCGCCTATGATCCCGCCTTCCGCCGCTGGGCTTTGCGGACGGAAGCCATCAACTCGCAACGGTTTCCGGATTATTACTCCCTGGACGTGCGGCTGGAGAAGCGCCTTGGCTACGGCTGGCTGCGCATGATGTTCTATTTCGATTTCCAGAACGTGCTGGGCCGGGAAAACGTATTCACCTATCTCTACAATGACCAGACGGGAAAACGGGTCACGGTGAAGCAATTGCCCTTCTTCCCCATGGGCGGATTCATCATCGGGTTCTGATCAACGGGCCTGCGCGCGCAAACGTTCCCGATCGCCCTCAAACCACCACGGACTCGCATGTTTCCAGGAACGCGGGATCGATGTCCGCGGCGATGCCGGGCGCGTCGGGAAGCTCCAGGACAAAGCCATTGTACACCGCCCCGCCCACGACGGGATCCTGCAACTGGCCCAGCAGGCAGGTATCCAAATCGTAGAATGCGAAATTCCCGTGGGACATGGCCAGATGCGCATTGGCGGTGAGCGCCAGCCGGCTCTCCAGCATGCCGCCCAGCATGCAGGGCACGCCGTAGCGCTGGGCGGTATCGGCGATCTCGATGGCTTCCAGAATGCCGCCCGATTTGGCCAGCTTGACATTGAGGTAGTCCGCGGAGGCGGATTCGATCAGCCGGATGGCGTCATGATGGTTGAACACGCTTTCATCGGCCATGATCCGGATGGGGACCTGCTCCCGCAGGGAGGGTAGCAGGTAATCGTAATCGTGGTGGATGGGCTGTTCGCAAAACTGGATGGCGAACCCTTCCAGCGCCTTCAGGGTTTCCACGGCGGTGTCGAAATCCCAGCCTTGGTTGGCATCGATGCGCAATCCGATCCCGGGACCCACCGCCGCGCGGATCAGGCGCACCCTTTCCACGTCCTCTTTCCCGTCCTTGCCGAGTTTGATCTTCAGCGTCTTCACGCCCTTTTCCACCCAGGCGACCGCCTTGGCCGCCATCGCGGCGGGAGCGCCTATGCCCAGGGTGAGATCCGTTTCGACGATCTTTTTCGTACCGCCCAGGAACTTGTACAGGGGCACCCCTTTTTCCTTGGCGGCCAGATCGTGCAAGGCCATATCGAACGCGCTTTTGATGGTCGAATTGAAGGCGATGAATGCGTGGAGTCCGGCCATCCTCGCGCGGATGTCGGAAGCATCCTTGCCTTTCAGGAGTCGCGCGAATTCCCGGGCCACGGCGAAGCAGGTCTCCTGGGTTTCGCCCACCAGCATGGGAAAGGCGGAGCATTCCCCCATGCCCGTCAGGCCATCGTCGGTGTGGATGCGGATGAAGGTGTTCTGGGCGACGGTGGAAACTTCCGTCGCGATGATGAAGGGCTCCATGGGCAAGGCCAGCTTGAATATTTCGATATGCGATATTTTTGCGATGATTTGCCTGTTCTCAAAATTTGAAACCGGCCGAAGCCTTTCCGATCTTAGCCAATTCGGATCCAAAGGTAAAGGCGGCGTGTCCCGTCCGGGACGCGACGGGAGCAATCCCCCCGGGAATGTTCCCGCCGGATGGGCGTGTAATCAAAAGAAACGTCGCGAAATTCCGCCGCCCGCCTTATTATAGGGCGGGGGTAATCGTGGATAAAAGGGATCGGAAAACCGGAACGGTCATGAGGCGCGCTTTGTCTTTCGGCCTGCTCATCGGGGCGGCTGCGGCCGTCTCCGCGGCGCCGGTGAGCGTCTACTACTATCCCTGGTACAGCGGCGCCAACTGGGATCAGAATAAATTCCTGCGCGGCAAAAACCGCATGAACATCCCTCCCCTCATCGGAACCTACGACAACGTGGTCAACAGGGTCACGGCCAAGCAGCACATCGAATGGTCCACCAATTTCGGGATCGACAATTGGATCTGCTCCTGGTGGGGGCCCAATTCCTACCAGAGCAACGCCATCCTCAAGAACATCATGCCCAACATGGTGGGCACCAATATGACCTTCTGCCTCTTCTACGAAACCAGCAACTTCTACGGGAGCAATTGGACCTTCGGCCCCACGGAAGTGCAGCTCTTCTACGACCATATCAAATACATGAACGACAATTTCTTCTCCCATCCCAACTATTGGAAGATAGGCGGCCGCCCCGTGGTGGTGGTCTACCTGTCCCGGCAGATGAGCGGCAATTATGCGGAAGCCCTCACCCGCGTGCGCAAGGATTTCAACGTCTACCTGATAGGGGACGATTTCCATTTCGGCCCCGCGGAACCTGACCGCCACAAGAACTGGGACGCCATCACCATCTACAATTCCCACGGCCTCAAGACCTACGACGGCTACCCCAAGACCACGGGCTTCATCGAAGGCTGCCGGAAGAATTTCCAAACCCACAAGAAGGCCCTCGTGGGCACCGCCACCAAGCTGATGTCCAACGTCATTCCGGGTTACAATGACCGGGCCCAGCGCCTGGAAGCGAACAATTATCCCATCCCCCGCAAGGTGGCCGCCGATTCCGCCGAAGGCTCGACCTTCAACCAGATGCTGACCGTGGGCCTTGAGGAAGGGGACTCGGCAGTGGGCACGGCCATCTGCAGTTGGAACGAATGGTGGGAGGATTCCGAGATTGAACCCACCGTGGTGTCGCCGCCCACCAACGTGGACGGCACCGCGGATTTCACCTATTCCAAAGGGTATATGTACGAAGGCTACGGAGCCACCTTGCTGAAAATGATCCTCGCCAAGGCCGGCAGGAACGCCACCCTGGCTCCCGCCTTGTCGGTCAAGGCGCCCGCCGCGGCCGCCGCCTGGGGCGCGGGAACGGCGCAGACCATCACCTGGGAGACCGAGGGGATCGTCTATTACGTCAACCTGGACTATATGAGCGCCGGTTCCTGGGTGCGCATCGCCACCCAGACGGAAAACACGGGAACCTACAAATGGACGGTCCCGGCCAACGCCACCCAGCCGGTGAGCGTCCGCGTGAGCACGGTGGAGGGCGTGACCTTCAACGTCAGCGGAACCGTTTCCGCCGCAAACCATGCGGGCCGCATCGCCCTGTCCCCGCAGCTGCGAAGCCTGGGCGGATCCGTTTCCTTCCTCCATCTGGACGGGGTCCGCGGGATTTCCGTCCTGGGATTGTCGGGCCGGATCGAAAAGACCCTGGCGGTGGACGCGGAGTCCGTGGAATGGGACGGCCGTAACTCGGCCGGTACCCGGTTGCCGCAAGGGGTCTATCGCGCGGTGTTCTCAGGGCCCGCGGGTTCGGTCGCCAAACCCTTGGTTATTTCCCGCTAGGTTTATGCCCGCCAGTGCGGGCCCACCAGACCGCTTCCCAGTGCCCCGACAGCCCAATTGTGAGCCGCTTTCGCCGGGTCTTGAGGCCCAGGGCTGCGTTGCCCCTCCTTGGAATAGGCCCACTATTCCTGCGTCGGGGCGCCTTGCCCTGGACCCCAATCCCTCGCCGCCTTCGTCTCACAATTGGGCTGTCGGGGCACTAGTCCGGCAACACGATGCTGCGCATCGCGGAAGGCTTGCGCTTCTTCCGGGTTTCCCTGGGGCTGTACCCGGTTTTGCTGCCCCGGTAGCTGGACCGGGACGGATCCAGGGCGCACTTGACCATGAAGTCGATCATGGATTTGAACACCACGATGAGATTGTCCTGGGGCCGTCCGGGCAGGCGTTCCACGCCGCGCCGATCCGCTTCGCTCAGGAAGAAATGGATGGACTCCAGGGTCGACAGGCAATAAGCCGCCGGCTGTTCCTTGATATAGAAGATGGATTCATGGGAGGCGGTGAATCCGATGCGGGGAAGGCTGCGGATGTTCAACGATTGCCTCATCATCTTCTTGGCGCATTGCCAGGTTCCGTCCACCAGGAAGATGACCAGCCTGCGCCCGGATTTCTTCGTCTCCAGCAACGGAGACACGTCGTCCTTGGAAACGTCCAGGGATTTCCTGCCGGGATACATGACCCGGCAATCGTTGCGCGGATCCCGGATCAGCGCGTTGACTTCCTCGTTGCGCGTGAAATCGATGCCGATGATGATCTCGGAATTCCTGAGGGTGGCGCGGCAGATGCGGCCGGTGCCGAGCTTCTCCTTCTTGGCTTCCTTGAAATGCATGAGGATGACGAACCGGATTTCCGTGTCGAACGGCTTGATCAGGTGGCAACGGCAGTTTTCCTTGATCCAATAGCAGTTGAAACAGGTGGTTTCCTTTTTATAGGTCACCACCGCGTCCAGGCGTTTCCGCTTCAATTCGATATAGGCCGCTTTATCCATCGGTCGCATAAGGCCCGGCGGCCTATTCGGCGCTCTCGGCTCCGGCGGCCACGGTCAATTCCAATCCGTTCAGGGAGGCCAGCAGCTTCCCGGCCAGCGCGGCGGCTTCATCCCGGCGCCCTTTGATCTCCTCCATGGAGATCAATTCGGCGTCCTGGGTATCGTCCTCGGGTTTGAAGTTCATCACGCCCTTCAAGGTCTGGCTTCCTCCGGCGCCTTCCGCGGGGAAGGCGAAGCCGGCGGCGCCATGCGCCAATACGTTCCGGAAATAGGATTCCTCCCGGATGCTTTCCAGAATCCCGATCAACTCCTGGATCTTCTCCGGATCCGAAACGGTATGCTCGTGGATGTTGTCGATGATCCAGGTCAGCCGTTGCGCCAGGAACTTCTTCTTCATGGACTTGTATTTGAACGGGTCCGCCATGCGCGTGACGAACTCTATGGTGAGCAATTCGATCACGGCGAAGTTCCGGAAGAATCCCCCCACGGCATCGGCCCATTCGGCCGCGTCGGGCTCGTTTCCGGGGATTTTCAGGGCTTGGGTATCCATGTGCGAATCGCTTTCCTTGTTTTGGTAGGACGGGAAATATAGCTCCTGCGTCAGGGGATGAAAATCTTCCCCGTATGCTTTCCGCTCTTCGTCCGGACCACCACCACGTAGGCGCCCGAAAGCTTTTGCGCCGGCAAGCGGAAATCCCCGTCGGTGCCGCCGGTCTCGCCAATCCCGCCGGCCCCGCCGGAAAAGCGCTTCAGCTCAGCCACCCGGCCTCCTTGGGGCGTCAGCAGGGAACAGGACGTTCCGGCCTCCTTGCCCAGTCCCGCGATCCTGAGGCGGTTGCCGGACACGCTGAAGCCGTAACGGACCGCGCTCTTGCCGGACGCGGCGATGGAGGCGGGTCCATGGGGCGAGGTGAGGAAGACGATTTTCGCCACCGAAGGCGTGCCCGCGCTGTCCAACAGGAACAGCATATGGGGTCCAGGTTGGGAAACCACGGAATCCTCCGGAGCGGCCACGATGAAGTCGTCGGTGCCTTCCCTCTGGGAGGGCAGGCGGTTGAAGTCCGCATTCATGTCCAATGCATGGGTCACCGCCGCCAGGCGCAGCAAGGTAACATGCATGTCACCTACGCTCGCGGTGGTGATATGGAACGATTGGCCGTAGTACAGGGTGTCCGGCGCCGCGTCGATGACGGGCCGGGTCCCACGGAACAGATAGGGAGGCTCGTAGATTTCGAAATCGGGATGCTCGGAGAGAAAATCGATATCGTCCCCGGGATGGCCCCCGCCGCCGGTGAGCAGGCGACCGTCGGGCAGCAGCAGTGAAAAGGAATGATACAGCCGCGCGGATTTGGCGGAGGCCATGACGGTCCAATGGCCGGTGGCCGGATCCCACATTTCCGAAGCGTACACCGCGCCGGTGGCGTTGTTGAATCCTTCGCCGCTGGTCCCGCCGGTGACCATCACTTTTCCGTCCGGCAGCATCACGGCGGTATGGTGGCGCCTGGCATAGTGCATGGAATCGGAATACACCCATTTGGGAGACGCCGCGTTCGCGTCGATGAGTTCCACGGAGGCGCTGGGCGGGAATTTGGCGCCGCCGCAAATCATGATTTTGCCCGGCGCGTACAGGACCGAGGAGCCGTAGCTCCGGACCTTGCGCAGGTTGGTGAAACCCACGTCGATCCACTTGCCCCTGCCGCGGAGATCCAGGAAGCGCGTCAGCGAATCCGGCCCCGCCAGGAAGACCTTGTTGTAAGTGATGACGTGCATGACGGGATACAATCCCACTTCCAGCAGGGCGCTGTCGAGATTCCTCAGGGTGCGCGTCCGATACTGGTAAATCTGCGGCATTTCGTTCCCCACGTCCGTTTCCGTGGATCCGCTGGTGATGAGCACGTCCCCGTTGGGCAAGGTGGTGTTGGTCGGGTACCACCGCCCGTCGTTCATGGGCCCGATGCCGGCGTCCCAGGTGTTGGTCTTGTAGTTGTAGATGCGCATCTTGTCTTCGCCCGTCCCGTCCACGATATGGCCGCCGGCGATCAGCACGTCCCCGTTCCGGAGGATGGAATGGCCCGAGCAGAACAGATCGTATCCGGGATTGGGAGTCTTGATGGTGGTATTGGCCGCGGGATCCCAGACCCGGGGGATGATGTCATGCGTTCCCTGATCGTGCCGGTCCCAATACAGGATCTTTCCCGTGGGAAGCAGGACCACGTGGATGGGGAGGACCTCCGTCTTGATCAAGGGCCCGAAGCGGCCCACCACGGCCGGATCCTCGTCGGCCGTGGCGGCCGGCGAAAGGAAGGCGGAAATCAGGCAAAGCAAGGCGAAGGGTAGGGCGAAGCGGGGCATGGCATATTCCTATCCGAATTTCCGTGGGATTCAGTACTTGTCCTTAGGGATGGAGGCAAGCAGCTTTTTGGCCCATTTGTTCTTGGGCTCCACTTCCAGGATCTTCATGAGAAAAGTCCGCCCCTCCCCGTATTCCTTGGCCTCCAGGGAAAGCTGCCCCATGCTGGCCCAGAGCCGGACGTTGTGGCGCGATTCGTTGTACCCCTCCGAGAGGAGGCCGGCCTGATAGGCATCCCTGGCGGGCTCCTTCAGATTCAGATCGTTGAACTTGTCGCCGTTGTCCAGGCAGGTAGCGGCCGGGTTCGACATGAACAGGCAGAAGTTCTGATCCTTGCCCTTGGCGATGCGCATGAACGCGGGCTTGTCCACCCCGGGGAATTTCTTGTGGTAAGTCTCGTAGGCTTCTTCATAGAAGAAATGGTTCGACTCCACCGAATCCTTGTGTTCCACCACCGTGTTGAGGGAATCCAGGTTCAGAACGGTTACGGGTTTTTCCGAATCGGCCTGCTTGGAACCCGAGCAGGCCATCCCCAGCCAGAGACATGCGAGGGCGAGCACCGCCGGAATGGATCGATGGGCAATCGGAAAGTCTTTGGTCATGGGATTCCCGGGTCGGAAAGGTCTGACCCTAATGTGCAAAAAAAAGCGCCGGAAGCGAACGGTTCAATTGGCCTGCAGTTCCGCCAGCCTCCGCTCCAGAAACCTCCGCTCCGGCTCCTGAAGGGTCAACTCCAGGGCGCGCCGGTAGGCCGCGCCGGCTTCCGCGTTTTTTCCCAGGCGGCGGCACAGATCCGCCCGCGCCGAATGCGCCAGATAATAATCGGACAAATCGCCTCGTTCCAGGAGGGCATCGATCAGGGCCAGACCCGCCGCCGGTCCGTCCCGCATGGCCACCGCCGCGGCCCGGTTCAACTCCACCACCGGCGATGGGTCCGCCCGCAGCAGCACGTCGTACAATCCCACGATCTGGGGCCAGTCCGTGGCCTCCGCCGCGGGGGCTTCGGCGTGGACGGCGGAGATGGCCGCTTGCAACGTGTACGGCCCGAACCGGCGCGAGGTCAGGGCCTTTTCCACCAGGGCGCAACCTTCCGCGATCTTGTCCTTATCCCATAGGGAACGATCCTGATCGGGCAACAGGATAAGCTCCCCTTGGGGCGTGGCGCGCGCGGCCCGCCGGGACTCATGCAGGAGCATCAAGGCCAGCAGGCCGATCGCTTCCGGCTCCGGCAGCAATTCCACCAGCAGCCGGCCCAGGCGGATGGCCTCTCCGGAAAGGTCATGCCGCGTCAGGGACGCGCCCGAGGACGCGGAGTAGCCTTCGTTGAAAACCAGGTAGACCACGTGGAGCACCGAATCCAGCCGTCCGGGCAAATCCGCCGGGGGCGGGACCTGGAAGGGGATGCGCGCCTCGCGGATCTTGGCCTTGGCGCGCACGATGCGCTGGGCCAGGGTGGGCGCCCCCTTCAGGAAGGCCCGGGCGATTTCCTCGGTGGTGAGGCCGCACACCTCGCGTAACGTCAAGGCTACCTGGGCTTCCGGCGGCAGGGCGGGATGGCAGCAGGTGAAGATCAGGCGCAGACGGTCGTCCTCCACGCTTTCGCGCTCCCAGGCCTCGGCATCGTCCGGAGCGGGGGCTGCCTGCGCATCGGGATCGTCCAAGGCGTCGAAGCGGGCGCGGCGGCGGATGGCGTCGATGGCCTTGAAGCGCCCGGCCGAGACCAGCCAGGCGCGGGGGTTGGCGGGTATGCCCACCCGGGGCCATTGTTCCAGGGCCGCGCGGAAGGCGTCGTGCAAGGCCTCCTCGGCCAGATCGAAATCGCCGAGCAAGCGGATCAAGGTGGCCAGGACGCGGCGCGACTCTTCGCGGTAGACGGCGTCCACCTTTTGCCGCACGTCCCCGCCGGATTCGCCGGCCGTCTCCCGGCCGATCTCGCCGCTCATCCCCTATCCTTGTCCCTTTCCTTTTTCCGCCTCAGAACGACTCGAAAAAATCCGCGGAGCGGACTTCTATGCCCCATCCCATCTGCTCTCCCATATTGGCGGCCGGATGGTTCTTGGCCACTTCCAGGGCATCGTCCATGTCCTTGGCCTCGATGATGAACCAGCCGCCCACCTGCTCCTTGGTCTCGATGTAGGGGCCGTCGGTTACGATGGCCTTGCCGCTCCGGGGCAGCAGGTTGCGCGTGTCCTTGGGAGCTCCCAGGGATCCATGTGCGAACAGGCGTCCGCTCGCCTTGAGCTTCTTATCGTAAGCCGCGCATTGGGCCACCATGGCTTCAAACTCGGCGGGGGGAGTGGCTTCGTATTTGGGTACGTCGTAATAGGCCAGGCAAAGGTATTTCATCATTCTCTCCAGTCTGATATAAGATTGTTCGGGGTCGTCATGTTCGGCAGGATTATCTTTCTCATATCAGTCCCTTTCGTTTGAATATAGATCGTTCAATTCCCAAATCGGCCGCACTTCGACGCTTCCATACCTGGCTCCGGGAATCCTGGACGCCGCATGGATGGCTTCATTCAGGTCCCGGGCCTCGATCAGGATGAAACCGGCCAACTGCTCCTTCGTTTCCGCGAAAGGGCCGTCCGTCAGGGAAACCTTGCCGCCCCGCGCCCGCAAGGTGGTGGCGGCATGCACGGATTGCAGGGCCTGCGCGGCCAGGAAATGCCCGCTTTTCCGGAGCGTTTCATGGTAGGACAACGCGTCGCGGATCCAGGCATCCAATTCGGCCTTGGGCAATGCATCGCGCATTCTTTCTTCCAGGTATACCAGGCAGAGATATTTCATCGCTTCCTCTCCAAGTCGGGAAATGGACCGGCTTCATCCAGTAGTCGAACGGGCGGACCGGAATTCGACATGCGCTCATCGGATCCCGCCGATTTTCAAAATCAGCGAAAACATCACGAAAAAATGAAATTTCCATCGTCGGCGCCAATAAACTCCAATCGAAGAGGATAGTTTCGGGAGCATTGGACGCATTCTGTAATTGTGCAATCCTCTCAGCCGGTGAAGCGCCTTTTCCCGTCCCATATTAACCGCAGGAAGATTACCCGCATGTAAGTCGACCTGTTGGTTTTCGGCCTCGGCCGTTTCCAATCCGGAGGGGGAGTTCCAGAATGAACAAGTCGCTTTTGACGGCAGCTTTGATCTTGACCACGGGCGTTATGGCCCAGGCCCAATACAAGGGCAAATATGTAGGCTGGTCCGCGGGTTATATCTTCACGGGCAGCACCAGCCAGGTAGCCTGGAAGTCTTTCACGCATCTTCTCAACTTCCAGGTCACGGTTTCCGGCAACGGAAGCATCAACCCGGGCAGCCTGGCCATGAATTCGGCGACCTTCGTTTCCGCCTGCCATCAGCATGGCGTGAAGGCCCTGGTCTGCATCGGCGGAGCGGGGGAAAGCCCGCATTTTTCGGCCGCGACCGGCAGCGCCGCCACCCAGACCATTCTGGTCAAGAACATCCTCAACCTGGTCCGGAGCGGCGGTTACGATGGCGTGGACATGGATTGGGAGGCGGGCGAGGAAAACGACAATGCCGCCATGGTGACCAGGTTCAAGAGCCTGCACAAGGAATTGCGCGACTCGATCGATAAGATGTCCCCCCGGCCCATGATGACCGCGGCGGTGGCCACGGACTGGTATCCCAATTGCACCGCCTCCATCGCTCCCTACCTCGATCAGATGAACAACATGTCCTATTACAACCGCGTGAAGGACATGGACGGCCTCTTCAAGCCCGTGCTCGACAAGGGAGTCCCGAAAGGCCTGCAAGGCGTGGGGTTCGGCTTCGATACGGACAATGAGATCACGGACGTGGCCGACATCGCGGCCAAATGCCGTTACGCCATCGACAACGGCTACGGCGGCATCATGGTCTGGGACATCACCCATGCGCCCGCCGCGACCATGGACACGGTGGCCCGCTACGTGTCGCTCGCCTATACCACGGGGATATCCACCATCGGGAACTTCAAGCGGGACAACGCTTCCTTCTCGATAAAGCGCAACGGCCTCACGGGCCGGAACGGGATTTCCTATGCCGCGATTCCGGGTCCCGATGGCGCCCTGGTTCCGGGGGTGTACGACTTCCAGGGAATCCGCGTGAGAAACCCCGGAGCCGCGGGGGCATATGTCATCCGGCTTTCGGCGGGAACGAATGCGGATTTTTCCAAAGCCATCCTTACGGATTGACGCACCGACCGACCCGCGGACTGGAAAATGCGGCCGCCAGGCCGCCCTCCTGACGCTTATTCCGGGCCCTTGACGGATTTTCCGCCCAAGAGTATTTAAAATGACGCTTCCCGCCGTTTGGACCGGGAACTATCGGCGTTTCCGGGATAAAAGCCCGGCCGGAAAAAATAAACGCGCCCTTGTCGAAATCGAGGGTTCCCGAACGTCTAGGATATAAGGAACGGAAAAATGATGGCAACGGAAGCCCAGGAAGGGAAGATTTTGACCCATGAAATGCAAGGCCGGAGGCGCTGGTTGGCCTTCATGGTGCTCTGTCTCGGCGCCATCATGATCGTGCTCGACTCGACCATCGTGAACGTGGCGCTGCCTTCCATCCGGACGGATCTGGGCTTCTCGGAAACCTCCCTCGCCTGGGTCGTGAACGCCTACATGCTCACCTTCGGCGGGTTTCTCCTTCTGGGCGGCAGGTTGGGCGATCTTTTCGGCCATCGGCGGGTCTTTCTCGTTTCCATCACGGTCTTCACCCTGGCTTCGCTCGCTTGCGGCATGGCCACCACGCAATGGTTCCTCATCGCGGCGCGGGGGCTGCAAGGGCTGGGCGGCGCCGTCGTCAACGCCGTGGTGCTTTCCCTGATGATGAACCTGTTCCCGGAGCCGGGCGAACGCGCCAAGGCCATGGGCATTTTCGGCTTCGTCTGTTCCGGGGGCGGCAGTCTGGGAGCCGTGCTCGGCGGTTTACTGACCAACGCCTTCGACTGGCACTTCATCTTCCTGGTGAACCTGCCCGTAGGCGCGGCGGTCTTCGCCCTCACCTGGAAACTGCTGCCCGCTTCGCACGGACGGGCGGAAACCGGCAGCCTGGACGTGGGCGGCGCGGTCACCGTGACGGTATCCCTGATGCTCGCCGTTTTCGCCATCGTGAATGGGAACCAGGCCGGATGGACCTCCGCCAGAACCCTGGGTCTGCTGGCCGTGGCGGCGGCTCTGCTGGGTCTGTTTCTCTTCATCGAGTCCCGGGTCCGCTCGCCCCTGGTGCCGCTGGGCATTTTCAGATCGCGCAACGTCTCGACCGCCAATATCGCGGGCATCCTGTGGGCGGCCGCCATGTTCGCCTGGTTCTTCCTCTCCGCCCTTTACCTTCAATTGGTGCTGGGATACAACCCTCTGCGCGTGGGTCTCGCCTTCCTGCCGGCCAATCTCATCATGGCGGCTTTCTCGCTCGGCCTTTCGGCGAGGTTGGTAGGACGTTTCGGTCTTAGGATTCCCCTGGCCGCCGGGCTGGCTGCGGCGGCCGTGGGCCTGTTGCTTTTCGCCCGGGCTCCCGCGAACGGAACCTTCATCGCCGATGTGCTTCCGAGCATGCTTCTTCTCGGTCTGGGCGCCGGCATCGCATTCAACCCCTTGCTGCTCGCGGCCATGAGCGACTCGGCGCCGGAGGAATCCGGCCTCGCATCCGGGCTGGTCAACACGTCCTTCATGATGGGCGGGGCGCTCGGTTTGGCCGTCCTCGCCAGCCTCGCCGCGTCCCGCACCGGCAGCCTGATTGCATCAGGCGCCGCCCCGCTTGACGCCCTCAACGGCGGTTACCACATCGCATTCCTCACCGGGGCGGTATTCGCCGCCCTGGCCGCCGTCCTCGGAGGCGCGCTCCTCCGCGAGACGGCCGGTTCCGGCCCGGGCCACGCCGGTACCGCTCCGGGAAGAACGGAAGCCGTGGCTGGCTCGATCCATTAAAGGAGAAGGACGATGACGAAAGGAAACAGCGCGGGAATGGATACGTCGGATCGGGAAATCGTCAGTTCGCGCGTTTTCGACGCGCCGCGGGAACTGGTGTTCAAGGCCTGGACCGATCCGGATCACCTGAAGCATTGGTGGGGGCCCAAGGGCTTCACCAACACCTTCCACGAGTTCGACGCCAGGCCCGGCGGCGTGTGGCGCTTCGTCATGCACGGTCCGGACGGCACCGACTACCAGAACGAAAGCATCTTCGTCGAAATCGTCAGGCCGGAGCGCATCGTCTTCGACCACGTTTCGGGGCCCAGGTTCCGGGCTACGGTCACTTTCACCGGGCAGGCCGGCAAGACGCTGGTGGATTGGCGCATGCTCTTCGAGACCGCGGCGGAATACGACAAGGTCAAGGGATTCGCAGTGGAGGGGAACCGCCAGAATCTGGATCGCCTGGAAGAACGCCTGCGCAAGATGGAGTAATGTACATTCAAGACTGAATCTAGATGATTACCAATGCCATTCAAAGGAGAAACAACATGCTCGCTCGCTTATTGGAACCCAAAACCGAAGCCTCGTATACCTTCCTTCGCATCATCATAGGATTGCTCTTCGCCTTCCACGGCATGCAGGGATTGACCGGCTACCTGATCCCGCCGGAATACGCGCCCCATTTCGGAACCCAGGGCTGGTACGGCAGCGTTATCGAGTTGGTGACGGGCCTGGGGATCGCGATAGGTTTGCTGACGCCCTGGATGGCTTTCCTGGCCAGCGGCACCATGGCCGTCGCCTACGTCCAGTTCCATTGGAAATTCGCTTTCGGCGAGAAGTTCCTTCCCGCCGCCAACCAAGGAGAACCCGCGCTCATGTACTCGGTGCTGTTCCTGTATATGGCATGCCGCGGCGCGGGAAAGTGGAGCTTCGATCGCATGCTGGCGGGAGAAGGGGCGCGTGGAAAAGTGAAGCCGGCGCGGCAACAGGAAGTCCACGCCTGAGCCCGCGGGATTATTCCGGAAGCGGTCAGAAGAAGTAGCCGGCGCCCAGGGATAGGCCGCCGCCGAATCCGATGATCCGCGTCACCAGGTTTTTGAAGCCAAGGCCCGTCTCATCATTCGGGGTGCCGGGATCATCCCCGTAGAATTTCTGGTCCAATTCCCCTTTGGTCCTCAGGTACCGGAGATCCGCCGCCGCCGAGAGGCCGAAATGGTCCGACAGGCGGAAATGCAATTCGGTGAGGATTCCCAGTTCGAACCCGGCGGCGAAGGAATCCGATTGCTTCTTGCGCAGGACGTGGTCGTCATGATCCGTGGCGAATGCAGGGGCGGCCGATAGGGCCGCATTCCAGGCGAAAGCCCCGTGGTCGATCAGGGTCATATCGGCGAACAGTCTCGGCATGATACGCACGAGCTTATAGGTCAGGACCAGGGAGTCGGGAGCGAAATCCACCGCCTGGGCCGGCTGGTCGGGAAGCCTCTGCCAGCCTTCCGCTCCGAACATCCGATAGGAGAACCAATCGGCATGGACCAGAAGACCGTACCGGATGGGCTTGTCCAACAAGTGGAAGTATCCGAAATCCAATCCCGCTTCTCCGCCGAACCAATGCAATTCCGCCCGCGATTGGGTATAGCTGAACTTGAAGAGAGAAGTCTCGGTAGTGCCTACGGAACTGGATTTGATTCCGAACCAGTCCGAGTCTTGCATCTTTCCTTCCGGCGCCGAAATACTCGTCCATGCATTCAGTATCAGGCCGACGGACCGTTCGCCTTCCATCCGGAACCCGTGCTTGAATCGCAGGCCGGCCACGAATACGTCCAAGGGATATTCCAATTCGCTTTGCGCCAGCCGGTCCGTATTGTCCGGAGGCGGATTGGGATCGCCCGGGGTGACCGGCTCCGTGAACTCGAAGCGAAATAGGGTGGAACCGTACCCGTGCAGCATATAGGGTTCCAGCGTCGTCTGCGCGAAGGGAACGGACACGGCAGTCAGCGCCAAGGCCGAAAGGCGTCGGAGGATTTTCATCCGAAATTGGAAGCGAATGTTTCTCATGATGGCGCGATAAATATTACTATTCGAAAAGCTAATCATTTTACGTCTTATTTACCCGCCGGAGGAACAATGATATTCAAAGGATGTCGCCTTTTGATTGCGTGCGCTCTTTGCCTGACCGCCGCCCATGCCCAGGTTGAAAAGCGGTTTTCATTGACCATGTCGCCCATCCACCTTGCCCTTCCCGCGCTCGAGTTGACCGGCGAGTATGCCCTCGCGCCCAAGTTCGGCGTCTCCGCCATTGCCGGTTTCGGATCGATATCGATCAAGGAAACCGACAACAGCACCCTCGAAACCAAAAGCATCAATATTCCTTTCCTGGAGCTTGGGGGCCAGATGAACTATTACCTGGTCGGCAGCTTCCGGCACGGAATGCAGCTGGGTGGCGAGCTGCTCTGGATCAAACTGTCCCTCCCCAAGGGCGAGGACGTGTCCGGAACCGCCAACGGAGTCGCCGTGGGGCCATTGATTGGGTATAAGTGGGCGGCGCGTTTCGGCCTGACCCTGATGGCCCAACTCGGCTATGAATTCCTTTTCGCTCAGGCGAAAACCACGGATGCGAACGGCAATGAGGTCGAGTCTTCCACGGATTCCGGAATTCCCCTGCTCAATCTGAACATCGGCTGGTCGCTTTGATCCCCGCCCGGAAAAACATCCTGGCGCCCGCCAACGGTGGAAATTAGGTTGTAGCGGCTTCCGTCCGTTCCCGGGCGGATGGGATTGGAGGGATATGCGCAACCGCAACCTGATCGCACTCCTCCTGGGAATGGTTCTTTTGGCCGGTTGCTCGGGATCGGCGGAAGACAAAGCCGTTCCCGGGGACACCAGGATATCCTACCAGGACGCTTTCCCCGGCGTCACCTTCACGCGGCCGGTATTCCTGGGCGAAGTGCCCGGCAAACCGAATACCTTCCTGATATTGGAGCAGCCTGGCGCCATCCAAATCGTCAGCCCCGATGGTAAAGGCACGGGCTGGAGCAAAAGCGAATTCGCCCGGTTCGAAGTGACCGGAGGCGAATCGGATGGCGATGAAAGGGGACTGCTGGGATTCGCTTTCCATCCCGGCTACGCGGCGAACCGGAAGTATTACGTCTATTTCGTGAAGGCTTCCCAGGACGTACTTTCGGAAGGCGTCGCCGACACTTCCCTCATAAAGGATTCCGGCGCGCCCTTGCGCCGGCTCTTCAGCATACCCGATCCCTTTCCGAACCATAACGGCGGCACCCTGGCCTTCGGACCCAAGGATGGCTTCCTCTATATAGGCATCGGGGACGGCGGTTCGGCAGGGGATCCGTTCGGCAACGGCCAGAACAAGAATGCCTTGCTGGGCAAGTTCCTGAGGATTGACGTCGACTCCCAGGCGGACGGCAAGCCCTATGCGATCCCGGCCGACAATCCCTTCCTGGACGGCAGCGGCGCTCCCGAAGTCTGGGCCTACGGGATGCGGAACCCCTGGAAGTGGAGTTTCGATTCCGCGACCGGGGATCTGTGGGCCGGAGACGTTGGCCAGAACCGGCTGGAAGAGGTCGACCTCATCGAGAAGGGCGGCAACTACGGATGGAATGCGTGGGAGGGCAATCAATGCTATCCCGCCGGCGGCACGGCCTGCGATTCGAACGGATACAAGTTTCCGGTCTATGCCTACGGACGGGACGCCAAAGGAGGCATCAGCGTCACCGGGGGCGTCGTCTACCGGGGCAAACCCGCTTCGCCCTTCTTCGGGACTTTCATATTCGGGGATTATGGAACCAATAATGTCTGGTCCCTGACCAAAGCCGGCCAGGCCTCTCCCCTGGCCAAGCCGCCGGCCATCGGCATTTCCTCCTTCAACGCCGATTCCCACGGTAACGTGTACGTCATGGGCGTCAATTCCGATACCATCTACCGGATGGAAGGATTCTGACGCGCAATCGATGGGAGCCCGCGTACCGTCATATTATTGTAATGGATTGTAAAAGTTCCCGCTGGAGTCGGAAAAGCATACGGGAAAGAGTCCTATCCCCCCGTGATCCCAAGCCTTATCTTTTTCTAGTACCTACTAGCGAGAGTAAGCTTTGGATAATACGAATCCAAATCCGGCGGGAGACATCCTGCTTGCAGATCCCGATATGCTCCGGCCCGCGCCAGGGCATGGGGGAACGGTCCGGAAATCCCGCAGGGGCGGGCCCTCGCGCCCTCGGATCCGGATCCGGGACCGGGTTCCAGGCGGAATCCAAGCCGAAGACAATGGCAAAGGTGAAGAGCGGCAATATCATCTGGACGCATTCCGCAGTATTCTCATGGTACTGGGGGTGTTCCTGCACGCCTCTTTTCTCTATGCGGCGGGCAAGACCTGGCTGGTCAAGGACAACGACAGTTCCAGTCTTCTCTATTGGGTGAACGCGTCCATCCATTTCTTCCGCATCCCCTGCTTCTTCATCCTGTCGGGATTCTTTTCACAGATGTTATTGCATAAATACGGCCAGGGGAAATTCCTCCGCGCCCGGCTCCGGCGGCTGGCCCTGCCGCTTCTCTCCACCGCTATCCTTTTCAATTCGGTGCAATCCTATTTTCTCCACGCCGCCAAAGCCCATGGGTGGAGTCTGGCCGGGTTCCTCGCCTCTCCGGACTACGGCGATTTCTGGAAGAGCGGGGAATGGATCGGTCATCTCTGGTTCCTGGTGGACGTGTTGATCTATTCCGCCGTCGCCGCCGGTCTGTGGGGCGTCTGGAAACGCTTGCGGCCCCATGCCGCCGGGATCCGGGAGCATCTCTCGAAATCGTTCCCGACGCTTTCCCGCCTGTTGATCGGACAAGGTCTTTTCATGCTGCTGCTTCCCGCGGTGCAACTGGCCGCTTTCGCCGCAGCCTCTTTCCTGCCCTTCCTATATTGGAATTGGGGAGGCCTTTCCGGATACGAGTTGGCTTTTTCCTTTCCCTACTACTTTCTGGGTCTGCTGCTCTTCCTGGAGCCGCGGCTTCGCGAATCGTTCCATCGCGTGCGTCCCTGGCAAATCCTTTCGATTCCCGTCGCCGTGGCCCTGGAGTTCCTCCTGGATGCCCTGTCCGGATCCGATGCGGCCCGGGCCGCCATCTTCTACCTGGACGCTTACGTGGTCTGGTGCTGTTGCGCCCTGCTTTTCGCGGCCTTCCGGTTCCTGCTCAACCGCAAATACCGGATCTTCGTCTATCTCTCGGAGGCATCCTACAGCATCTACCTCTTCCACCACGTCTGTGTCGTGGGGCTGGGCCTGTACATGGCGCGCAAGGAATGGAACGTCTTCCTGGAATTCGGTCTCATCCTGGGAGTGAGCCTGGCCGTCAGCCTTGCCTTCCATCACTACCTGGTCTTGCGCGTCCGTGTCTTGCGGCTGCTTTTCACGGGAAAATGACGAACCGGTCAAGGGGCGTTAAGGGGCGGGCTCTACCACCACATTGGCATCGTGGACGACCGCGGATTGCGCCAGCAGTCTTCCGTTCACGGTCGCGCCGGTCTTCAAGGTGATCGAGGTTTGCGAAAGCTCTACGCCTTCGAAATGGGACGTGGTCGCGTGATCGGCGGCGCCGGCCACCTGCCAGAAAATGTTCTTGGCCAAGGCTCCGCCTTTCAGGATGACCCTTACGCCGGAAGCCTGGGTGAGGTTTCCCGCGATCTGGAAAATCCAGACGTCATAGGGACCGCCGGAGAGGGTGACGTCCACCGGGATCAAAAGATCGGTTCCCCATTTGTAGACCGCGGGAGGGAGGGTTTTCCCGCCGATGTTGCCGGCGCCCAGTTCAACGTAGTCGGCGGGCCGGCCGGCCGCGTCGGTGTAGGCCGTCATCATGTCCAGCACGGCCGTGGTCAGGTTCACCGGGGTGGGGGAATCATAGTCGGCCGCGTAGATTTTCCCGGTCACGAGGGCGGAAACCGAATAGACGCCGGGAGGATCGACCAGGGAAAACCCGGTGATGAAACTCGCCGCCGCCGGACTCACTCCGATATTTCCCGTGATGGTGGTGGTCCCCGTGGTGGAGACTGCGGTTTTGGCCAGAACCACGTACTCGCCCGCTTTGCCGAGGATCACCGGAGAGGGTCCTTTGCCCAATCCGGAAAGACCCGTGCCCGTTCCCGGAGTGACGGGATCGGAAACGCCGCTGATCCCGTCGCCGGAGCAACCGTTGAGAAAGGCGCCGGGAAGCAACGCCATCGACAGCATGGCGGCAAGCGATATGGAACCCGTAGTGAATCTTTTCATCGGTACATCCTTTTTGATGCGGTTATTTCACCTGGAACAGGAAGCCGTTGTCCGGAGAGTACCGGTTGGAAATCACTGTGCGTGTCTGCCCGGCGGGAACGAAAACCATGTGCCGGAGCATGCCGTTTACGTCGTAAACGGCAACCGTGCGCGCCGAAGCCGAGCCGCCCATAAACAGGGCCAGCTTGTCGCCTATGGAGACGAAGCGGATGGCCTGGGAGGGAACCGGACGGGTCGAACGGATCGCGGTCGGATCGCTTTCCGCGGGTTTCACCAGCGTGTTCGCGTCCAGGACCACGGCGGTTTGCGCCAGCAGCCTTCCGTTCGCGGTGGCGCCGGTCTTCAGGATGATCGCGGTTTCGGAAAGAATGACGCCCTCGAAATGCGACGTGGTCGCATGTTCGGTGGCTCCGGCCACCTGCCAGAAGATGTTCCGGGGCAAGGCGCCGCCTTTCAGGATCACCTGTACGCCCGAGGCCAGGCTGAGGTTGCCGGCGATCTCGAAAATCCAGACATCGTTCGGACCGCCGGACAAGGTGACGTCCGCCGGGATCAGCACATTGGTGCCCCACTTATAGACGGCGGGAGCCAGCGTCTTCCCGCCGATATCCCCCGCGCCCAGTTCGATGTAATCCGGAGCCCGTCCCGCGGCATCGGTGTAGGCCGTCATCATGTCCAGCACGGCCGTGGTCAGGTTCGCGGGAGTGGGAGAATCGTAGTCGGAGGCGTAAATCTTCCCCGTGACGACCGCGGAAGTGGCATAAGTGCTCGGAGGCGCGATGATGTCGAATCCGGTGATTGCGGACGCCTTGTTCGGGCTCACGCCGATATCCCCCGTAATCGCGGTGACACCCGTGGTGGAGATTCCGCTTTTGGCCAGGATTACGTAGTCGCCCGACTTTCCCAGGTCAAGAGGCGCAGGGCCTTTCCCTTGTCCGGACCGGCCTGTGCCGGGGCCCGGGCTGGTGGTATCAGGGTTCAATGAGGATTTCATCACCCCTTTTCCGTAACTATGGCCGGCTATGGAAACGCTCAGCATCATTGCGATGGCCATCAGGGCGGCGGGAGACATGGATTTATCAATGGGACTTTTCATTTAAGTAACCTCTTTGCGAAGACAACGCTTTGGTGGGATGATCGATTATGGCATTGTTGCGCACGGTATTCGGGGAATAAGGTTTAAAAGCGGTGATCGGCAATAGCTGATTTCGCAATGGGAAGAATCAGACTGGAAAGGGCTTACCGCATGCCATTTGAACCTGGAAATCGCTGCTGACGGGATCGGCCGGTGCGCGCCAAGACCCAAGCAACTCCAACTAAATCCGGAAAAAAGAATGCGCAATGCCATCCAGAGGACTTCTTCGATACGATGCGCTTGCTCTTCACCTGCTTGCCGCCATGATGCGCTTCAATCTCCGCGACCTCGGCAGGACAATCCAAAGGATGAAGTAGATCGAGAAGAGGATCGCTGCAAGCAATTCGGCCGCCTTTTCCAGCGGAATAGCCGAGTCCAGTAGTAATTGCGTGAGGAATTCCCTCCGGCGGGCGTTTTAGCTAAGGGCTATTTGCCTCCAGCGGCCCGCTGCAATTTCTTGATGTCCAGCTTGTCCATTTCCATCATGGCCGCCATCACCCGCTGGGATTTGGCCGCGTCCTTCCCGTGCAACAGCTTGCCCAGGATGGAGGGGACAATCTGCCAGGACACTCCGTATTTGTCCTTGAGCCAGCCGCACCTGCTTTTTTCCCCGCCTTTGGAAAGCTTCTTCCAGAACCCGTCCACTTCCGCCTGGGTATCGCAGTTCACGAAAAAGGATATGGCGGGAGTGAAAGCGAAGTGCGGATGCGACTACTTGCGGCGAGCGGCCATCCGCCCGCCCGCCCAGGAGCAGGGCAACGCAATGGCGGCTATCGCCAATGCATACCATTTCGGCCCGAACTCCGGTCCCTTGTTCCAGGTCGCGGCGGTGGCCACGAGGCCCACCACGGTTCCGATCAAGCCCAGGATGATGGCATGGCGCATGGGACCGGAGGGGGCCAGCCGGGCCGTTATGTAACCGCCCACCAGGCCATAGACGATGCGATAGGCCGTGGCGAGCAGGAAGAGCTGCTGGGACATCGCCAGTCCCCAGGCCGGGTATACTCCCGCCGCATGCAGCACCATATCCGTACCCATTGACAGCACGAATACGGCGACAAATCCCGCCAGCACGGCTCCGATGCTTCTCATAACGTTGCGGGGACGATCCGTTTCACTCATGATTTCCTCTTTCTCTTCATGGATTTCTTCTCTTTGGCCTTCATTTCAACGAGCAGGGCGTCCAGGTGGCGGAAACGGCCTTCCCAGAAGCGCCGATACCCTTCCAGCCAATCCACCGCCTCCGCCAGCGGCTTGGCCTCCAGCCGGCACGGCCGGCGCTGGGCATCCCGCCCCCGCGAAACCAGGCCCACGCGCTCCAGCACCTTGATGTGTTTGGAGATGGCCGGCTGGCTCATTTTGAAAGGCTCCGCCAGCTCCAGCACCGAAGCCTCGCCCGCCATAAGCCGCGCCAGGATGGCCCGGCGCGTGGGATCCGACAGCGCCGCGAACGTCGCGTCCAGGCGGGAAGGGGTCGTTTGTCCATAACCAATTGGTTGCATAACTAAATGGTAATATACAGTAGAGCGGAAGGATTGTCAAGTCCCTATCGACTATCCCAGGAACATTCGATAAGCGGGATTCCCGGTCTCCTCCGCGTATTCATAACCCAGTCGCCCCAGAAAGGCCAGGAAGGCTTTGCGATCCGCGGGGGGAACCTGCATGCCCACCAACACGCGGCCGAAGTCGGCGCCGTGGTTGCGGTAGTGGAAGAGGCTGATGTTCCAATCGGACCGCAGGGTGTCGAGAAAGTTGAGGAGCGCCCCCGGCCGCTCCGGGAATATGAAGCGGTAAAGCAATTCATTCCGGGCCTGCGGGGCATGGCCGCCGACCATGTAACGGACATGGCTCTTGGCCATGTCGTCGTCCGTGAGGTCGAGGCAGGGGAGACCATGGCGCCGCAGGGTCTCCACCAGGCGGAGGCCTTCGGTCCGGTTGTGGATGCCGACGCCGACGAAGACGTGGGCCTGATCCGAATCCGCGAAGCGGTAGTTGAACTCGGTGACGTTGCGGCGGCCCAGGAGGGTGCAGAATTTCTTGAAGGAGCCGGGCTTTTCCGGAATGGTGACAGCCAGCACGGCCTCCCGCTGCTCCCCGACTTCGGCGCGTTCGGCCACGAAGCGGAGGCGATCGAAGTTCATGTTGGCGCCGCTGGCGATGGCCACCAGGGTCTTTTCCTTGAGATTATGGCGCGCGGCGTAGGCTTTGGCGCCCGCCAGGGCCAGCGCGCCGGCGGGCTCAAGGATGCTGCGGGTGTCTTCGAATACGTCCTTGATCGCGGCGCAGATGGCGTCGTTGTCCACCAGCACCATGTCGTCGACGTATTCGCGGCAAAGGCGGAAGGTTTCCTCGCCCACCTGCTTGACGGCCGCGCCGTCGGCGAAGAGTCCCACATGTTTGAGCGTGATCCGCTTGCCCGCGGCCAGGGAACGCGTCATCGCGTCCGCGTCCACCGCTTCCACGCCGATCACCTTGATATCCGGCCGCACCCGCTTTACATAGGCGGCCACGCCGGCCAGCAGGCCGCCTCCGCCCACGCAGCAGAAGATGGCGTGGATGGGTTTTGGGTGCTGCCGCAGGATTTCCATGCCGATGGTGCCCTGGCCCGCGATCACTTCGGGGTCGTCGTACGGGTGCACGAAGGTGAGCTTCCGCGTCTTTTCCAATTCCACCGCATGGATATGCGCTTCCGAATAGGAATCCCCGAACAGCACCACCTCGCCGCCCCGGCGTTTCACCGCGTCGATTTTGATGAGCGGCGTGGTCGTCGGCATGACGATGACCGCGCGGGCGCCGAGTTTCTGCGCGGCCAGCGCCACGCCTTGGGCATGGTTTCCGGCCGAGGCGCAGATTACCCCCCGCTTGAGCGCTGCCGGGGAGAGGCCGGCCATCTTGTTGTAGGCGCCGCGCAGCTTGAAGCTGAATACGGGCTGCATGTCTTCGCGTTTCAGCAGCACCCGGTTCAGGATGCGCGCGGACAGATTGGGCGCCGGATCGAGAGGCGTTTCCACGGCCACGTCATAGACGTTGGCGGTGAGGATTTTCCGGAGATAGTCGATGGGGGTTTTGTTCATGATGGGTCCTGGCAAAGTAGCATCAGCCGCCGGGACCCGTAAGGGCTATATTGCATTCAATGCCCCAGCCGATTTTCCGAAACAAGCATTTCCTCCCGTTCCAGGCCGCCGCCATTCTCTGCGGTTTCCTGGCCCTTCCGGCTTCCGCCCAATTGATTGCTTTGGAACCGGATCAGGCCGGGCCCGATTTCGCGGTGCAAGGGGAATACTCGGGCATGACCGAACCGCAGGGCTCTCAGGCCCCGGCCAAGCTGGGGGCCCAGGTGGTGGCCAACGGGGACGGGAATTTCCGAGTGGTGTTTTTCCCCGGCGGCCTGCCCGGCGACGGGTGGACGGGAACCGATCGATTCGAGTCCGTGGGGCAGACCGGCGCGGGCGGGACCGGGATTTCCGGAGGCGATTATCAGGGCAGTATCACGGGAGATTCCCTGAAAGGCGGAAATACCGGTGGCGAGCGTTTCGTCCTCATCCGGAAAAACCGCATCAGTCCCACCGTGGGCCTGGCGCCTCCCGCGAAAGCGACGGTCCTCTTCGACGGTTCGTCCCTGGATGAGTGGGACAACGCCGACAAGGACTCGCGGAACTTTTTCGCTCCCTTGAGCCCCATCGCCATGACCAGGAAGAAGTTCGCGAACTTTTCCCTGCACTTGGAATTCCGGGAGCCCTTCATGCCCTTCGCCCAGGGGCAGCCCCGGGGCAATAGCGGCCTGAAGTTCCTGATCGCCAAAGCCTTCTTCGCCGAAATCCAGATCCTGGATTCCTTCGGAAACGAAGCGCGCGAGGACGAGTGCGGCGGTATCGAAGTCTTCTTCGCTCCCGACGTGGTGGCCAGCTTCCCGCCTCTGACCTGGCAGACCTACGATATCCACCTGACCACGCCCGTGTCCGCGGATAGCAACGCGGTGGGGAAAGGCAACATGACGGTCTGGCACAACGGCATCCTGATCCATTCCGGCCGGGAACTGCCGGCCATGGCCACGGCGGTCAATATCGCCCTGCAGGAAAACGGCGGCTCGGTCTGCTTCCGCAACATGTGGATCCTCGACGGCGACGACAAGTATCCGTTCTTCCCCGGAGCGGCCGTGCGGCCCGGGCGGAGCGCCGGCCCCGCATCCGGCAAAGGCCCTCTCATCCGGGGAGTCGGGAAAGGGCGCGCTCGGGAAATCCTGCTGCGCGGCCCCGAAGGAACGTATCTGTCGAACGGAACCCGGGTTCCTATCCGCTCCATCACGCCCCGATAGTCTCCATGGTCCATCGCTTTGCGCGCACCGGCGGCCCAAGGCCCGCCCCGGTCACCATTTTAATTGGTGACGACTGTCCTGAAATCCGAGAGTAGATTATCCCGAGGAACCGGGATGGGAATTCCGGAAAATGAAGGGGCGGAAAATGAAAAGAATCGCATGGACTGCGGCAATGGCCTTGGGTTTCCAAACCTTGGCGGGTATAGCCTGGGGACAGATTCTCGTTCCCTTCCAAAGCAACCTTCCCGCCGGCATCTATTCCGATGGCGCCTGGGCGGATTTCAATCAGGATGGGTATCAGGATTTGGCCTTGTCCTATATTCAGCCTGGAAGGATGGTCGGCCGGAGAATGAATCCGGACACCACCAGGACCGAACTCTACCGTTACAATCCGTCCCTGAACCGGTTTGATCTGCATGTCGGCTGGAATCTGGGCGGGTTGCGCCTGGGTTGGGGCGATCTCGACAAGAACGGATGGCCCGATCTCCTGGTGACGTCCGCCAACCAGGTCGGCACCTGGTTCATGAACCAGGGTACCGCCGCGGGCAGCATCCAGTACAATACCGCAGTCTATCTCTGTCGGGGGTACCAGGATTTCCGAATTGCGGATTTGAACCAGAGCGGCTGGCAGGATGTGGTCGCCATCGGGACGGGCGATCTCCCCAACGCGGTGGTCAGCATGCACCAGAATGATTACTTCCATTATACCGAACCCATGAATCTCGGCTTGACACCGGTGACCTCTTCCGGACGCACGGCGCTGGCGGTAGGCGATCTGGACAACGACGGACTCCCGGATGTCGTCGAGAGCGGGGAAACAAGTTCACCCATGGGCACTCAACCCCTGACCCGGGTTTGCCGGGGCGCACTGACCCTCCCTTACAACCAACTGCACTATACTGCCAAGGCGGATCTGGCGCCGGTAACCTCCGGCTCGATTACCCTGTTCGATTATGACGGCGACGGGGATCTGGATATTCTCGTGACGGGTTGTACTTTGGGTTCCACGAACGGCTGGAGTGTAGGCCTTTATCGCAACGACGGGAATTTCGTCTTCGTGGCGGTCGGCAACACCGGCCTCGACGCATTCGGCCGATCCACCGCGGACTTTGCCGACATCAACCTGGACGGGAAGCCGGATCTGGTCCTATCCGGAAATACCGCCTCCGGGTTGAAGACCCGTGTCTACCTGAACCAGGGTGCGGGCGCCAATCCCGTGTTCGTGGAAACCAGCCCCGGCAGCATTCCCGGAGTAGATTGGGGTACCGTTCGCTTCGGGGATTTCAACCATGACGCCCGTCCCGATCTGCTCGTGACCGGTTCGCTTGCGAGCGGCTTGAATACCGCCACGGTATACCGGAACGCCTTGCCCTAGGCCCACATGGGCATCCCGCCTGTTAGGTGGCCGGCGCCAACTTGGGCAGGCTTATCACGAAGGTGGTGCCCGTGCCGGGTTGGGATTTCACATTCATCGTGCCGCCATGGGCTTGGATAATCCCGTAGGAAATGGACAAGCCGAGGCCGGTCCCCTTGCCGACCGGCTTTGTGGTGAAAAACGGCGTAAAGATCTTGGCCAGGTTTTCGGGAGCGATGCCGGAACCATCGTCCTGGATTTCCAGGACTACGGATCCCGGCTCTTCCCGCGTGCGCAGTATGACTTCCCCTTTTTTGGGAATGGCTTGAGCGGCGTTCATGAGCAGGTTCAGGAAAACCTGCTGAAGCTGTCCCGGGTGCCCCGATACCATGGACACCGGGTTGAAATCCTTCCGGATGGTGCATTTGTACTTCACTTCGTTCCAGGCCAACTTCAAGGCTTCCTCCAGGCAGACCTGGACGTCCACGAGTTGGACGCGGGAGTCGTCGGCCCGGGCGACGGTCTTGAGGCTATTGACGATTTCATTGACCCGCTTGGCCCCGTTCAGGGTTTCCGTTACCAAGGGTCCGATGTCCTCGAGCACGTCGTTCAATTGTTTGTCACGGCGCATGGTCCTGAAGTGATCCAGCTCGGCCATGATCTTGGGATCCGAACTGGCCTGGGCGGCCTGAAGCAGGCCCGCGCACTCCGCGATCGCCATCTTGAGGGTCTCGACGTATTCGGTCAAGGTTGCGAGGTTGGAGGTGACGAAGGTCATGGGATTGTTGATCTCATGGGTGACGCCCGCGGCCAATTGCCCGATGCAGGCCAGTTTCTCCGATTGCAGCAACTGGGCCTGGTTTTCCAAAAGGCGCGCGTTGATTTTCTCCAGCTCGTCCCGATGCCGGAGGATCTCTTCGTGGGCCATTTTCCTTTCCGTCACGTTACGGGTAAAGACCACCACCCCGATCACGTCGCCGGCCACGCGGATGGGGTTGTAGGCGATTTCCAGATGGTTTTCCTTTCCGCCCCGCGGAGGCGGGGATACCTCCACCAGGAAACGCTCTCCTCTTAAGGCCCGGTCCAGCCGTTCCCGCATTTCCGCCCTGAGCGCCTCCGCGGGCATGATTTCGTCCATCCGGATTCCCAGCGCAAGATCCACTCCCAGGTTGGTCTTGAACATTTCCAGGGAGGTGGAGTTGAAGGACATGAGGCGATATTCCCTATCCACCGACCAGATGGAATCCTGCGAATTCTCGATGAGGGCCGCAAGCCTGGCCTCCGATTCCCGCAGCTCGCGTTCTGCGGCGGCCTTTTCCCTTTGGGCGACCGCGGCTTTCAATGCCCTGGCCACCGAGTTGGGAAGACGCTGGGGAGAGTTTTTGAGAACGTAGTCGATGGCTCCTTGCCGCAAGGATTCCACCGCCAGTTCCTCGCCCATTGTCCCGGAAAGGAAGATGAAAGGCAGGTCGGGTTGGAGGGCGCGGGTCAGTTCCAGGGCTTTGAAACCGTTGAACGTGGGCAGGGAGTAGTCCGCGAGAACCAAATCCCAATGGCCTGAGCGGAAGGCCAACAGGAATTCCTCCTCGTCCTCCACGCGCCGGATGTTGACTTTCAGACCCGCCGCTTTCAGGACCGACTCCGCTATCGCCGAATCCAGATCACTATCCTCCACGTGCAGGATGGACAGGGTTCCTTTCAAAATAATTTCCGGCATATTTCCTGGATTATCCTAACATCGTTCAGGCGCGGCTGAAATGGGTTTATCCTTGACGGCGCGTACACAATGTACAAGAGTTGCCGGATGGCACATTCTGGCGGGAAATCGTTGTTTCAAGACAGGATTTTCATCTTCAACAATTCGCTGTCCCAGGGTTTGGTGAAGAACTCGTGGACATCTCCGCAGCCGAGCGCCTGCTCGATACGGCTGTGGTCGCCATGCCCGGTGAGAAGGATGCGGTGGGATTCGGGGAGGGCCTTCCTGGCTTCGGCCAGAAACTCCACTCCGTTCTTTCCGGGCATGATATAGTCGGAAACGATGACGTCGAACCGCTTCCCCGCCAGAGCCGCCAAGCCTTCCTCGGCGCTTCCCGCGCAGATCAATTCCACCGGTTCCATTCTCAGGAGCCGTCTCAGTGCGTTGAGCACATAGGGCTCATCGTCGACGCAAAGAATGCTTTTGGGCTTCATGGCACCCTGATTCTAAAGGGCGGCCGGTTCCCAAGTCAAAGCCAGTCTTGCCCATTTGACCCGGTTTGAATCCATTTTATCCCAATCCGGAAGAATTTCCGATCCGTCAAGATTCTACTGGGTTCGAATGTTGTTCATGTGATAGCCTTATCCTTGGCCGGAAGCCGTCCGCTTCCGGCCGGAAATACCCAAAGGCATATCGTGAGCGAAGTTCCAATCCTTTCCGACGGGCCATTGAACGGCGATTCCCAGCCGAAGCCGAAAGTGCTCTTCGTCGATGACGAGGCCGGCATCCTGTCTGCCTTGCAAAGGCTGCTCCGCAAGGAGAGCTACGATATCCGCACCACCACTTCTCCGGAGGAAGCCCTGAAGCTGGTGGCGGGGGAAAAATTCGCAGCCGTGATCTCCGATCACCGCATGCCGGAAATGGAAGGGACGGCGCTGCTCGAGCGCGTCAAAAAGATTTCCCCCGAAACCGTCCGCGTCATCCTCACGGGATACGCGGACCTGAACGCCACCCTGGACGCCATCAACAAGGGCTTTGTCTACCGCTTTCTCTCCAAGCCTTGGAATGATCAGGAACTGATAATGACCGTGCGCCAGGCGGTGGCCCAATTCGACCTGTTGCAGGAGAACCGCCGGCTGCATGAGCTGACGCTTGCGCAGAACCACGAACTCCGGGACCTGAACGGGAACCTGGAAAAAAAAGTGGAGGAACGCACCGCGGAAACGGTCCGTCTCCACAAGGATTTGGAAAAGAGTTTTCTGGCTTCCGTGCGCGCCTTGGCCGGGTTCACCGAAATGAACAGCCCGCATATCGGAAGCCATTCCCGCAGGGTGGCGGCCAGGAGCAAGGCCATGGCCAGGCTTTTGGGCCTGCCTTCCAAGGACGCGATGCAATTGGAAGTCGCGGCGCTCCTGCACGATATCGGGGAAATCGCCCTTCCTCCCGAGATCCTCCGCAAGCCGGCCAACCTCCTGAAACCCAATGAGCTGCAAATCTGGCAGAAGCACGTGCTCCAGGGAGACGGCGTGCTCCGCATGGTGCCTCATTTTGAAAAAGCCTCCAAGATGGTCCGGCACCACCATGAAAATTACAACGGCTCGGGATTCCCGGATCGGTTGAAAGGCGAAAACATTCCTTTGGGGGCCCGCATCATCGCCGTCGCGGACGCTTACGACGGCATCCTGAACAACAAGGCCGATTATCAGATGGCGACGCCGGAAAAGGCCCTTGCCTGGCTGCTCAACCGCTCCGCGATGGAATTCGATCCCGCGGTCCTCGAGGCCCTGGTCGCAAGCCTCAAGGAAGAGTCCAACGGACCGGAAAGCAACGAGGTGGAAGTTTCCCTTTCCGATCTGCGCGAGGGCATGGTTCTGAGCCGGGACGTCCGCGGCTCGCAAGGAGTGCTGCTGCTGGCGAGAGGCACCGCCCTTTCCGCCGAACATTTGGCGCGCATCACAATCTTCCTGAACACGGAACAGATCGAGGCGGGTGACGTTTTCATCCGGCGGACCCCGGCCGAAGCGGCCGCGGAATCCCCGTCAAAGTCCCCAGTCCCGTCGCCCGGTAACTGATGGATTCATGGCATGTCTGACCGCGAATTGACTGGCGCCGAAGTTGACGCGCCGCGGGCCCGGCCGGTATGATACACCTCAAGCACCCTAAGTCCCCAAAAGAACTCAGGGGAGAAGGCTCCAAGGGATCCTGATGCGAACTTTCAGACGCCGTCTCCAGTTGACGCTGTGCCTCGCGGCTTCGGCCGGGGCGGACACCTTGACCGGAACCTTTTCCTTTGAGGAATCCCCGCCCTCGGTCGCGTTGGTCTATTTCAGCGAGGATCACTCCCGGTCCAAGGCATCCAAGACCGTGGTGGAAGAGAAGAACAAGCAGTTCCTTGAAAAGATGGTGGTGGGAGCCAAGGGGACCGAGATTGTCTTCAAGAACTCCGATAGCGTGGAACACGACCTCTACGTGAACGATCCGAAAACAAAGGTGAATTCCAATGCCGGCGTGGTTTCGCCCGGGGAGGTGACCCGGGTGGCGATGAATTGGGATGAAGGGGAGGTAGCGCGCGTGGGCTGCAAGATCCACCCCAGGATGCAGGCCTATGTCGCGAATATTTCCAGCTCTCATTACGCGATCGTGGAGTTCAAATCCACCGATCGGAAGACCGGCTTCAAGATCGAGAACATACCCGAGGGACTGTCCCGCGTCCGCGTGTGGTTTCCCAAGCATGAGGCCATTGAAGCGGACTTGAAAGAGGGCGCCATGCTGAGCTTGCCGGTGGCAAAAGGCGGAAAAAAAGACGGCGACTTGTCCTTGTCGAGGCGGTAATCCCGATGGCGGATCAGGATAAGCCCATGATGAATGCGGGAGCGGCCGCCCATCCCCGTCTGCAGACGCTGATCATCGTGGCCGCCATCCTCGGCACGGAATTGGTCCTTGGGATGCTGGCCTGGAATACCTACCATGCCTTCGAGAAATTGAAATCCACCACGAACAGGATCTCCCAGTCGGAAAAAGCGAAGGACGACCTGCTTCTATACCAGGAAATCCTCTCTTCGTCCATGCATCTGGCGGTCTCCACCGGGAACCAGTATTGGACGGATCGCTATTGCGAATACGAAACCAAGCTGGACTCTGCGCTGCAAGGGTCCATTTCGCTCCCGGCCCCGGATGGGGTGTCGCCGGAACTGCAATACCGGGGGGAGTACTCCGAGTTCAACCGCCTGAGCCACCAAGCCATCGAAATGATCGCGTCCGATGAAAGGGAGACGGCGCAGTACCTCGTTTTCGGACGGAAGTATATGGCCGCCCAGGATTCCCTCCACCGCAAAATCGCCGAGATCATCCGCGTCCTGGACGAGGGAACCGGGCTGATGATGAAGGACCAGAAACGAAGCACCCTGGTATCCGTCCTTATCATCGTGGGAATGGCTTCGGGCCTGTTCATCGCATGGCTCATCATTCTCCAGTTACTGCGCAAATGGCAGCTCGATCTTTTCCGCGCCAATCGGCAACTGCTCGAAAAGTCCGGTGAGTTGGAGGCGTTGAACCGGAGCCTGGAATCCAAGGTGGCCGAACGCACGGCGGATCTGAGCCGAAAGCATGCGGAGCTCCAGGAGATGAACCAGAAGCTCACGGAAAACCAGAACCAACTGCTGCAATCCGAAAAGATGGCCTCCATCGGCCAGCTAGCGGCCGGGGTCGCCCATGAGATCAACAATCCCATGAGCTTCATCCTGAGCAATCTCTCCTGCCTTATGAGGTATCTTGGACCTATCCAGGAAACCCTGCTCCCGCTCTACGCCCTCGCTGAGGCGGATGCGGAGGCGCGCGCCGAGAGGGGGACGGGGAAGACGGCGGAATTCGAATCCATTTCCAAAGTCTGGGAACGGGAGGATATTCCCTTTATCCTGGAAGACATCGAGAAGATCACCTCCGAATCCCTGGAAGGCGGCAACCGGATCAAGGATATCGTGGCCAACCTCAAGACCTTCGCCCGTCTGGACGAAGCCGAGATGAAGAGGGTGGACGTCAACGAAAGCATCGAGTCCACCCTCAAGATCTCCGGACTGGAATCCGTGCCCGGGTGCACGGTCCACAAACGCTTGGGACATCTTCCGTTCTTGCTATGCTGTCCCGGGCAATTGAACCACGCCCTTCTGAACCTCATCACCAATGCGGCCCAGGCCATCTCCGGCCAGGGGGAAATCACCGTGGAGTCGCGCATCGAAGAGGGTAAAATCAGGGTGGCCATCACAGACACGGGGGTGGGGATCCCGGAGGAGAATCTGCCGAAGCTGTTCACCCCCTTTTTCACCACCAGGCCGGTGGGCAAGGGCGTAGGACTGGGCCTGTCCCTATGCCACGGCATCATCAAGAAGCACAATGGGCGTATCGAGGTCCAAAGCCAGCCCGGAAAAGGCTCGACCTTCACCATTTTCCTGCCCCTCGGTTCCACCGCACCGACCTCCTAGAATTGACGGAATTCCCGGAATTCCGGCGGTTCTTTCCCTGTTTGTTTGGCGAGATTGAGACTAAGTCTTGATTTTGCGCCGCCACCTGCGTATAATTAGGCTAAGGACCTGATTTTCCAGGAAGTGCGTTCCCAATGGTAAAGATCATCAATCGCGAACCCGTGGTGGCGGGAACGGAAACCGCCGGTGCCGAATCCGGCGTCGCCCTCGATTCCCTGAAGCCCGGCGAGGCGGGAACCATCCTCCACATCAGCGCCGAACCCGCTTTGAAACTGCACCTGATGGAGCTCGGTTTCGTGGCCGGCAGCGCCATCTCCTTCCTCATGTCCACGCCCTTCGGCGATCCCAACATTTACGCATTGCGTGGGACGTCGATTGCGTTGCGCAAGAGCGAGGCCAAGTGCATCCGCGTCCGGACCTGAATCCTTCCGCGCCCTCCGATACGGCCGCCTCCGGGTCTCCCGACGCTTCCGTGAACGCGGCTTCCGGGGCCGGATCCGGTTCGGAGCCGTTGATCGCCCTGGTGGGATCCGCGAATTCCGGCAAGACCACCCTTTTCAATCTGCTCACCGGCTCGCATTACAACACCATCAATTATCCCGGGGCCACGGTCGAGTTCGCCATCGGTCCCGGCAAGACATTCCTGGGTTTCCCGTGCCGCGTGATGGATACGCCCGGGCTCACCAGCCTGATTCCCGCGTCGCTGGACGAGAAGGTGACCGTGGACGCCCTGTTCGCCAGGCACCGGCCGGACGTGGTGGTGGCGGTGGTGGACGCCAATCAGTTGTCGCGCCATCTCTACCTGGTCAAGCAGTTGCAGGACCTGGGATTCAACCTGGTCATCGCCCTCACCATGTCCGATTTGCTGGTCCAGCGGGGCCGGCACATCGACGCGCGCAAGCTGTCCGAAATGCTGGAGTGTCCGGTGCTCCCTCTCGATCCCCGCAGGAAGGACAAAGCGGCGGACCTGGGACGATTGGTGGAGGAGCGCTGGCTGGCCGGCCGCGCGGCATCGGGCCGGACGGGGGCGGATCAGCAGGCGTACAAGGCATTCGCCGCAGGGATGACGGAAGAGCGCGTGCAGGGATATTACGCGGCCCTGGACGAAGTGGAACGCCTGGTCTCCGTCCAGGACGATGGGAAAAAGGAACCGGGCGCGCGCTTCGCCTCGGCCGATCGCATCCTGCTGCATCCCGTCTATGGGCTGGCCATCTTCCTGGCCGCCATGTTCGTCATCTTCACGTCCATCTTCTGGATGGCGACGCCTTTCATGGACCTGATCGACGGCGCGTTCGGCTGGACCATCTCCGGCCTCAAGCACGTGCTGCCCCAATCGTGGATCGTGGACCTGATCGCGGACGGGGCCATCGGCGGCGTGGGCACCGTGATGGTTTTCCTGCCGCAGATCCTCATCCTCTTTTTCGCCATGGGATACCTGGAGGACTCCGGATACCTGGCGCGGGGCGCGGCCCTGGTGGACAAGCCCCTGTCCAAGATAGGCCTCAACGGTAAATCCTTCGTGCCCTTGCTCTCCGGCTATGCCTGCGCCATTCCCGCCATGATGGCGGCGCGCACCATCCCCAACCGCTACGAGCGCAACCTGACCATCTTCATCATCCCGCTCATGAGCTGCAGCGCGCGCCTGCCCGTATACACCCTGCTGCTGGCGTTCATCACTCCCCGCGGCAAGCCGTGGATCGGGGGCCTGGCCCTGACCGGACTCTACCTGGCCGGCATGGTGCTGGGCGCCTTGGTCTCCACCGTCATCAGCAAGCTGCGCCGCAACAAGGACATTTCCGGATTCATCCTGGAACTGCCGGCCCTGCGCAAGCCCGTGCTGCGCGTGGTGGTGGCCTCCACCTATCACAAGGCGGAGCAATACCTGCGCAAGGCGGGATTGACCATCGTGGCCATTTCCTTAGGGCTGTGGGTGCTGACGCATACGCCGCCGGTGGAAGCCCCGAGCGTCTCCGCGTCCGCGGCGGTATCCGCTCCCGCAGCCGTATCGGCTGTCGCGGGCTTGGAGAGCGCACCGCCTTCGGCGCTAGCGCCCAGTCCGGAACCCGGCGGCCGCGAATACGTTACCGTGACCCATTCCTACGCGGCCCAGCTCGGCCGCTTCATCGAACCCGTCACGCGACCCATGGGCCTGGACTGGCGCGGCGGGGTTGCCATGATCTGCGGCTTCGCGGCGCGGGAGGTGTTCGTCAGCGCCATGGCGCTCATGTACCGCATCGATGATACCCAGGGCGACGGCCTGGCGGACAGGCTGCTGGCGCGCATGTCGGAAGTGACCTTCGAGGGAACCAATGAAAAGGTCTTCACCGTTTCTTCCGTGCTGGGCGTGATCCTCTTCTTCATGATCGCGCTGCAGTGCTTCTCCACCGTTGCCGTGGCCAAGGCGGAGTCGGGGGGATGGAAGCTGGCGGCCATCCAGCTGGTGGTCTACACCGGGGTCGCTTATGTGCTTACGGTGATTCTGGTCCAGGGCCTGAGGGCCCTGGGCGTGGCTTAGTGCCCAGACAGCCCAATTGTGAAACGCTTTCGCCGGGTCTTGGGGCCCAGGGCTGCGTTGCCCCTCCTTGGAATAGGCCCACTATTCCTGCTTCGGGGCGC
>JAQBPN010000090.1 GCA_028287505.1 Fibrobacterota bacterium | reverse complement strand
CCGGTCTCGTCCTCGACCGCTACTCCGACACGTACGTGCTCAAGCTGTACACCGCGGCGTGGCTGCCCCACCTCGCGACGTTGCTGCCGATCCTCGACGAGGAGCTCCAGCCGACATCGCTCGTCGTCCGCTTCAGCCGCGATGTCGCAGGATCGGCTGGTTCACGAAAGTCAGGAAAGCCGTTTGGATGAAGTTGAGGCTGAGATCGCGTTCCAAGGAGTCCAAGGTGATGATCCGGCTGGTCGCCTCCAACTCCGCATCGCCCACCAAGCGCAGCCAATAGGACCAAGGCCAGGTGAGGCGGGAGGAATTGGCCCAGCGGAAATCGCCCCGGAAGAATCCCAGGCTGTCGTGGATGGGTTTGTCCTGGAACCAATCGAAGGTGATGTCGTCGTCGAACCGGATCAAATACCCCAGGGTGAGGGGGGAGCCGTATCCGCCGTACAAGGTCTGGCGGTCCTTGGCGATCGAGAATCCGGTGCGCAATTCGTTGAGACTGCCCGCCACGTTGCTGTGGCGCGCGTCCACGGAAACGCCGGGCCCGTATTGGGTCTCATAGAAGATGGAGCCGCGCAGGTTGCCCGGCACATGCTCCTCCGTATAGAGGAAAAGCGCGCTGCGGCCGGAGCTGTCCGCCATCAGGCTGTCCTTGATGCGCACGTAGTTGAAGGCGCCCGTGTACTGGAGCTTTTCCACGAGCTTGTCGTTGGAGGAGGCGCGCACCGTATCGCCGCGATCGTAGCGGACCAGGGAGGCCAACATACCCTCCTTGGTGATGCCGGCCATGGTATCCATGGGGGGAGCCCGCGTGTTACGGATCAATACCGTGTCGAAAATGACGGGCCGCCCCGGATCGACCAGATAATCCACCGCTACGGTTTTGGTATTGGGCCGCACGTCCACCTTGTCGTCCACTTCCACCCTCACGAAGCCGGCATTGCCGAAACGGCGCAGCAGGAAGCGCCGATCCACCAGCATGGCGTCATCCCTGAAGGGTTTGCCGGGCCGAGCCGCCAGATCCCCCGGATCGACGGCGGGGCCCGGAGGCGGCCGGGCCGAGGTATCGGGGAGGGCGGCTCCCGAATCGACCGTCACCGGCAAGGTGGGCGCTCCGGCGGCCCCCTTGGTCTGCTTTCCGCTATCCGCGGCCGCGGACTCGCGCTGATTCAAATCCGCCCCTACCACCCGCACCGAATCGAAAATGTAGCGCGGCCCTTCGTTGATGGTGAATGTCGCGTCCCAGTCCTTGGGATCCGCTCCGCGTTTTTTCAGTTCCGATTTGATCTGGACCTCGAAGTAGCCGGATGCGCGGTACGAATCCGCCAGGTAGAACTCCGCGTCCTCGCGCCAGGATCGCAGACCGTCCTGGTCGTACTCTTCGGGTTCCGGAGAGATGACCTCGAGAAGCTTCCGTTTGGAGAGTCCGGAATAGCCCTGCACGACGATGTTGATGTCGGACCGGGCCGAGGAGAATAGGAGCGCCAGGATCAGGAGGAGACGTTTCATCGGGCGGAATCCCCTAGGGAAACCTTGCGCACGCCCTGCAGGGTGTCGGGATTGGGGGCGGGCCTGGTCCACCAGTAGCCCCACCAATCGTAGTTGTAGTTGAATCCCAGTCTCTTCAGCAGGGGATCCTGCTGGCCGGTGGGATCCCGGGAAGGATCGGTGAACACGGAGGCGTCCAGGGTGATCTTGTTCTTGATGCGGTTCTTCCATTTGGGATCATCGACCATGCGGAAAATCGGCGGCTGCCACTCCACTCCCACCCGGTAGGTCCAGGGATTGAAGTTATCGGCCTTCTGAAGGGTATAGGCGGATTTGGCCCGGAGCCGGAGCCGCCAGAACTCCTTGCTGAGGATTTCCACCCCCAGGGCGTCCCGGGTCGACAAACCGGTATCTTGCGCGGCCCGCCTGTCCTGGGCCAAGGCCCCCAGGCCGCTCACCTGCGCGCTGGCGATCCACTTGCCGGACAGCTTTTCCGCGGCTTGGCTCAGGTAGTTGCTGGCCAACGGCTCCAGCAGACCCAAAGCCTGCTCCTGATAGGTCATTCCCCCCACCCCGCTGCTGGATCCCGGGGAATAGCAGCCCCGGCGCACGGAATAGATCAAGGCGGCGACATCGGCGCTCCCGGTTCCGTAACCGCCGCGGCAATCGCTGTCATAGGCGAACTTGACGTCGTTCAACTGCCCGGTCAAGGTCATTTTGATGGAGCAGGAATCCTTGACGTCCACCTCGCACGTGCGCGCCAGGCGTTTTTCCGCATCCAACTCCAACTCACCTTCCTCCAACGGGGCGTTCAGCCATTTCACTTCCATGCGCTTGATGGTATAGGCCTGTTTCTTGAGGCCCAGGCCGCCTTCGTGCGAGGAGATCCGCCCGCGCATCAACGAATAGGGATAGGTGCCGACCATGGCCACGTTTCCCACGTAGGATACCCGTAACACGTCGGTTTCGATGCTGTTGCCCCGGCCGGCCGTCTCCAGATTGATCTGCACTTGGACGGGCTTTACGCGCCGCACCGCGGACCGGCGTTTACCGCCTTCTTTTTTGAAGATGCCGGTGAGCGACTCCAGGCTGCGCATGCGATAGCGCAGCAGGGAACTGTCCAGCACCGCGCTCACCCGCAAGAACGGGATCTGCGATCCCGTTCCCACATCGATCCGGGATTTGCCCAGGGGAGCGCGGTAGAAAACCGCCAGGCGCGAAAAATCCGCGGTGGCGCGCATGGGCGACTTGATGTGCTCGGCCGAGCCCGACCCCACCCCCACCTGCAAGGTCATCAGGGTGGAATCCGACTGCGCCTGCACGCGCAGTTCCCGCAACACCACCTTGTCCCCGCCCAGCTGCGCGGCCAGGCTGGTTCCGGAAATGTCCGCCAGCATGCGCTTGGAGGCGGGGTCGAACTCGATGCGGCCATGAAGTTCCCCGCCGCGCCCTGCCTTGACGGTCAGGTTGGGAATGGTGATCTTGCCGTTCAGCATCTTCACCGGCGCGGAAAAAGTCTGCGTATCCAGGCCCGCCACCACATACTCACCCCCCAAGGTGTCCGCCTCCAGACGCATCCCCTTGAGGCCGTCCCGGAAAGGCATGCCGATGCCGGCGCGCACGCGCACATTGCGCAACTCGCCGGAGGATTGCGGCAGCGCCACGTTCCCGCGCACGCCCAGCCGCCCTTCCAGATCCTTGAAATCCTTGACGGTCCCGTTGAAGTCCAGGAAGATGTCCTGTCCGGCCCGGGCCTTCATGCTCAAGGTCTGTGTCTTGGCCAGTACGCCCGTCACGGCCACGGTGACCGAATCCCGGAACAGGGCCTCCTGATCGGAAACGGTGATCGCGCGGACCAACAGGGTGTCCCCCTTGCCCGTGATGGCCAGCTCCTTGATCGAGAAGTTCTCCTCTTCCGAGTTCAGATGGATGTTCTCCAGCCTATAGGTTCCCGCGAATCCCCCATCCGCGCGATAGCTCAGCCTTCCCATGGCAACGCCCGACTTGATGGGCGGCTGCGGAAGGGCCACGGCCAGCGCCTTGGCCAGATCGAATCGATCCGCGCCCACGCTCGCTTCCTCGACATCCGATTTTTCCACCTTGGCCAATTCATAGAATTGGCGTCCGCGCAGGCGTACCGTAGCCGAGGCGGTGATTTCATTGCCCGCCAGGGAGGCGCGGGTTTCCTTCACCACCAGGGTCTGGGCGTCCCATTCCGCGCGCACCCTGGCCTGGAGAGGCTGGTTCTTGTAGCGCCCGTCCACCTTGAGGTCGACGACGCCGGTACGCTGGCGCTTGTCCCACCGGAAATCGGCGGTCACCCGGGGTTGATTCGCCTTGAGGGTGTCGAGTCCCTTATAGGGCAATTGCTCCAGGGCCAAATCCCGGATATGCGCTTCCATCAGATCCGGATGCGGCATGGCCGCTTCCACGGACCCGAAACGCGGGTTCCCCAGGCGGAGGGACATCGGCCGGCCGGGCTTACGCAATTCCACGCTTCCGGAAAGATCCCAATCGACACCGCGCCAGACCAGACGGGAAGGCTCCAGGACGTACCCGGCCTTGCCGTAACGGTTGACCAGGTGCAACGAGTCGGCCATCACTCCATAGGCCTTGAGGCCTGCGGCATCCAGCACCGCCGTCGCCTCCCCGCCGGCGATGCGGCCGGTCACCATGGCTTTCCGGAAAACCACGTTGGTATCCGTAAAGGCCGCCATCCATCTTTCCCCCGGCGCGATTTGCGCGGAGAAAACGCCGTTCCAATCCGGCAAGGCGGGCTGGGTACCCTGCCTGTTACCCTTGGGCTTCCGCTTGGCCAAGGCGCCGGATCCGGCGCCCTTCGCGGCCGGGCGCGCCGAGGACCCCATGCGCAGGTCCGCCAGGATGCGGGAACCGTCCCCGGTGGCGATGTCCGCCTTCACGGATTCGCCCGAAGCGCGCAGATCCGCAACTTCCAGATCCGCCGTTCCCCGTTTGCCGGCCGCCACCACGGTGAAGCCGCGCAGATGCCCCTGGGCGGTGATCCCCGCATGGCCGGCCAGCCAGGCCGGATTGGCGAGGGAATCCTTCCGGGTAACGAACAAGGTACCTTTGAGATCCACGTCCTCGCCGCGATCCCCGCGGCTGGTCACCGACCAGACGCCGGCGGTGTCCCTGAATCCCACGTGCACGGCCACCTTCTGCGGACCCATCTTCAAGGGAAGCGAATCGGAAAATCCCGATACGCGCGCCTGGAAACCGCCGTCCAGGCGGATGCCTCCCTCCAGGTCGGCGCGGAACTCCGCGTCCAGCCCTTCCGCCCGGGGCAGGGTGGGAGGCAATTTCAATGCTTTGGCATAGGGCGCGGAAGCGGCCACATGGGCGCGCAACTCCGCGGCGGCCCGCAGCATGTTCGCCTTGGGCAGCCGGGCCAGTACGGAAAGCGTGTCGGCCGCGCACTTCCAGGCCAGGCGGGCCAGCACCCGGGTGGAATCGTCCCACGCCGCGGATACGGCCAGCGATTGCGTGAGCGCGCCCAGTTGCCGCGCTTCCGCCTCGCGGATGGAAAGCGTTACCTCTTGGGGCCCTCGCGTTTCCAATACCACGCCGTCGCAGCGGACCAACCGGCCGGCGGTATCGGAGACCAGGATGCGGCCGGCCCGCACCTGGACCGCGGCGGGAATGCGGAATTCCGGAAAGGGCAGGGAATCCCGTTTGGGTTTGACGGTATCCGGGCCGGGCGTGACGGCCAGGGCCAGGGTGTCCACATCCAAACTGACCGAAGGAGAGAAATGCAGCAGGCTCTTGAACAGATTCGCGGAAACCAGAGTGCGGCCGGCGGCCACGTCCAGGGTGGGACTGGCGTAAATCACCGAGTCCGCGCTCAGGTCCAGGCTCCAGCGGAACAGGGGGGAAACCAGGCGCACCTTGCCCTGGCCCACGGCCAGATCCTTGGCGAGATAATGCTGGACCGCCCAGCGGCCTCCGAAATAGACAGCCAGGAAAAGCAGGAGGATGAAGACCCCCAATGCGGCAAAAACCCGTTTAATCCACTTGCGCATTGTGATCCCGTCCTAAAATAAATGCAAATGCCGGCCGCGGAAACGCCTATTACCGGCGCATGGGTAACTTGCGTGATACGGGAACCGCCGGTTCTGCGGGCGCAGCCTCCCCTGCCGGGCGCCCGTTACCGCCTCCAAACCGGCCCCGGAACCGCCCATCCCGGCCCGGGAGCGCCCCACGGCCTTTCAGGGTTTTCCCGGCCAGGTGTCGGAAAACCGATTGACTTGTCGAAAAAATTTACACTCCCTGGCCCGTATTTCGGGGCAGGGCTCCTGAAGATGAGGATTTTCAAGGGGTTAAAGAGCCCGTTTACTCGACGATTGAGGCCTGTTTACTACTTTTTGGCAGTTCCATCTTCCCGGCGGGACGGCCTACGGATTGCTCTTTCGAACCTTCGAAGGGCACGGAAACCATCTGACAAGAACCTAGAGGCAAATGCGGCAAATCAAGGGTGACGGGATATTCCCAATTCTACGTTCAGGGCGCTTCCCGTCCGGAGGCGCTCGTTTCATCGCGACGTTCGCCGTCCTGGGAGTCTGTCTCTCCGCTTTTCTGCTTTCCTGCAACGTGACCGATCGGAATCTGGGCGAGGCACCCATCGGCCCCGTCACCGCCACCGGAGGATTGGACACCACCACCACCGGCGGCTGGGTTCGGGATTCCGTAGCCAGCAACATGCGCATCTACGCCACCCCGCAAATCATCAAGGCCGGCAACAAAGCCCGCTCCATCGTCACCGTCCAGGTGTTCGATGTCAACCACAACTCCCTGAAGAACCGGCTGGTCCGCTTCGCCGCCTCCCTGGGCACCATCACCGCCAACGACACCACCGATGCCGAAGGCACGGCCACGGCCACCTATGCCGGCGTGCCCCGCAACGGGGAGGTCCGGATCCTGGCTTCCGCCGACGTGGGCGATTCCACGGCGATAGTGGGAACTTCCATCCAGTTGCAGGGCCTCACGGTCAGCATCACTCCTCTTTCCCCGGATACCTTGATCGACCAGAACGTGCCGCTCACCATATCCGTCACGGACGGAGAGGGCGAACCCGTGGCCGCGGCTGCCGTCAAGCTCCAGGGCGCCTCCGCTTCCGAAGGCGTCACCGACGGCGCGGGACTCTTCCGCACCAGCGTGAAAAGCGACAAGGAACAACAGGTGAAAATCTCCGCCTCCGCCCTGGGCGCGGCCGCGGACGTCACCATCGGATTCTGGACCACGCCTCCCGGCTCCCGTTCGCGCACCTTGCTCATCTTCGCCGACCCTTCCCGCATGGCCGCCGCCGCCGGGGAAACCTCCAGGATAAAGGCCATCCTCTACGACGACAGCCATAATCCCGTGGCCGGCAAGCGCGTATCCTTCTCCGCCAACTTAGGCATCATCACCCCCGCCGATACCACGGACGAAAACGGCGTCGTCGAGGCCGTGTTCCAGGGTTTCGCCCAGAACGCCGATGCCGTCATTACCGCGTCCTACCCGCAAGGGGATTCCACCCGCAAGGCCAGCACGACCATCACCCTCGCCGGGATCCAGATCGAGGTCAAGCCCCTGGCCGGGGAAGCCGTACTGCGGGATACGGTTCCCGTGTCCATCCGCGTGCGCGACGCCCAGGGCCGGGCCCTTCCCGATGTGCAGGTGACCCTCAAGGGAGGCCTGCAATCCTCATTGCGCACCAACGCTTCCGGATCCGCCACCGCCACCATGACGAGCGCCAGCGAACAATCCATCGTGATCAATGCTTCCGCCCTGGGCGCTACGGACAGCGCCAAGGTCGTCTTCCTGAAGGATCTGCCCACCTCGTCCATCATTTCCAAGGCCGCCGTCGGCAACCTGCGCATCTTCGTCGATCAATCCACGCTGAAGGCCAGCAACTCCGATGAGACCACCGTGCGCGTGGTGGCTTTCGACAAGTTCAACAACCCGCTGGCCGGCCGGCCGGTCCGCTTTACCGCCAACCAGGGAATCATCACCTCGTCGGACACCACCAACTCCCGGGGCGAAGCCACCGCCACCTATCGCGCCGTTCCCATCAACGTCGACGCCCGCATCACCGCCTCCATGACCGTGGAGGATTCTTCCCTGTCCGTCTTCACCACCGTCACCCTGGCAGGCCTGCAAATCGACGTGGTCCCCTCCCTCACGGACGCGCTCCTCAACCGCACCGTTCCCGTGCTCATCAAAATCATCGACGGCGCGGGCAATCCGGTCCCCGACGCCACCGTCATCTTCAACGGCAATCCCGGCCAAGGCACCACCGACGGGGAAGGCGTCTTCCGGACCGCCGTGACCAGCGGCACCCAGAAGCGCGTGACCATCACGGCCAAGGCCCTGGGCGCCCAGGACAGCAACTACGTGGACTTCTGGAGCGTGCTTCCCACCAAGGGCGAGAACACCGTGGGCAGCATCCGCAACATGCGCATCTTCTCCTCGCGCTCCCAGCTCCGCGCCGACAACTCGGACTTCTCCGTCATCTCCGTCATCCTCACCAACGAGAACAACAACCCGGCCACGGGCGATGTGGTCAAGTTCACGAGCGACCTGGGCATCATCGGACAGACCGCCACCGTGGACAGCGCCGGCCGCGCCACCGTCGTTCTGCGCAGCGCCCCGGTCAACGGCGTCTGCAAGGTGGTGGCCACCGCGGTGGGCCGGAACCTTTCCGCCACCACGGAAGTCCTCTTCAGCGGCGTCACCCTGCAATTGGCCGCCAGCCAGACGGAGCTCAAGGTCGGCGAGCTGGCCAACATAGAAGCGTTTCTCAAGGACGCATCCGGAAATGCCATCGGCGGGGATCCGGTGGAGTTCACGTTGACGGGGCCCGGGGCCTTCGATAACGGCAACGCCTCCTATTCCACCGTGCTCAACCCCAACGGCAAGGCCCTGGTCAGGGTCACCGCTTCCGCGTCCGGGAAAGTGATCGCCAAGGCATCGGCGCTCAACACCTCAGACTCCCTGGAACTCGTCTTCAGCAACAACTCCCTGAGCCTGGCGGTTGCCAAAGCGAGCCTGGCCGTGGGCGGCGGCGATTCCACCCTGGTGACCGCCACCTATGTGAACGGGTCCGGTGCGCCCGTGTCCGGAGCGGTCATCTCTTTCGCGACCAATGCCGGAATCATCACCAACGCCTCGCCCACGACGGATGGCACGGGCAGGGCGACCACCTACCTGAAAAGCGCGGCCTTTTCCGGCACGGCCACCATACAGGCCAATGCCCCCGCCGGCACCGCCCAGATCCACGTGGACTTCAACGCGACCGCAGCCAAATCCATCAAGCTCACCATCACCGCGGACAACATCGGAATCAATGGAGGCGTAGCCTCGTTGCGCGCCGAAGTGGCGGATGCGCAAGGCAATCTGGTTTCCGGCGAGAATGTGAATTTCCGCATCCTCAAGGGTCCGGGCGGCGGCGAAAGCATCACCAAACCGGTGGTACAGACCCAGGCCGGAGTCGCATTGAGCCAATTGCAGTCCGGCAGCATCGCGAGCAGTTACCGCGGCACGCTGGTGGTTGCTTCCGTGGGCAACCTGGCGGATACCTCAAAGCTGACCATTTCCGGGACCGCGTATCTGGTGACGGTGTCCAGGCCGGAAGACGATTCCGTGCCCGTGGGCGGTGGCGGAATCGTCGATGAAACCACCTTCGAGTTCTTCCAGGGCGCCGTGGTGCAGGACATCAACGGCAACGCCGTGGCCGATGGCACCGAAGTGCATTTCAGCGCGGTCGTGACCGGATTGGCGGTCGGCCTGCGGGTTCTCGATCATTGGGACGGCCTCGGCACAAGCAACACCTCGGTTAAGCCGATCTACCGCACCGTGGGGCGTGACATTCCCTTCGAAGACATCAACAACAATCTCAAACTCGATGCCGGGATCGATCTCGATTTGGACGGGGATCCGTCCATCCTCCGGCGCGGTGAAGATCGCAACGGGGACGGGAACTTCGATTGGAATCCCGCCATCCACGACACCTGGTTCGACTTCAACGGCAATGGGGTATGCGATCCCGGCGTCGGCGAAAACGATACCGCCGTCGTCGCGGGCAAAACGATATTCGCGGATCTAAATGCGGACGGATTCCGGAACCGCAGCGAGATCCTCGTCGATCGCGGCGCCATTGGCGTCTGCGACGAACCGGCCAGCGGAGACTATCCCTATTCGGCCTGGGAAGTGCGGGATTTCTTCCCGTCCCTCCAATTCCGGGATAATGAATTCGCGGTGGCGATCGAGGTTTCCGCCGTGACCAAGAACGGCGTCGCCCATGCGCGCCTCAGATATCCCCGCCAACTCGCGCGCCGATTGTACGTGAACGTCAACGCGGAAGCCAACGGCATCCGCGACAGGGATGGGGAGCGATACCTGCTGCCCCAGATCAAGTAGGAACCCGAATGGAAACCCGGTACCCCATGAAGGCAGCCCTCGCAACGCTCGTATGCCTGTCGGCCTTGGCCCAGGCCCCGCAAGCCGCCTTTCCCATCGAGGATATGGATTCCCGGAGCCTGGGCCTGCAATACGGACTCTCCTTCCGCGGCCAGAACATCACCAGCGCGGACGTCCCGTCCCATGAGACCATCCACACCCTGACCCTGGCTTATGCGCCCATCCCCTACGTGGCCTTGGAAGCGGGCGTAGGCCTGGATCGCCTGGTGGTGGAGACCAATCGCTCCGTGGCCTTCCAGGGCGAGTTCGGATTCTCTCCCAACTTCGGCCTTATCCTGTCCTCGCCTTATTTCGCGGCGGACATGGTGCGCGTCACCGCCGGCGCCCGCGCCCTTTACCTGAACAGCGAAGATTCCCATGGCTTCCGCTATTCCGGCTTCATCTCCAATCCGTTCCTGGGGGCCGTCGTTTCGCCCTCCGGATTCTTCGACATCGAAGCGGGGTTGCGCGCGCACTTCATCGACGGCACCATGCAGGGTCCGGGCGGGGTCGAAAAGCCATTTTCCAACCAGGAGGCCTTCCGCGGCTATCTGGGCTGCACCGTGAAGTCGCCCAAGGAACGGGCCTTCCTCACCGTGGATCTGGACGTATCCCCGGGATTGGATGCCGATTGGGCGAACGGTCCCCGCGAGGCACAGGTAGGCGTCTCCTTCGGGGCCCTGCTGGGATGGAACACCAAGAGCGAAGCCCCCCGGGATTCCTCGAAATATTTTCCCGATTTTTCCCGCATGAAGGAAAGATTGAAGAAAATGGCCGACGAGATAGAGTAGCGAAGAACCATGGCAAAATTCAGCTACAAAGTCAGGGACCGGGAGGACCGGGTGCTGTTGGGCACCATGGACGGCGTGACCGCCGATGAGGTGCTCGAGCGCCTGACCCAAAAGGATTTCCTTCCCATCATGGTCAAGGAATTGAGCGCCGATGAGATCCGTCCGAGCAAATCGATTTCCGAGTTCTTCCGTGAGAGTGTAAAGAACTCCCGCAACAAGGTCCCCTACCGGAACGTTGTGTTTTTCACGCGGCAATTATCGACCATGGTCGGTCAGGGTGTGCCCTTGTCCAAGGCCCTGGATCAGCTTACCAAGGGCGAAAAGCCGGTGTTCAAGAAAATCATCCAGCAGATTGCGGACGATATCGCCACCGGGTTCACCTTGTCCGATGCCATTGCCAGGCATCCGGGCGCATTCAGCCCCATGTATGTGGCGGTGGTGAATTCGGGAGAAGTAGCGGGCGCCCTCGACAAGGTGCTTGACGGCCTGGCCGATTACATGGAGAGCGTGGAAATCATGCGCGGGAAGATCAAGACCGCCATGCGCTATCCCATTTTCATCGGCGGGTTCGTGGGTGTCATGATGCTGGGCATCATGTGGAAGCTGGTTCCCACGTTTGAATCCATTTACGGAAGCATGAATGCGGTCTTGCCTCCCCCGACCCGGATGCTGATATTGATTTCCCACGTTGTCCGGCAGAATACGGTTCTTTGTTTCGTCTCCGCCGTTTTGCTTTTCATTCTTTTCAAATACCTAATGACCCGGGATGAGTTCAAGGTCGCTTTCCAGAAAAACGTCCTCCGCGTTCCCGTGTTCGGTGGCATCTTGCAGAAGAACATTTGGGCGACCTATTGCCGCACCATGTCGCTGCTGATGGGAGCGGGTACGCCCATCCTCAAGGCCACGGAAATCGCCGGCGCTACCGTAAACAATCGCTATTTTGGAAAAAGCCTGGAGGGGATTTTCGCCAGCCTCAGGAAAGGCGATCTGCTCAGCGAGTCGCTGGAGGCCAGCGGGCTTTTCCCCGTGCTGGTGATCCAGTTGGTGGCCACGGGCGAGTCCAGCGGCCGCGTGGATGAACTGTTGGCCAAGGCGGCCGAATTCTATGAGCGGGAAGTCCGCAGCGTCGTGGATTCCTTATCGTCCATCATCGAGCCTGTCCTCATCGTATCGCTGGGCAGCATCGTGGGCGGCATCCTTTTCTCGCTTTACCTCCCGATTTTCATGATTGGAAAATACATCCAATGAAGTGTGGAGCAGCATATTAAGAGCTTTCGTGTGCAGGTCGGTGAATCACTATTCAATTCTATTTCAGGAGAAAGAAAATGAATCAGATTAAAAACAAAAAAAACCAACAGGGTTTCACCCTGGTCGAAGTCATCGTGGTGGCTATTATCGTGGCCGCACTGGCCGCGGTGGCGGTACCCATGTATACCAGCTATGTGACCAGCTCCAGGACCAACGCGGCCGCGAATGCAGCCGGGTCCGTCGCTTCGTTCATGGGTTCCTGCGTCAACCAATCGGGGAAAGTGGAAGGCACTGGGTTGTCCGAGGGCTCGCCGACGGTAGGCGACGTAGCGATCACCGCGAAGTGCCTGGTGGACTCTTCCGGTACGGACATTACCGCCAGTTCCCTGCAATTGCCTAGCGGAATCCAATTCACGATCTCCAAACTCAAAACCAACGGTACGGTTACCGCGAAACACCTTTCCGGTGGTACAGAGCAGAAATACAATTACTAGCCACCATGCCCTGGAATAGGCCTGACATGAGCCCGGGGAGCGGTGCTTCCCGGGAAGCTCGGACGGGTTTCGTCCTGGTCGAGGTATTGGTTGTTTCGATAATCGTGGCCATCCTGGCAGCGGTTGCGATCCCCGTTTATTCGAGTTACATCAAAAGCCAAAAAAGGCAGGCGGCCCTTGCTTTGGCCCAGACGGCCGCCATTACCGCGAGTTCCATCAAGAGAAGGACCGGAGCAGCACCGACCACGGCAACCCTGAACGCTGCCCTGGTCCTGCCCAATGCCACCCAATTCGACGTGAAAATTTCCGAGGATCAGGTTTACGTGATCGTCACCGAACAGTCCAATCCTGGCGACACGGCCATGGCCGCGGCAAAATTCTAAGGGAATCCATCCGACAATGCCCGAACGCACGCATTTCCCCCCAAAAGCAAGCTTCGGGGAAGCCGGCTTTACCTTGGTGGAGGTCCTCGTCGCTTCTATCATATTGGGGCTGACTGTTTCGGCCGTCTCCGCCATGATCATAAATTCCTCTCTGCTACGATCGATCAATGAACATAACCGCCAGGCCCGCGTCATCGCGCAGGAGGAACTCGAAGATCTCGCCCATCACTTCATCAGGTACCCCGTGGGAGAAATGGACGCGCCCATCAATTTGGACGATGGGCCTGGGCTGGTCGCCGTTCCCGCCAATAGAACGGTCACCGCGGGACTCCACACGGTCAATATTCTGGGAGTGGACGTCGAGTACCAAAGTCTCGACTCCAAGGTTGCCTGGAGCGAGAACGGCCAAAACCAAAACGTCACCATAAGCAAGCGGATTACGAGGGTAAAATGAAGGCCCAAAGAGGATTCACCCTGATCGAAGCCATGGTCGCGGGAATAATTTCCGTGATCATTCCCGGGGTGGTCATCACGCTTCTCAGAGTCAACAACTCGCAATTGTCCTCCAATTCCACCCAGATGCGCCTGTCGCAAATCGCGGATGTGGTTTCCGAGGAAATCCACCAGACCGCCGTCAGCGCTACTTATGTCTATTCAACCTCGGAAGCAGGAGTAGGGGGATGCCCCGTAGGGGATCCGATCGATCAACTGAATTTGGACGGAGTGGTTTTTTGCAATGCCGCCAAAGCAATGATCAAAGGTTACCGGGTGGTTAGACTTTCCGTAGGCAACCCCATCGGCCGGTTGCAGGAGCGTCTTCCTGGGGACCCCGATTGGAAACCGTTCATTGTCGGATCGGATACGGTCAAGGTCACTATCAATACGAATCCCTACAACCTGAAATCCGGTGGGATTTTCGAAATTACGGACAAAAGCCAGGCCGTCAGCTTCAATCTCCACTATGACATGCGAGTGGCCGGTGTCCGGGACTCCCTGCCAGTACAAACCGAATCGGTCGTATGCCGCAATGCCGTCAGCCGTCCGTGGTAAGCCAGAAAGGCTCCGTCCTGGTCGCCGTACTGGGCCTTTCCATAATCATGTCCATGGCCGCGGCCAGCCTTATGCTCGTCGGCGGCAATTCCCGGAATGATGAAGACAATACCTACCGTCGCATGGGGTGTGCTAATGACGCGGAATCCGGGTTGATGATGGGGGTTGGATGGTTGCGCAAGAAAGGTGTTAATTTCATCGGAACGAATCAGGGTTGGCTCGGAAGCAGCCAGATCCTGTTTACCAACGCCGCTTTTGAAAATGGCTCCTTGGTCACCGTCACCGTCGTTGACAATGCTCCGGCTATCGCTCCCAGTGCCCCCAAAACCGTAATCTCCCGCGCAGTCCATGGAAGCGAAACCGTTCAATACTCCTGGGATGTGGATGCCGCCGGTCCCCTTGCCGTCGATGGCGCTCCCATCGTGTCCCTCACAAATTGGCGATCTCCATGAAAACCGACGTCCCGAAAACAAAATTCTTACCATCCCCGACTGGATCGCCATGAAGCGCACCATACAGACATCCAAACCCGGATTCACAATCGGCATTGAGCACGATCACCAAGCGATCCGATCCGCGCGGCTGTCTTCCGATGGCCGCGGGGGTTATACCGTGGATCGCATGGAGGAACTCAAGGGCGATTTCTCGGAAGACCGCGGTCTTCTGGACGGCTTCCGCCGGATCAAAGGGCTGCTGAATATCGGATCCCGCGATTCGGTAATCGCCTGCCTCGCCGGCAAGCAGGTGTTCGCCACCCAGATCCCCTTCAGGAAACTCGGGGCTGAGGAAATGGAACAGGCCCTGCGCCTCGAGCTCAGAAAAACCGTCCATTTCGAAGTGGCTACATCCACACTGGATTATGAAGTATTGGATGAAGATGCCGGATCGAGCGGCGGGCTCGTGCAAGTAATGGTGGCGCTGGCCTCGAACTCCCTGCTCAGCCGTCACCTGAAACTGTTGGAAAAGGCGGGCCTCAGGGCCGTTGCCGTGGATGTGCTTCCAGTGGCGGTTGCGAATGCGCTTTGGGCCTGGAAAGGAGGCCGGGAAGGGGATCATCCCTTGGTGGCTTTGCATGTGGGTCCGCAGGTTTCCACCATCGTGATCGATAGCGAGCACACGTCATTCTTCAACCGCAACGTCTATTTCGCGGCGGAAGACGTTTTCGGGCCGAATGCCTCGGCCGGGGACCGCGATAAACGCATCCGCTCTTTGGCCGATGAGATTTCCCGCTCCCTGATCTTTTATGAAAAGAATGAGCAGATTTCCGGATTCCAGGAAATACTTTTGCTGGGTGAATACCTCGATCAGGAGCTTCTTACGAATCGGATCAGCAACATTACCGGGCTTCCCATCAATAAGATGGATTTGGCTGGAAAGATGGGTTCCATTCGCGAACCAGTTCCAGGCCGGTTCGACCTGGCCGTGGCCTTGGCCTTGAGAGGCGAACTATGATCGCCAAATCGGGCCTGAGCCTCTATCGTCTTAATCTGATCCGCGATCTGCGCGAACGGGAAGTAAAATCTGAGCGCCAGCAACGCCTCGCGGTCATCCTGGGGCTCGGCTGTTTCGGATTCTTCGTCCTCTCCCTCCTCTATTCCGGCCTGACCATCGCGCAAATGGAACATGTGCTGACGATTGAGAAAGACAAGGTCCATAGGCTGCAACAGGAGTACCAGAAATATACGGCCGCACGGTTGATCGTGGACAAGTCGGACATCGAGCTTCTGAACGATCTTCAGGGCAAGGGGGGCCTCTGGACCAAGAAGCTGGCGTCAATGGCCAAGCATCTGCCTGAAAACTACTGGATTACCGGCTTCACATACAACAACAACCTCCTCAAGGTGACCGGATACGGATATGCGAACCCTCAGCAGGATCAATTGTTGGTTCTCGATCAATATCTCAATCGGCTCCGGAGCGATACTACGTTTTCCAATACCTTTACCAAACTTCAGCTGAATATGGCCGATCGCAAGGAAGACGGGACGCGCGTCGCATTCGATTTCTCCGCGTTCACTTCGAAATGGAAAGTATCCCAATGAAATCGAGTGAATCCCTGCTGGCAGCCATGGCCGTTGTCGCCGTATGCGTGATTCCCGCCGATATCATGTATACTTCGCGATTCGTTCCCCGCTTCAAGGAATTGGAAAAACAGCGCATCGTCACGTCCAATCAACTTGCCACGGCAAAGATCGTTTCTGAAAACCTGAACCACGTGCGCGATCTCGTCTACCGCAATATGGATTTCGCCGGCCAAAAGGATACGGTATCCCAAGAGTCCATCCTGTTCGATTTCCTGACCTCCTGCGTCACGGATTTGAAGATGCGACTGGTCTCCGTGCGCCCCGGCCTTCCGACCACTCAGGGCAGGGTCACCACCAATGGATATGACATTGAACTGGAAGGGGATTTCTTCAGCTTCGGGGAATTCTGCTCCAAGTTGGAAAACAGCCGCAGGGTCATGGCCCTCACATCCTTCGAGGTTACCCAGAACGCCAAGGAAACCCCAGTGACCGCGACGACGCCCAAATCAGGAAAAGGGCCGGTGGTCGCCCCGATATCGGGACGGAGAGGCGCTTCCATAAAAATCCATCTCGATACCTTCCGGGTCAAGAAAGGCTGATGATGCGCTTCAATCCCTTTATGACCGCCGCGGTTCTGGCCATGGTCCTGGCCTTGGGTCTGGCCCTGCGGGTCTTCTCCCAGAACAACGGCTTCCGCCGGGAAGTCAACGAATCCCTTGCGACCACGGAAGGCTACGATCAGAAGTTCATCGACCTTGTCGATCACCTCGAGGAGGTGCTGACCACCCGGGCCAGCTTTTCCTACCCCGGCGGCAAGGATCCCATGACCGGCCGCCGCCGCGAAGTGGCCAGCCCGGTCTCCGAACCCGCCCCGCACCGGATCGCGGCTACCAAGGGCCCTGCCGCCAAAACCGCGAAGCCCGGTCCCGCCCAGGATACCGCCAAGGCCCCTGAGCCGCCTCCCGACCGGGTCAAGCTCACGGCTATCATCGCCGACGACTACGGCCAGCATACCGCCATCGTCATGGACGGAGAACGCTCCCTGTCCGTGGACGTGGGTGACATGGTCGGCACGCGCAAGGTATCCAAGATCACCAGCAAAGAAATCACGATGGAAGACGATTCCGCCGTTTACAGTTACGACTTGTCCGGAAACCGGAACTACCAGAAAAGATAAGGCGGGATGAATCCATGCAGATGAAACAAACCAACCCCCGCGGACCCGCCGCACTGTCCGGCGCCGTGGCGGCGATCCTCCTCCTGGGCGCTTTCGGGACAGCCATGGCCGCGCCCATGGGCGCTTCCGGGGTATCCGGACCTCCGGGTGCTGCCGTGGCTGCCAGCGTCGAAGGCAAGTCGGAATCCCCGATCATCACCAAGGATCCCAATCCCTTGCTGCGTATGACCATTTCGCTCAACGCCCAGGACGCAAACCTCTCCGAGATCCTGAAGGTCATGGCCGATCGCTCGAGCATGAACTTCGTGGCCGGGGAAGGCGTGCAGAAGGCGAAGATCTCCATCATCCTCAACAAAACCCCGGTATCCGAGGCCATCGATCTGATCGTGCGCGCCGCCGGACTCTCCTATGAAATCATCGGCAATTCCGTGCTGATCGGCGAACAGGGCAAGCTCAAGGACGAAGTGGGCCAGTCCGGCTACGTCATCGCCCTCAATTACGCCGACGCGGAAGAGGTCGCCACCCTGTTGTCCGACTTCAGCAAGAACGTCAAGGTGGACCGGGGCGGGAACCGCCTCATCGCCTATGCCAGCCCGCGCGTTATCAATGAAATCGAGCGTATCGTGCGTTCCATCGATCACCCCCACACGCAAGTGCTCCTGGAGACCCGGCTCATCGAAGTCACGGTGGACAACACGGACAGGTACGGAATCGATTGGGGCGCGCTGTCCCCTGTCGCGACCAGCATCAGTTTTCCCACCGCTCCCGTCACCGAGGGCTATCTCCTGAAAGGCGGCGTCCGGAATCCTATCAGCCTGAATATCCTTCTGGACATGCTCATCCAGAACGGCGATGCGCGGGTGCTCATGAATTCCAAACTCACAACCACCAACAATCGCGAAGCCAGCCTGCACATCGGCGAGAGGATCCCTTACGTGATCCAGACCTACAATTCCGCCGCACTCGCCGGGGGGGGCGCCAACCAGCAGGTGCAGCACGAAGACGTGGGCGTCAAGATCAAGATGATGCCTCACGTGAACGAGGATTCGGAAATCACCCTGAACCTGGAGCCGGAGGTCAGCTCCATCACCGGCTTCAAGGGTCCCAATTCGGATCTGCCCCTGGTGAAAATCCGCACCACCAAAACCACCGTGCGCGTGGCGGACGGCCAGACCGTCTTCCTGGCCGGGCTGTTGTCGGAAGAGAATACGGAAGAGCTGCGGAGGCTGCCGGTGCTGGGCCAAATCCCCTTGATCGGCGCGTTGTTCACCCATCGCCTTTCGGTGGTCCGCAAGACCAACCTTATCATCGAGGTCAAGCCGAAAATCATCCACAAGTCGTCCGAGCTGGTATTCGAGACCGGCGGGGTGAAAATGGATTCGAGCAGGGTGAAGTAGGCTTCGATTTAGAGGAAATGATCTACTGAAATGCCGAACAGCGCGGAAAGTTTTTTCGCCTTATCCTTGCTGATTTTCCGATGGTCGTTTTCCCAGTCTGAGACGTAATTTTTCGGGACCCCTACTTTTTTGCCCAGCTCTCCCTGGGTCAATCCAAGATTTTCACGATAGATTTGGACGCAATCCGCGGGGGAGACCGTTTTCGCAATTGCCTTTGCTATGTCGGTCTCAAAAAATTCCACGCTGTCGTCCTTTTCGTGTTTAATGCGCAATTTTTTGCCGTATTCCTTCTTAAGGACTTCGATCATAAATGGAGAGATCTCTCCCTGGATCCGCACGTCAATATGGGGCGTTTTGACGACTGCCAACATAGTACACCTTAAAGCCTTCTTTTTGACGCGTACAATGTACGGCATCCCGACCTCCCGTAAGTATACCCTTATTAAGGGTACTTTTCAAGAAAAAAGTACCCTCGGACTCCACATGAACCGAAACCAATGCATTTTCGGAATGCACTCTTGGTTGCTAGTCTATTTCGGGTTTGAATTTATCAGGAAGTCAGGACGGTTGTCCGTGCCGGTCATCACAAATATCTATCGAATGAATCCGTCGTCCCCGCTTATCCATCCGGTTCCGGAAAGCGGTGCCCAAAACGAAACTTAGGGCCGGAACTCCATCAGCTTGGACCCCGCCCGCTGGTTCTCATACGCCAGCTTGATCCAATCCGCCGACCTGGAGACGTCCCCGGAAACCTCCACCTGATCCAGGTTCCCGGTGAATTCGTATCCCGGCTTGCGGTTTCCGTGCCGGCCCATCACGAAGGCGGGCCAGAAGCGGTAATCGATGAGCCCCTTGCCCGCGCTCTTGGCGGATAGCCTGCCGTCCACGTAGATGGAGAGAGTGGCGCCGTCATAAGTGGCGGCCAGGTGATGCCAGGCCGAGTCCAAAAGGTTGACCCCCTTGGCCGTTTCCACCCCGATCGCTTCCCCGTTGAAAATGGAAAAGCGGCCCGAGCCGTTCGGATTGATGCGCAGGTTGTAGCTGTCGCCCATGGACAGGATGTTCGCGCCCAGGGAGGCCGTGCGGGCGGCTTTGAACCAGGCCGAGACGGAAACCATGGTGTTGGGCTGCAGGAGCGGATTGGCCACGGGCACGGTGATATAGTCGTTGCCGTTGAAGGAAGCGCCGAATCCCGCCACGCCCTCGCCGGGAGCGGAGGCCACCCTGTCCGCCGCGGGATCGTATCCCACGGCATCCTTGTACAGATCCGCCGAAAGCGTATCCGCCGCGTCCTCGCCCAGGTGCCATACGCCCGCGAAACCCGCGTCCGCCCCGAACACCTGGCGCGAGTCGGTGACGTCTTCCGCGCCCGGCAGGCCCCAATGCATGGTGATGAACTGGGTGCCGGAGTTTCCGTTCACGCGATCGAGGCGGACCCACAGCTCCGCAGCCGCCGCGGCCGAGTCCCAGCGCTCCACCTCGTAACGCAGGCGTTTCCCCTTGGCGTCCGCGAAGCGGATGTCCCGGCCCGCGCTCCGGGAAAAGTCGAAGTTGTCCTTGTTCAGGCGGACCAACAGGGGAAAGTCGTCCACATTGCCGGCCACGTTGGCGCCCGCGGCGGACGTGTTGACGTAGATGCGCCGGGACAAAGGCCAGGCCGCGTAGTTTTCGTTCTCGAAGGAGGCCAGGCGCACGGCGCCGATATCCGTCGTGTCCAGCGGATTGGCCAGCACGCTGTCGATCTCGCGGGGATCCACGGCCGGAGCGCTGTACACGGCCCGCAAGGTGTATGTTCCCGCCGGCAGATCCTCCATGCGGAAGCGTCCCGTAGCCGAGTCCGTCTTCACCTGGCGATCCAATCCGTAAATCTGGATGTATGTGCGGCCCGCGAAGCCCTCCGGGGCCACGATCGAGCCGGTCACCACGCCGGTCGGCTGCAAGGCGGCCGGTTCCAGCTTCACTTCCGCGGAGTCCCCCGTCAGGGTGCAGGGGATCAGCAGCCCGCGCGAGGCGCTGTCGCTGATCTCCAGGAAATAGTCCCCGCGCTGCACCGAATCCATCCGGAAGGCTCCGGTGCTATCGGTCACGGCATCGATGACGGTTCCGGCCTGCGCGCCGGTCCCGGCGGCGGATCCCGCCGCGGTATCGGACAGGAACAACCTGGGGCGCAAGCGCACGCTGCCCCGGATGACGGGCTGATGGTCCGGGTACTCGAAGGAGCCGACCAGAGCCACCGCTTCCGAACCGCCGCCGCCTTGCGCGACTTCCGCCGGGTTTTGGGCGCAGTGGAGAATCGCCAGGAGGGCCAGCACTCCCGATGCCGCGGAGGCTGCGTACTTCCCGATTCGAATGGGGACACTCCTAGGCTTCATGCGGCCCCTCGTCGAGTTTGCGCGTCACGGAAAAGATCTGGAAATTGACCTGGATGACCCGTTTGGGATCGGAACAGTTGCGCGCCATTTCCAGCAGTTCGCGGCGGAAGGTTTTGATTTTCTCTTCGATCATGGCGTAGCCGTCCTCGGGAAGGCTCAGGGTCAGGGCGGACAGGCTGCGCTCCTCGCGCGGCAACTGATCCAAGGCCACCTTGGCCAGGTCCAGCGTCTCGATGATGAACTGGTTGACCGCCAGGGATCGCGTATCGTATCCGGACGTGATCACCGGATCGGATTTTTCGTAAACGCCGTTTTCATTCCTGCGGATCAGATTCAGATCTTCCAGAAGACGGATGGCCTTCTGGGCCTCGGAGGTGGCGATGGGCGGCGTGAGCAAACGCGCCAGTTCCCGGAAATCGTCGACGAAGGGATGGAACGCCAGCACTTCCCGGATCACGCTGTAATACCATTTCTCGTAAAAGGCGTATTGGGTCGAGTCCACCTGTTTCAGGTTCGATTTGGGAAAGGAAATGATCTTCTCGAAATGCCGCTTCTTCTCCGAATGACCCTTGCTCTGGTTGAACAACACCAGCAATTCGAAGTAGTCCGCCTGGTCTTTTTTAAGGTCCAGGAAGTGGACGAAGCGCAGGATGGTTTGCGGGGAAATGTTGGTTTTGCCCTGGAGGATCTGGGCGAAGGTTCCGGTTGATTTGAATCCGATGGCCTGGGCGATATGCCGATGCGTGAACGCCTTTTGCGCAGCCCGTTTTGCTTCGTAATAATCCCGGAGATATTTCCGGTAGTCCGTATATTGGAATAAGTCGACCATGGCGATTTCCATTAAATATACCGATTTTAGCCTCTGCCGCCGCTTAAATCCAGGGTATTATTGCTTAGTAACAAAAAGTGGTTTTACTTGCTGAACCGGGAGATATTGGAGATTCTTGTTACCCTGGAATTGAATTTGATGTCCAAATTCGGATAGCTTGCGAAATCCGATTTGATGATTATAAGACCCAATAAGTTCGCAAGGCGCCCAAATAGCTTTTGGGCCCGAATAGGGAATAGTTCTATGTTTAAGCGCTCCATCCGGACCGTTTAACACAACATTATGACGACCTTAGCCCAAACCGCAGTCGAAGCAGGACCTGTCGTGGAAAACCTGGCGCCTTTGAAAACCACGTTGTTGGCGTACCGAAAAGAATCGTTGCAGCAATTCGCGCAACTTCTGAAAGCCGCCGATGTGGGACAATTCCTGCAACTGTTCGCGGGCAATTTCGGACATGCCGACAAGCTCCAATGCGAAATGGCCCTGGCCATCTTCAGTCCCGGGGACTCCCTGGAAGCCTTCGTCCATGACGTGGCCACCCTGAAGCTGATCGCCAAGGTTCCCTGTCTGTTGGCCGTGGTCAACGAAGGCGGCATGGCGCAGGTGGCCGAGGCCAAGACCGAGCTCGCCGTGGACGACATCCTCTATCTGCCCCTGCCTCCCCAGGAGCTGGGCAAGATCCTGAAAACCTACGTCGCGTCCCTGCGCATCGAGTACAAGAAGAAATCCCAGCGCATGGATTTCACCAAGAAGGCCCAGGCCCTGGGCGCCATCCTGGTCGAGAACGGCATCATCACCTCCGTGCAGCTGAAAAAGGCCTTGGACTTCCAGAAGGAGACCACGAACCTCCGTTTGGGGGATGCTCTCGTCTCCCTGGGCTTCATCGACGAGTTCCAGAAGACACACTTCCTGGCCAGCCAATTGGGCGTGCCCGTGGCCACTCCCAAACAGTTCGCCTCCGCGGATCTGAACGTGGTGGCCCTGATTCCCGAGCGCGTGGCGCGGGAATACCATTGCATCGCCCTGGAAAAGCAGGAGGACGAGCTCACCGTGGCCATGTTGGACACCTCCAACCTGCGCCTCCTGGACAACCTGCGCGACCAGACCGATCTGCGCATCACCCCCATCCTGGGCACGCTGGAAGACATCTCCGTTTCCATCGACCGCTACTACCGGGACATCGCTTCCCACCGGAGCGCCTCCGATCTGATGGCCGACCTCGCGACCGAGGTGCAGTACATCAAGAAGGTCGAAGAGGAGATGGGCGTCGAAGAGGCCGCCAGCGCCGGCGCCGAACTCGGCATCATCAAACTGGTGAACATGCTGATAGCCAACGCCGTGCGCGACCGCGCCAGCGATATCCATATCGAGCCCATGGAAAAGGAACTCTCGGTGCGCTACCGCATCGACGGCGAGCTGCGCCGGGTCATGTCCCCGCCGCGCCATTCCCACCAGGCCATCGTCACCCGTATCAAGATCTTGTCGGACCTGAACATCGCGGAACGCCGGCTGCCCCAGGACGGGCGCATGGTGGTCAAGATCGGCCTCAAGGAAGTGGACGTACGCGTATCCATACTTCCGACCATCTTCGGCGAAAAGTGCGTCTTGCGCATCCTGGACAAGGAAGCCTACGAAAAGTCCATGTACAACCTGGGCTTCACGGACCACGAGCTCAAGATCTTCCGCGAGAACATCGGCAAGCCCCACGGCATGATCGTGGTCACCGGCCCCACCGGTTCCGGAAAGTCCACCACGCTCTATTCCGCCCTCCAGCAGATCAAGGACGTCACGTCCAACATCATCACCGTGGAAGACCCGGTGGAATACCATATGGAAGGCGTGACCCAGGTGCACGTCAACGCCGCCATCGGCATGTCCTTCGCCAACGCCCTGCGCTCCATCCTGCGCCAGGATCCGGACACCATCCTCATCGGGGAAATCCGCGATAACGAGACCGCGGATATCGCGGTCAAGATGGCTCTCACCGGCCACATGGTGTTCTCCTCCCTGCACACCAACGACGCGTCCAGCGCGGTCGCCCGGTTCGTCGACATCGGCATCCCGCCCCTGCTGCTGGCCTCCTCCCTGAACCTGGTGGTGGCCCAGCGCCTGGTCCGCAAGATCTGCACCCGCTGCAAGGTGCCTTATACGCCCTCTATGGAGATGATCGAGCAGCTCCATCTGCCCGTCGAGGACGCCGCTTCGGTGAAGTTCCACATGGGCGAAGGCTGCGTGACCTGCAACGGCGTTGGATACCAGGGACGCATCGGCATATTCGAAATGCTGAACGCCACCCGCGAGATCAAGAAACTCATCCTCAAGAACGCCTCGACCATGGATATCCAGGCTTGCGCCGAACGCGAAGGCATGAAGACCTTGCGCCAGGCGGGCATCGAACTGGTGTTGAGGGGCGATACCACCATCGAACAGGTTCTCGCGGCCACCACGGAGCTATAAGGAACGGCCATGGCGGAAAAAACCTCGGAAGCCTCCCGCGAGGAAAACCTGGACTGGAACAATCTTTCCGCCCCCGTCCCCATGGATTTGATCGACCCGGAGTTCCCGGCCCATCCCCCCGAAGCGGAGCCTATGCCGGGAGCCCGTTCGGAAATCCTCCCGCGGGAAGAGTCCGAAGCCTTGGCCAAAGCCCATGAGGCAACCCCGGAAACATCGCCGGCGGCTCCGGAACAGCCCAACCCGCCCACTTTGGAAATGGCCGCGCGCGGCGACGCCTCCATCGAAAACACGGTATACGGCAAGGCCCAGTGGCTGGAACCCGGCCAGACCGACTCTCTCGAGGACGACTTCTCCCGCATCCGCGCCAAGATGGAAGCGGAAGCCGAATCCGAGAAAAAAGCCAAACTGGAAAACGACAAGGAAGAAGCCTCCCAGCGCGAACGCCTGGAACAATGGATGGCCAATGCCCGCGCCCGCCTGCTCAAGGCCGACGCCGATCTGACCGGTCCTTCCGCGCGCATCCGCATCCGCAGGGACAGTTCCCCCAGCCTGTACCGGCTGGCGGAAATGCAGAAGACCATCATCGTGGAAGGCGAGGCCACTCTGGCCCAGTCTCCCAACGGGACGTTCACTTCGGAAGCGAAGGGCAAACCGGCTCCGCCCCCCCTCGATCCCATGGCCACCATTTCCGTGCCCGCCGATCAATTCCTGTCCATGGATGCTCCGGCCCAGCCGACCATGCGGGAGCAGGCCCTGGCCCGGCAGGCGGCGCAGCAAACCACGGCGCAACAGGCATCCCATCAGCAGGATGCCGCCCGCATCGCCAAAGAGGTCCAAGCGGCGCTACAGGCCAAGGTCCCGCAAGCCGACCAGCCTTATCCGTCCGGGGAAATCCGGATGGACCAGATCCCGCCGCCCATGACCCGGGAACAGGCGCTCACGCGCAAGGTGGCCCAGTTGCGCAAGGTAGCGGAAGTCTCCGAAGAAGCCGCGCCCAGGGCGGTGCCGCACGACCTTCCGGAACGTTCCGCTCTCCACTTCGCCATCGCGGCGGTGGTGATTATCGCCATCGGCGTGCTGGGCCTGGGCCTCTTTGCGGCGACGCAGGCCGGCCTGTTCGATGGATTGGAAAACCGGGTGCCTTTCCTGCGGCCGAGAATGTCCGCGCAATCGCTTCCCGGACCCGCGGCCAAGCCCGCCAAAGCCGTGACCGCGGCGCCCGCACCCGTCCGGCCGTCCAGCGCCGCTCCGGCCCGGCCCGCCAGTAACACTGCGGCTACCCGGTCCCCGATCGCTCCCGCCACCGTCCAGCGCCCGTCCGCGCAGGCTGCGGTCCCCGCCAATCCCTTGCCGCCCAAACCCGCCCGCCAGGCCGTGTCCGCGCGAAATCCGGCCGCACCCGGACCGGAGGCCGCCGCCCAACGGCGCGCCGCGGTCCAGCCCCGCACCGTAAAGCCGCCAACGGCGTCTCCCGTGGAAGCCCCCGCCTATGCCACGTCGCTTCCCAAAGCGTCCAATCTGGGCGAGATCATCCTCCGGGCTTCCGTGCAGGCCGCCACCAATATCGACGCGGACAATCTCCAGGAGATATACGGCCGCTACGCCCTGGGCTTTCCCGGCCTTTCCGGGGAAGTGGTGATTGGGCTGAACGTCGATCCGAGCGGCAAGGTCCTCGACGGTTCCGTCGTCAGCAGCACCACCGGGGTCGAGGCTTTCGACCAGGAACTCCTGCGCAAAGTGTTGGATTGGCGCCTGCGCGCCTTTCCCGAAACGCGTCCCAAGTTCATCACCGTCCCGTTCCTCTTTCCCCTGCAGGGACGTTGATCCCGCTCTCCGGCCATATCCCGGCGATGTTGAAGCCGCTTCGTATCCTGTCCGCCTGGATTTCCTTGGCCGCCGCCTGCCTGTTCTGCGCATGCGCCGGTTCCATGAACATGAAAAAGCCGGAACAAGGCCTCTTCGGAACCTTCACCACCTACGGCCCTCCGGAAACCATGATCGATTGCGGGCCGCTGGTCACCCAGGCCGAGAAGGATTCCTGCAAAAAGCAGAACCAGCGCTTCATCGAAGAGCCGTACCGGAGCACCATCCGCATCCGCAACCTGGGCACGGGCGAAACCGTGAAGCAGGCCTTGGACGCCCAAGGATCCTATCGCCTGATCCTGCCGCCGGGGGAATATGAAGTCTGCGTGGGAGAGGAGTGCAGCGATCCCCTGGAAGTGCGTATGCGGAACTTCACCACTTACGGACAACGGCTTCCCAGGGCCTCGGCCCCGGGCGACAAATCCCCCGCCGACACCTCCCAGGCCTCCCGCTCGCGATTGCCCTGATTTCCTTCCCGCCTCAAGCCTGCTTGGGCAAGAACGAAACATCCATCCAATACTTCTTCAGGTTGCGGGCATCCGCCTTCACCAGCACTTCGTCCTTGAGAAATTCCGAAGGATCGAACCAGAGGTTCTTGCTCTTGAAAACGTGCACCTCGTTGGTTTCCGGATTCAGCCATTGCGCCGTGATCCGGTACGGTGAGCGTCCGTTCAAGACAGTGGACGTGTCCAGTACGACTTCCTTTACCTTCGCCCGGATCTCTTTCGAATAGAACCGGGCCCTCTTCTCGTTCAGATCGTCCCGGATGCCGAGCCGATAAAAGAGCGCGCCCATGCCCCCGATAATCAATCCGAACAGGGATAGGAAAATCGAGAGCCCCCACGCATCGCCCACGGAGTCCGCCCAAACCGCATGCCGCGGGTTTTCGGCCGCATACCGAACCTGGACGCGTTGGCCCACCTCCGCGCCCCTGGAAGCGGAAGTGGAGGATTTGAAGACGACGGCCTTCCCGCTTCGATCCGGGAAACGGATGACCGGGAAAAGGCTGGTGCTGCGGCCGTCCGGGTTGTCGCGATCCGAATCCCTTACGAGATCGATGATCTCGCCTTGAGCCGCCAGGGAGCCCGCCAGGAACGCGCGGGTATCGGCGATCGAGAACATGAGCCCGACCAGGCAACCGAATCCCACCAGAAGCATGCACGTCCCGATGATTTTGAATGCCTTCATGGGATCCTTGTCCGCAAAGGGAGCCTTAGAAAAAGCCGCGCAGCAGCCAAAGCGCGAAGATCAGGATCAAAGCCGCGGAAACGATCGCGGATACCAAGCGGCCCGGCGCCCTGGCCGGCTTGCGGAAGCCTTCCCGTTCCAGGCCGTCGTCGTAGTCGCCCGCTTCCGGTAAATCGATGCCGTCCATATAGGTATCCTCGGACCAGCCGGTGCGGTCGTCGGATCCGCAATGCTTGCACGACTTCGCGTCGCGCTTGATGCGTTCCCCGCAATGGGGACAGGCTACCCAATCGTCCGGCATAGGCGAAAAGAATAAGAAAAGCTGAAGCTTTTGGAACGGCGGGTGTGACGGTTGACCGCAATGACGAATTAACCCGTTTTGCGGGATCCGCCGGCTTGGGCAGGAATCCTGATCTCGATGGTCGTGCCGCGGCTGGGTTCGGAATCGAACCGGATTTCCCCTTTGTGCTCCTGAATGATACCGTAAGAGACCGACAGCCCCAACCCCGTGCCGCCGGTGTCGCGCTTGGTGGTGAAGAAGGGATCCGCCACCTTCCCCAGCAGCTCCTTGGGGACGCCCTTGCCTTCGTCCTCCACGCACAGGACCACGCGGTTCCCGTCCGGCTCGAACCATGTAGAGATGCGGATGGCCCTGGATCGATCTTCCAGAGCCTGGCAGGAGTTGGTGATGAGGTTGATGATCACCTGTTCCAGCTTCTGGAAATTCCCCTTGATGCGCGGAAGCGGTTCCGCTTCCTTGTGCAGGATGCTGAAATGATTCGTGGATTTCTTGATGAGGTTCTCCACGATTCCCACGGAGGCCTCCACCACCTTTTCCAGCGGCACGCTCTCGATCAATTCGCCCGCGTCCAGCCGCGCGAAATCCTTGAGGTTGTCGACGATGCGCTTGATCCGCCTGGCTCCTCCGGCTATCCCGCTGATCAGGGTTTCCATCTTGCCTTCCATCTTGTCGTATGGGATGTTGGCCACCGTCCACTCCGGGTTGGCGGCGGCGTGCTTCCGCAGGACCGGCGAGAGAAAGCGGTAGAAGGTCTCGATGACGTCCGCATTCAACATGATGAGATTGTTGGGATTGTTGATCTCATGGGCCACGCCGGAGACCATCATCCCCAGGGAGTTGATTTTGTCCGATTGGACCAGTTGCTGTTGCTGCGCGCGCGCGCGTTCCTGGGCCAGCCTGGCCTCGGTGATGTCCCAGTTGGTGCCGATCATGCGCAGAGGCTTCCCCGACCCGTCCCGCTTCACGCTCGCGAGCGCGCGAATGTTGCGGATGGACCCGTCGGGCCGGAGAATGCGGAATTCGGTGTCGAAATCCTTCTCCCCGCGCAGGGCCATTTGCACCTCTTCGTCCGCCCGTTTCGCGTCCTCCACCAGCAGACCCGCCTGCCAGGCCTCGTAGGTCCCGGAGAACCGCCCCTTATCCACTCCGTTAAGTACGAACATCTGATCGTCCCAAGTGATGACGTTGAGCCTGATGTCCCAATCCCAGACGCCGACGCCGCCCGCGCGCGTGGCCAGGGAGAGCCGTTCGCTCACCCGGCGCAGCTCCTCTTCCGCCTTTTCCCGTTCGACGATTTCCATCTGCAGCTGGTTGTATCGGCCCTGCACCTGGCCGATCATCTGTTCGACCGAAGAGCGCAGGCTTTCCAGCTCTCCGCGGAACCTGCGCACCTCGCCGGCCCGGCCGCCCGCGCTGACCGTGGCGGCATAGGCTTCCACCTCGCGCAGGGGCCTGAACACCCACAACCTGAGCAGGAAATAGAGGCTCAAGACCAACGCCGCATCGAGCACCAGGATGTAGACGATGGTCCAGAGCAAGTGCTCCTTCAGTCTGGCCACGACCAACCGGGTGGTGGCGTAAACGGTCACTGTGGCGAGCCGCTGATCCGCGAAGGTCACGGATTCCTTTTCCACCAGGGTTTCCGAACCGGGAGGGGGCTTTCCGGATTCCGCTTCCGCCCCTTTTTTCATGTCGATGAGGACCGCCCCGTCCGCGGCCTGGATCACCATGCGGGTTATCGAGCTGTCCTGCAACCGGCTCTCGGCCACTTTCTCCATCTGGGGCCGGTCGAAATTCCACAGCGGCAGCGCCATGCTGATGGCGGTCTGGTTGGCGGCCTGGACCAACTCGGCGCGCAGGGCCGCAAGTTCCCGATCCCGGTCGTTGAGATAGTTGATGGCGACGTAGGAACCCGAGAGGAGGGTGGTGACGGTCAAGAGCGCCACGCTGACCATGAAGGCGACGGAGAGTTTACGCACGAGCATGGCGAAGATCCCCGATCATGGTCCGGCTTTGTACGTGGAGGGGTCGAACCAGAGCTTTTTTTCCGCGAACGGCGTCTCGGGCCCCAGGAAGGGATTGTCGATCTTGAAAAGAGTGCGGCCCTTGAGATTCAGGCGGGTGATTTTCCCGCTCTGGTACTTATCGAAAATCCTGTCGTAGGTCCCGTCCTTGATCATGCTCCTCATGCCTTCCTCCGCGCGCGCGGCCAAACGCCTGCCTTCTTGGGTCTTGGGAAACCAGAAGTACATAGGCAGGGGATAGTAGAAGACCAGGTTCTCCTCGATATGCAAATCCGGCATCCTGTCCTTGCGGTCATCGTATTCCCCGGTGATTTCCACCGCGGCCCTCAGGAACACGTCGAAGCGGTTTCCGATCAGCATCTCGAACAGTCCTTCGTAGTTGGATCCCGTAACGACCTTGAAGCCGTTGGATTTCAGGATGTCCACGTCGATCCATCCCAGTCCCAGCCCGTAGGAGAATCTACGGAGGTCCTCCAGGCTTTTGACGGCGCGGAACCGCTCCTGGCTTTCCTTCCGGATCAGGAAAATGCAATAGCCGCCCAGGTTCTTGTCGACGGGGATATGCACGGCCACGAGATTCTTTTCGAAATCCGGGGTGGTGCTGAGGTACATGACGGTCAGCTTGCCGGTGGCGTTCTTCAGTTCATGGGCCTGGCGCGCCTCCGTCATGAATTCCGAGGCCTTCATTTCGTAGGGCCCGTATTTGGCCTTGGTCTTTTCCAGGGCCGTCCTCAGGATCTCCCATTGATAGACATAGCGCTGATCCTGATTGGATTCCGGCGGATGGTACCGATACGTCATGGTATCCCCGGCCATCGCCACTGCGGATCCCCAGGATCCAAAAAGGAACAGGGATACGAACAGCATCGGACAAAGCAGGAAAGGACCGGGGACCATGCAAACCCCTTCAGACAAAACCCGGGGGAAATCTCAAGTATGCTGGAGAATTCTATTACTCATTCGCTGCGGCATGCAAGCGAACCCGCATCCGCGCGGAAACGCAGCGGTCCGTAAACAGGCAGGGAAGGCGGATCAGGGCTTTTCGCCCAGGATTTCCGAAGAGGCCCGGCGATGGGCCGCGTCCGCGTCCGGCAGGGAGAACAGGGTTTCCCGGCACCAGCGATGGGCCACTTCCGCGGATCGGAGAAGGCCGGGATCGGAAACGGCGGGCGACCCCTCGCCGCCCATCCAGGACGCGAACTCCAGAAGCAGGGAGCCGATATAAGTGCGCGCCAGACCGAAAGCGAAAGGCCGGGCGATGGCCTCGGCGTAATCGGATTCGGAACCGTCCATGCGCTTGCGGGCTTCCTGCAAAGTCTCCAGGGCCTTGCGCACGCGCCGCACGCTTTCCGAAAGGGCCTCCCCCTTGATCTTGCGCAGGCGGGCGGCCACGTCCTGGACGAAAGGTTCGAACGCGCCTTCCTTCTCCATGGCGCGGAGCACGTCCAGGGACAGCACGTTGGTGGTGCCTTCCCAGATGGGCAGGACCAGGGTATCGCGCACCAGGACCGGTATGCCCGTATCCTCCACGTAACCCGCCCCGCCGAAGGATTCCATGGCTTCCGCGACCATGGCCACGGCGCGCTTGGCGGTGAAGAGCTTGGCCACGGGAGTGAGCAGACGCAGCAAGGCGGATTCCCCTTCCGCCGACTCGCCGGTTTCCTCGCGGCCCAACAGCAAGGTCAGATGGAAGGTGAGGTGGAAACAGCCTTCCCATTCCACCTGCATTTCCGAAAGGGTTTCCACGTGGGCGGGCAGATCGGAAAGGTTTTTCCCGAAGGCCTTGCGCCTGGAGGCGTAGTCCTTGGCCAGGGCCAGGGCCCGGCGCATGTAGGAGACCGCATAGATGGAGTTGTGGATGCGGGTGAGGTTGAACAGGGATGAGATCTTGCGCACGCCATGGGCTTTGTCGCCCACCAGGCGGGCGGGCGTGCCCTCCAGGGAGAGTTCCGCCGTGGGCAGGGCATGCGTGCCCAGCTTGTCCTTGAGGCGGTTGATGCGGATGTTGCGCAGCCGCCCGGAATCGTCGAACAGTTCCACGAAGAACAGGCTCAGTCCGGAGCTTCCCGCGGGGGCGCCTTCGATGCGGGCCAGGGTCAATGCCACCGGAGACGTGGTGGCGGAAGTGAACCATTTGCTGCCATGGAGCAGGTATTCGGCGCCGTGTTTCCTGGCGGTGGTCTCCGAGCGGCCCACGTCGGAACCGCCCGTCCGTTCCGTCATCCATTGGCCCGCGGTCCAGAACTCGGCGGGGTTTCGCGACAGCAGATGCCCCAAGGCCCTGTCCTTCAGGCTTTCATCGCCGTGCAATTCCAGGGCGCGCGCCGCGCCGTCGGTCATGGCCAGGGGGCAGGTGAACCATGCCGCATCCGGGTGGAACATGTAGAGACGCGAGAACTGGTGCAGACGCGAAAAGGAGCCTTCCGCGCGCTCATAGCCGATGGACACCAGGCCTTCCCGGGCCGCGATATCCTGCAGGCGCTGCCAGGCGCCGCTCACTTCGATTTGATCGATGCGCTCGCCCCAGGGGCTGTATGGAATCAGGCGGGGAAGATGGGACTCGGCCTGCGGGCCAAGGTCATGGACCTCGTCGACGATGCGTTGGCCGAAGGCGAGGAGTCCGGGAGCAAGGGTTTCCTGGAGATCGCTGGGCAAACGCCAGCGCAGAAAAGCCTGCAACAGCGGATCCGCCGCGAAAGGATTTCCGAGGACGGGGCCCTGCTGGAAAAATTCCTCCATGCCATTAAACTAACTTTTCCATGAGGTCGATGTAATAGCAGGTTTCGCGTTATATCTTTATTTTGTATTTCTCCCCTTCCGAATTTTTCATTTTGCACTTTGACTTTTGAACTTTACCCGGGCGACTCTCCATGACTGACCCGTTGAACCTCTTCCATCCCCTCATCCAGGCCTGGTTCCGCGCGAAAGTCGGAACGCCAACCGACATCCAATCGCAGGCATGGCCGCGCATCGCCGAAAACAGGCATGTGCTGCTTACCGCGCCCACGGGCAGCGGCAAAACCCTCACCGCTTTTTTGTGGGCCCTGGATCGGTTCGCCACCGGAGCCTGGGCTCCCGGCGCCACCCGCATCCTCTACGTTTCGCCTCTGAAAGCCCTCAACAACGATATCCAGAGGAATCTGCTTTCGCCCCTGGAGGCCATCCGCGGCCGTTTCGCCGAAGCGGATCTTCCCTTCCCGGAACTGCGCGTGCTGGTTCGCAGCGGGGACACGCCGGCCACGGAACGGCGGCGCATGCTCAAGCATCCGCCCGAGATCCTGATCACGACTCCCGAGAGCCTCAACCTGATGCTGCTTTCCAAAGCGGGCAGGGATTCCCTCAAGAATCTGGAAGTGGTGATCCTGGACGAGATCCACGCCGTGGCCGGGACCAAGCGCGGTACCCATCTCATCACCGCGGTCGATAGGCTGGTTCCGCTGGCGGGGGAATTCCAGCGCATCGCCCTGTCGGCCACGGTGCGCCCCCTGGAAACGGTGGCGGCCTGGGTGGCCGGGTACACCCTGGGGGAAACCGGATACGTGCCCCGGCCCGTGGAATTGCTGGCCTCGCGGGCGCCTAAGCGCTATGCCTTGCAGGTACGCTACCCGGTCGATTCCCAAGGCCCCGCGCAGAGCTTCGGCCGGCTGCCGGAGGACAGATCCGGCGCGGCGCCGCGACCCGGAGCCGCGGAGCGGGACATCTGGACCGTCATCGCCGCCGAGATCAGAGGGCTGATGGCCCGGGCGCGATCCACCCTCATCTTCACCAACAGCCGCCGCCTGTCGGAACGCATGGCCCGGCTGCTCAACGACGGCGAGGAAAAACCGATCGCCTACGCCCATCACGGTTCCCTGTCCCGGGAGATACGCAACGTGGTGGAGACGCGCATGAAGGAAGGCACCCTGCCCGCCATCGTGGCGACCAATTCCCTGGAACTGGGCATCGACGTGGGCGCGCTCGATCAGGTGATCCTGGTGCAGACGCCGTTCTCGATCGCTTCCGCCCTGCAGAAGATCGGCCGGGCCGGCCACGGCGTGGGCCAGGTCAGCAGCGGCCTGCTCTTCGCGTCCCACGGGAAGGATTTGCTGGACGCGGCGGTGGCGGTGAAATGCGTCCTGGCGGGCGATCTGGAAGAAACGCACATCGTGGAAGGGCCTCTGGATCTGCTCGCCCAGATCATCGTGTCCATGGCCGCTTCCGAGGACTGGACCCTGGATCGCCTCTACGCCTTCCTGCGCACCAGCCATCCCTACCGCAACCTGCCCCGCAGTCATTTCGATCTGGTGATGGAAATGCTCGCCGGCCGCTTCGCCGACTCGCGCGTCCGCGAGCTCAGGCCCCGGCTTTCCATCGACGCCGTGGACGGACGCATCACCGCGGGCAAGGGAGCCGTCCTGCTGGCGGGCCTTTCCGGAGGGACCATTCCCGATCGCGGCCTGTTCACCATGCGCCACGCGGATTCCCGATCCAAGATCGGCGAGCTGGACGAGGAATTCGTCTGGGAACGGCGCGAAGGGGACATCTTCGCCCTGGGCAGCCAGAGCTGGAGGATCGTCCGCATTACGGCCAACGAGGTGGAAGTGACCCAGGCCGGGCACGATGCGCAGATGGCCCCTTTCTGGCGGGCGGAAGAGCGTGATCGCGGATTCCATTTTTCCCTGCGGCTGGGCGAATTCCTGGAAGCGGCGGATGCGCGTTTGGACGATCCCGCCCTGGCCGCGGAGCTGGTCCGCGAGCGCGGGCTGGAAGCGCCGAGCGCGGCCATCCTGATCGGGTACCTCCGCAAGCAGAAGGAAACCACCCGGTCCGCCCTGCCCCATCGCCATCACCTTTTGATTGAGGATGCCGGCGAGGCCGTGGGCGCGGGAGGCCAGGATGGCGACCGGCAGATCATCCTCCATTCCGTCTGGGGCGGCCGCCTCAACCGGCCCTGGGCCTACGCCATGGCCGCCGCCTATGAAGAACGCACGGGCCTGCCCCTGCAAATCATCACCGGGGACGATTGCCTCTTGGTGCGCCTGCCTTCCGGGGAATCCCCGTCCGGACTCCTCGATCTGGTCCACGCCGACAATCTGGAGGCCCTGTTGCGGAAGCGGCTGGAAAGCACGGGCTACTTCGCCGCCCATTTCCGCGAGAACGCCGCCCGCGCCCTGCTGCTGCCCCGTTCCACCGTGCGTTCCCGCGTACCGCTCTGGTTGAACCGTCTGCGTTCGCAAAACCTGTTGCAGGCCGTCTCCGGCTTCGCCGACTTTCCCGTGGTTCTGGAAACCTGGCGCGAGTGCCTGCGCGACGAATTCGATCTGCCCGCCCTCAAGTCCATGCTGCAGGAAGTCCATGCGGGAACCATCCGCGTCACGGAAACCCGCACCGCGGAGCCGTCCCCGTTCGCGGGCAGCCTGATGTGGAAGCAGACCAACAAGTACATGTACGAGCAGGACAAGCCCGTGGAGGGTCCCGCGCGAGGAAGGGAAGACCTGCTCCGCGAAATCGCATTCTCCGCGCCCCTGCGCCCCCGGATCCCGAGCGAGGTGATCCGCGACTTCGAGGCCAAGGCCCAACGCCTGGCTCCCGGCTACGCGCCTCAGGACGCGGGAGAACTGGTGGAATGGGTGAAGGAACGTCTGCTGATCCCCTGGCACGAATGGCGCGAACTGCTGCCGCACTGCGGGATGCCCGCGGAAGGCGATGCGCGGGCGAATCATTTCCGCCACCTGGGATCGCGATTGCTGGGGGTGGCGCTGCCGGGCGCGGAAACGGCGGCGGTGGCCGCCGTGGAAACCTTGCCGCGGGTGCTGGCCGCTTTGGGATACGTGATCGGGGACGTGCGCTTGTTCGGCGCGTTCCACATCAAAGGCCCGGGCAATAACGGCGCCGCTGCGGCCCCCGGGTCCGGAGTCGCCGAGGTACCCGCCGCTCCTTTGCCCGAAGGCTCGGCCCCGAAGGAAGCCTTGGACCACCTGACCCGGTTCTCCCTGGCCCGGTCCAAGGGCCCACGGCCGTCCGAACCGATCGGATCGTTGTCGGAGGTTCCAGGGTATGGGAATGAGGCCGGAGAGGAAGATGAACCGGAGGGGACCGCCCTGGCCCCGGTGCTCTCCCAATGGCTGCGGGCCTACGGTCCTTTGCCCCTGGAGTTTTCCCGCCGTCTGTTCGGGCCGGTCTTCTCCAAGGTGGAGGAAGCCTTCCAGGAACTGGCGGAAGGCGATCGGGTGGTGCTGGACGCGTTGAGCGAAAACGCATCCGGCACGGAGATCTGCGACGCGGCCAATCTGGAAATCCTTCTGCGCCTGATGCGCCGGCGCTCGCGTCCCGCTTTCCAGACCCTGCCCGCCGAGCGCCTCCCTCTGTTCCTGGCGGCCTGGCAAGGACTCGCCTCCCCTTCCCGGGACGTGGAAGGCATGCAATCCGCCCTGGAGAAACTCTTCGGTTACCCCGCCGCCGCGTCCGCCTGGGAAACCGATATCCTGCCCGCGCGCGCGATGCCGTATCTGCCTTCGCGCCTGGACGAACTGTTCCGGGACAGCGATCTGCTGTGGTTCGGCGCGGGCCGGGAAAAGCTGGGCTTCGCTTTTCCGGAAGACATGGAACTGTTCCTGCAGCCATCCGGAGAGGACGCGCCGCTCTCCCCCGATCAGCGTCAGGTGCTCGATCTCATGAAAGCGGCGGCCCCCGGCCGTTTGGACTTCCAGGCCATCGCCGCGCGCTGCCCGCTCCCCTCCGACAGGATCAGCGAAGCCCTCTGGGAGCTGGCCTGGCGGGGGCGCATCAGCAACGACACCTTCGCCGCCGTGCGGAAAGGCATCGAGACCGGATTCAAGACTTCGCTCCCGACCGCAACCGCGGAGGCCGGCGGCCCCTCGCAGCGCCGGCGCTTCCAGCGGTGGAAGGCTTCCCGGCCCCTGGCCGGTACCTGGCAGGTGTTGGACCGGACGCCGGCCGAAAGCGACGCGCTGGAGCAGGAGGAGTTGTCCAAGGATCGCGTCCGCCAGGCGTTGCGCCGCTACGGTCTGCTCTTCCGCGAGTTGCTCGGCCATGAGCTGCCCGCCCTGCAATGGTCCTCCCTGTTCCGATCCTTGCGCCTGCTGGAGCTTTCCGGGGAAGTGCTTTCCGGGCATTTCTTCGCGGGCATCCCGGGCCTGCAATTCATTTCCCCCCAGGCCCTGCGCATGGTGGAAGCCGGCCTGCCCGCGGACGCCGTCTATTGGATGTCCGCGATCGACCCCGCTTCGCCGTGCGCCCTGGGATTGGAAGGGCTGCCCTACGCCCTCCCGCCGCGCCTGGGCTCCACCCATCTGGTCTTCCATGGCGCGGATCTGGCGCTGGTTTCGCGCCGCCTGGGCCGCGATCTGGCCATCCGCGTTCCGCCCCGGGACAAGTACCTTCCCGGTTACCTGGGCGCCTTGCGCGGCCTGGTGGATAGGTCCTTCCTGCCGGTCAAATCCCTGGAGGTGGAGACCGTGAACGGGGAACCCGTGCAGGGCAGCCCCTACATGGACGATTTGTTGGATGCGGGGTTCGAAAAGGGCATCAAGACCGTAACCCTGCGAAAGAGATATTAGAGGGAATTTCTACGTTTCGGTAGCGCTTTCCCCATCATCCCTGCGTCCAATCCCGTGGAGGCCGTCATGACAAGAAAATCCCTGGCTATTACCCTGACCGCTTTGGCCCTGTCCGGTTGCGCGTTTTTCCGGATCGTCCGCTCCACCAAAATCAAAACGCCTTCCTTCTCATACGTGGCCTGCCGGTTCCTGGGCGCCTCCGATCGCCAGACGGATCTGGAGTTCACCCTGGCCTCCTTCAATCCCAACACCATCGGCCTCAAGAACGTCTCCGTGTCCTACGAACTGTTCTACGAAGACAAGCGCTTCCTCAACGGTGGAGACATAGCCGTGGAACTCAAGCCCGGGGACACCACCCGGATAGTGGTTCCCGCCTCCGTCGTCTATCGGGAAATCTTCGCCGTGGCGGGACCGGTGGCGCAACGCCTGCTGCTCAACCGCAAGACCATTCCCGTGCGCATCGATGCGGTGATTTCCGGAAAGCCCACGGTATACAACGAGGTGGAGGAAGGCGCGCTTTTCCAATTCTCCCTGAAGGTCAGCCGCACGGAAGAGGTCCCCATCCCCGAGGATTCCGCGGACAAAGCCAAGCGGGCCGTCAAGGGCGCCCTGCGCAAGCTGTTCTAGCCGGCCAATCGGATCCTCACCGATCGGGCGGTCGTAACCTGCGGGTTACAATAGGTTGACCCGGAACCGCGCTCCGCCCACGCGGATGAAATAGACTCCCCGCGGCGCCTCCGCGGGAACGGCATAGACGCCCGTTCCCTGCCGCCGCAAAGCCACCGCCCTGCCGTCTATGCCGCTCATGCTTACGGGCGCGCCGGTCCCGCTTGCATCGGATACCCTCAGGATACGGCCCTGGAGCGTGGGCGCCCGCGAAGCCCGGTTCATGCCGGCCAGGGACGCGGTTCCTTCCCAACCCGGCGCGGGCATGGGCGGCATGGTCTTGATCCACTTCGCGAGAAGAGCCACCGCGGGCCCGTTGACTTCGAAGGTGCCCAGGGGAGGCATCTGGTTCCGGGTGGGGTCGAAGTCGCCGGGGGCGACGTTCCGGGCCGTCTGGCGCGCCAGGATGGCGGATTTCTGCGGATACCCCGGGACCACCAGTTCCGTCCGGATCTCGAAACTGTCGAGCCCGTTGGGATTGTTGTCCCTGTCCGTCCTGGGATAGAACCTGGGCAAGCTGTCTTCCGTGCCGTAGCCGCCGGTGCTGTGATGGCGGAACTCGAAAAGGGAATCGTTCATGAGGTGATAGTCGTAGTTGAGCACGCAATGTTCCGCGGCGAAGTTGGCGTTGCCCCGCCGGCCATGGCAACCGGAGCAGTTGGCCGCGATATAGGATCGCGCCCGCACGTTCACGCTGGCGGCGCTGTCGTCGATGGCGCGCCAGCGGGGCGAAAGCGTCCAGTCCGGGGGCTTGGTTCCTTTCAGCACGCCCTTGGAGAACAGATCCTCCAGCTGGTTGACGGTCGCATTGGCGGAGGACGGCCGGTTCAATTGGGCGGTGAAGAAACCGAGCACGGAACGGCTATGCAGCTCGCCACTGGCATTGCTGACATGGCAGCGGTCGCAATGGCCGGCCGGAAAGACCCACTTCTTCATCTTGACGGGCTTGCCCCTGCCTTCGGGATAGGTGCGCATGGAATCGTTCACGTCGGAGAAACCCACCAGTTTCGCGTCCGTCTGCGCCTCGTTCCACTTGTAGCTGAACCCGAACCACTTGTCCATCCTGGTCCCGGCGGCCGAGTCCGTCACCACCCGCTTGTTCACCATCAGACGCGTTTCCCACAACCTGCGCGAGGTAGTGTCCCCGGGCACCGAGTCCAGGGCGAATTGCTTGACGAAGACGGTGCTGTCCGGGTAGCCCCAATAGTCGTCCTTCTCGTCGAATGCGATGGACCGGCCGGTCTTGAGCACCACCCAGCGCCGCTTATGCGCGTCGTCGCTCCACAGGGGCGTATTGACCTCGAAGGGATGGGCGTTGTCGATCAGCTTGCCGGTCTTGATGTTCGCATACAGGCCCGTGGCCGAAAGGGACTTGGGCGCCTTGGCCGTATCCTCCGGATCCCAATAGTTGAACCCCGCCGCCGCCGCGAAAGCCGGGAGCGCGCCGAGGAACAGAGCCGCGAGGAGGGCGTGTCTGCGCGGTGGGAATGAATGCGTGAAAGCGCGGAAAGCGGTGGCGCGGTAAGAGCGGCTGTTTCGATCGATTGGGTGTCCCATGGGACAAGCTTAACCCCGCCGGGAGGCGGGACGATCGCATGGGAAGGGGATTTCCGCTCTCCGCCGGAGAACGGGTCCGCTTACCGCTCTCCCGCGGAGAGCGGGCCTTCAGGCATACAGCTTTTCGCGGAGCCTCTTCACGTCATCGTTGGCCATGTACTCATCGTAGGTCATGGCCCTGTCGATGAAGCCCTTGGGCGTCAATTCGATGATGCGATTGGCGATGGTCTGGACGAACTGGTGATCCTGCGAGGCGAACAAGGCCGTGCCCGTGAATTCCTTGAGGCCGTTGTTGAGGGCGGTGATGGCTTCCAGATCCAGATGGCCGGTGGGCTCGTCCAGCACCAGCACGTTGGCCTGCAACAGCATCATGCGCGCCAGCATGCAGCGCACTTTCTCGCCGCCCGAGAGCACGTTGGCGCTCTTCAGGGACTCTTCGCCGGAGAACAGCATCTTGCCCAGCCAGCCGCGGATGAACTGATCGTCCTTTTCCTTCTCTTTGGAATATTGGCGCAGCCAGTCCACCAGGTTCATGTCGGTCTCGAAATACTTCGCGTTGTCCCGGGGGAAAAAGGCGCGCGAGGTGGACCCGCCCCAGCGGAAGTTGCCGTGATCGGCCTTGATCTCTTCCATCAGGATCTTGAACAGGGTGGAGGCCGGGGTATCGTCCCGGCCCACGAAGGCGATCTTGTCCCCGGCGCGCACGTTCAGCTCGAAGCCGCGGAACAGGGGTTTGCCTTCGATGGATTTGGAAAGGCCCTCGATCTCGAGGATGATCTTGCCGGCTTCCTTCTCCGACTTGAAAACGATGAACGGGTACTGCCGGGTGGAAGGCCGGATGTCGTCCAGGGTGATCTTATCCATCAGCTTGCGCCGCGAAGTGGCCTGCTTGGATTTCGACGCGTTGGCGGAGAAGCGCTGGATGAAGGTCTGCAGATCCTTGATCTTGTCTTCTTTTTTCTTGTTCTGATCGCGCTTCTGGGACAGCGCCAATTGGCTGGATTCATACCAGAAGGTGTAATTGCCGGTGTAGGTCGAGATTTTCTGGAAATCGATGTCGCACACGTGGGTGCAGACCTTGTCCAGGAAATGGCGATCATGGCTCACGACGATCACCGTGTTCTCGAACTGATAGAGGAACTCCTCCAGCCAGACCACGGAATCGATGTCGAGATTGTTCGTGGGCTCATCGAGCAACAGGATGCCCGGGTTGCCGAAAAGGGCCTGGCACAGGAGCACGCGCACCTTCTCGCCGCCCGTCAGTTCCTTCATGAGCAGGGCATGCTTGTCTTCCCGCACGCCCAGGCCGCTGAGCATGGTGGCCGCTTCGGACTCGGCATTCCACCCGTTGAGATCGGCGAACTCGCCTTCCAGTTCCGAGGCCCGCACGCCGTCCGCTTCCGAGAAATCCGGCTTGGCGTAGATGGCGTCCTTTTCCCGGATCACATCGTACAGGAACTTGTGCCCCATGATGACGGTCTGCAAAACGGTGAAGTCGTCGAAGGCGAACTGGTTCTGGTTGAGCACGCCCATGCGGATTCCCGGATCGATATGCACGCTTCCGGAATCCGGCTCGATCTCGCCCGAGAGGATTTTGAGGAAGGTGGATTTGCCGGCGCCGTTGGCGCCGATGATGCCGTAACAATTGCCGGGGGTGAACTTGATGTCCACTTCCTTGAAGAGGACGCGTTTGCCGTGGGCCAGGGAGACTTGGTTTGCGCTGATCATAAGAACCTTGCTTTTCCGCGGAATACGACATGGCGGGAGGGCCTGATTGGCCTCCGCCTGATCCCGGGATTTCTTCCAGAGTGGTTGGA
>JAQBPN010000085.1 GCA_028287505.1 Fibrobacterota bacterium | reverse complement strand
TTGGCGGTCTCCATGCTGGAAACGTTGATGGCCGGGTAGGCGTATTTGTTCTTGTTGGCGCTGTCCAACATCTTGTTGTAGGTTTTGAAATCCACTATGGGCATTGATCGACTCCTTCTCGGCACTTGGGCAATGCACCATGCACTGCAATATGAATGAATAGGCGCTAAATTTACATCGGGCCGGGGATTACTGCAAGCCGGAAGCCCCGCCTGGACAGGGTTGGCGGCCGATATCAGGGCCACCTCCGCCAGCCAAAACCGCCACCGTGGCTGGCTGAGGCGGGCACCGCCGCTGACCCAAGGGGGCACCGCCGGTGGCCGAGGTCGGACACCGGGCGGAGAACGGTTTAATTTTTAGTTTTCCCTGGATGGGGTCGGATCTGCCAAATCGTGACACCGGAGCTTTGGCTGACAAAAGCGTGGCCGCCGGCCACGGCGAGGCTTCGTCCACCGGAAATGAAGATTCCGGCAAAACCGGACCCGGCCCCAAGGTTTTCTCCATCACCCAATACAGCCGCAGCGTGGAGCGCCTCCTCAAGGCGCAGGTTCCGAAAATCTGGGTCAAGGGCGTCATCACCCAATTGAACCAGCGGGGCAAGATCGCCTATCTCACCCTGGCCGAATTCGAGGAAGGGGACGCGCGCCCCCGGGCCGTCCTGGAAGTGACCATGTGGACGTCGGAACTGGAAGTCTACAACTTCCGCTTCGCGAACCTCCCCATCCCTTTGACCCTGCGCGTGGAATTGAAAGTCGCCTTCCTTTTGGAAGCCAATTTCTACGTCCCCTCCGGCCGCTTCCAGCCGCGCGTCCTGGACATCGACGAGAAGTTCACGATCGGCGAATTGAGCCTGACGCGGCAGAAGATCCTGGAGCGCCTGCACAAGGAAGGGCTGATCCAGCGGAACAAGGGGCGGAGCCTGGTGGAGTGGCCGCTGCGGGTGGGATTGATCACCGCGCCCGGATCCGCGGCCTACCATGACTTCACCACCGTGCTCCTCCAGTCGGGATTTTCCTTCCGGATTGCCTTCGCGGGAGCCAAGATGCAGGGGGAGGCCACCGAGGCCACCGTTCTCTTCGCCCTGAAAAAGCTGGAGCGCATGTCCTTGGACGTGATCTGCATCGTGCGCGGCGGGGGAGCCAAAACCGATCTGGTGTATTTCGACAGCGAAAGCATCTGCCGCGCCATCGCCGGCTGCCCGGTTCCCGTCCTGACCGGCATCGGCCACGAAATAGACAACTCCCTGGCGGACCTGGTGGCCTACTCCAACAAGATCACCCCCACCGATTGCGCCAAGTTCCTGGAGAACAGGGTGGGGGAGTGTTACGGCCGCCTGGGCGAATTGGCTTCCTCGATTTCCGAGGCCTGGCGGATGGAATGCCAGCAGGGATGGCACGACCTGGCGCAAAGGGCCTCCGTGCTCACCCTCAACTGGGAAGGCCGGCGGGCCACGGAGGAAATGCGCTGCCGGGATCAGGCGCGCGCCCTGGGCTCGCGGACGCGGCACACCATTCGCGCCGAAAAACAAAGACTGGATCAGGATCGCGTGGGATTACTGCGCGGCCCCAGGAAGATCCTGCGTCTCCAGCGTCTCCGTTTCGCCAACAAGACCCAGGCCATCGATCATGCCTGGCGCAGGCTGAAGGCCGATAGCGCTCATGGTTTGCGGGAGAAATATCTGCGCCTGCGGGAGAAGTCGGAACGGTTGCTGGACGGGGAAAGGGAGAAGCGGTCCCAAGTGCGCCGTCTGGTGAAGTCCTGGTGGCGTCAAGGCGTCCTGGCGGGCCGGGAAGCGCTGATCCTAAAGGACCGGCTGATCCATGCGGCCGATCCCGCGCGCATGCTGGCCCTGGGTTTCAGCCTGTTGCGCACCAAAGAGGGCAAGCCCATCCGCAGCATCGCGGAGGTGGCGGAAGACGTGGTGGTGGTGAATCAACTCAAGGACGGCACGGTGGAAAGCCGTGTGGTCTCGAAGAAGGAGTCCCGATGAAGGAAGACAAGAAAACCTACAGCGAAGCCATCGCGAGGTTGGATGCGATTCTGGAAGATATCGATCAGAGCAAAGTGCCCATCGACGTGCTTGCCGAACGGGTGGTGGAGGCCGCGGGGCTGCTCAAGCGCTGCAAGAGCGTGTTGACGGAAACCGAAGCCAAGGTCAAGGACGTGCTCCAGGATTTGGACAAGGAGTTCGGCGATGCGGAGGATGGCGACGACAAGGATGACGAGGAGGACTGAGACCTGGCTTCCACGCGTCAAGCTCCCGTTATCACCCTGGAAGATCGTCTGGCCGCGGACGTGTTCCAGAAGTCCTACCGCCGCTTCCTGGCGCTGAAGACGACGCATTACCGCTGGAGCCATCTCGCTCCGCAAAGCGTCGGGCACTTGCAGGAAGCCTGCGACAAGCATTGGTCGGTGGAAAAACTGGCGGATTATCTCCATTGCGCGCCGGACGAGGCGGAAGCCTGCCTGCGGAGGTTCAACATGTCGAAAAAAGTGAACGGAAAAGACACTACCGCCGGACGATTGCGCCAAGCCGTCTTCGAATGGATCGGAGAGGTGTCGGATGCGGACGAGAAGACGCGGTTGAAGCTGGCCGATGAGCTCGCGAAAATGGTGGGCAACCAATTGTTCGTGGCCGCCCAGGCCGGGGACGATCTGCTCAAGCTGTCCATGGAGTTGGAAGGCAAGGAGAGCGACTCCGCTCCCAAGAGCGATCCCAAGGCTTCCGAAGATGCTGCACCCAAATGGGGCCCGCAATGGAAGGATTGACCTTCCGCTGAGCCCTGCGCGTCCATGCGCGGCCGCGCGACCTCCGCCGCGAATCGATCCCAAACTCCATCATTGAACCGCACGGAAACGATCCGGAATACTCGGTCCGGTCGCTTTCACTATTACCATCGGGAACCGTCCATCGCGGGTTTCCCATCCCGCGCCTTTGCCGATTGACTTCGCAAAAATCGGCGTGATAAAATGGACTCCATAATGCATGTGAACCCATTGGCGGTGAGATTCAAATCCCGTGCCTTGCTTTTATTTTCCCTCGCATGTCTTTGGGCATGCCATAAAAAGCAGGATGTGCCCGCGCCGGTTCCCGACGTCAATCCCGCGGTGGACACCGCGAGCGCAAGCGGAAACGGCAATCCATCCGCCGATTCGGATTCCGTAGTCGTTCCTTCCCCGGTACCTCCCGCGGTGGAGGGTCGCCTGGAGTTCAGCTCCCATCCGGCCGCAAAGGCCTACCTGGGCCGGCCATACGCGTATCGGCCCGCGCTGTCCCGTCCGGGGTCTTTCACGCTGCGCATCGCCAAGGGCGCGGACTCGACCATGAGGGCCGAAAAAGGACAGGTAATCTGGACTCCGCTGCAGGCGGGAAAATTTCCGGTCATCCTGGAAGCAACCCTATCGGGGTCCAATCCCAAGGATGGATCCGCCACGGTGCGGCAGGAATTCAATATCACGGTGGAAAAAGTCCTGAACCTGGTGCTGAAGCCGTTTCCCGCGCAGGTGGGCAAGGGCGACAGCGTGCTGTTCGACTTGCGCGGGACGACGTACCCGGCCTGGGCCGCCCCCATGCTTTCCGTCCGTTTCGACTTTGAAGGGGATGGGAAATGGGACACGGATCCCATACCGCTGGCCGCCAACTTGGCGCGCCGCCATGCTTATGCGACGGTAGGCCGCTATGCCCCAAAGGTGGAGGCCCATTACAAGGATCTGGAAAAACAAACGGCGGAAGGGACCCTGGCGGTGATAAGCCCCGTGATGCCGGTATTGAAAATGAGCCCGGACACGGTGGAACCGGGCGGCGCGGTGAGCGTGGACGTTTCGGAATCCAGGGCGGACGGCCGCCTTGTCTTCAGCTTGGATCTGGATGGCGACGGCAAACCGGATTGGATCGATTCCACCGCCGGGAAAACGATCCTCAAGGCTCCGGGATCGGGAATCTTCCATGCCATGCTCTCGGCCCGCAATCCCATGGGACAGGAGGGCAAGGCGGGCGCGGTGCTGCGCGTCAATGCCCGGCCCAGGCTGGACTTCAAGATCCATAACCCCAAAGAGAACATGGCCGCCCCCGTGGAAATCAAGGTCCGGGCCAGGGATGTGGACGATTCGCTGGCGAAGGTCAGGGTCAACTACACGGGTGACGCCAACGGCTGGGAAACGCGCACCGCCCCTCCCGATAGCGTTGTCAGCGCACGCGAATGGTGGTTGCGCTTCAAACACGTCTATGGCAAGACCGGGAAGTATGCGCCTTCGGTTTGCGTCACGTCCGCCGACGGCCGGGAGGCCTGTCAGAAGGGGGCGGTGGAAATCTTCAACGCGCCTCCCGTCTGCCAGCCGGGTGCGGACCTGCACGCGACCCTGGGCAAGCCGATGGAAATCGACGGCTCGGGAGTGGACCCGGACGGAAAAATCGTGAAATGGGAATGGGATCTGGATGGGGACGGGAAATACGATCTGATCTCCGCCGCGAACGGAAAATTCCAATACACTTTCAGCAGGGAAGGCATGTTCTCCCTGGCCCTCAGGGTCACCACCGCCGACGGCGCGACCGCAACGGGAAGCCGCAAGGTGGAAGTGAGGAAAAAGTGGAAGACCTGAGGCGCCGGCGCGCCTGGCGGTCCGCGCGCACGGTCTTGCTGCTCGGCTTGTTGCCGGCGTTGTTCGCGCAGTACGCATGCGCGGACAGGCTGGTCCTCAAGAACCGGACGGTGATTTTCGGTTCCATCACCGATGAGCGCGATTCCCTGATACGCTACTTCGACCGCTTCGAAAGACCCCGCAGGATTGCCGCCGCCGAAGTGGACACCATCAACTACGATGCCAAGGACGTTCGGGGGCCGGTCAAGGTGGCCTTCCGCAAGGGCCAGCCGAAGGATCGCAGCGGATATTTCCGCATCAGGCATTCCGAAGAACTCGATCTGGAAGTGGAATACAAGACCGATTCCGTCGCGGAGCTGGATCTCTTTTTCCGCGACAATGTCCACGTCCGCGTGCTTTCCGGCTCGCAATTCAGGATCACCAAGGCTCCCAAGTCCCTGAAGGATCCGCTGGTCATCGAACTCGTCTCCGGACGCATCCTGGCCACTTCGCCCCAGGAGGAGGCCTTGGTCCGCATCGTCACGCCATGGGGGATTGCGGTGGGGCGCGGGAATTTCCAGGCGGGAGTGGTCTCTTCTTCGGGAGACTCCTCTTTGCAGGCCATGTGTCTGCGCGGCCTGGTCGGGGTCCAGGAGACGCGGGAAAGCCCCGGTGAACTGGTGGTGGACGAAGGGAAATCCGTCAGCCTGTTCAAGAAGGAAGGCGTCTACAACCGGCGTGAACCGGATGCGGCGGAGGAACAACGGTTTCTCAACCTGGCGGCCAACATGGGCCATTACAGTTTTTCCCCTATCGAGTATCCCAGAATCGGATACCTGCCCAAGGCCATCACGGGCCTGGGCTTCATGGTTTTTTTCTACGGCACCGCGATAGGGATATTGGACTATGTCAACCATATCTGATCCCGGCATCCCGCGCGGCGGATCGCGCGCTCCCCGCCATGCGATGCGGTTGGTGTTGGCGGGTCTGGCCGCCGCTCAGGCCGTGCTGGCCCAGTTCACGGATTTCCAGGGGGGAAAGCTTTACCTGAACATGGAAGGCAACATGTCCCCGTTCGCCCTGGGCAGCAATACCGGCGCGCGCGGAGCCATGAACAACGTAACCTCCCTGTATCCTTCCTCCAGTTCCCTGTTCGGAAACCCCGCCGCTCTGTCCCGCCTGCAGGGCATGGACGTGCAGACGGACTTCTTCCTGCCCGGCCTGGGTCTGGGCGTGAGCAGCGAGAGGACCAAACTCCTCCGCAACAATCTGAAAGCGCCCATCCAGGCGTTCCTGGACGGCGGCGACAACAATGTGGAGCATCCCGTCTACCCGGACGTGAACCTGGGATTGTACCAATCCACCAGCCTGGGCGGATTTTCCGTGGCCATCGGCGGGCCTTCGGCCGCCATCGGCGCGGGCGTGCAGCAACCCTTCCGGGGGATGTTCGATTTCGCGCTGGGAGGCATGCGTATCGGGCTGGGGCTTCCCGAAGATGATTCCGATCCCAACTCCGATAGCATCAAGGTCCTGCTGTCCGCGGATGCCTTCGCGCGTTTTTCGGCGGAGCTGAACGATTTCTCCCTGGGAGTGGCCGGGCAGCCTTGGCCCGGCGTGTACCTGGGCTTGGCCTATCAACGCTATACCCTCGATTTGCTGTTGGAGGCGGGAGCCCGCGTGGACGGCATCCTGCAGAGGGCGGGACAGGAGTCCTACTTCCATGGGGAAGGCGTCAATTATCACGACGACCTGGACGCCAAAGGCTACGGGAACGTCAGCGGGTCCGCCCATGGCGTCCGCATGGGGGCATCCTGGCAATTCGCCAAGCACTTCGGCGCAGATGCCATGATCAGCCTGGCCGAAACCATGTTCCTGAAGGGATCCATGGGCTGGGAATACAACACGCTTCCCGGTTTGGATTTCAGCAGCGACAAGATACTGGATCCCGCCAAGATGAATCCCACCAAACTCACGCTCACCACGCGTTCCAAGACCGTCATCCGGGACGTGCGCGTGAACCTGCCCTGGGAAGGCGCGGTTTCCCTTCACGGCAACTGGGAGAATTTCCGCATGAACCTGGATTACTCCTATTTCATGCGCGGCATGACCGTGCAGTATTCCACGATCGACAGCGTGGACGCATTCGATTCGACCGCCAAGGACGTGTACAAGACCGCGTACGGCGAGGATTCCGTGGAGGTGACCGGAAGCGCGAACCGCTTCAGCCTGGGATTGGAGCAGCAATTCGCCCTGGGTGTGCAGGTCTATCAGGTCTTTTTCCAGATCGGCGGGATTTTCTACACGGTAACCCAGGGCGATCTCCTTTCGGAAGCCGCGGCCTACCGCCCGGAGGCCCTGCCTTTCCTGCCCACCATGAACGTGGGGTACTATTTCCCCCTGGGCCCGAATTTCACGGCCACGGTTTCCCTGGTCGCATTCCCGGTTTCGCTTTTCAAAACCAGCGTGGAGTACCGTTACTGACATGCCATCCCGATTCCGATTCCTGACGGCCGCGCCCAAGTCCGTCTTCATCGCCCTCCTGGCGCTTGCGCTGGGTTCCGCGCAGGCCGCCATCACCTTGACCCAGGTCCCTTCCGGAATGCGCAAGCAATCGGCGGAAATCGCCTTGGGTTGGACCGGGGGCAAAGGCCGGGTGCATTTGCGCGCTTCCACCGCTCCCGGCGGAAGCGGCGTGGCCATCACCCACTACGATTCCCTGCACCTTCCCAGCCAACTCGAGGCGGGAAGCTTCACGTTCAAGGTCAATCCGGAAATCCCCGTTCTCTACCGCAATACCGATCTGCGCTTCGGAATCAACTACTGCATCCTCACCGACGGAACCCAGTCCTCGCCGGAATTCATCATCATCATCGAATCCGGCAACGCGCCGGTGCTCACCTCCCCGGCCAACGCCGCGTCCATCAAGGATCTGACGCCCACCTTTTCCTGGACCGGGGACGCGCCCTTCTACGCCGTGCTGGTATCGGACGAGCCTTTCAAGATCGGCGACGACGGAACCGTGACCGGCGTCAGCGCCATCTGGCAGGTCATCACTCCCTTCTCCACGGTCCGTTACGGCGACCCGGATCCTTCCGGATTCAATACCGTTCCCGCGCCGCCTCTGATTTCCGGCAAGACCTACAATTGGCTGGTGCTCAACAACTACGGCAACAACAGCGCCTCCACTTCCAAGGTGGCCCCGGTGCCGGCATCCTTCGTGTATTCACCCGCGGCGCCCCTGCCCGCCACCGTATTGTTGGAGCCCAAGGACAAGGACACCATTCCCGGAACCGACCGGATTCTCTTCCGGTGGACCCAGGTGGACGGCGCGGTCAGCTATAAGATCGAGGTGCTGGAGGAAAACCTGGTGGACGGGAGCCAGGCCGACATCGCATTGTGGAAAGCCAGCTCCACGGGCGGGCAGATCATCCTGGACAACGCCACCGGGCTGTTGCGCCGCTACAATTACAAATGGCGCGTCTACTCGATAGGCAACAATGGTTCGGCGTCCCTCTCCGAGAAGCGGAGCTTTTTCTTCGCCGTGAACGTGGGGGAAATCGCCCTGACCGTGAAAAACCAGGCGGGGCAGAAAGTCGCCTACGCTCCGGTTAAGCTCAACCGGTTGGGCGGCGCCTCCTCGGCGGTTTTCCAGGGCGGCTCCACCGACAATGACGGCCTGCTTTCCATCAAGAACGCGCCGCTGGGAAGCTACGAAGCGCGCATCGAAAACCTGGACGGGTATCTTCCCAAGATCGATACCATCGCCCATGCCAGCACGGGCGTCACCTCGAAAACGATCACTCTCGGCCCCGTGCCCGGGAAAATCCTGGGCAAGGTAGGCTCCGCGGCAACGGGAACCGGATTGCTGAATGCCAAGGTCACGGTAACCGGTTCGGACGGGTCCCAGTGGACGGTAGCCACGAATTCCCAGGGCAATTATTCCCTGGGCGTGCCTTTGGGAAACTGGCAGGTGCGCGCACAGGCGGACGGGTACGGCGCTTCCATAGCCGTCAGCGCCTCCTTGAACGGAACCAACGCTTCCAAGACGGCCGACTTCTCCCTCGCGCCCAACAAATTCACCCTGTCCGGAACCGTCCAGAATTCCTTCACGCGGCAGGGGATTTTCGGAGCCGTGGTCACGCTGACCCAGGGCGGGGAAACGCGGTCGATCAATACGGACGGCAACGGCAGCTTCTCCTTTTCGGTTCCGGGCGGGGCCGTGAGCCTCAGGGTCTCCAGCGCCGGCTTCGCATCGCCGGAACCGCAGACGGTCTCCGTCGAGGGCGACAAGTCCGTCAACCTGGCCCTCGATCCCAACGCCTCCATCCTTTCCGGCCGAACCCGGGACGCGTCAGGGACGGCCCTGGCGAATGCCATGGTGCTGGCGACGCCCAAGGCCGGACCGGTGCGCAGCATCATCAGCGACGGTCTGGGATCCTTCGAGATCAGTCTTCCCGCGGGCGATTGGATCTTGAGCGGCTCCGCGAAGGGTTACTCTTCCGCCTCCCTGCGCAAATTCCTCCTGGACGTGTCCAAGACGGTGCAAGGCGTGGATTTCATCTTCAACGCCAACCGTTCCTTTATCAGCGGCCGCGTGACGGTGAATGGCGCGGGTCTGGCCGGCGCGCGCATTTCCGCTGCGGATGCCGCCGCGCTTTCCGACAACTCCGGATACTATCTGCTCCCGGTGAATGCGGGAACGCAAAACGTGTCGGCCTCCAAGGACGGCTTCCTGATTCCCAGGACCTATGCCGTTCCCGTCAATCCCGGGGACACGGTGGCGGGCATCGATTTCGCAGCATCCGGCAACGCCGGCGTGGTCAAGGGCCGCGTCCTTGCGGGCGGGGCCGGAGTGGTGGGCGCCGTCATCCAGGCGGTCAACCAGGCCAACCGCGAATCCTTCCAACGGATCACCGATGGGGACGGGGCCTTCACGCTTTCCCTTCCCGGCGCGGACTACCGCATGATCGCGTCCAAGGAAGGCTTCGCCTTGGAACAGGCATTGGCATTCTCCCTGCCTGCCGGGGGAACGCTGCAGGATGCGGACCTGAGGCTGGTACCCGATCAAGGCGGCATCACGGGAACCGTGGCCAGCGGCAACTCGTCTTTGGGCGGATGCGAAGTCGCCTACCGTAACGCCTCCGATGCTTCCCTGGCCGGAAAGACGATTACGGATCCGCAAGGCCGTTATTCCCTTTCGCTTCAGGCCGGCGCTCCTTATGCGCTTACGGCGGCCTGCCAAGGGTATCAACCCGCCTCGGCGGTTTCCGCCAGCCTGGCGCGGGGAGGCAACCTATTCCAGGATTTCAACGTGTCCAAGGCCGGCGCCTCTTTCAAGGGCAAGGTTGTGGACGCCCGCGGAGTGGTATTGGCGGGAGTCAAGGTCAGCGCGGACAAAGGCGGGGATCCGATCTCCACGCTTTCCGATTTCTCCGGCGCGTACGCTTTTTCACTGGGGGCGGGAACCTACACGGTGGCTTTTTCGAAGTCCGGGTACCGGACCCTTTCCCGTACGGTGCAATTGGCGTTGGGCGATAATCAGGCGGTATCGGCCGATACCCTGGCATCCTCGGTCGAGCGGTTGGCGGGCCGGGTCACGGCGGAAGGCGCAGGGGTTGCATCCGCATTGCTGACCTTGGTGGGGCTCTCTCCCGAGGCCGGCGGCGGCACGTTTACCACGGATGCGGACGGCCGTTTTTCCGGAGACAACCTGCCGGCGGGAAATTACAGCCTTTCCGCGGCCGCGGAAGGTTATTCGGACGGAAAGCTCCCATCCCTGACCTTGCTGTCCGGGGCATTGGCCAACGCCGAAATCATCCTGACTCCCAATCGCGGAGTGCTCGCGGGAACGGTCAAGGCCGATGGCGTGGCGGCGGCCAACGTGACCGTGGTGGCCAACGCCTACGGGGTTTCCCGTTCCGCCCTGAGCGGCGCGGACGGGTCATACCGCATCGAGAAGCTGCCTTCGGGAATCTATTCCCTGTCGGCGGCCCAGGCCGGCTTCAGCCCCGACAAGGCCTATGAGAACCAATCCCTGGCGGCGGGGGCATCCCTGTCCGGCCTGGATTTCAGCCTGGCCAGGAACACGGGTAGCCTGTCCGGTACGGTAACCGGCGCGGCTACGGCGTCGGGGATCCGCATATCCATCCTGGGCAGGAAAGGCGTCCGCGCCTATGCCACCTGCGACGGTTCCGGGAAATACGCCATTCCGTCCCTGCCCGCCGATACCTACGCGTTTTCCATCGCCGCTCCCGGCTACAAGCTTACCGGCAGCACGCAAACCCCGGACGTGGCGGTCACCGGCGCCGCGGAATTCAATCCCTCCCTTCTCCCCGCGGTTTTCCGACTCTCCGGAAAAGTCCTCAATCAGGCCGATGCCGGCATCGCAGGTCTGCCGGTGGAATTGCGCATCGGACTGGACCGGCTCAAAACCGTATCCAGCGCGGACGGCTCCTACGCCTTCGCGGATGTGCCGGCGGGTCAGGAATATCAGCTCTCCTGCAAGCCGCCCACCGCCGACTATGATGCGCGCGACACGTCCTTCGCCCTGGATCTGGCCGCGCCTGCCCAGGTGACGGCCGATATCAGGACCCTGTCCCGGCTGGCCAGCCTGTCCGGTACGGTTCTCCTGGACGGCGTGCCGGTGGAAGGCGCCACCGTCCGGCTCTCCGGCAACGGCAACAATCTCGCCGCCATCAGCCAGCCCAACGGCATCTTCAAGGTTTCCGGCGTGGCCGGTTCCGCCGCCGACGTGAACCTTATCGTCGCCAAGGCCGGCGCGAACACCTTGGATACCGCCTTGACGGTCAAAGTGGGGGAAGCCAAGGCGGGTCTTGCCGTCAAACTGAAAACCCTGAAGCTGAAGCTCACGGTGACCCTGTCGAATTCGGAGGGTAAGCCGCTTGCCGCCGCAAAGCTGGTGGTGGCGTCTCCCAAGAAGCTGGATACGATCACGACGGCCTCGGACGGAAGCGTGTCCGTGTCGGATATTCCCGCCAACCAATCCCTGACCCTGGTCACCTTGCTGGACAAGGCCGCCTACGACAACGTGGAGACTTCGGTTTTCCTCAAGGAGAAAGACACTGCCATGTCGGTGACGGCGGGAATCCATGCCTCCGTGGCGACCATACAGGTCCAGGATCAGAATGGGGATCCCGTCAACGGGGCCGATGTGCTCTTGAACGGCAAGAGCCTGGGAAAGACAGCGCTGGGTAAAATGGTCGCGTCCAATCTCGGGCGGGGCGACTATCGTCTGGCTGCCGGCAAGGCCGCCTACAAGAGCGGGGCGGACAAGCTGGTTTCCATTTCCGGCGATACGGCCTTCACTGTGACTTTGGTTTTGACAAAGGTGGAAGGCGGCCTTTACGGCGCCGTGAGCGATAGCGGATTGGATGCCGGCGCGGGCGGGCTGCCGAGCCGGCCGCTGCCGGGAGCCATCGTGATCGCCTACGCGGGAACGGATACCTTGCGCGACACGGTGAATTCCCTGGGACAATATTTCCTGGACGGATTGGTGGACGGAAGGAAATACGCCCTTTCCCTGACCCTGCCGGGATACGTACCCCTGGCCGATTCCATCCTGGGAAATCCCCTGGCACAAAATCGCGATTTGCGGATCCGGCCTTTCCCGGGAACCGTGCTGGGCCGGGTTGAGAGCGGCAAAGCCGGCGTGCGCGTCATTCTTTCCCACGCGGCCAGCGGCCGGATTTCCGAGTCCGCCGCCAAGTTGGGAGGCTATTTCGCATTCACGGGATTGCAGAACCGCACCGACTATTCCCTGCAGGCCGTGGACGGTTCCTTGAGCTCCCAGGCGATTTCCTTCCAGGCCAACGGGGGCGCGGCCAAGCGCATCGATCCGGTGTTGGAACGGTGGGGCGGGGTATCAGGCACGGTAACGGGCGGCGCGACCGCACCGGGCACCCCCTTGGCGGGCGCCCTGGTTTCGGTCCGCAATGTCCTGAACGGCGTGTCCACCTGGACGCTGACGGATTCCCTGGGCAGGTATTCCCTGGCGGGACTGGCTTCCGGCGGCCACGAAATCTCCGTGGAGCGCAAGGGCTATCGGTCTCCCAAGCCGGGTAACCTGGGCGTGACCAAAGGGGTCTTGATCGAGAAAGCCGATTTTCTCCTGGAGGAAACCGAAGCCGGCATTTCCGGTCTCGTCGCGGATGAAACCGGAAGGGGCCTGGCGGCCCTGGTAGTGCTGTCCCGCGGCAAGGATACCCTGAAACTGGAAACCGACGGCGGCGGCCAATTCGTCTTCGGCGGCCAGGGAGCCGGAACCTATCGGCTTTCCGCTTCCAGGCCCGGCTATACGGCTCCAGCCGCCGTGGACGTGGTCTATGCCGGCAAAGGCATCGAAACCCGGAACCTTGTTCTGTCCCGGCGCGGAAACGTCATCCTGGGCCTGGTCCGGGACGCCCTGACCAATACTCCGGTCTCCGGCGCCACCGTACGCCTTCTCTCGGACGCGCCCGCTACCGCCACCGCGGACAGTCTGGGACGCTACGAGCTTGCCGCCGCTCCCGGTTCCGCTTCGCCGGTCTACCTGGAAGCCTCCCAGGACGGGTATCTTACCCGCACCCGGATTCCCGTTTACCTGGATGCGGACGGCTCCGCGATCCAGGATATCGTGCTCACCGCGGATTACAAATTCGACGGGGAAATCGACGTGACGGTGAAAGAAGGCAAGGATGCGGTCGCGGGCCTGTTCCTGACGGTGCAGTCCTTCCACCCGGACGACAGTCTGCGCTTTTCCATCACCGGGCAGGCTCCCAATTCCTTCCGGGAACTGCGCCGGCCCGTGCCTTACACCCTCAAGGTCAAGCGGGAAGGCTTCAAGGACCTTTCCAAGGTGGTTGAACTGACCGCCAAGAACCCGGTCCTGAACGTCACCCTGTCCTATCCCACCAGCCAAATCAGGGTCTTCGTCACCTCGGACGGGAAAAGCGGCAAGGGTGTGGATCTGACCCTCAACGGCCAGAAATTGCAGGAACGTCCGGATACCGCCGGGCTTTACATAAGCGGCGCCAAACTGCAACCCGCGGCCTATGAAGTGGCCATCAAGGATCAGGAAGCGGACCTGATTCCGCTTTCACCGTATTTCATCGCCCTGGGAGAAGACAGCATCCGCACGGATACCCTGTCCCAACCCTTCTTCCAGGCGTCCATCCCCGATTCCATCATCGGCTCCGCCTTTACGGCGAGGGTGCGTCGGGCCGATTCCCTGCATCCGGCCCCGGCCGTTGTGTGCAGCCTGTATTATCGGCCCCAAGGGGATCCTCTCTGGAAGTCCGTGGTCCTGGATTCGGTGGCGGGCGGATTCGCCGGCACGGTTCCGGCGCAGACCAAGGCAGGGGAATACGAATACTATCATGCCCTGCGCTCTCCCTCCGGCGCCCGTATCGGCACGGTTACCCCGGCCGGGGTCTCGGTCTCGTCGGCGTCGTTGGCCTATTCGGACATCCAATCCCCCGGCAAGTTCAATCTCCGGGATCCTTTCCTCCTGTATTCCGCGGCCCTGTTGCCACAGCGCCTGGAAGCGGATACCTCCCTGTATTCCCTGGGCGCCCGCGACGTCTACCAGGTGCAGCTGCGCGGGGAAAAAGGCCGCTCCCTGGACGCCTATTTCGATCAAAAACAGGCGGACGGCGACACGGGTTTCTCCGTAGTCTGGAGTTTCGCGGACGCGGCGCGGGCGGGCTCTTTCGGATTGTCCCTGGTCCCGGAATCAGCTTCGCCCCGGATCTGCCGGTTCCGCGGCGGCAGCGTACCCTCCGATTCGGTTTTCCAGATCGTCTGCGCCGCGCATATGGGCGCCGTCCGCCTTAAGAAATCCTTTTTCGTCAGGATCCAGGATCTGACCCCGGTTTCCATCGCCGTCAAGTACGTGAAGGAGAACCGCGTACTGGAAGACGACGGGGCCGCGTTGCTGGTCTCCAATCAGAATCCTTCCGGTTACCTGTTCTCCGCATTCGCCAAGACCGCGGAAGGCCGCGAATTCAACATTTCCCCGCGTTGGTCCTTCGGAGCGGATTCCGCCATCGGCACCTTGAGCCAATTGGGCGTCTTCCTTCCCGATTCCGCCGTGGCCCGCAGCGCGGCCTTGCGCATCAACGATACCCTCCAGGTGGCCACCACCAATACGGGCGCGCCACTCTACCGGGCATTCGCGTTCGTCGCCAACGTGGCCACTTTCGCGCAGGTGGTTCCCGCCGCGAAGGGACGCACCGTGGTGACCAACGGCGAAGGCGCCTTTCTGGATTTCAACCTGGCGGGGCTGAGCAAGGCCTTCACGGTGAGCGTGAACAAGCCCAAGGTCAGCGGACTGCTGCGGGCCTCGCCCCAGGAAGAAGTGGTGGGGGACATCCTGGATATCGAACTCAGCGAGCGCCAGCCCTTCAAGGCCGACAGCGGGGCCACCTTGATGATGCCGGTGGCCCAAGGCATCGCCCAGCACCGTACGGTGTTCCTGGGGCATTGGAACTCGGCCCGCCTCAGTTGGGAGAAGGTCGACAGCGCCAAGGGCGACATCGCGGTGGCCGGCAAGGTATACAGCTTTTCCAAATATGCCGTCATCATGGGAAGCCTGCCCTTGGGCGCCTACGATTTCATCGTCACCCCCAATCCTTTCACCTCCCAGGATCCATGGGGCCTCCAGCTGGGATACAAGGTCTCTTCGGACGTATCCAGCCAGGTTGGCGTGCGCGTGGAAGTCTACAACATGATGGGCGACAAGGTGTACGAGAGCCAGGAAACGCAATTGAGCAAGGGCCAGAACGTACAACCGGGCGCGAGGAAAGCGGCGGCCGATTCCCCCAGCCGAACGGCGGAGCTGGGCCCCTACGTGTGGGACGGCCATGACAGCCATGGCGTGGCCTGCCGGAACGGCCGGTACATGCTGAAGCTGATCGTCAGGGACGGCCAAGGGAAAAAGGAATACCTCAGGAAAGTGGTGATGCTGAAATGAACAAGGCCATGCGAACGCTGTATGCGGCGGGAGCGATCGTCTCGATGCTTTCCACGGCGCGGGCCGTCGACGTATCCGGCGTTCCCGGAGCCTTCGCGCCCGTCGCCATCGGGGGACGCGGCACCGCCTTGGCCGGCGCCCAGACGGCCGCCCCGGATGGCGTGGAAGCCATCATCTACAATCCCGCGGCCATGGCGGACACGCGCGATTGGAGCGGCGGCTATTACTACTCGAACATGTACGCCTTGGTGCCCTACCATTTCACCTCCGGGACCTACCGGCTGCCCGGGCGTCCGTACGTGCTCGGCGTGGCCTGGTTGCAGAACGGGGACGAGGTCTATTCCGAAAACGAAGTCCTGTTGGGCGGCGCCTACGAGCGGGGTTGGGTGCACCTGGGCGCTACCTACAAGCTCCGTTTCGCCGGTACCGGCGGGGGAGGTTCCGAGTTCATCGATCCGGAGGCGGGCGTAGGCCATCAGGTGCAGGGCACGGCCCTGGGGTTGCTGGGTTTCGATATCGGCGCGACCGCCAGGCCGTTCGGCCCCAAGTACGCGGTGGGCGTTACCCTGAAGGATTTGTTCTCCAGGATCTCCTGGGACACCCATAACGAGGCGGGAACCGCCCTGGGGCAGTACGCGGAATACGTACCCGTGACGTTACGGTATGGCTTCCTGTTCGATCCGGATCCCTTCCTGGACATGGTGGTGGACTACGAGCCGTCCCTGTATCATGACGGGTTGACCAAACTGGCCACCGGCGTGGAAGTGATTCCCCTGGAACTGCTGCCTGATTCCCGGGTCAAACCGTATCTGCACGATTTGCTGGCCGCGCGCGTGGGTTACGCGCGGAATATGTTCACCAAGGAGGCGTCCCACCGGCTTTCCCTGGGCGCGGGGCTGGGATACCGTTACCTGGGCATGCGCCTGAACGTGGACATGGCTTACGAGTGGGTCTACAACTTCGACCATCACAACAATGTCCGCTTGGGATTCAACCTGAGCCGTTGATACCGGTGCCGCCGAGTGGGAGGAAGATGGCGCAGCCCGGCAGAGTAAGGACCGAACGGGTTCATGTCGCCGGATTCCGCAGTCTCCTCGGAAGGACGCGAAAAAGTCTCAGATTCCCAGCCGCATCCCCAGCAGATAGTGGCGATCCTCGAGCTGGCCCACGTACAGGCCGGCTTCTTCCGCCCAGGACGTGAACTCCAACTGCATGAAGAAGAGATTGGCGAGCAATCCGTAGCAGGGATAGCCGCCCTTGAAGCCGCCCCGCAACTGCGCCAGCGACAGATTCATTTCCGCTCCCATGTTCACCTTGCCCAGGAAATCCTTGTCCGAAAAGACGTCCTCGATGTCCAGGTCGAAGTTCACGTAGCGGAGCATTCCCTGCTTGCGGAGCACGGCCGGCAGGTAGGCCAGACCCACGCTGTAGGTGATCGGGACTTCGTCATGGTCCATGCTCAGGAACATATTGTAGACCACCGCGCCCACGCGGAGTTCCGTGGGCACGATATCGTATAGGGCGCCGGCGGTGACGCCGAAGCCGAAACCCGGCCGGTAGATCTTCTCCTTTTCCTCCGTCAGTCGCGCCTGCAAGGTGTCCGATGCGGAGGCGTATTCCTGGATGGAAATGGACTGTTCGAAAGTGTTGTAGGTGGCGATGGTGGGGGACAGGCCGATGCAGAGTCCGGGATAGGGCTGAATGGCTCCCGCCACCTTGGCCACGAAATCCGTGCGCACGCGCGCGCTGGCGGCGGGAATGTAGATGCCCTTATCGAGCATGAAACGTCCCTGGGATCCCAGGAACCAGGCGGCTCCTATGCCGATGGGCAGATCCGGGTCGGTGCTCCGGGCGGCGAAATGCATTTCGGGAAGGGTTCCCAGGCCGATGGGGCGTCGGTCGAAGACCATGATATCGTCCACCAGGGTGTTGTCCGCGGACATGCTGTCCAGGCTGCTGAAGCTGTTGGTGTGGGCGCCCGCGACGTTCAAGGCATCGCCGGCGGTGCCGAAAAGATCCCCCACGTCGAATTTCAGGGACATGCCCGCGTCCATGGGCGTATTGAGGCGCGCCAGACCGGCGGGATTGTAATAGATGCCGCTGTAGTCATCGGACAAGGCCACGAAGGCGTCGCCCATCCCCAGGGCGCGGCCGCTGAGGTACTGGGGCCCGCGCACGCACCAGGCGGAAGAGGCCGCAATCAGGATGGAGCCTATGGCCAATCGGCCTTTCAGGTCAATTCCCATGCTTGAATCCCTTCACGGTTCCCTTGCACAGGTCGAAGGTGGAAACGGTGTCCGTGACCTTGGGCGTGACCGTGGAATCGAGGACCAGGATCACTTTTCTGCGCGTATCCACCATGCCGGCTCCGCTGTCCGCCCAGTACAACTGGCCTTTTCTGTCCGGGTGGGCCAGCAATTGCAGGGGCGCGAAGGAATCCAGGTACCGGCGATGGAACGCTGCCTCCCCGGCCTCATCGATTTTGCCGTCCAGATTGTTGTCGGCTTTGTCCTTGTCCGCGTAGAAATTCGCGTTGCCTACGCTGTCGGGAGCACCGCGGGAATCCTCGTCGACCTTCCCGTCTCCGTCGTTGTCGATGCCGTCCAGCATCTCTTCGTCGATGCAGCCGTCCCCGTCGTTATCCAATTTGTCGAAGACCTTGTAGATGACCACGGTGGAACCCGCGTCCTGGATGAATTTCTTGACCTGGGTGAGGGCTGAATCGCCGACCTGTTCCTTGTTGACGCCCTTCACCTGGTTCTGCAGGTTCCGGCAGGCCGTGTCCGCCGGCGCGCAATCGTTGCCCAGGGAATCCTTCTTGTCCAGAATGCCGTTCAGGAAAAGATCGATGGCCTTGTCGCTCTTGGCCAATAGCTCCTGGGATTTTTCCAGGAGACCGTTCAAGGCCGCTATCTTGGCCGTGTCGTTCTTGAGGTCCGCAAGGTTGGCCATGATGCTGTCGGGGTTGAGCTTGGAGGGATCCGTGAAATCGATGATCCCATTGAGAATATTGTCCTTGGCGTTGATACGCCCGTCCCCGTTGAAATCCGCCAGCGAGAGCACCGCCTCGATGGCGGAGGCCAGCGCGTAGTCCGCCGAGAAGCGCTTGCTGGAAATCTTGAGATCGCTCCTGCCGGCTTTTTCCAGATCCACCAGGGGTCCCAGATATTTGTTGATCCCGCGGTTGGCCACGTAGATCTTGTCCTTGATGGAATCCGGTTCTCCCAGGAAAGGGATGCTGCCCCCTTCATTGTTCTGGAAGGATTGCATCAACTGGAACATGTTGATGTGCTGTTCCAGGAGCACGCATTTGGCGGCGCCGTAATAGGCTTCCGATTTCGAGGAATCCATGGCGATGGCGGCTTCGAATTCGGCCAGGGCCGCGGGGTAGCGCGCCTTCTGGAGGTTGATCTGGCCTTCCAGGATATGCTCGTCGGGGGTTTCCGCCTGGATGCCGATGGAGTCCTTGAAAATATTGCATCCCGCCAAAACGGCGGCCAGGCCCGCCAAGGCCGCGAACCCGATCCGGAAACGTATCATAGTGGATATTTTATCACCCCGGGGGAAACGGGGGCAATAAGGAAGTGGGCCCGTGCCGGGGCCCTGGAATCAGGCCGCGTTACGCGGAGTCCTGACCCTTACGATACGGAGTCTTGACTCTTACGATACGGAGTCCTGACCCTTAACCATACGATGGATGGTGTAAGCCTGCGTGCGCTCCAGTACGACGGCCTCCCGGAACAGCAATTTGGCCTGCACGGAGTAATCGAGGAATTGGTTGGCCACCAGATAGGCTTCGCCTCCCGGTTTCAGGAGATGCAAAATGGTTTTCAGGATCCTCCCGGGCAGGGTATAGTCCGTTTCCGCATCATTGTGGAAAGGCGGGTTGGTGAGGATCAAATCGAATTCGCCCGGCGCTCCCTCGGCCAGATCCGAGCAAAGCACTTTTCCCGGCATTCCGTGCAGGGAAAAGTTCCGTTCCGCGCAGGCGGTGGCGATGGCGCTGTTGTCGGCCGCCAATACCTCTTTGGCCCCGAGCTTGAAGGCCGCCAGGGAAAGCGCGCCGCTCCCGCACCCCAGGTCCAACACGGACTTGCCTTCGCAGGAGGGCAAATGCAAGGCCAGCAAAGCCGTCCCGGCATCGGTGGCGCGGTAGGCGAAGATTCCCGGCTTGGTCAGATAGGAGAGCTTTCCGCCTCCGGAATAGGCGAGTTCCAGGGACACCGGAAAGAAGTAGCGCGGGTCCTCGATGGGTTCGGGAGGCGCTTCGCTTTCCTTGCGGAACCGCAGCAACCGGCAGGAAGACTTGATGCCTTGCAGGGCCAGGTTCCCGAAATGGCCTTCGCCCCGTTTCGCGAAGCTTTTGATGCCTTCCTGGTTGTGCCCGGAAACGATAAGGCTGCCGCCCGGCGCCAGCAGGCGGAATGCTTCCACCAATACGGCGTTGAGTTGGGCGGTGCCCCGGCCCAGCCGGAATCCGATCAGATCGAAATGGTTTTCCGGGAACCGGATCCCGGGCAGGAAGGCTTCCGCGTCGCGATCGGTGCAGGGGAGATCTCCCAGCACGCAACGGACATTCGCCAGGCCCAGGCGTTCCACGGTCGCCAGGGCGGCCGTATGCAGGGTGTGATTGGCGTTGTGGCAGACGACCTCGGCGAAGCGGGGCGCGAACCCGGCGGCCAGTTCGCCGTCCCCGGCCAGGATGAACAGGGCGCGTTGCCCGGTATCCTCCCTGGCGGTCAGCAAAAGCCGGATGGCCGGATCCATTTCTTTTTTGGGGAGCGTTGCGGCGGGGTCGCGATTGATCATGGTATCAGGGTTCCTTGAATCCCAATGCGGAAAGTTCCGTTTCATTGAGCCAGCGCCACTGGCCGGAAGCCAGGGCGTCTTCGAGTTTGATTGCACCTATCGCCACGCGATGGATGGATTCCACGCGATTGCCCGCGGCCGCGAACATGCGCTTGACTTGATGGTATTTGCCTTCTTCCACGGTCAGATCGCAGCTTTTTTCATCCAGCAGGGCCACCGTGGCCGGAAGGGTCTTGCCATCTTCGCCGCGCAGATCCACTCCCTCGGTCAGCTTGGCGATCTGCTCGGGTGAAATGGCGTGTTTGGTTCCCACCCGATAGGTCTTGGGCACATGTTTGCGCGGCGAGGTGAGGAAATGGTTGAACACGCCGGAATCGGTGAGGAAGAGGAGGCCGGTGGTATCCGCGTCCAGCCGTCCCACGGCTTCCAGTTTGCGCTTGAGAAAAGGCTCGGGAAAAAAGGAAAAGACGCTTTGATGATGGGACGGCGTATGGCTGCATTCGGTGCCGGCCGGCTTATGGAAGGCCAGGTAGAGTTTTTCCCGCCAGGGAAGCTGAAAGGCGCCGATTTTCAAGTGGAGCCCCTCGGGCGCAATCTGCGCATCCGGATCCTCCGCGACCGACCAGACGAGCGCGCCGCCTTCTTCGCGGCCCAATTCCACGGAACCGTTGCGGACCAGGCGCTGGCAGTCCTTGTGGTTTCCGAATCCCTGATCCGAAAGCATCGCGGCCAATGTGCCTCTGCGCTTACTCATCTTCGGGATCGCTCGGTTGGATGTCCGCTTCTTCGGCCGGATCGGCCGGACGGGAAAGATCGAGGACGGGAACCTTGGTGCGCTCCAGGATCAGGAGCACCCGGTCCTGGGTGGTGTTGGGAATGCGATAGGCATGGTTGCGCGCCACGCGGTATTCATCGCTCTGGAAAACGGCCATCTCCTCGGCCGCCTTTGGACCCTTCATGAAAATGGCCTTGCCGCCCAACGGCAGGCAGCTTCCGAAGCGGGGCAGGGTGTGCTCCACGGTTTCGAAGGCGCGCGTGATGGCGGCGGCGAAGGGCTGCGTGAGGCTGCGGGACGTGACCTTATGCCCGAAGACGGAAATGTCCTTGAGGCCAAGCTCCTTGATGACCATCTCCAGGAACTGCACCCGCCGCGGCCGCGGCTCGGCCAGGACGATTCGGGTGGAAGGGGACATGAGTTTGATCATGATGCCGGGGAATCCCGCCCCCGTGCCCACGTCCACCATGGGAGAGGGCCATTTGCCTTTCATCAGCCCATGCAGGATCATGCAATCCGCATAGTGCCTTTGCGCGATGGTGTCGAATCCTATCAGGCGCGTCAGGTCCTGATCATGGTTGTTCTCCCGGAGCAGGCCGTGATAGGCCCAAAGCAGGTCCAGGGTTTGCGGCTGGAGATGGACGCCGTACCGCGCCATCAACTGGCCCAAGGCTATTTTCGAAGGCTTGACGTCCACGATCGAAGGCGACCGGGGAGGGAAGCGTTTGCCGCGGATGGGCTTGCCGGTGAATCCGCCCGGATTGGGGCCGCCCGGTCTGCGAGGTGTCATGGATTCTCCTGTGGCGCATTGGGCGTTCCGCCCGCCGGCCTGTTGGTTTCATATCCGAATAGGGTGCCGGACAATTCCAGCAGGGTAAGCATGTGCCGGCGGTAACGCGCGCGGAACTGGGCCGAAGCGCTCTCGCCGAGCCTCTCTTCGTATCCCATCCGCTTCGCCAGCTTTTCCAGCTCTTCCGGCGATGCGGGCAGCTGATGGCGCTGCTGCAGTCCCTGCAATTGCAGGACATGCTCGATGCGCCTCAGGAAGACATAGCTCTTCGACAACAGTTCATGGTAGTTGGGACTGATCAGCCGATACCGGTACAGCCTTCCCAAAACCGCCAAGGTATTGCCTGAAATCAATTCCGGATGCGCTTGGCCGTGTTGGATTTGCAGATACTGCACGTAGAACTCGATGGTGCGGATGCCGCCCGGCCCCAGCTTCACTTCCGTGGAAAGCCGGTTCTCCTGCTTGAGCTTGTCCAGCCCCATCTGCCGCACTTTTTTCATGCTGCTTTCGATCTTTTCCCGGTTGGACGGGGAGATCGCCAACGCCTGCACGTTACGCGCCACCTCCCGGCCCAGCTCCGGATTTCCCGCCACCGGCCGGGCCTTGAGCCATGCCTGCATCTCCCACCCGGAAGCCTCGCTCCGGAAATATTCGTCGTAGTGGCCTTTGGACGCGATCAACGGTCCCTGGCCGCCATAGGGGCGCAATTGGGTGTCCACCCGGAACATCTTCCCGTGGGATCCGGGCCGGCTCAAGACGGAGATGAAAAGGCGCGCCCACTCATCCAATCCGGACTGCCGGTCCTTGGGCACCTTCTCCGGATCGAAAACGAAAACGATATCGATGTCCGAACTGTAGTTGAGTTCGTTGCCGCCCAGCTTTCCCAGGGCGATGACGGAGACGCCCCCGCCCACGTCGGCAGTTCCGGCTTGCGCCATGGTATGCGCGAACACGGCCTCGATGAGGGCGTTGGAGAGATGGCTGATCTCGGCCGTAATCCTGTGGAGATGTTCGCCCAGCCAGATGTCCCGCAGACCGATGCGCAGATATTCCCGGTTGCGGTAGCCGCGGAGGATGTCGAGGACCTCTTCGAAATCCTCCCGGCCCTGCGTCGCCTCGGCGATCTCCCCGCGGAATTCCGCCGGAAGCTTGGACTTTTCCAGGGCCCGGGAATCCCCCAGGGCCAGCAGATAATCCGGCTGCTGGAGCAGGATGTCGGTCAGGTACTCGCTATGCCCGAAGGCTTTGATCAGGATTTCATTCAGATAAGGATGGTTGAGCAATTGGCGGACGAAATAATCCGGATCGGCGACCGCTTCCAGGTATTGCCCCAGATGCCTCAGGACCGCCTCAGCGTCCGGACTCGCGCGCAATTTGGGCGCGGCCACCACCAGGGCGGCGCAAAGGATGCCTTTTTCCCGCACGGGCGCGAGCATATTCTTCACCAGCTCCGGACCCGAAGACGCTTTCTCAACCCCCAGCCTTTCCAAAGCCTTCCGCAAACGATCCGGAGAGGCGTCGGGATCCAGAAACGCGGCCGTAATCGAGACCTCTCCGTCGGAACGGGAGCCGTTGCCTCCAGTGGTACCATTGGCGGGTGCGGGTTCTCCGGCGGCGGGCGCATATCCGGATTCCAAGAACCGCCGGGCGAAGATGTCGTGCACGTCACGGAGCACGTGCTTCAAGTCCCAATCCAACTGGGCGTCCGGTTCGTAACGCGTCGTGGACAGATAACCCATGCGTTTCGCCAGATACAGGAACCCGTCCGTCCCCCGCGCGGGCGCGATCAGGTCGCGCGAATGCCCGCGCACCATGCGCAGGGCGTTGATGAGGCGGCGCAGGAAGGCGTACCCCTGGTACAGTTTCTCGAACTCGGCCGGATCCAGGATGTCCTCTTCCAACAAGGCTTCCAGGGCGGCTTCCGTGTTCGGTTCATGCAAGGCGGGATGGCGGCGGCCGTGCCTGAGCTGCAGGAATTGCACGGCGTATTCCACTTCCACCAGGCCGCCCGGCGAGAATTTGGCGTTGATGCCGTGGGCGGCTTTCAGTTCCACCTGCTTGGCCCGGAGAGTGAGGGTATGCTCGATGGCCACCGGCCGGGTGCCGAATACCAAAGAGTCCCGGGCCGCCATCACGGCTTCGGTGAATTCCCGGCCGCCGGCGATGGGGCGCAGCTTGAGCAGGGCTTGGCGTTCGTAGTCCAACGCTCCGCCGTCCTCATCGTAATACTCGATCCATCTTTCCAGTTGGGACGCCAATGGTCCGCTGTCCCCATGCGGCCGCAGACGAAGGTCCAGTTCGAAGATGCCTTCGCTCCGGGTAACGATGGCGCTGCGCATTTCCTGTACCAGGCGGGAAAAGAACTCCGCGTGGCTGATGGGTTCCGGGCCGCCGCGGGTTTCCCCCGAGGCCGCGTAGATGAGTTGCACTTCCAGATCGGAGGCATAACCCAGTTCCCGCCCGCCCAGTTTCCCTTGGGCGAACAATCCATAAGCGCAGGGACCCTCGGCCGCATGCGGCTCCCCGTGGTCGCGGATGAGCTTGCCATAGGCAAGCCCCATGGCCGCGTTCAGGGTCACTTCGGCCAGATTGCTGATCTCGGCGGAAAACTCCTGCAGGGTCTTCTGGTGATAGATCAGATGGACCACTTCCAGCCGGAACAACTGGAAATCCTTGAAGCGATTCAAAGCCGCGGCCTTCGCGGGATAGGCGGACTCCCTGTCCATCGCGTCGCGGAGACGGTTTTCCAGTTCCCGGCGCGTGGCGGGACGTTTCTCGTCGTCCAGGCTGCGCAAAAAGGAAGTGACCTCGGCCAGGGGAAGCTTGGTCATTTCCTCCCACAGGTAGGCTCCGGCGCCCAGGATCTTGGCCAGGGAAGAGAGGAAGGTGAAGTCCTCGAATACCGGCAAATCGGGCGTCCCCCCCGTCCGGTCCATCAAGGCGTCGATGAAATCGTTGAAGGTTTGCACCGCGGCCGGATAGTCCGAGGCCTGGGGCAGGGTGGACATGAAGCGCTCCATCAGGATGATGGCCACCTTCAAGTGCTCCAGGACATGCGGGTTGGTGATGGGCCTGCCCTGGGAATCCGCGATGTAGATCCGGTCCTCGAAGCTGCGGCCTTCGGAGCGGGTCAGCAGCTTTTGGATGGAAACCCCCTGCAAGGCCAACGCGTTGCTCAAGGAGAAAAGCAGGGCCTTGCGATCGGCGCCGCGCACGATGAGAATGGCATGGCTGTCATCGGTCTCGGCCTGGATTTCCAAGGGAAGCCGGGTTTCCACCTCCGAGCCGCTTATCCGGCTCAGGTAAGCGCCGATACGGCGATAGAGATCGACGCGCAATTCCTGGGTCTTGCGCTCCCGAAGCAGCCCAATCAGGCGGCCCAAATCCGCCAGCAGCCCGGCTTGGAACTCAGGCGTGAGGATTCCGGGTTGCGCGTGCGCCAACACCAGGTAGTCGATGATTTTGCCCCGGCCGGGCGCGGCTTCGCCGCCCTTCTCTCCCAAATCGGAGCCATAGCTGAAAACCTTGCCCAGGCGGATGTCGAAGTCATAGCTGGCGAGCAATCCGGAAAGAGCGGCGAAAAAGCCCGGCAGATCCTCTCCGATCACGGTGAACCCCCAACTTTGGGGATCCAAGGTGGTGAATCCGAAGGAAAACGGCTCGTTCTTGGTCAAGGCGGCGATGCGGGCCAGGTGGCTTTCGATTTCCGCCGGAGAGAACTCATTGAAATAGTCCGAGTCCAAGCGGCGGACGTGATCCGCCACCACTCCGGGAGGGAATCCGGCGGCGTTCTGGATGATAAGGGCTTTTTTCTCGGAGGGAGTCAGGTGCTCCATGTATCCTTTAAAATAACAACAAAAAAAGGGCTCCCGTCTCCGGGAGCCCTAAAGGTTCCGATTTTACCGACCTTGGGCCGGTAAACCGATCTCAGCCGTGATAGTACAGCTCGAACTCGTAGGGGTTCGGGCGGAGCTTCAGGGGTTCGATTTCCGCGGCCTTCTTGTACCCAAGGTAAGCCTCGAGCATGTCGGCGTCGAAAACGTCGCCGGCGAGAGCCCATTCCTTGTCGGCCGCGAATGCTTCATGGGCCTCATCCAGGGTCTTGGAGGTGGAGGGGATGTTCGCCAGTTCTTCGGGCGGCAACTCATAGATGTTCTTGTTCGCGGGGGCGCCCGGATCAATCTGCTTCTTGATGCCGTCGATCATGGCCATAACCATGGCCGCAAAGGTCAAGTACGCGGAACCGGAGCTGTCCGGGCAACGGAACTCAAACCGGCGGGCCTTGTCGCCGTTCACGTGCGGAATGCGGATGGAGCAGGAACGGTTGGTGGCCGAGTAGGCCAGGTTTACGGGAGCTTCATAGCCCGGAACCAGGCGGCGGTAGCTGTTCACGCTGGAGTTCGAGAAGACCTGGATGGACTTCCCGTGCTTGATGATGCCGCCGATGGCATGCAGGGCCATCTTGCTCATGTTGGCGTAACCGTCGCCGGCAAAAAGGTTCTTGCCTTCCTTCCAGAGCGAGGTATGCACGTGCATGCCGGAACCGTTGTCGCCCCACATGGGCTTGGGCATGAAGGTGGCCGTCTTGCCGTACTTGGCGGCGGTGTTCTTGACGACGTACTTCAGCTTGTGGACCTGGTCGCCGGCGGAAATCACCGTGCCGAACTTCACGCCGATCTCGCATTGGCCCGTGGCCACTTCGTGATGGTGGATTTCCGGGGTGAGCCCCATCTTGATCAGATTGGTGACCATTTCATTGCGCAGATCCATCAGGGTATCCTGGGGAGCCGCGGGAGCGTAACCGCCCTTGAACGGAACCTTGTGGCCCAGGCTGCCTTCAGCGCCCGAGGTCCAGGGGCCTTCGCCCGTTTCGATGATGTAGCTTCCCTGGCGGGGATCGCTGGTGTAGCGGATGCCGTCGAACACGAAGAACTCGGGTTCGGGGCCCATGAAGGCCAGATCACCGATGCCGGTGGTCTTCAGGTATTCCAGGGCTTTCTTGGCGATCGAACGCGGGTCGCGGTTGTAGGGCAATCCGGTGCGGGGTTCGATGATATCGCAGTACATGCCCAAGGTCGGGGCGGCGACGAAAGGATCGAGATAGGCGGACGCCGGGTCCGGCTTCATGATCATATCCGAAGCCTCGATGCCTTTCCATCCGCGGATGGAGGAGCCGTCGAAGGCCATACCGACCTTGAACATCTCATCGTCAAGGCGGCTCACCGGAAAGGTGAAATGCTGCAATTGACCGAACATATCTCCGAACAACAGATCCACATATTGGACGCCATTGTCTTTGGCCAGTTTCATGACTTCGGCTGGGGTCATATCGTCTTGTCTTTCTCCTGAAGATGGTGGTTCGGGCCTCAAAAAGCCCGAGTCTTTTAAAAAATGACTAGGGGAAATTAGAAAAAAGTTCGGGAGGATTCTGAGCGACAATCGATGACAAAAAATGATCCAATCTTACAACCGGACAACTTTGTCATTTTTTGGCCTTCATTCACCCCATTTGCGTAGGTGTCCGATTCGAATTTGTTAACTCTCGAATCCACCTTTTTACGCCCCATTTCCTTCTTTCTGTCTCATTTTCCTGGTTCAGGCAGATTCTGCCAAAATCCCGGTTTCCAAAAACCCCATCCCTAGATGGGGCTCACTCTCAATCAAAGCTAATGGCATGCCAGATACGACGCGGCGCTTTGTCCCTCCCAGGTTCTATGCGCCGTGTCGTTCCCTTACGCGAGCCACGGGGTGGCTCGCGTAAGGGGTTCGGTGGGGGCTGTGCTGGGCGGATGCCTGCGTAGGCTCATGCGATGGAGGGAGGGGAAATAAGAGTTGTGGGGAGATTGTTGGTGGAATGGGCGGCTGGGGCAGACGGCCAGTCTAACCTAACAGCGAGCCTGGACGGCTCGCCTGAAAACCATTCAATGCCGCTTCCCGGCATTCATAAGAGGGGCTGGACCGGTCGCCTAGCCCCGTCTTACTTGAAGTCTTGGAAGAGGCGGCTGGCTTGGGGTTCGCGTTGCTGGGTGTATTTGCCCTTGTAATAGGTGATTTCGCCTTCGGGCATCATGAAATAGACCTGCCCGATGCGGACATTGGGATAGACCCGGATGGGGTGGACCACTTCGATTTCCAAGGTCCAGGTGGGGAACTGGCAAATCAGGTTTCCGGATTCATCTGGAAGGTATCCCCAGCCCACGTCCCCGAACCCCGCCGTGATATGGGTGTTGATGCCCAGCCGGCCGATGGAGCTGCGCCCCTCGAACATGGGCACGAAACGGTTGCTGGTCGCGGTTTCATTGCTGCACCCCAGGTAAAGGGTTCCGGGCTGCAAGACCAGGCCTTCTTCCGGAATGACCAGACCGCGGGTGGGGTTTTCCTCTTTCATGTCCAAAGGCGCGCCCGCGGGAAGCTCGTAGACAAGCAGTTTGGGGTTCAGGGAAACGTCGTAGGAGTTGGGTCCCAGGTTGGCCGGGGTGAAGGGCGCGATGTGGATGCTGCCCAAATCCATCTGCTTCAAAATTTCCCGACCGGTAAGAACCATCTGCCGCCTCTTGGTTGCGGCAAAAGGTACAAAATTGGCTTCGGCGGCTAAACCGGGCCGATGCAAGGAATGGCCGGCGCGCGCGAAGAAGAGGCTTACGGGCTTTGCCGGCGGCCTTATTGCTTTTAACTTGTGTGCATGAAATTGGCTGTATACGCGCTCCTCGGCGCTTGGGCGTATGCGGCCGGCAGCGGATGCAAATATCTGGAGTTGCACGCGCCCGGGGAAACCAAGGCCGGGGAAACCCGGGAAGTCCCACTCTATCTGGCGTATCCGGACACCTTGGGTCCCGTCGCCGTGAGGCCCTTTCTGGAAGCCTCTTCCGCCCAGGCGGCGGTCATGATCAAGACATCCGATTGGCAACTGCATAATCTGACGGCCCAGGAACGGCGCTTGTTGCAAACCCTCCGGAATCTCCTGGACGGCCATGTGCAGGAGGCGGGGGAGGAGATCGCATCCTTGTCGCACCAGGCTCCGCCCAAGCTGCGATCGACCCTGCGGGTGGATCGCGCGCTCTTGATTTTCCTCGCCGGTTTTCCCGCCGATGCGGAAAAGGAATGGCGCGGCGTCCTGAAGGCCGGTTCCGATTGCGAAGAAGTGGCCTGGAGGAACCTGTACGCGCTTTATCTGGGCCGCAAGGATTTCACCAAGGCCAATGGCCTGGTAGATGAAATCCTCAAGGGGGATCCCAAGAACAAATGGGCCAATGCCGCCAAGGGATACCTGCTGCGCATGCTGATGTCCGACGAGGATTGGGAGGGCTTCCTGCGGGACAAGTCTTCCTGGAAGGACTCCCTCTTCGAGATCCAGATCGCCTACGGGAAATTCCTCAAGGAGCAGGGGCAGTGGGAAGAGGCCCGCAAATACTACAGCCGGGGATTGGAAGGCGCGCCCCGCAACGGACAAGGATGGCTGGAACTGGCCGATATCCAATATCACCTGGGATACTTCGTATTCGCGGAAACCTGCCTGCGGAATGCGTTCGACGCGGGCGTCAACGATCCTTACGTCTTCGAGTTGTACGGTCTGGTTCTCACGGGGCTAAGCACCTATGCGGCCTCGGGATGGGAGATGCGGGAGTTGGGGTTCGGCTGGGACGCCGCCTGGGCGGCGCGCTGCTGGCGCATGGCGGAGCGCATCCTGGAAGACGGATTTCCCCATGACCTGAACAGCCGGAGCATGGCGCAGCTTCTCTACCACCTATACTGCCATAACGGAAAGGTGGAGGCGGCGGAAAACCTGCGATCCGGTTTCTGGTTCCATTTCACGGGCCCGGCCTTACCCAAGAATGTCCGCTTGGGCGATGCCGAACCCGAGCCCCGACTGCGGCTTTCCATTCCGGTGAGTTTCGTGGCCTACCCCTTGATCGCCGCCGCCTCCGCCACCGATTTTTTCGAACCTTTTTAGTACCTTTTGCCGTCTGTCGGCTCCCGGTTCCACTAGTGTGATCCAGGACACGGACTCGGGCCCGCACAAAAGGCATTTTTGCCGAAGGATGATTCGTCCTCGGCATCGGGAGAGGGAGGCATGACTTTGGGCACAGCTAGGTTTTTCCTGCTCCTCTCCGCCTGCATCGCCGTCCTGGCGGGGAATGCGCCGGCCCGCTCCTTGGTCGATGCCTGCCCGGAGGTGAGCAAAGACGCGGCCGCCGTGGCCGCCAATCTGACGGTCACCACTCCGGGCCTGCAATATACCGTGACCAATTTCGATCCCAGTTGGTTCGATACCGAACATCAGGCGAATGCCCCGACCCTTTTCTTCCTGACCATGTCCCCGGCCCTGGCCAACCAGCCATATTCCAACAGTCTCAGGCTGCACATGCAAATCGTGGCGGATACCTCCCGCGGCCATCACCAAGGCGAGCAAATCGTCGCGTTCGACCGGGTCAGCGGACCCATCGACGCCGCGTCCATCGGTACTACGCTCAGGTCCAACGAGGTTTTCGAATTTCCCTGGCAAGTGGGAGGCACCGCGTTCACCAACAGCCCGCTCTATAATCTCATCCTGGACAGGCATGGGGCGCCGGAGATGGATCTGATTTTCAAGTTCAGTCTGACCTGCGAAAACGTTTCCAGCATCGCTCAGAATTCCGTTACCGTGCAGGTGGATTCCCTGGGCGGCAATATCGGCCGCCTGCGTTTCGTGAAGATGATCCAGGCCCTGTATCCCGGGACCAAAATCACCAATCCCACTCCCGTTCCGCTCTACACCATCACGCCGATATTCAAAGTGGCTTCGGAACTGTTCAACACCGTGGAATTCGATTACCCTCCCGATCAGCCGAAGATCGAAATCTTCGTGTATGAATTGCCCTCCGGAACCAATCCCAAGGATGCAATGGACGGCCTTGAGTTCGCCAAGTTCGGCATCTTCAAGGATTCGCCCACACCGTATCCCAGCGGCCTGCCGCAACTGGAACCGGGGATGACCTATGTGTGGAGGGCTCGGGCCATCCTGCGCGGACCCACATCCGATTACCTCTACTCGGACCCGCTCTACTTCAAGGTGGACGAACGCCTGGAGGGGGGCTCCTCCATTCCGGCCTCTGAAATCAGCGACATCAAAACCCTGCAGGACCAGATCAAGTTCGGGGACGATTATTCCAAGCGGGTCATGGCCGCGCTCAAAATCATCCTGGGCGACAATTTCGAAATCTTCGATCAATCGCGGGCGGGCAAGCTCCCCGCCAAAGGCCAGATCCGCCTGAACGGGCATCCGTATTCGCTTGAAGACCTGGAGCGGCTTGCCCGCGAGTTCCACCAGAGCAGGCATTCCGTCACGCGGTTGAGGTTCCAATGAAGAGCCGGTCGATGTTCGTGGGGGCAGGTTTAAAGATGCGGTTGGCGGTTGTGGTTTCGATTTTGGCTTTGCCCATGCTCGCGATTTCAGCGCCTCCCGCTCTTGGCGTGGTCAAGTATGCCAAGGGGAACTTGAAGGTGACTTCCGGGGATTCCGCGGTGCAGAAGGATTTGCAGGCTTCCGATCTGGTGGCGCCTGGGTCCAAGATCGAGTCCGGGAACGATGGCAAAGCCGTGTTGCGGTTGCTGCCCGATCAGGCGTTCATGGAAATCCGGCCCAAGTCCGTTTTCACCCTCAAGCGCGTCAAGACCAAGGATAAACGCGTGCGCCGGATCCATATGGAAGCGGGGGAAGTGGTCTTCGGCCTCAAGAAGAAGAGCGAGGCCGTGCAATGTGAAAACGCCCAGACCCAGGCCACGGCCCTAGCGGGACGGTTCTCCTGCAAGTCTGATGAGAAAGGCGTGGGAATTTTCCTGGTGCAGGACGGGGAGCTTTCCGTCTACAATCGTCCCAAGGATTTGACCGCCGTGGTTCGGAGCGGACAGAAAGCGGTCTCGGATTTGAACGGCATCAAGGTTTCCGATGCCACGGATTCCGAGTTGGAGCAGGTCGGCTTCCGGCAGAATACCCTGGAAGTGGATTTCGTGAATCCGGAGACGGAAGACTTCACCACCTTGGAAGTGGAATATGAAACCAACTTTTAAAGGGCGGCAGGACACGGATCGGGAAGCCCGGTTTCCCTGGCGGACCATACGGGGCGTTGCCTTGGTTCTGGCCGCCTGTCTCGGCGCCGCCCTGGCGCAATCCAATGCCCGGGAGCAAGGGGGCGACACCCTGGATACGTCCACGCCGGCCCCGAAGGGCATGGGAGAAACCCAGGCCCAGAATCCTGAGGCGCAGGCCGTCCAGATCGATTCCGTTCCCGCGGAAGTCCTGGCTCCGGAGCCTTCTCCCGGCGGCTTCATCATCCCCATCGACGGGGATGTTTTCTATGAACCGGAGTTGCGCGTGTTGTGCGCTTTGCCGGAAAGCCAGCCCGCCAGCATGGTCCTGCTCGTGGATGGCTATCCCGATACCAGCCCTTTGTCCGTGAACGAAGGCCTGCTCAACGCCAGGCTGACCGGGCTCAAGTCGGGCGTGCATCAACTGACTTTGCTGCTCTTCAATGAGCGCACGGAAATCATCGCAAAGCAGGAAGCCCGCTTCTTCGTCCGCCTCCCGGAGCCGGTCCGCAAAGTGCGCAACGGCGCTTACCGCCAGTTCGGACGGGTGGTGGCCAAAATCGATTGGAAGAACGGAGAGGCGAAAGGCCGCGTGCTTTCCCAAAGCGAGATCAAGCTGAAGCCCGGGTCGGATTCGGTTTTGATAACGGGCGATCCCGAGACGCCGGTTTCCGAAGAGCTGGAAGGAGCCACGGAAGCGGCCTACAACGTCAAATACAAACAGGTGGAGGCGTACGGCAAGGTGTTGCTCCGCACCGATGAAGACCGCTTCCGCCAACCGGCCCATCGTGTCACCGCGAACGTGAAATACGGTCCCTGGGTGTCCCTGAAGGCGGGGGATGTCTACCCGCTCTACAACTCCCTGTCCTTGAACGGAACCCGGGTGCGCGGCGGAGAGGCCGTGCTCAATCTTACCACCGGTGAATCCCAATGGGGCTCCCTGCGCGTGGTGCGCGGGGAAAGCCGGCGCGAAATCCCCGCCTACCTGGTGAAATACGATACCGGCAACGGGACCCGCATCGACACGGTGCCGGGCACTTTCGCCCAGACCCTGACCGCCATCCGCCTGGGCCTGGGCGGCGGGCCCAAATTCGATCTGGGATTCAGCGTCCTCAAGGCTTCCGACGATGTAGGTTCCGACGCCCGGTTCCGCACCAATACTTTGCTGCATGGCACCCGGCCCGCGGAGAACCTGGTCCCCGGGATCGATTTGCGCGTGGGAATCTGGGACGGCAAAATCCAGTTGTTCAGCAACGCCGCATTGAGCCTTTACACCCGGGACAAATCCCTGGGCGCCTTCTCCCAGGATACCTTCGATGTCTCTTTCGATCCCAAGAACTACGAGGATATTTTCATTTTCAACGCCACCACCCGCGGCTGGCAGTACCTGCTCAGCAGCAAGACTTCCGGCGGAACGGACGTTCCCGGCTTCCTGGGTTCCAACAGCGCGTACGAGGCGGGAGTCGTTTCCTCGGTTCCCTTTTCCGGAATCGTTTCCGAAACGGAGCTGACCTATTCCCATCTCGGGCTCGAATACCACAGCGAAGGCAACCCCTTCCTGGGCGGCAACCCCGGCGACGGCTTCACTCTCATCCAAAAGCTGCTGGTGCTGGATAACCGCGTTTCCGTCGGCATGGAGTTGGGGAACTATGCCCAGGACCTGGGGATCTATTCCCAGACCCAGCGCAACCTGAAAGTCGAGCTGCGCTTCACGCCCGGACCTTACAATCCCAGTTTCTGGGTAGGCGGGGGCCGGTCCAATATCGCTCCCGATGGAACCTATGCCCATCAATTCAGCTCCAACTTCCTGAATTTCAATACGGGCGGCTACCACCAATTCCAATTGTCAGATGCCAAACTACATACCACCCTGCTTTATAGCTTCACCCAAAGCGAATACGCGGTAGTATCGCAATATCCCGAAGATCCATCGCAGGACTTTCCCATCAACCGCACCAATATCATCAATGCGATGCTGCAATACAAAATGCGCAGCATCGATTTCCTGCCCAGGCTGGCCTATACCTTTTCCGACAATGGCATCCAGAAACCAACCCACAACGTGACCATGGGATTCCTGCAGCCCATCCTCGATAATCAGGTGAAACTGGATCTGTCCGGATCGGTGGGCCAATATCCCGTGGACAATGGGACGAATGACCTGAGCCTGGGCTTGGCCGCCAATGTGGAGTACGTGCTGGGACCGCAGCAGACCTTCCGCCTGCGGGAAAAACTGATCCAATACGGCGACCGGCGCCACCTCATGGTGGGCGCGAATTACGAACTGTTCTTCTGAGAGAAGGACCCCGCCCGGGGCCCTTGTTCCGGGCTAGACCCGGACTTTCCCCAACCCCTGCTTGCGCCACGGATTGAAGGGGGAGAGGTCGAAGGGTGCTTTTTCCCCATGCAACAATTTCGACAGGCATTGCGCCGCCAAGGGGGCCATGCTGATGCCGCATTTGTAATGCCCGGTGCATATGGCCCAACCCCGTTCCTGGTCCAGCCAACCCATCCAGGGAAGCCGATCGCGCGTGCGCGGACGCAGCCCTGACCAGGTTTCCAACGGTTCCCGGGAGACTTCCGGCAGGAACCGGCGCAAATGGGTTTCCACGTAAGCCTCGCCGACGCCGTCGAAACCTTCGCTCCAATTTCCGGGCTCCGTGGTCGCGCCCACCACCAGGCTGTCTCCCCGGGGCACCAGATACAGGTTGTCGTTGAAATGGATCATACTCTCCAAGCCATGGAAGTTCCGGATGCGGATCATTTGCCCTTTGACGGGCACCATGGGGGCGGTAATGCCGAGATGTTCCAGCGCCTGGAAACTCCAGGCGCCCGCAGCCAGCAATACCCGCCGCGCCTCCCAGCGGTCCTCGGAAAACGTCAGACGCGTGGTTCCCTCCGCATATTCCCAGGCCCGCGCCGGGTTTCCGATCCGGAATACCACTCCGGCTTTTTCGCAGGCCAGCCGCAGGGCGGCAAGCAATTCGCGGTTCTGGACGTAGGCTTCCTCGGGAAAGTGGAAAACCCTCACCTTGGCCAAGGGGCTGTGGGCTTGCAGGTGCTTTGGCAGAGTATCCGTTACCGTGAAGGCAAGCGACCGTTCGCGATCCAGTTGCCGCGATTTTGCCTCCAGGCGATCCCGGGCCGCGGGATCGTCCAAGTCGAAAATCAGGTAGTCGCCGCCCTTATGCAACGGGACTTCCCGGCCCGCCGAGGCCGTCAAGGCCGCCAGCCACTCGGGGTATTGGCGGATGGAGCGGACATAGAATTCCCGGAAGGGGGAAGAGAACACGTGGGCGTCGCGGGTGACCAGGATCCCGGCCGCGGCATGGGAAGCTTGGGCCTGGGTGGCGGCCGGATCGAATACGCCGACCCTGGCGCCGCGCCGCGCCTCTTCCAAGGCGCAGGCCAGACCCATTACGCCTGCGCCGGCGACTACCAGGTCGAATACGGGAGTCAAACCGGCGATGTCTTCTTTTTGCCCGCCCAGAAACCGGGATCGGCCTCGGCGGCCGCGGCCAGGTCCGCGAAGAAATGGATCTGGCTCCGCACGGAGCTGTGGAAATCCGCAAGCCCCAGGGATTCGTTTTCGGAGTGGGCGTTGGTGTAGGGATCCTCGATGCCCACCAGCAGGGCGGGAATGTCCCCGAGCACGCGCGTGAAGCTATCCACGAAGGGGATCGTGCCTCCGCACCCGATCATGACGGCTTCGCGGCCATAGCCCCGGCCCAGGGATTTCTTGGCCACGGAAAAGACGGGATGATCGGGCTTGGTCATCCACGGGTTGGCCCCTTGTTCCGGGATCACTTCCACCTTGAGTCCCCAAGGGCAATTGGCTTCGATGAATCCCTTTAGCAGGCTCATGGCCTTGGCATGATCCATGTTCGGCACCAGGCGCAGCCCCAAGCGCGCCCAGGCGGAATCCATGATCACGTTGCCGGCGATTTTCTTCCCGCCGGCCTGGATCGAGTTCACGGCGATGGACGGCTCGCGCCACATCTTCGCCAAGAGACCGGGTCCATGGGCGAACAATTCCACCCCGGGGCCGATACCGGCCTGTTCGCGGAACACCTTGTCTTCCATGCCCAGCTTGCGCATGTCTTCCATCTCCGCCGCGCTGGGAGGGATCACGTCGTCCCAGATGCCCGGGACCGCCACCCGGCCGGATTCGTCCGAGAGCTTGGCCAGGATTTTCGCAAGGCCCTGGACGGGATCGGGAATGGGTCCGCCCCACATGCCGGAGTGCAGAGGATGGTCCAGCGCCGTTACCGTCACGTCCATGCTGATGAGGCCGCGCAAAGTGGTCGTGAGGCTGGGCAACCCGGTGTCGAAGTTGCTGCAATCGGTCAAGACCACGCAATCCGCCTGGAGCCGATGGCGGTATTTCTCCAGGAAGGCGCCCAGATGGGTCGATCCGATTTCCTCTTCGCCTTCTATGATCACCTTGACGTTCACGGGCAACGTGCCGGCGGTTTCCAGCCAGGCCGCCACGCTGGCCGCGTGGATGAGCACGCCCGCTTTGTCGTCCGCGATGCCGCGCGCGAACAGGCGCCCGTCCTTTTCCACCGCCTCGAAGGGCGGCGTCTTCCACAGTTCCTCCCGCAAGGGCGGCTGCACATCGTGGTGCGCATACAGGAGCACGGTGGGAGCGCCCGGGCGCTTGAGCCAATCGCCATAGACATAGGGGTGGGTCCCGGGCACGCGCATGATTTCCACGTTCTCGAATCCGGCGGCTTCCAGGATGCCCTGGGTGCATTCCGCGGAGCGTTCCACTTCCTTGGGATCGAATCCGTCGAAACTGACGCTGGGGATTTTCGTCAAACGAATCAGGTCGGCAAGATGCTTCTGCTGATCGGCCTGATAGCGGGCCAGGGCCGCTTCGCGGCCGGAATCCCACTTGTCCTGCTTCGGCTTATCCATGGGCTCCGTCCTTTCCAACGGCGGCTTCCCATTCCTCGCGGACCTTTTCCACCAGGGGACGGATGGCCTCTTCGCGCATGTCGAACTTGAGTCCGCCGCCTTCGAACAATTCCCGCAGGCCGCGGGTTCCGCCCAGGCTGAGTCCGCGCTTGTAATCCGCCAGGGCCGATTTTTCGTCCCGCAGGGATTTCAACCAGACTTGCAGGGCTCCCAGTTGGGCGATACCGTACTCGATGTAATAGAACGGCACCTCGAAAATGTGCAATTGCCGATGCCAGGAATTGGCCCGGAACTCTTCCAGGCCGGACCAATCCAGATTGGACCCGAAGCGCTTGTCCAATCCCAGCCAGACGTTCTTGCGCTCCGCCTGGGTATGGCCCGGATGGGTATAGAGCCAATGCTGGAAGGCGTCCACGGTGGCCACCCACGGCAGGAGCCGGAACACTTCCTCGTCTTCCGTCTGGATGGCGCGCTTGCGCTCTTCCGGCGAGTAGAACTCGTCCAGGTAGCGGGAACCCAGGCGCTCCATGGCCATGGAGGCCACTTCGCTGAATTCCATGGGAGCGCTGCGGTTGAATCCCAGGGACATGCCGCGCGTATAGAAAAGGTGGAAGGCGTGGCCGCTCTCATGCAGCAGGGTGAAGACGTCCTCGTTCAGGCCCACCGCGTTCATGAAGATGAACGGGAGGCGGACTTCATTAAGGCTGCATTGGTAGCCGCCGGGAGCCTTGCCGATGCGGTTTTCCAAATCCATCAGGCTCTTGTCCGTCATGGTGCGGAAGAAGCCGTGCAGTTCCGGATCCATGCGCGCGAAAATCTTTCCGACGCCTTCCACCAGGCGGGACGCCTCCTGGAAGGGCTTCAGGGGAGGCCGTCCCAGCGGGTCGCAACCAAGGTCCCAGGGCCGCAATTCGCTCAGGCCCAGCTTCTCCTTGCGGTAATCCAGGGCGCGCCGGAAGGTGGGCACCACGGACTTCTCCACGCTGGCGTGGAACTGGAAACAATCCTGGGGGGAGTAGTCGGTGCGGTGATTGGCCTTGAAGCTGTAGGCGACGAAGTCCTTCAACCCCAGGTTCCGGGCCACCTGGTTGCGCAACACGAACAACTCATCGAACAAATCCTCGAGCCTCTGCTTGTCCTTGATCCGCCGCTCCGCCATTTTCATCCAGGCCTTTTCGCGCACGGACCGATCGCTGGCCTGCAGGAACGGGGTGAGCTGGCTGAGGGTTTTGGTTTCCCCGTTCCAGTCCACGGTCATGTCGCCGCAAATCTTCTGGTAGGTCTGGGCCAGCTTGGAAATCTCGGTATGCAACGGGATGTTCGCGTCGGTGAACAATTCCACGCTGATGATCAGCGCTTCCAGCCATTGTCCGTATTCTTCCTTGGGCAAGGTGCGCGCATCCGGGTGGGCGATGGCTTTCTTGTTCAACTCATCGATGACCGGCGCCATGGCGGGCTCAACCGTTTCGATGAAATCCAGGTAGGCTTTCTGTTTTTCATCGTCCTGGGTGAAGCAGGTCATCCCGATGTACAGGCGCGAGCCTTCTTCGTGGACGGCATCGCCGAGTTCCGCGTAGTCCTGGATCCATTGCAGGAGGGATTCACGGTCCGGGAGGAAGCGGCGGTTCAATTCCTCCAGGTAGGGCTTGATGCCCGGCCATCCGGAAAGATCCGCATCGGCTGCGATGAAGCGCCGGGGAAATTCGGCGCTGGGCCGCGGCACCTTGGTCATCCAGGCCGGTATGTTCTTTCCCGCGGGCTTCCCCGAAGCGCCTTGCTGTTCCGATCCCGATACGACCATGCCGGTTCCCTTTCCGGTATCCACCCACGCGCATGCGCCGGGACCCGTTTCCTTTAATTTAAAAAAGACGGCACCTGGTCCCGGGGAATTTGCGGTCGCGGACCCATTCCCGGGCCCAATCCGGCCAATCCTCCCGCGGGTTGCTACTTTTACCACCTTCACCCGAATTCCGGAACGACATGACCGCGGAAATGACCCAGGAAATCCTAAAGCGCCGTACTTTCGCCATCGTCAGCCATCCTGACGCGGGCAAAACCACCATTACCGAGAAGTTCCTGTGGTACGGAAAGGTCATTCGCGAGGCCGGCCACGTGCGCGCCAAGGCCAACAAGAAATTCACTACCTCGGATTGGATGAAGATCGAGCAGCAGCGCGGCATTTCCGTATCCTCGTCCGTGCTGAGCTTTCCCTATCAGGGCTGCCAGATCAATCTGGTGGACACGCCGGGCCATCAGGACTTCTCCGAGGACACCTACCGGGCCCTCACCGCCGTGGATTCCGTCCTGGTGCTGCTGGATGCGGCCAAAGGCGTGGAGCCCCAGACCATCAAGCTCATGGAAGTCTGCAGCCTCCGCAAGTGCCCGGTTACCGTCTTCATCAACAAGATGGACCGGGACGCCCTGGATCCGGTGGCCTTGATGGACGAAGTGGAACGCGTCCTCGGCCTGAAATGCTCGCCCATGACCATGCCCATCGGCAACGGCAAGTTCTTCCAGGGAGTGTATTCTTTCGCGAACGATAACGTGCATCTCTTCAATCCCGATGTACCGGAAGGGGAGATGCGCAAGGTGGACGGCCTGGACGATCCTCGTCTGGACGAATGGTTCCATCCCAGGTACCTGGCCGAGTTCCGCGAGCAGGCGGAGCTGGTCCATGGCGCCATGGAGCCGTTCAACCATGAAAAGTACCTGCGCGGCGAGTTGTCCCCGGTCTATTTTGGCTCGGGCATCAACAACTTCGGGGTCAAGCATCTCCTGGACAGTTTCGTCGCCTATGCGCCTTCGCCCATGGCCAGACAGGCGGAGCAGCGGATGGTGGAAGCCACCGAATCCAATTTCACGGGTTTCGTCTTCAAAATCCAGGCGAATACGGATCCCAAGCACCGGGACAGGATCGCATTCATGCGCGTCTGTTCCGGCAAATTCCTCCGCGGAGCCAAGGTGATCCATTGCCGCACCGGGAGGCAGGTCCGCCTGGCCGCTCCTTCCACCTTCCTCGCCAACGACAAGACGGTCGTGGACGAGGCCTACGCGGGCGATATCATCGGCATCCACGATCCCGGCCTGTACAATATCAGCGATACCATTTCGGAAACCGAGAACCTGAAGTTCATGGGAATCCCGGATTTCGCGCCGGAACACTTCTCCCGGGTCTACCTGGAAGATCCTCTCAAGAGCAAACAACTGACCCAGGGCCTCAAGCAGCTTTCCGAAGAGGGGGCCACCCAGCTTTTCTCTCCCGTCAACAGTCCCATTCCGGTTCTGGGAGTGGTGGGCGTCCTGCAATTCGATGTCATCAAGTTCCGGCTGGAAGAGGAATACAATGCGCGCTGCCGCCTGGAATCGGCGCCGATCACCATGGCCCGATGGGTTACCGGGGAGGCGGTGGCTGTCCAGGAGTTCAAATCCCAGAACATGCATGACCTGGCCATGGATAAGGGAGGCAATCTGGTCTACCTCTGTCCCAACGAATACCGCATGACCCTGATGGAGAAGAACTTCCCCAAAGTGACCTTCTCAAAATTCCACACCGGCAATTAGGCTCTTTTTGGGGCCTTACATACTTTTTTACCTGTGGAATTCAGGGTAATATCCCCATTCTGACATCATTTTACAAGGTTCAGGAACCTGGGAGCCGATTTTTTTAATAAACTATCCATGCAACTTATCGTCAGGTAGGCATGTACAAGACTCATCATTATCTGCATATCCCCATCATGGGAACCGGATTCACGATCGACACTCCCTTGCGTGTCGCCAAGTTCGGAATCTCCTCCGTTTTATCCCTGGTGGATGATCTCCTCATCGAGCGGATCCGCAAGCACTATGCGGCCCAGTATGGGCTGCCCTTCGAGGCCGTAACCGCCTCCCAGCCGGACGCCCGGGCGCGCCGCATCACTGCGTATCTGAACATGATCGATGTGATAGTTAAAGGGCAAATCGAGGAAATCCGCGCCTTGCCCTTCGAAGCCGGCAACGACAAGATCAAGTATTTCGAGCTCTTGCCGGATACCTCCCCGGTCCGGAAAATGTACCAGACCTACCTGGGAACCCTGGAAGGGCCGCAAAAGCGCCAGTTGGAAATCGACCTGACCCAGGCCATCGTACCCGGGAAAATCGATTGCAATATCATGACCAAGCTCGACAGGCTCACCTATGATAGGGAAGGCCACCTGATGAGCATGGAGCATGCGGATGCCAAGTCCGCCCTGCGCGGTTTCGCCATGTCCACCATCCGGGCCGATATCGTGTTTTCAGCCGGCATCAATCCCACCCTGTATGGCTACATGGAGAGCTTTCCGGACTTCTACCGCACCGACGACGGTCCGGCGAAGAAGGGCGTGATCCTGAAGGTCTCGGACTATCGCTCCAGCATGATCCAGGGCAAGTTCATCGCCAAGAAAGGCATCGAAGTGCGGGAGTTCCGCATCGAATCCGGCCTCAACTGCGGCGGCCATGCCTTCGCCTCGGACGGCTACCTGATGGGCCCCATCCTGCAGGAGTTCAAGGACAACCGCGCCAAGTTCCCGGAAATCTTCGAACCCATGATCAATTCCTGGTACGAGAAGAAAGGCCGGACCTATCCCGCCGTCGCCCGCAATAGGGATATTCCCGTCACCGCCCAGGGCGGTATCGGCAACCATGCGGAAGTGCAACGTCTGATGGATTATTACGGCATCGATGCCACCGGCTGGGCCAGCCCGTTCCTGCTGGTTCCGGAGGCCACGGCCCTGGATAACGGCACGCGCCAGCAGTTGGCGGCCGCCAAGGAAGAGGACCTGTATCTCAGCGACGTGTCGCCGCTGGGCGTTGTCTTCAATAACCTCCGCAACTCCACTTCGGAGCAATGGACCAAAAAGCAGATCGACGGCGGCAAGCCCGGTTCGCCCTGTCCGAAAAAGTTCCTGGTGTCCAATACGGAGTTCACGGAAAAGCCCATCTGCACGGCCTCCAAGGAATACCAGGGCATGAAGCTTACGGCCATGGGCCTGGAAACCGCGCCTCCTTCGAACACGGCGGATCAGAAGGTTCAGGCCGTGTACCAGAAAAGCTGCATCTGCGATCAGCTCGGAAACGGCGCCTTGATCAACCTCGGCATCATCAAGGCCGAGAATCCCGTATCGGTATGCCCGGGCCCCAACATCGCCTATTTCGACAGACTGTATACCTTGCGGGAAATGGTGAACCATATCTATGGCCGGGGCCGATCCCTGGTGCCCGCCGATCGCCCTCACATGTTTTCCAAGGATCTGGTGATGTCGGTGGATTACTATGGCAAGCTGGTGGATAAGCTTTCCGCGGGGGACGCCAAGGCGTTCGCCTACCTGGCCGTGTTCAAAGCCAATCTCGAAGATGGCCTGGAATACTACCGAGCCTTCGTGGAATCCCGCCCTTATCCGGGTGAAAACCTTGCCTCCCTTAAAGAGACCATGTCCAAGCAGGGCAATCGCCTGGCCGAGCTTTGGAAAACCGCCAACGAGAAGATGGGGCAGGCCCCCAGCCTCCAGGCCGCAACCGCCTCCACTTGAGGATATATTTCCATTCAAATCAGTGACTTAGGCGGCCCGATGTATGGGGCCGCCTTTTCATTTTACCCCGTTTTTCACACCTAGGCCTGCCTGAATGGCGAAGATGGGGCGGACAGGTCCTGCTTCGCCTCCTTATTTTGATATAAGTCATTGATTTTTAAGTATTTGAGAATTTATCGGGACATTCGCTGTCCCCGCTTTCCCCCTATATTTCCTTCTCGACAGGTTTTGCCGCCTCCACCTAGAATGACTTTATATGGTCCTCTCGCGTATACTCCTCCGAACCTTCGCCTTCGCCGCTCTGGCGGTTTCCGGCGCCTTGATTTACCCGGCTGCGGAAACCCCCGCCGTCATCGAATATCTCCCCAATGGCGCCACCAAGATGAGCTACGAGGATCGGGTCACTCTGAACTCCCGCTGGGACCTGGGCTATTACCTGTTCCAGATGCAGGAGTTCACCGCCGCGGCCAAGGAGTTCGAAAAGATCCGCCAGGTGCTGCCCAACGATGCCTCCCTCTTGGCGCTGATAGGCTCGTGCTATTCCATGTCCGGAGAATGGGGCAAAGGCGAAAAGGCATTGCTGGAAGCCAAGACCCAGAATCCCGAAGACGAGGATATCAACGGATTGCTGGGCCAGTTCTACCTCACCGCCGGCCAGTCCCTGAAGGGCGCGGCGTACCTGGAACACGCGCTGCGCATCACGCCGGAACAGGACGACCTGCGGGCCCGCCTGGCCACGCTGTACCTGGACGCCGGGCAGGCGGAACGCGCGCGCTACCATCTGGAATACCTGCTGCGCGCACGCGGTGACGATACCGCCCTGGCGGGATTCGGATTTCCGGAACTGGATTACGATTACGCCCGCTGCCTCATCCAGGTCGGCAAGTTCAAGGAAGGCCTGGTCTACGCAAACCTGGCCCATGGCGCCGAGCCCAACAACGCCCGCTATTCCCGCGTCCTGGGTCTGTGCCTGATGGGCACCAACCAATACGGGGAAGCCGCGCGCATGCTATCGGCGGGACGTAACGAAATCCAGGCCGAGGAAATCATCTACCTGCAATGGGGGGAAGCGCTCTTCCTGGACCGCAGATGGGAAAGCGCGGAAGCGGTATGGCTGGAAGGAATCAGCCGGTTCCCCAAGTCCTATGAACTGATGTCCCGCCTGGTCGAATACTATATCTCCACCGCCAAGCCCGCCAAAGCGCGCCGCGTTGTCGCCTTCGGCGAGTCCCGCAACCCGGGGAATCCCGGCAACCTGCTTCTGGACGCCCGCCTGCATCGCAAGCTGGGCTTTTTCTCCGCTTCGGAGAAGTCCCTGATACGCCTCAAGCGGATGTCCTGCGGTTCCATGGCCAAGGAAGCCCTGTGGGAAGAGGCCCAGTTGGACTATGCCATGGCCAAATACTCCTCTTGCGAAAAAATCCTGGATCACCTGCTGGTGGCCAAGCATCGCAAGACCGAGGCGCATCTGTTGAAGGCCAAGCTGGCGCTGTTCCGCGGGGACAAGGAACAGGCCCGGTCCCAGTTGCTGCAGGCCAAGAGCGACGATCCATACAATCTGAAGGTGAACGCCTTGGCCCAGGAAGCCTTCGGGGGAAACAAGGAAAGCGCCAAGCTGGCCGGACTGCTCCAGGGAACCCCTCCTTAGCCGGTCCTGACGGATGGAAATGAAAAACGCCGCTCCCGATGGGGCGGCGTTTTTTGTTGGAGCCTGTTTTCCTTTCGGAGATTACTCTTCGGCGGCTTCGCCTTCGGGGGTTTCCGTCGCGTTGCTGGTATCCAGGTCGAAGAGGCGCTTGAGAGGAATGATTTTCAGGCCCTTTTTCGGATCCACGGCATCGGACATCTTGTCGGCCGCGAAACCGATGAGCAGGGGATGCTCGGGATGGTTGGCCACGGCCTTGACGAAGGGCGAGCTGCTGTACCCGGGCATCAGGAAATTCACCACGAAGGTATCGAAATCGCCTTCTTCCATCATGCCCAGGGCTTCTTCCGGATCGTTGGCCACTTCGATGACCGCATTCGGCAGGATCTGGCTGATGATGGCGACGGTTTCGTTGCGGCGCTGTCCTTCCTCGTCCACGACAAGGATGATGCGCTCGGACGTGTCGGTGGTACCCAGGGTGGTTTCCAGGACAGCCTCTTCTTCCAGGCCGCCTTCGTCGCCGAAGAGGGGTTCCGCGCCGTCCTCATCCTCTTCTTCAGCGTCCTCGTCCTCGGAAGGATAGAGGTCGGCTTCCTTCAGGGGGTCCTTGGCGGGCTTGGGCGCCCTGGGAATGGCTGAGGGCGGTTTCACGTCCTTGGCTCCGTCCAGGGCTGCGGGCTTGGCAGGCGCCGCCGGAGCGGGTTTCTTGGCCGGTTGCGCGGCGCCGGCGACCGGGGGCGTGGGGGAGGCCGCAGAGGCGGGAGGCTTTGCCTTGGGATCTTTGTTCTTATCGTCGCTCATGTTCCGCCGTTGACTTAAGGTTTTCTTTGGCCAATTAAATATAAATGATATCGTCAGGCCCGGGGATTTACCGCAGGGCGTCCCGCCGGCCGATGCCCCGCCAAAAGGGCTTCCAATTCGCCGATTTCCTTGGGTACCTCGGCGCACAGGTTGCGGCAGCCGGCCTTGGTAATCAGCAAATCGTCCTCCACCCGTATGCCTATCCATTCCGAGTATTTGCGCCCGTCCAGGGTCACGGCGAAGTGGCCGTAAAGCCCCGGTTCGTTGGAGATCTGCCAGCCTATCTGGAGGGGATAGTCCTGGTAAATGCGGTGGGGATCTCCGTCGTGTTCCTGTTCGCCCATCAAATGGGACACGCCATGCGGCTGGCCCATATAGGAGCGCATGGCCTTGCCGCCCCGTGAAAAGAAGCGCGCTTGCAACTGCTCTTCCAGGAACTGCCAGGTCTTCTTGTTCAGATTGCGGATGGTTTCGCCCGGGTGCGCGTTGCGCTGGGTTTCTTTGTTGGCGTCCAGGACGATCCCGTATAACAGGGCCTGCAGGGGATTGTACTTGCCGTTGTGGGGCACGGTGCGGGTGATATCCGCGTGCATGGTGCCGTAGCGCACGCCGAAGTCCAGCAGCACCAGGGAGCCCGGAGCGATGGGTTCGTCGTTCTTGAGATAATGCAGGATGGTGGCGTTCTTGCCGGAAGCCACGATGTTGGGGAAGCTCAGGCCCGACGCGCTGCGCTTCTTCATGCCGTATTCCAGATGGGCCGAGAGTTCATTCTCGTTGTCGAAAGTCTTCATGGCCGCCAGGGTTTCCGCGAAAGCCTCGCCGGTATGGTGCACGGCGATATCGGCATCCTTGATCTGTTCCGGCTCCAGGGGCAGGCGCAGGCGGAAATGCAGGTCCACGCAACTGCGGATCTCGAAGTCTTTGCGTCCGGATTTCCGGGCCAGCTTTTCCAGCTGTTCCTTGAATTCCCAATTGTAATCGGTCTTGGTCCGGATGATTTTCTTCCCGCCCTCGACCTTGGGGTTGTAGGAATGGTAGAACCCGTAACCGAAAGGTTTCGGGGCGGACTTGACCAGGGACTGGAAGTATTCCGGAAACTCCTCGAAAGGGCGCACGTCCTGGATGCCGGTCAGAGCCTGCAACTCTTGAAGATCGCGTTTGCCTTCCGGGGTCGGATCCTTCGGGTACCCGAAGCGGACGCCGTCCCAGAACTCCTTGGCCGGATCCTTTTTGGAAATGAAAAGGACTTCTTTCTCTTTTCCTTTGCCCTTGGGATTCAGCACCAGGATCACTTTGGGTTGATTGATGCCGGTGAGATGGATCAGGGCCGGTTCCTGGAAGATGCGCAAGCCGCTCATGATCCAGATATGCTCGCTTCCGGGCTCGCGGAATACGCCGGAAAACACGGCGAAGCCGTCCAGTTCCTTGAGATGGGCCTGGCGCCGGGCGATCAGGCGATCGGTATGCTTAATGCCGGCGGAGCCGACGGGGAAGACCTGGGAGTACTTGCGGAGCAGAGCCTGGGTGACCGGTGTGCGTGCGGGCATCCGTTTCGCCTTACCAGCCCGATACGTAGGGAAGGCCCGCGGCGACCTTGTCCACCACCGGAAGGTTGAGCAACAGTTCGTTCAATGAGTTCCAGCGTCCGCTCAGGAACTGGGACTTGGGCCCCTGGGGCAGGGTGGCGGATTCCTGGACGGGCGTCGCGCCCGCGGAACCTTTGACAAGACCGGCCTCCACGTCCACGGTCCACTCCGAGGTGGGGGACTTCTCCGCGGCGTCCATCAAGCGCGCCAGGGAGGCTTCGCTGGCCGTGAAGCAGGGAATCCCCAAGGCCACGCAGTTGCCGAAAAAGATCTCGGCGAAGGATTCGCCCACGATGGCCTTGATGCCCCAGCGCATGAGGGCCTGGGGAGCATGCTCGCGCGAGGATCCGCAGCCGAAATTCTTGTTCACGAACAGGATGCCGGCGCCCTGGTAACGGGCGTCGTCGAAGGCGTGGGTCTGGCCCTTGGCCTTCAGTCCCAGGCGATCGTCCTCGAAGGAATGTTCGCCCAACCCGTCGAATACCACGCAACGCAGGAAGCGCGCGGGAATGATGCGGTCGGTATCGATATCGTTGCCGCGCACCGGAATGGCGCGGGCCTGGACTTTGGCGATGATGGCTTGTGCGACGCTCATGTTTTTTCCTTGCCGGCCCCGACGGGGGCATCTGCGTAGGCGAACACGACCCGGGCGTCCGATACCTTGCCTTCGATGGCGGCGGCGGCGGCCATGGCCGGGCTCATCAGCAAGGTGCGTCCGGAAGACGAGCCTTGCCGGCCCTTGAAATTACGGTTTGAAGTGGAGGCGCAGATCTGGCGCCCCTGGAGTTTGTCCGGATTCATGGCCAGGCACATGGAGCATCCGGGCTCGCGCCATTGGAATCCCGCGGCCTGGAAGATTTCCTTCAGCCCCAGGGCCTCTGCCTGGCGTTGTACTTCCATGGAACCGGGAACGATCAGGGCTTTCACCTTAGGGGAGACCTTGCGGCCCGTGACCAGGCGCGCCACCTCCTGGAGATCGGAAAGACGCCCGTTGGTGCAGGAGCCGATGAAGACCACGTCCACGGGGATGCCGGAGATGGTCTGGCCTTCTTCCAGCGACATGTATTCCAAGGCTTCCCGGATGAGGGGGCGCTCGTCGGAAGGGAAGGACTCCACGGCCGGAATGGCGCGCGTTACGGGAAGGGATTGCGCCGGGGTGATCCCCCAGGTCACGAAGGGTTCCAGCGCCGAACCGTCGAGTTCGACGATGTCGTCGAATTGGGCATCCGCATCCGAGGCGATGCTTTTCCAATAGGCCAGGGCTTTGTCCCATTCCGCGCCGGTGGGGGAGTACTTGCGTCCCTTGAGATAGTCGAAGGTCTTTTCATCCGGGTTGACGTAGCCGATGCGGGCGCCGCCTTCGATGGACATGTTGCACAGGGTCATGCGCTCTTCCATGGAGAAGGCGGAGATGACCGGGCCGGCGTATTCGTAAGCGTAGCCCACGCCGCCGTTCACGCCCAGTTTGTTGATGATGGCCAGGATGACGTCCTTGGCGTAGACGCCAGGGCGTAACTTACCGGTTACATTGATCCGCCGCACTTTGAGCTTGGACATGCTCATGGTCTGGGTGGCCAGGATATCGGCCACCTGGGAGGTGCCTATCCCGAAGGCGAGCGATCCGAACGCGCCGTGCGTGGAAGTATGGCTGTCGCCGCAGGCGATGGTCTGGCCGGGCTGGGTCAATCCCAATTCCGGTCCGATGATATGGACCACGCCCTGATTGCCGGAGCCCTCGCCGAAGAATTCGATGCCGTTCGACTTGGTGTTGTCCTCGATGGCCACCAGCATTTCTTCCGCAAGAACGTCCCGGAGCGGCCGTTGGCGCTCGCGGCTTTCGGTGGGAATGATATGATCCACGGTGGCGAAGGTGCGCTTGGGAAAGCGGACCTTGAGCCCCCTCTGCTTGAGCATGGAGAAGGCTTGAGGCGAGGTGACCTCATGGATGAGATGCAGTCCGATGAAAAGCTGGTATTGACCGGAAGACAATTGTCCGACGGCATGCTTGTCGAAGACCTTGTGGTAGAGGTTTTTTCCCATAATCAGGTTTCCAATGGTTGATGGAGCGTTGGGTGCCCCGGCGTATTTGCAAAGATAACAAAGATCGGGCGGAATCTTACCATTCCATCCGCAAACGGGTTGCTACAAGCGGTGGACCGGTGGCTTCATCCGGCCGGGCTAAGCGCCTCGGTTACCATGTGTTCCAACTCTTCTTCCGGTTGCAACCCTTGGAGCTTTTCGCGGATCCGGCCGTCCCGGCCGATGAGAAATGAGGTAGGCAGGGCCACGATCCCGCCGAACTGCTTCATGATATCCTCGTTGCCGATGAGAACCGGATAGTTGATTCCGAAGTCCCGGGCGATGGATTTCACTTTTTGCCCCTCGGGATCGTCCACATTGATGGAAACCACCCGGAAATTCCGGTCGCGGTATTTTTCATGAAGCTTTACCAGGGTGGGCACTTCCATCAGGCAGGGTTGGCACCAGGTAGCCCAGAACACCAGCAAGGTCACTTCCTTGTCGTCTCCGGCCAGGGTGAAGGTCTCTCCCGAATAGCTTTTAAGGGCCACAGTGGGCACTTTGCCCGAAATCGGGCGCTTTTCCTGGCAGGCGGAGAGCAGTAAAGAACCGGCCAATAGGGCTAATACGACCGGGGCAAAGCCCGCGGAGGTAAGAAATTGGTAAACCGGCTTTTGCAAATGGATTCCCGGTGTGGATTCTTTGGGTGGATCAGGATTACAATATACACAAAAAACGTCGAAAAAAAGGCTTTTGGGGAAGGCGGACACTTCCCTAAGAAAGGCACCGCTTCCTTTGTCAGAAAAATTAGGCGAAATACTCCTCAGGGACGGGGTGGTCACCCAGGACCAGCTACAGAACGCCCTTAAGGGCCAGCTGGAAAACGGACGCAGTCTGGGGGAAAACCTGGTGTCCGTGGGAGCCATCGCATCCGTGGACGACATCGTCTGGCAATTGGCGGCCCAGATCAATACCCAGGTGGTCAACCTGAGCGAAATGGAATTGCCTTCCGCCATCGTTTCCCTGATTCCGGAGGAGATGGCCATCAAATACGGGGTGATTCCCGTCCAAAAAGAAGAACGCATCATCCACGTGGTCATCGGCGACCCCAAAAACATATTCGTCGTGGATGCCATCAAATTCCTGACCGGCTGCAATGTGCGCGTCTGGATGGCCCCGGAATCCCAGGTCAAGAAGGCTATCGAGAAATACTACATCACGTCGATCAGCACCACCGGGTTCGACGGCATCCTGCAGGACGTGGAGGACAGCAACCTGGAAATAGTCCAGGACACGACCGAGGACGACGCCAGCACCGATTACAACCTCATGGAGGCGCCCCTGATCCGCCTGGTCAACAAGGTGTTGAACGATGCGGTGAAAGTGCGGGCCTCCGATATCCACATCGAGACCTATGAAAAATCCGTGCGGGTGCGCTACCGCATGGACGGTACGCTGATCGAACAGACCACCCTGCCTTACAAGCTCAAAGGAGCGATTGTCTCACGCCTGAAAATCATGGCCAACCTGGATATCGCCGAGCGCCGGCTGCCCCAGGACGGCCGCATCAAGCTCTCCCTGGGCATGAAGAAAATCGACCTGCGCGTCAGCGTGCTCCCCACCATTTGGGGGGAAAAGGTGGTGATGCGTATCCTGGATCAGAGCAATCTGAACCTGGACATGAGCAAGATGGGTTTCTCGGAGAAAAGCCTCCAGGATTTCAAGGAGTCCCTGAACTCGCCTTTCGGCATGATTCTGGTTACCGGGCCTACGGGTTCGGGCAAGTCCACCACCCTGTATTCCGCGCTATCCTCCATCAACACCCCCGACACCAATATCATGACGGCGGAAGATCCGGTGGAGTACAACCTGGAAGGTATCAACCAGGTGGCCGTTAACGGGGATATCGGACTGACGTTCGCGGCGGCCCTGAAATCGTTTCTGCGCCAGGATCCGGACATCATCATGGTGGGCGAGATCCGCGATCTGGAAACGGCCCAGATCGCCACCAAAGCCGCGCTTACCGGCCATTTGGTATTGAGCACCCTGCACACCAACGATGCCCCCAGCACCATCACCCGCATGGCGGACATGGGCATCGAACCCTTCCTGATCGCCACCTCGGTGAGGTTGGTCATCGCCCAGCGCCTGGTGCGCAGGATCTGCAAAGAGTGCAAGACCGAGGACCATCCCAGCGTGGAAGAGCTGCGCCTGCTCGAGATCACCGATCAGGAAGCCAAGGGGATCACCTTCTACAAGGGAGCCGGCTGCACGGTGTGCGCGGGAACCGGGTTCAAGGGGCGCATAGCCATCCACCAGGTGCTCCCGATAACGGACGCGATCCGGAAACTGATCGTGGACAGGGCCACGCCGGATGAAATCGAAAAGGTTTCCATCGCTGAAGGAGTGATGAACCTCCGCATGAATGCCCTGGAAAAGCTGAAAGCGGGCATCACCACCGCGCAAGAGGTGATCAAATCCACCAAAATATGATATTATCTATTTTGAGAATCTTGGGAATCCGCCCCTTTCGGGCCCAATCATCACCCTCCGGAGCCGCGCCATGGTAAGCATTCAGGAACTCTTGAGCAAGATGGTGGAGATGGGCGCTTCCGATCTCCATATCACCACCAGCAAGCCCCCGCTGTTCCGCGTGCATGGAAACCTGCGGCCCATGATGACGGATCCCTTGAGCCCGGAGGATTGCCTCCGCCTGGCCTACGGCGTGATGAACGAGGGCCAGCGCAAGAATTTCGAGAATAAGAAGGAATACGATTTTTCCTTCGGCGTCGCGAACCTGGCCCGTTTCCGCGCCAATGTGTTTTTGCAGAGGGGCTGCGTGGCCATGGCCATCCGCCTGATTCCCTATGAAATCCAGTCCCTGGAATCCCTGGGATTGCCGCGCGCCTTCTCGGATCTGATTGACCGGCCCTCGGGGCTGGTGCTGGTCACCGGTCCCACCGGCTCCGGCAAATCGACCACATTGGCGGCCATGGTGGACAAGCTCAACTCGGAATTGGAAGGCCATATCCTCACCGTGGAGGATCCCATCGAATTCGTGCACAAGCACAAGAAGTGCATCGTGAACCAGCGCGAGGTGAAATCGGACACGGAAACCTTCGCGTCCGCGTTGCGGGTGGCCCTGCGCCAGGATCCGGACGTGGTGCTGATCGGGGAAATGCGCGATACGGAAACCATGGAAGCCGCATTGTCGATCGCGGAAACCGGGCATTTGACCCTGGCCACCCTGCATACCAATTCCGCCGCCCAGACCATCAACCGCATCGTGGACGCGTTTCCCGCGGGCGAGAAATCCCAGATCCGGACGCAATTGTCCTTCGTCCTGCAAGGCGTGATCAGCCAGGCGCTGGTGCCCAAGATAGGCGGCGGACGGACCCTGGCCTGGGAGGTCATGGTGATGACCACGGGCATACGCGCCATGATCCGGGACGACAAGGTCCATCAGATCCAGAGTTCCATCGAAGCCGGACAGAAATTCGGAATGAATACCATGAACGCGAAATTGGTGGAACTGGTGCAGACCCGGAAGGTGGAACGCACCGATGCGTTGGCCCGTTCCCCGGATCCGGAGCATTTCGAAAGGCTGTTGGCGGCGAATTTCAAGAACTAGCCGGATAGTTCAATCGGATAGAATTCAAAAGGCAAAATGCAAAATCCAAAATTGAAGATTGAAAAAACTTCGACAGCGCAGAATAGGTAGGTCTCATGTCCAAGTGGCTCTACAAAGGCAAGACCGCCCAAGGCAAGGAAGTGGCGGGCGAGGTGGAGGCCTCCAACAAGGGGGACGCGGAAGTCCTGCTGCGCAAGAAGCGCATCCGGGCCATGTCCATCAAGCGCAAGCCCATGGACTGGAAGATCAACATCGGCGGGGGCGTGCCCCTCAAGGTGATGGCGCGCTTCACGCGGCAATTCTCGGCCATGACTTCGGCCGGCCTGCCGTTGATCCAGTGTCTGGACATCCTTTCCGAACAGACCGAACATGAGGTGCTGAAACAGGCCATCATGCAGGTGGCGACGGACATCCAGGGCGGCGGTACCCTCGCGGATTCGCTTTCCAAGCACAAGAAGATTTTCTCCGAACTCTATTGCCAGATGATCGCGGCGGGCGAGGCCGGCGGTATCCTGGATACCATCCTATTGCGTCTTGCCGAATACCAGGAAAAGGCGGACGCCCTCCGCCGCAAGATCAAGGGAGCCATGACCTATCCCGTCATCGTCGCCATCGTGGCCATGGCCGCGGTCGCCATCCTGATGGTGTTCGTCGTGCCCATCTTCGCGAACATGTTCCAGGAAGGCAACGCCAAACTCCCGTTGCCCACGCGCATCGTCATGGGCATCAGCGAATTCATCCGCGGCTGGATCCTGGCCATCATCGCCGGCATCGGCTTGGCGCTTTTCTCCCTGTTCCGTTACAACAAGACCGACAAGGGAAAGCTGAAGATCGATCAGATCCTCCTCAATACCCCCGTGCTCGGCGATCTGGAACGCAAATCCTGTATTTCCAGATTCACCCGGACGCTCGGCACTCTTCTCAACTCCGGCGTTTCCATCATCGACGCCCTGCAGGTGACCGCAAAGACTTCGGGCAACAAGGTCCTGGAAATCGGCATCTACAAGACGTTGGAAAGCATCTCGGGCGGACAGACCATCGCCGATCCGCTCAAGGCCACGGGCGTATTCCCTCCCATGGTGATCCAGATGATCGCCGTGGGCGAGCGCACGGGCGGTCTTTCCGAAATGCTCATCAAAATCTCGGACTTCTACGACGATGAAGTGGATGCCGCAGTGGAAGCCCTGACTTCCATGATCGAACCGCTTGTCATCGTGGTACTGGGCTCGATCATCGGCGGCGTGCTGGTCGCCATGTATCTGCCCATGTTCGAGATGGCAGGGACTGTCGGATGACCGCCGCCGCGGCGCAGGTACCCGGAACCGTGGGATAGCCGGGTCCCGCCTTGGCCGACTCCGACCCTCCAGTGGGGGACCTGTTGATAAAAAGCGAATCCGCGCGGGCCCGGCCGCGCGGCTCCTATGCCATCGCCTTTTCCGAGGATGCCGGTCTGGATATCCTCGCGGTGGTGGCTTCCCGCGTCGCCATGTTCGCGGTCCTTTTCTGGACGGCGCTCACCTTCGACAAGGAATCCCTGGCCCGCGGCCTGGTGCTGATCTACGGTCTGTCCACCATACTTTACCTGGCCACCTGGTTTTTCTCCAATCGCTCCAGCCGGACGTCTCCCGTGGGTTTCCTCCTGTTTTTCCAGTTCCTGGTGGAAGTGCTCGTGGAAGGCGCCATCTTCTTTTCCAACGATGGATATCTATCCGACTATGGCCTGCTTTTCATCCTGACCATCCTCAGCGCCGGGTTCTTCTTCCGCTATGCCGGTTCATTCCTTACGGCGGCCCTGGCCGGAGTGGTGTTCGGTTATGCGGGCCTGCTGCATCTGGGTCTGCCGGACATCTTGGACATCGGACTTCCGCGGTTGCTGGTGGAAACCGTGCAAGTGCGCTTCTTCCTGTATACCACCCTCTTTTTCATGGTCGCCCTGCTTTCCTCCCTGCTCTCCGTGCGATTGCTGGCGGCGCGTCGGGAATTGGAAGGCACGCAAAGAGCCAAGGAACTGTACCAGTTCAGCGCCGAATCGGTGATGAACGATTTGCCCACCGGTCTGCTCTTCTTCGACTCGGAAGGGCTGCTCAAACTGAAAAACCGTCCCAGCGAAGAATGGCTGGGGATGGCTTTGGAACCCGGCATGGGACTGCGGGAAACGCTGAAGAGCTTGCTTCAGGGGGATATCCTGGGGGAAATGGAGCAGCTCCGGGAACTTTTTCCCTACACGGAGCTGGAAGTGGAAACGCCTTCGCACGTCCCTTTGCATATCCAGATAAAGACTTTGAGCCGGAACGGCAGGTACTTTGGGTGCGTGCTCCTGTTGATTGATTTCACGGAAGAACGGAAAATGGCCCGCACGCTTCTCCGGTCGGAACGGATGGCGGCCCTGGGCGCCATGTCCGCCCGCATCGCCCATGAAATCCGGAACCCGTTGGCCAGCATCAGCGGGTCGGCCCAATTACTGCGGGATGCGGTGGTTCAGAGCGACTCCGATCGCAAACTGATCAGCCTGATCGTCACGGAATCGGCCAGGTTGAACCGCATCCTGACGGGGATGCTGGACTATGCCAGGGACCGGTCGCCCTCCAATCGCGAGGTTTCAATCGCCGAGATTTTCAAGAAAATCCAGTTCATGCTTGAAAAGGATCCGGCCTTCCACAAGGAACTTGTAAATGTCCGGCAATTTATAGAAAATGGGGATATTCGGTTTTTCAGCGATCCGGACATCATTGTCCAGGTGCTGTTGAACATCGTCCTGAACGCTCTCCAGGCCTTGCCTGAGGGGAAAGGCGTCCTGGACCTGGATGCCAGGGCTGAAGGCCAAAAGGTGGTTCTTCAGGTCGGGGACAACGGCAGGGGGATGGGGCGGGAGGAAGCCGCCAGGGCTTTCGAACCCTTCTATACCAACAAGCCCAACGGCACGGGGCTTGGGTTGGCCACCTCACTGCACTATGTGCAAGCATTGGAAGGAAATATTACTTTGAACTCCGTAATCGGGACGGGAACCACCGTCACAGTCAGCCTGCCCCTGAACCAGCACGGCATCGGATCGAGGAAGAATGGACATTAAGTTGCGAACCAGCGGCAAGTGGAACGTGCTAGACATCAGCGGGCATATCAAGGGAAGCGAAGTCTCCCACTTCCGCGCGGCCATCCAGAAGGCGATTTCCGAAAAGAAGTTGTTCCTTGTCGCCAACATGCAAGATGTGGGATTCATCGACAGCTCCGGCGTGGGCATGCTGATTACCTGCCATCAGGACCTGAAGGCGGCCGGGGGCCAATTGGTCCTGATGCGGCTTTCGGACGACATCTATGACCTTTTCGAAATGACCTCCATCGACCGGTTATTCGAGATCGTTGATAATGAAGAGGAATTGGCATCGCGTTGAGTTTTTTGAGGGGCCCCGGACCCTGGATCATTCTTTTCCTTAAAAAACATTTAAGTTCCGCTCTCCATCATCCGATAATAAGGAATAGAGGAAGATGGAATGAAAATCGATAGAATCTCCCAAATATTCGGTATGGACCTGCAGAAGGTCGCCAATGGCGGGAAAAGCCCGGAGAAAACGGAAAAGACCGCCAAGGGCGATTCCGTGTCCCTCTCCAAGAAGGCCAAGGAGCTCTCCTCCTCTTCTACCGAGTCCATTGCCCGCCATGTGGATGCCTTGCCGGACGTGCGCGCCGAGAAGGTCCAGGAAGCGAAGGAAAAGATCGCTTCCGGTTATTTCAACTCGCCCGACTTCGAAGACAAGCTGGCCGACAGGTTGATGAAGGAATTCGGTTTCGATAAGTAGCCCCGGGATGGGCGCAAGCCGAGCCCGCTTTTGTCCACACATTGGATCCGGCTTTCGCCGGATTTTTTTTTGCCCGCCTTTGCCTCCATCCCATCCGCCCTCAGGCATCTCTTCGGCATGCTTTGCCCTCGCCCGTGAGGCCGAAGATGTCTTATAATCGCTGCGTCATGCGCTCCCTTCCCATCCTGTTTTTTTCGGCTTCTCTGGTCTGGGGATCTCCTCCGGCACCGGCAGGCCACATGGAGAAGGACCAGGGTAAAACGGCCCCGGCCGTTGAAGCTCCGCCCGAGAAGGAGAAAAAGGAACCCGACGCGAAGGAGAACGAGACCAAGCCGGGAATGGTTCCAAAACCTGATACAGCCTTTGCGCGCGCCGTGGATTGGAACGATGGGACCGCGGAGGTGCTGACTTATTCGGTCAGACGAAGCGGAAAGACCGGGGAATCGGAATGCCGCGGCAAACTGGTGACCGAAAGGATGTTCCTGCGCTCCAACGGCCTGGCGGATCGCAAATCCACGGGCAAGGACGAGTTGGAAATCCTCAATGCCCTCGTTTCCGTGTCCGGAGAAGAGGACGGAATCCCTTTTTCCTCCGAGACCGCTATCAAGATGCCGCGCAAGGAGGCGTTCCGCCTCCTGAGGCAGGATCAGTCTTTGCAAAGCTGGCCGGGGGTTTCACATCGCTCCCTGGACTGCCGCGTCACACCGCCGCGCTTGCGCATCGTCTCCAGCGGAGGGGAATCCGCCCTGGATACCGTTCTTTCCCGCTGGCCGGTGTATACGGAAGAAATGCTCTTCGTCTACCTGCGGGCCCTGCCGCAACGCGCAGGTTACCGCGAGGAGGTTTGGTTGCAGGACTGGGGAGGCGAGGGAAAAATGACCACGCGTCCACGCTTCGCGACCATATCGGTCCGCTCCAGGACCACGGCCATTCGCGATATGGACACCTGGTACGTTACCGTGGACAGGGAGAACGGGCGGCGGTCCGAGTTCTGGATCTCCGCGTCCGGACTGCATCCCATAGTGTTGGCCATTCTGGCGGATGGGGCCACTTGGACCCTTCAGGATATCGCCCGGAAAAAATACTGGACCTGGTGAAGCGGCGATTGCGCCGCTTCATGCACGGACCTTCACCTTTCTTCACCTGACTTCCTTCGATTGCATTTGGGTCCCGGACCCGGGCTGAAACGCGGCCCCTGAAAGGGGCCGGGACGCCGATTTCCTTCCGTTCCGCATTTGGCACCCTCTTTGCGTTCCTTTCATTCCGACCATCCAAGGTATCCAGTCTGGAGCCCGATGCCGCCGCCCCGCAAGGGACGGTCGGTCAAGGCCGGCCAGGCGCCGGGATGGTTTATGAACCGGATCGGAAGCTCTTCAGGGCGACCGGCCAAGCAATGACCAAGGAGTCAATGATGTCCGTCAAAGGAATCGAAATCACAGAAATCAACGTCCACCCTCTTCGCAACAAGAAAGCGGACAACCCTCTCGAGGCCTTCGTCCGCGTGGTCCTGAACGAACAGTTCGTGATCAACAGCATCCGCGTGGTGAAAGGGAAATTCGGACTCTTCGTTTCGTTCCCCCGGGAATACAACAAGAAGGAGGGCAAGGGCTACAACTTCTGTTTCCCCATCACCAAATCCCTGCATGAATACATGTCCGAGAAGATCCTGAGCGAATATCGCTTGGCGGCCGCGGCCTGATTCGAACGCGGACGGAGCGGATGATTCCGTTCCGTCCGCGAAGCGTCGGCTCCCGGGTCCCGGCCGTGGACGCATAGTCCCGGAAAAGGCGCGGGAGCCTTTTTCATAATGAATGAACGAAAAGAAGAAAATGGAAATCACCTCGATCCAAATTGAACCCAACACCCATCCGGAAGCAAAGGTCATCGCGACCGCGGCGGTGGTCCTGAACGGCAGCCTTTCCTTGCGGGGTATCAAAATCCTGCGCGGCCGCTACGGTCTCTTCCTGGCCTTTCCGGGACTGTCGACCGGTTCTCCCCAGCGCGCCTTTGAGGCCCTGTCCATGCGTTTCCGCAAAGAACTCCAGACGGAGATATTGCAGGCATACAAACACCTGCTCGCAACCCCGGTTTCCCTTTTCGGATAGGGGACGCATGCTTTCCGTGATCACCACCTGCGCGCTCGCCGGCATCGATGTCTATCCCATCACCGTGGAGGTGGATATCGCTCCCGGTCTCCCGGGGTTCACAATGGTGGGATTACCGGACTCCGCGGTCAAAGAGGCCCGGGAACGGGTCTTCGCGGCCCTGAAGAATTCGGGATTCACCGTGCCCAGCAAGCGCATCACAGTGAATCTCGCGCCGGGAGGGATCAGGAAAGAGGGTACCGCATTCGATCTTTCCTTGGCGATTGGAATCCTGCTGGCCTCGGGCCAACTGGAACCATTGCCTCTCGAAGGGTTTCTTTTCCTGGGCGAGTTGTCCCTGGATGGAGCCATCCGTCCCGTTCGGGGCGTGCTCTCCGCAGCCATCTACGCCAAGCAATCCGCTTTGACGGGGTTGGTGGTGCCGCTGGGAAACAGGGATGAAGCGGCCTTGGTGGAAGGGGTGGGGGTGTTCGGGGCAGGGAATCTTCTCGAGACCCTGGACTTTTTGCGGACCCGGAAATTCCCGAAGCAGGGAAGACGGGGACCCTGGAAGCCGCCCCCGGAGGGAGATGGTTTGGACTTCTCCGAAGTGAAGGGGCAAGCCCACGCAAAACGCGCCTTGGAGGTGGCGGCGGCGGGCGCGCACAACTTTCTCCTGGTGGGCAGCCCCGGGTGCGGCAAAACCCTGCTGGCCCGCCGACTGCCCTCCATCCTTCCGGACATGAGCGAGGAAGAGGCGTTGGAAACCACCCGGGTTTACAGCGTGGCGGGCTTGATGAAATCCGGGCACAGTTTTCCGACCCGGCGTCCATTCCGATCGCCCCATCACTCCATAAGCCTGCAGGCGCTGGTGGGAGGTACCGGATGGTCTCGGCCGGGCGAAGTGAGCTTGGCGCACAACGGGGTGCTGTTCCTTGATGAGCTCCCCGAATACCACCGCGACGTGATCGAAGGTCTGCGCCAACCACTGGAAGAAGGAACCGTGACCATTTCGCGATCCGCGCAAACCATCGCTTACCCATGCAGGATGATGCTGGGGGCCGCCATGAATCCGTGTCCCTGCGGCTTCCTGATGGACCGCAACCGTCGATGCGTGTGCCGCATGGAGGAAATCATGCGCTATCGCGCCCGGCTTTCCGGACCTTTGCTGGATCGCATCGATATGCATCTGGAATTGCCCAGCCTTGAGTTCGCGCAATTGGTGGAATCCAGATCCGGAGAATCCTCCGCAATCATCCGGGAAAGGGTAAGGTTGGCGAGGCGGATCCAATGGGTCCGGTTCCAAGGCGACGGCGGCCCGGGGATCTTCTGCAACGCTTTCATGTCGGGGGCGCAATTGCGGAAACACTGCGTCCTGAACGCGGGGACCCAAAAGCTGATCCGCCAGGCGGTGGAAACCCTGGGACTCTCGGCGCGCGCCTTCGATCGCATTCTCAAGGTGGGACGCACCATCGCGGATTTGGAGGCAAGCCCGGTGATCCGGGAGCAACACGTGGCGGAAGCGGTGCATTACCGTAGTCTGGACAGGGAAATGTCGCCCTTTCCCTAACGGAGGCCGGAGCGCGATTCAGGGCGCAGGCGCAAGGCCGAACAGGGCGGTCAATTCCCTGGCCACGCCTTCTTCTTCATGGGTCCAGCGGGAGACGCGCCGATAGACGGCCCGCAATCCGGGAGTGGCATTGGCCATGGCGATTCCCAGCCCTGCCAACCGCAACATTTCCAAATCGTTCTCCGCATCGCCGAACGCGAGCAGCTCCCGGTGATCGATGGCTTTCCGCTCCAACCAGATTTCCAGGGACGAACCCTTCGATACGCCACTGGCAAGGAACTCCAGGTATTCGGGATTGGATTTGGTGAGCGCGCAATGGCCGGAGAGCAGGGGAGACCAGGCTTCGAAGAGACGCTCGCGCTTCCCGACGTCTCCGATGACGAGCAGCTTGGCGATGTCTTCGCGGGGGAGGTCGTCCAGGCTGGCGTGCTTGCCCGCGTAAACGGCACCGGAGTTGGTTTCATAGTGCCTGGACCAGGTGAAGTCCCCGTCGGGATGGTACCCGTAAAGTTGACCTGCCGCATAGACATTCAGGAAAACCCCTTGCGCGCGGCACAGTGTGAAAACCGCGTCGCGAGTGGCCGAGGAGATTCCACGGGTGGAAACGGCATTCCAGGAATCAGGGCCCCCTTCCAGGATTTCGGCACCGTTGTAGGTGACCAGGCCCAGGGGGATGCCCAACTGCCGCGCGTAAGGGAGAACCCGTGCGGTCATGCGCCCCGAGGCCAGGACGATGCGCACTCCGATGTCGGAAAGGGTGCGGAGAATGGCCGCCGTACCGGCAGGCAGCAGACCATTCGCGTCCAGCAGGGTGCCATCCAAATCCAGGGCCAAGGCTTTGTAGGGGAGGGGATTCAGGGAAGCTCCTTTGGGAAACTGGAAGTAATGGCGATTTATGATGGGTAAAATTAAAAAATAGGTCTCAAGTATTTCCGGATGCCGCCGATATAGATCACGGGAGTCGCTCCGTTCGCAAGGATGCGTGAACGGTCCACAAAGGATTGGGGCCAATGCGGATAGAAAAACGTCTTAACGATCAACTCGCGCAAAAGTACAGCCAGACCGGCAAGGACAAAGCCAAGGTCCTCGAGCAATTGGCCACCGGCAAGCGCATCAACAGGGCTTCGGACGATGCCGCGGGCCTGTCCATAGCCAGGGAATTCGAGAAGCAGATTAGGGCATACCGGAGCGCTTCCGAGAACATCTACGCGGGCATGAGCGCCATGTCCATCGCGGACGGCAGCGCCGGGTCCATCGGTGAAATGCTTCAGAGACAACAGGAATTGGCCGTTCAGAGCGCCAACGGCGCATATGGCCAGGATCAGCGGGACGCCCTGGACAAGGAGTTCCAATCGCTTTCACAGGAAATCGACCGGATCTCCAAATCCACGGACTTCAACGGACAAAACCTGCTGGACGGCACCGGTGCTCTTGCCGATGGGACGGGCAATATCCAATCGGGCGCCGATCCGGGGGATTCCATTACCTTGACGGCTTCGGACCTTTCCCTGAACGCATTGGGGACCGGGCCTGCATCCTTGCTTGATCCGGCTTCGGCCCTTAGCGCCATGGCTTCCATTGACGCAGCCATGCGGAAGGTGAATGATACCCGGGCCTCCCAGGGGGCGCTTACCAACCGGCTGGAATATGCCGCTTCCGGAAACGAGACTCAGCAGGTCAACCTCACCCAGGGCCTCTCCAACGTGGAAGATCTGGATTATGCCCAGGCTCTGACGGAAAAGGTGCGTAACGATATCCTCCAGAACGCCCAGACTTCGGCCATCAGCCAGTTCAACCAGCTGTCAAAGACCCATATCCTCGCGCTTTTACAGTGAAATTGGTATCTTAGAGGGTTCACAACCCAAGGGGGCGCCAAGGTTTCGACGGGATTGGATGAGTCGATAGTTGCATGCCGAGGATTCTGGTTGGCCTCGTAAAAAAACCGGAAAAAAAACAAATGCAGAAGAATCATATTCTTATGCAATGGCTGCCTAGTTAATAGCTAGGTGACCTCGGTTCGTCGGTCGCCGCCTTAAAGGCCGACGAATTGGAATACTCTGAGGCTGGGTCTCCCCGATGTCTGGGCGGGGAGGCTGAGAAAATCCAGGCTAGCGATCAGGAGAACCGATTCCTTGGGTGCTCCGGGTAGCGAGAATCAAATCAGGAAAAAAGCATGTAGGAGCGACCGGCAAGTTAATTTCGGACGCGGGTTCGATTCCCGCCGCCTCCACCACTTCCGCCCCGCCGCCCACCTTCGGCGGGGCAAACAGGTATTAGTAAACCACTAGTGCCTAAGGGACGGTCCCGTAGACCGTCCCTTTTCTTTTCAACCCATGGCCTTAACACGTCGCGGAGTCCTGCGCCCGGCGGCGCCGACCGCGGCATGCGGCGGGTAACCTCGGGAGTACGGTCGGAGCGTAAAAATCGCCCCGTTCGCTTGATTTTCGCTTACCGCCATAGTAAATTCCTACGCGATTTTGAGGGGTTCCCCAATCAGGGGATCCTGGATAAAACGTGAAAGGTTGAGCATGATTCATGTCGAAGGCCTTACCAAGCGTTATGGCCAATCCACCGCCATAGACAACATCTCGTTCCACATCAACCGGGGCGAGGTGGTGGGGCTGCTGGGACCCAATGGGGCCGGCAAGACCACCACCATGAAAATCCTGACCTGCTTCATTTCCGCCACCGCGGGAAGGGCCAGCATCAACGGACACGATACCTTTGATCAGCCTTTGAAGGTTAAAGAGCAAATCGGCTATCTGCCGGAAAGCTGCCCGCTCTACCACGATATGGACGTGACCACCTACCTGACCTTCTCGGCGGAAGTCCGCGGAGTGGCTTCGGATAAGCGCAAGGGCGCCGTGGAAAAGGTGATTTCGGATTGCGACCTGGGCAAGGTGACCCACAAGCTGATCGGCCACCTGTCCAAGGGGTATCGCCAGCGCGTAGGGCTGGCCCAGGCCCTGATCCACGATCCGGCGGTCCTGATCCTGGACGAACCCACTTCGGGCCTGGATCCGAACCAGATCCGGGACATTCTCAGCCTGATCAACAATCTGGGGCAGGAAAAGACGGTCATCCATTCCACCCACATTCTGTCCGAGGTGGAAGCCACCAGCGACCGGGTACTCATCATCAATAACGGCCATATCGTCGCCCAGGGCACCCCCAGGGAGCTCATGTCCCGCTCATCCGGCACCACGGTATACGTGACCGTGAAGGGATCGGATGTGCAAGGTCAGTTGGCTTCGGCGCCTTTCGTGAAGAAGGCGGAGAAGATTTCCGACGCCCGGGACGGTTTTGTGCGTCTGGCGGTGCAAGGTGCGGACCAGCGGGACGTCTCCCTGGACCTGTTCAAGCTGGCCGTGGAAAAGGATTGGCTGGTGTCCGAGCTCAAAGCCGAGACCGCCAGCCTCGAGGACGTTTTCGCGAAACTGACGAGGGGTTAAGCATGAAGAACGCTATCGCAATATTCAAGAAGGAGCTGAGGAGCTATTTCTCGTCTCCCATCGGCTTCGTATTCATCATCTTCTATCTCCTGGTCTCCAACGCCTTTTTCTTTTTCGTCCAGGACTTCTTCCGCCAAGGCCAGGTCACCATGCGCGGGTATTTCGCCGCTATGCCCTGGGTCTTCCTGTTCTTCGTCCCGGCAATCACCATGCGCCTGTGGGCCGAAGAGAAGAAGATGGGGACGGTGGAGTTGCTGTTGACCATGCCCATGAAGGAATGGCAAATCGTGGCCGGCAAGTTCCTGGCGGCTTTCGCCTTCCTGGCCATCACCCTGGCCTTTTCCATGACCATCCCGGTTTCCCTGATGTATCTGGGCAAGCCGGACCTCGGAGTCATCATCGGCTCGTATGTGGGCGCTCTTTTCCTGGGATCGGCGTATCTGGCCATCGGGCTCTACATCAGTTCCCTGACGGAAAACCAGGTGGTCGCGTTCATCATTTCCCTGGCGGCCATCTTCGTGCTGTTGCTGGTCGGCATCGCGCCGGTCTGGCTCAACGCTCTCGGTTCCATCGTGGCCGTTTGCGAATACGTGAGCCTGCTCAGCCATTTCAACAATGTGACGAGGGGCGTCATCGATTCCCGGGACGTGGTCTACTACGCTTCCGTGATCGCCCTGTTCCTCTATCTGAACGTCAAGAACATCGAAGCCAGGAAGTGGAGATAATCCATGGCCATGAATTCAAAGAAACTGAGCAGCCGCGCCAACGCCTATCTGGGAATCCTCACCTTGGTGGTGATCCTGGCGGTAGTGGGCCTTACCAGCGAGATGTTCTTCCATCGCCGCCTGGATCTCACCTCGGGCAAGCAATTCACCCTGAGCAAAGCCTCCCTGAATACCATCCGCTCCCTGCCGGATCTGGTCACGGTCAAGGTCGTCATGTCCAAGGACCTGCCCACCCAGTTCCTGCAAATCCGCACCCACGTGGTGGATCTCCTGCGCGAGTTCGAGGCCCAAGCCAACGGCAAGATCACTTTGGTGTTCGAGGATCCGGGCGAGAGCGAGACCAAGCGCCAATCCGCCACCTCCCTGGGCATCCAGGAAGTGCAGCTGCAGGAACAAAGTTCGGAGGGACTCCAGATCAAGAAGGGCTTCTTCGGCCTGGCCATGACCTACGGCGATAAGAAGGAAGTGATTCCCGTTCTGCAGAATCTGGAATCCTTCGAATACGATTTGGTCGTCAAGCTGAAGAAGCTGACCGGATCCATCAAGACCATCGGCATCCTGGAAGGCGGCCAGGGGGCCAAGCTCTCAATGACCCTTCCCGGTCCGCAGCCCAAGACCACGAGCGGATTCGATGAGAATTTCCCGACCTTGAAAGAAGAGGCGGAGAAGCTCTACAAGCTCGAGAAGCTGGATCCCCTAACCGGTCCCATTCCGGAAACCGTGGACCTTTTGCTGGTGGCGGCTCCTTCCCATATTACCGAACAGGAGAAGTTCCGGATCGATCAATTCCTGATGAAAGGCAAATCGGTCATGTTCCTGGCTCCCGGCGTGGACATGAGTCTGGGCATGGGCATCAACGGAACCGCTTCCCATAACGGCTACGAAGACCTATTGGCCCATTACGGCCTTGCGGTGAAGAAGAACGTGGTGCTCGAAGATCGGAATTATCAGTTCGTCCGCTTCGGCAACTCCTTCTTCCCGTCGCCGTATCCCTATTGGATCATCGTGCAGGGGGATGGTTTGAATTCCGACAGCCCCATCACTTCCAAGCTCGGAGCCGTGAGCCTGCCATGGGCTTCTTCGGTGGAAATAGATACCAGCCGCAAGGACTCCACCAAGGTGGAGATACTGGCGCAATCCACCCCGGGTTCCTGGGAAGAAGCCAACAACTTTTTCCTGCTCCCCCGGGACATGAAGGAATACCTGCCAGTCAAACAGCATACCCAGAACCTGGTCGTCCTCAAGTCGGGCAAGTTCCATTCCTTCTATGAGAACCGCCCCGCTCCCGCCGGCGACAGCACCCAGAAGCCGGATACCGCCGGCGTGCTGCGCGTTTCCCAGAAGGAAAGCCGGATCCTGGTGGTGGGCAACGCTCTGTTCGCCACGGATTTCTACGTGGGCTACACCAACGCGGTGGCCAATCTCCATCTGGTTCTGAACAGTTTCGATCAACTCGCCCTGGATCCGGACCTGATTACCATCCGCAGCCGGGAAATCGCGAATTCGCCCATCCTGGAAGCTAAGAAAACCAAGAAGCCCTACATCCTGCTGCTGAACATGGTGGTCGCACCCTTGCTGCTGCTGGGCGCGGGGGTGGTTATCGGCATCCGCAGAAAAAAGAAGGAGGCAATGGCATGAAGAGGACCCTGATTGTTCTGCTCGCCGCCTTGGCATTGTTGGCGGGTATCCTGTTCAAGAAACGCAGCAACGAGAATTCCATAAGCAAGGATGCTCCCGTGCTCGACAGCGCCTACAAGGCCGGCGTAACGGTCTTCCGCGTCGTCAAGAAGCCGGATACTTCCGCCCTGCAAAAGAAGGACGGCAAGTGGGTCGTGGCCAAGGATGCCTTTTCCGTGGATACTTCCAAAATCAACAAAGTGATGACCGATATCTTCAGCCTGCAGAACAAGGAACTCGTTTCGACCAGTTCCGCCCGTCTGGCCGAGTACGGCCTGGATTCAAACGAAGCCAAGCATGTGACCATCCAGGATGGTTCCGGAAAAACCCTGGCGCAAGTGGTGATCGGCAAGACCTCCGGGGCGGACTACAGTTCGACCTACTGGAAATGGGAATCCAAGCCGGAAGTCTATCGCTCGCCGGGCAATTTCACCTGGGAGATAGCCACCAAGGACGATGATTGGAAGGATCGCAAACTGTTCAGCGCGACTTCCAAGGATGTCAAGTTCGTGGAGGCCGCCTGGAAGGATTCCACCGGCCTGACCTACAACTACAAATTGGAAGCCGTAACCGACTCTACCTGGAAAATGCTCGCGCCGCAGGATAGCAACCGCGTGAAGAATGCCGTCGCCACCGAGATGGCCACCCGCTTCGCCGAAATGAGCATCGATGAGTTCGTGACCGCGAATGATACCAATGTGGCCAAGGTGAAACTGGATTCTCCCGCGGTATACGTGAAGATAGGCCTGAAGAACGGAACGGTCCACGAGCTGAAAGCCGGCAAAACCATCAGCGGCTACGCCTACACCCAGCATCCCGCGCGCAAGGATCTCATCAAGCTTTCCGCCTGGCGCTTCGACAGCTTCAAGAAAAAGCCTTTCGAATTGCTGGAAGCCCCTCCGGTTGCGAAGGCGGACTCCGCCCATCCTGCCGAGGCCATCAAGATCGAAGCGGCCTCTCCAAGCGCCCACGCGGGTGCCGCGGCCGGATCGCCCAAAGGCGCATTGCCCGGTGCGGCGAAAGCAAAGGTTCCCGCCGCGCCAGTCGCAAAACCCCAGGTTGTGGCGCCGGCCCCCAAGCCATAGGCGGATTTCCACAGCCATTCCGACCGCCCAGGGCGGGGGAGACCCCGCCTACCGGTTACCTATCCCGGCAAAGCTCCCAATCCAAAACCAATCCCGGCGATGCCGGGATTTTTTGTTGCAGCCAAGCGGCCATATCGGCCGGTTGCAGGGGTTTTCCGGAAAGGGGGCCCAGCCCGGCCAGGAAATCCCTATGCGTCCTGCCGCCCCTGTATCCGGGCTCCTTGGAGGGATGGGCAAGGTACTTTTCCATATCCCCGAAATCCGGATCGACCAGGATGGACACCAGGTACAGGACGAAGTCCCGCGGCATGTACAGGGCGCAGCCCGCTACCTTCCGCTCCAGCGTCCCTTCCGGGCTATTGCTATTTCCGGCGGATTCGGCCAGCTTCTCCCCCAGGCTTGCCGACATTCCCAAGGGTCCCAGGCAGGCCAGATCGGAGGTGCCCCTCAGGCGCAGTTCCAACCCGAGCTTCTCGGCCGCCACTTCGCTGATAACGGCGGATCCCTGGGCGAAATAATCGTGGATGGACAGCGCCGGGTCCTTGGCGAAGCGCAACCCGACGCAAACGCAGCCGGGCGACAAGAGCACGGCGCCGCCGCCGCTCATGCGCTTGAAAACGGGAACCCCATCCTGGCGGACGTTTTCCACGTTCAATTCCTTTTCCGCATCCTGTGAGTTTCCGAGCACGATGGATTTGCCGGCAGGGACCCAGGCCAGGTAAGGCCTGGAGGCGCGATCGAGCAATTGCTCTCCGGTTGGGATGGATTCCGGAGGCACATCGGTATGGCGGAGAGTTCGGATGCTGTGTGACAAGGAGGAGAAAGATCTCTAGGGGGTGGGCGGTGAAGTTTGATACAGGGAACATTTTGGAATCGCCTCGTCGGGCGTCGGGCGTCGGGCATCGGGCGTTAAGAAAAAAGCAGCAATAGGCGGAGTAGGATGCGCCCCTGCTGCTGCGAAAAGCCAACCCTCCGGGTTTTGGCTTTTCGCGCCCGACGCCCGACGCCCGACGCCCGACGAGATGCTGGCTACGCCCTCCAATATATCCCTAATGCTCAGGCTTTGATAAAGAGTGGTTCCTTGATTTCAAATATGCACCGCCGCGCCCTGGCTGTCCATGGCGGCTTCCATCACGGCTTCCGACAGGGTGGGGTGGGCATGCACGGTGTGCATGATTTCCTCATAAGTGGTCTCCAGCTTCATGGCCACGCCCAGCTCCGCCAGCATTTCCGTGGCTTCGCTTCCGATGATGTGGGCGCCCAGAAGTTCGCCGAACTTGGCTCCGAAGATCAGCTTGACCATGCCCTCTGTCTTGCCGATGGCGCGGGCCTTGCCGCTGGCCGAGAAGGGAAAGCGGCCGATCTTGACCGCGATATTCTTCTCCTTGCAGGCTTTTTCGGTGAGCCCGATGGAGGCCACCTGGGGCTGGCAATACGTGGCGCCGGGAATCTGGCCATAGTCCAATCCGTGCTTGGCCGCGCCCAGGATGCGTGCGACGGCGACTTCGCCTTCCGCGGACGCTTTATGGGCGAGCAGTTGTTTGCCGGACACGTCCCCGATGGCGTAGATGCCCTTGACCGAGGTTTCCTGGAATGCGTCCACCTTGATGAAGCCGCGCTCGTCCAGCTTTACACCCACCTGTTCCAGGCCCAGATCCTTGGTGTTGGGGAGCATGCCCACGGCCACCAGCACCCGATCCACGGTAAGGGCGGTTTCCTTGTTGGCTGCGTCCAGAAGCTTGGCGTCGATGACGCCGGGTTTGGAAGCCTTGACGTCCCCGACCTTGGTGCCGACATAGCAATTGATGCCCTGCTTCTTGAAGGAGCCCAGCAGTACCTTGGAGATTTCCTCGTCCTCGATAGGCAACAACTGCGGCAGCATTTCCACCAGGTGGACTTCCGTCCCCAGGCTATTGAAGTAGTACGCGAACTCGACGCCGATGGCGCCCGCGCCGATGATGAGCAGCTTCTTGGGCTGATCCTTCATTTCCAGGGCATGGCGGTAGGTGATGAAGTTGGTTCCGTCGATGGGGTATTGGGGAAAGGAGCGCGCGGAGGCGCCGGTGGCGATGATGATGTCCTTGGCGTTCAGGTTCTGGCGCGCGCCCTTGGGGTCCGTCACTTCTATGAGGCCCTTGGCCACCAGCTTCGCGGTCCCGACCACGACGTCGATTTTGTTTTTCTTCATCAGGAACTGGACACCATTGCTGTTCTGCTTGGCGACGTCCCGCGAACGGTCGATGATTTTGGGATAGTGGATGGTGACGTTTTCCGCCGACAATCCATAGGCATCGGCATGCTTGAGATAGCCGGCTACCTCGGCGCTTTTCAGGAGGGCCTTGGTGGGGATGCAGCCCCAGTTCAGGCAGATGCCTCCCAGCTCGGATTTTTCGATCAGGGCGACTTTCTTTCCGGCCTGGGCTCCCTTGATGGCGGCCACGTAACCGCCGGGACCGCTTCCGATTACCACGATGTCATAAGTCGATTCCAAAGTTGTCTCCTCGTTTACTTCAGTCTTTTTCCGGAAATCTAGATAACCCCGGGCGCCATGGTAAGCCGTCTCCGTTTCCGGGCCGTCCTGGAACGGATCCGGAAAAGAAAAATGGACGCGGGGTAAGCGCGTCCATTGTCATTTCTCATGTGAATTACGGAAAGGAAAGCGGCCGAATGGCTTACGCTATCCGGCGACGATTCGCCTAGAGCATGAGCCACATGGGATTTTCCAGCAGGGACTTGAGGCCCGAGAGGAATTGGGCCGCCAGGGCTCCGTCAATTACCCGGTGATCGGACGTCAGGGTCAACTTCATCACGTCGCGCGCTTTGGCTTCCCCGTCCTGGAGGTAGACTTCCTGTTGGATGCCGCCCACCGCCAGGATGGCGGCTTGGGGCGGATTGATGATGGCGGTGAATTCCTCCACGCCGTACATGCCCAGATTGGATATCGTGAACGTCCCACCCTGGTATTCATCCGGAGCCAGTTTGCCCGCTTTCGCCTTGGAAACCAGTTGCTTGATTTCGGTGGAAATGAGCCCCAGGCCCTTCTGATCCACGTCGCGGACGATGGGGGTGATCAGACCCCCGTCGATGGAAACCGCGATGCATACGTCGATGTTGGCGTTCTGGCGGATGAAGTCCCCGTGATAGGAAGAATTCACGGTGGGAAATTCGCGCAATGCGAAAGCCGTCGCCTTGGTGATGATATCGTTGACGCTGATCTTGTAACCGGGGCTGCGGTTCAATTGGGCCCGCAAAGAGTTGACGGCGCCCATCTCCACTTTCATGGTCACGTAAAAGGTGGGCATGCTCTGGGTGGAGTCCAGCAGACGCTTGCCGATGGTCTTCCGCATCATGTTGAGCGGAATATCCTGGGTCTGGAGAATGGGAGCCAGGGAACCGAAGAGAGGGCGTTGGACCGGCCCTTCCGTCTTGCCGGAAGCCGGCTTGCCTGCGGGAGCGGCCTTGACCGGCTCCGGTTTGTAATTCTCGATATCCCGGCGGATGATGCGGCCGTTGGGCCCGCTGCCGGAAACTCCTTGCAGGGCGATGCCGGCATCTTCCGCCATTTTCCGGGCGAGGGGAGAGGCCTTCACGCGGCCTTCGGACCCGGAGGCTACGACAGGTTCGGGAGCTACCGCCACCGCCGACGTGGGACGGGAGGGGGCATAGGTGGCTGAGGAGGGGCCAGCGCCATTGGAGGCCGCAGCGGGAGCGGCGGCCACGGCGGGCTTTCCTCCTTTGGAAGCGACCATGTCCTGGCTCTTTTTCAGGGCCTTTTCCAGATAGGCGGTGATATCCTCGTCCTTCTCATCGGAAAGCACGGCGATCAGTTGGTTCACTTTGGCCGGGGAACCGCCGGGAACGATGATTTTGCGAAGGAAGCCTTCATCGAGGCTTTCGTAGTCGACGGTGGTCTTGTCGGTTTCGACGCTGCAAAGCATCACACCGGGTTTGATGTAATCGCCTTCTTTGACCAACCACTTGGCCAATACGCCCTCTTCCATGGTCGGGCTCAAACTCGGCATCAACATACTCGTAGGCATTTCTCTACTCCCATTTGGCCAGGCGCTTTGGCCAGATCAGGGCCCGTCCGCGTCATTGCCCTCGTCGCAGTACTCCCGTACAGCTCCTCGGGCGGCTTGGCGGCCGGACCCTGCTCCGTCCAAATCGCCCGGCCGGAAAAAATCAGGTCTTTATTGGAACAAAATAGAATTCAATTAATTCCGGTAAGTGACTTGCTTGACGGCCTGGATGATCTTTTCGACCGAAGGCAAGGTGGCCGCTTCCAGGTTTGCCGCATAGGGCATAGGGTTTTCGCTCTGGTAAACCCTTGCGATGGGCGAGTCCAGATAGTCGAACAGGTTCGAATAGACGGACTCGGCGACCTGGGCGCCCAGGCTGGAAAAGTGATGGCCTTCTTCGACAACCACCACGCGATTGGTCTTCTTGACCGACTCGGCGATAAGGGGCATGTCCAGGGGTTTCAAGGTGCGAGGGTCGAGGAGCTCGACGTTGATGCCTTCCTTGGCCAGTTCTTCCGCCGCGGTTTTCGCCAGGGACATCATGCGCGACCATGCGATGATGGTGACATCGGTGCCCTCGCGCTTGATATCGCCCTTGCCGATAGGAATGATGTAATCGCCTTCCGGAACCTCTTCCTTCAGGTTATACGCCAATTCATTCTCCAGGAATACCACGGGGTCATTGCAGCGGATGGCCGCTTTCAGCATGCCCTTGGCGTCCAATGGGGTGGAGGGGGCCATCACGCGCAGGCCCGGAAAATGCGCGTACACGGATTCCATATTGTGCGAATGCTGGGATGAAACCCGGGGGCCGGCGCCGTTGGGACCGCGCATCACCATGGGGATATTGTACAGGCCGCCGGACATGTAATACATCTTGGCCGCGTTGGAGATGATCTGATCGATCGCAACCAGGGAAAAGTTGAAGCTCATGAACTCGACCACGGGCCGGAGGCCCATCATGGCGGCGCCCACCGCCAGGCCGGTGAACCCGGACTCGGATATCGGGGTATCGATGACGCGCTTGGGACCGAAATGGTCCAGCAGGCCTTTGGTCACCTTGTAGGCGCCGTTGAACTCGGCCACCTCTTCGCCCAGGATGAAAACCTTCTCGTCCCGGGTCATTTCTTCCTTGAGCGCCTGGTTCAGGGCCTCTCTCATTTCAATCATCGGCATCAGGCGTTCCCCACATCATCCATGTATACGTGCTGCGTCAGCTCTTCCAGGGGCGGCTCGGGGCTTTCTTCCGCGAAATCCAAAGCTTCCTGGATGCTGGCTTTCGTCTTCTTCTGCAAGGTCTTGAATTCGTCTTCCGAGATCACCTTGGCTTCAACCATTTCCCGACTGATGGCGAGGATGGGATCCTTGAGCTTGTAGGCGTCCACTTCCTCTTTGCTGCGGTACAGGCCGGCATCGGAAACAGAGTGGCCCGTATAACGGTAGGTCTTCATATGGATGAGAACGGGACGGCGCGTGGCGCGCACCTCCTTCACAATCTCGCCCATGCGGCCGTGGACCTCATTCAGATCCATGCCGTTGATGGTGTAGCCCTTCATTCCGTAGGCTTCCGCCTTGGAGGCGATATCCGTATTGGCGATGGCGCGGGCGTTGGCTGTGCCCATTCCGTATTGATTGTCTTCGCAGATGAAAATGGCGGGGAGGTCCCAGAGGGCGGCGAGGTTCATGGTCTCATGCAAAGTGCCCTGGACCGTGGCTCCGTCGCCGAAGAAGATGAAGCTGACGGCATTGTCCTCATCGTAGTTCGATTTGAACGCGGCGCCGATGCCGATTCCGAACTGGCCACCTACAATCCCATGGCCGCCCAGGAAATTGTGGGCCTTTGAGAAGAAATGCATGGAGCCGCCTTTACCGCGGGCGCATCCCGTGACCTTGCCGAACAGCTCCGCCATCCCGTCGCGGGGAGGCATGCCCAGGGCCAAGGCGAGGCCATGACAGCGGTAGGTGGTTACGACGGAGTCCTGGGGAAGCTTATGGGCCAGTGTCCCCACGCCCACCGCTTCCTGCCCGATATAGGTATGCAGGAAGCCGGCGATTTTCTTTTGCTGGTAGGCCTTGATACTGGCTTCCTCAAAATAGCGGATGACCAACATCTTCTCTAGGATTTCGACCATTTTTTCCTTGGACAAGGACTGCATCTCTTTTTTAACGCTTGCCATGTTTCTCCGGCTTGACTTGAAAACCAATGATATGGAAAGGCGGATATCCTTTCAAGATTTACCAGGCCCGCATGCCAATGAATGGCGATGCCGGTAACTGGGAGCGCCGGAACTTCCGGCGCGAGGTCGTCTTAAATCGGACTGTCGGCTCCAAGGGGTTAATTTAGTAAAAAAATCCGGAAATCAGGCCCAAAAGGCGGTAGAGGACAGGCTCAAAAGCGTGATCGAAGGGCTAAATCCCGGACCATTTGGGCGCCGTGCTTAAGAAGCCTTGGCGGAATTTGATTCCGGGTTGATATTTTTTGCGTAGGCCACAAAAAAATGGAACATGCCGGGCCGGTTTCAGGCATCGGTCAGAGGATGGGAAAGAATGGAAGACGTTTCAACGCTTGCCGCCGCCGTAGGGAAAATTCCTTCGGGCCTGTTCATTGTAACCGCCGCGCAGCAGGATAGAAAAGAAGGGTATCTGGGATCCTGGATACAGCAGGTCTCCTTCTCGCCATTGATGATCCAGATAGCCATCCGGCCAGGGCGGCCCTGCTACGATTTGATCAAATCCCATGGGCGCTTCTGCATCAATGTGGTTGGGCAGAAAAACGGCGGCATCATGAAGCCGTTCTGGAATCCGGATTCGATAGGGGATCCCTTCTCGGGATTGGAGTGGTACGCCAGTCCGCGGGGAAGCATCATCTTTCCCAGCGCGCTGGCCGCTTTGGAGTGCGAAGTCCGTTCCACCTTCACTCCCGGCGATCATGAACTCATTTTCGCCGAAGTGGTGGATGGGCATATTCTCCAGGCGGAGGATAAATCCCTTACCCATGTGCGTCGGTCCGGATTGGGGTATTGAGCCGGCCTCAGGAAAGGTAAACCGGGGCGGTCAATGCGAAGCGCTTCCCGGTTGTGCGGGCTTCGGCGCGGAGATAGGAGGCTCCCGCGGGAATTTCGATCGGTTCGGAAACGTCCAAGGGGCCCGTTTCGCCTTCCCAGGTCCATGCGCGCACGGAGCGTTCCTTGCCTTCCCCGCGCTTACCGGAAAAGATCGTTATTTTGGAGAACCCGCCGAAATCGGGAATGCTTTTTCCCAGCAAACGGATTCCGCCATTCTCTTCCTCCAGATTGAGAAAGGGTCCGTCGGTGCTGAAGGTTTTGCCGGATGCCAGCCCGGCCTGGATGCCGGCGATGGTTTTCTCCCGGGCCCGGACCACGGTCCGCACATGACCGAAAACATGGTTTCGGTTCTGGTACAGGGAGAACAGGGGTGTTTTCACGCCGATGTTCCGGTTCAAATCTCCATGGGCATCGTTGGCGCCGATGGGGGAGATGCGCCTCCCGGCCAGGAGCTGGCTGATCCAGAAATCCCTACCGTCGGAATAATCCCCGCCCCGGTGCCCGTTCCAGAACTGCAAGCCATCCACGGATCGGCCGCCGGCCGTCGAATTCAAATCCTTCTCATGCCACATTCCCCGCCGGAATATGAACCGTTCCAGGGCGCCAACGCGGGTCCGGGGATGGGCCGCAAAGCAAGGGACGTCTCCAAGGCGTTCCAGAATTTCGTCAACCCGCATGTCAGGTTTGTTGTTCAACCAACGTCGGCCGCCATCTCCCAGGCCCGGTAGGAACTTTTCGTGCCCGGCAACCAGGAGATGGACGTTTTCTCCCAAGTGATTTCCACAGGAAACCTCTTCTCCGGGGATCAGAACGGTTCCATCGAGCGCATTGGCCTGGTTGAGGTCCAGGGCATCCTTCCGATAGGCCTGAAAGTTGGTCTCCGGGTCGATGCGCTCCATATATCGTTTCTTGTCGTAGTAGAAATCGTAGGAGTGATCGGTGCATACCACGTACCCCATGCCAAGTGCCTTGCCGGCTTCTTGCAGGACAGCCAATGGGGCGCCATACTCCACCGGGTCATTGGAATAGTCCGAATGGCAGTGCAATTCCCCGCCATGCCAACCGGCAGGGTAGGGAAGCGGAGAAGAAAGCAGGTGCAACAGGAGCGGGGAAGGGGAGATACCCGGAAAGTTGCTGTTCAGAAATGTCCGGACCACTCCATTGGGCTTCTCAACGGTTATCCGTCCGTTCAAAGACAGTCTTCCATGCAATCCGGAAAAGTCGATGGATAGGGGGAGAAAAAGAAGATTCTCGGAAACCTGCAAGTCCAGAGAAAGGTTGAGCTTGCGGGATTGCCCTTCGCCCTGGATTAGGATCTCGATTTCCCGTATGCGCACGGGAAAGAAATCGGCGTCCTTGACCGCCAGATAATAGATGGGAGTGACTCCGGGAATGCAAAAGCTGGGACCATCCAGGAATATTTCCGGCCACTTCTTATGAAGCGGCGACCAAGGCAGCTTGAACTTGTAATGGGTTTCGGCGTAGGGGAGAAGGAAAGGAAAAAACTTATTCATCCAGAGAGGACTTGTTCACCCACTGGAGCATATCCACGCTTGCCGTGTCGTCGGCCTGGGTGATGTTCCTGCGATCATTTGCCCGGCGGTCCGGAAAGCCAATCGTCTGCTCTTGCTTGCGGCGATCATCCTTGCGCAAATCCCACGAACCGCCTTTGAAACTCCGGAGCGACATTTGTTCTCTCAGCATAGTTGGTACCTCGCAGGTGAACAAATGATAAATTATTTAATTGTCTCCCCCCAGAAGCGATTTTTTGTCCGTATCCCGAACGATATTGCGCCAGTAATTTTCTTTATACTCGCGGCAAGCCCGACGTATCAGGTCTGAAACGCGGACGTCCCGGCCTGAACGTTTACGCTCATTGACCGCAATGGCTTCCAGGTCCAAATACTCCTGCCCCATGTAGACATTGCGGCGCTTTTTTGAGTTCTCCATAGAGTGGTTCTCCTCCAATCCCGCCTCAAATATACATCACATACACAACAGGCGGATAAAAGCCTTGCTTATCACAAGCACTCGCTTTTACGGGACAGAGGGATGGATCTGCAATCCAGAGCCATCTCCTTATCTCAATTGAAATCAAGATGTTATCGGATCACTTTTAAGGACAATTCGTTGACTTGATAAAGTTATGCCAGGGTAAACTATTCACAGGCGGAATCCAAATCCATTCTTTAGTTTACATAATATATCTTATGCGAACTATATAGAAACCCTTTTACCATCGAATCTTGCTTTTGAATAGGATCAAATAACCTTATGGGTCAGCGTTTCTTGAGTCATGGAGTGTTTATAAATCCGAATAATCTGTGAATAGAATGTTGTTTCACGGGAAACAACGCATGCAACCACCGGTTTTGAACCCTACAAACTTGAGGAACTGTAGATTCGGATTAGGTTGGTTTGTAACTTGTTGATTGTACCTGCTCAGGTGAGCAGGTTATGGACGGGGATAAAAATGGACAAGAAAGAAGCAACTTCTCTGGTCGCAAAATTGGCTCAGGTCATGGCGGAGACCCGCTGGGTGGAAAAAAAGGGAAGGAACAATTTCTTCAACTACGACTACGCCAAGGAATCGGATATCCTGGATGCGGTTCGCACCAAGCTGGCAGAACATGGGATTTTCGTATTTACGAGCATTGAAAGCATGGAATTCAAGGAAACCGGGAAGCGGACTCGGGACGGAAGCCCGGTAAATCTCGTTTTTGTCCGAACCAAGCATACCTTCTGGGATGGCGCATCCGGTGAAACCGCGGAGGTTTTCGGCTCGGGATGCGGAGAAGATTCCGGCGATAAGGCAATTTATAAGGCCATAACCGGTGCCATGAAGTACTTCATCTCCAAAAATTTCCTTATAAGCACCGGGGATGACCCCGAAAGGGATGAGGACTCTGACAAGAAGGAACGGACCGCCGTGGGTGAAAAAACCGTCCAGACGGCTCCAGAACGGTCTCCAAGCGAAGCCCAATCCTCCACCCCGCTTCCCCAATTCGAAGGGGTTTCGGTATCCCCCACTCCCCTGGCCCAGTCGCCAGGCAAAATCCAATATGAAAATCCCGCCCGGGACGTCATTTTGGATATCCAAAGCAAAAGCGGCCCAAAAAAGGACGGGTCCACTTATACGCGCTATAGCATCGAAACCCGGAGCAATGGCTTCTTTACCACCTTCAACCCGGCCTACGCCGACCTGGCCATGGATGCCAAAAATGCCGGCCAGGAAGTGGTTATCCGGTACAAAACCAACGGTCGTTGGAAGGATGTCGAGTCCATCCGGTTGGCTGAAGGCGGGTACGTATCCCCCGCCCTGTCGGAGGCGGAAGCCCTCCCCTTTTAAACTCCAAGGGCCCCAAAAGAAAAGACCCCGCTGATGCGGGGTCTTTTCTTTCACAATCCGGAGGCCAAGGAAGGCTGGCGGTGCGGACCCGGTTGGGTCTACCCAGGAATCAGGCCGTCAATCCATTGCGCGGGGGGAAGTCCGGCCTGGGCAGGTGGCGGAACTGATGATCGATTAGGCCGGCCCTGCCGGGTCCTACCGATTCGATGCGGTTGAGCAACCGGTGGGCTACCGATTCGACCATATTGGAACGCTCGCTTCTGGGGGCTGCCAGAACCCGCCCCAGCACGTCCCGGTTGATCTCCTCGCTGAGGAAGCTTTCCAGATGGATGTTCTGGCTATGCTCCAGGCGGCTGAGCAGATCGGTAAATACGGTCTCGATGCGGTCCTGGAACGCCTCCTCATCCCTGGCTTTAAGGGAAAGCAGGCTCCAAATGGCGTACAGGGAGTTGAAGATGTAATGCCGGCCTTCCTTGGGATGCAACGGGGAGTAGAAGTACTCGGAAATGACCTCTCCTTCCGGCGTTTTCACCATGGATTTGTTGCAAAGGGATTTTCCGGGCTCGAACATTTTCAGCCTGGCCGCCTTGTCCACCATTCCGCCGTCCCGGACTCCAATCGGACCTGGGACCGGCTGCGCGGCGGGAGGCGAGGCTTGGCCGATAACGAAATTCGGGCCGACAGGCGCTGCCTTGTCCCGGGTCCAAACTGATTCCGCCGGGATGGGAAGAGACTTGCCGAAAATGGATTCTTCGACGGCAAGGGGGTTGGCCGCCTTCCGGAAGAGACCTTCGGTGAATGGACGGGCCGCCTCTTTGGCTTCCGGCTCCTGGAGAATGGGTTCGTGCGCCGGGATCACGGGAATGACTTTTTCAGCGACGGGCTTTTCCGGCATCGCCGGAGCCATGGGACGGGCCGCTATGGGTTCCGGCCGAACCGCTTCCGGGCGTGGGGAAGATAACTGGGTAGCGACAATCGCCGCTTCGGGAACCTGATCGGAGAGGTCCGTCACAATCTCATAGAGGCCATTGATGATATTGCGCTTGTTCTTGTCGAGCTCGGTGCGGAGGTTGGTTTCGATGAAACGCAGTTCCTCCTCCTTCTTGAGCAGCTTCTCCGTGTTCTTGGCCAGCTCGCGCAGTTTGCTCTGGGACTCCATCAGGTTCCGCTTGACGTCGGCGAGTTCCTGGGTCCGCTTCTTGTATTCTTCCAGCATCTTGCGCGAGTCTTCGGAGAGATGGTTGATCTTCTCCTCCTTCTCTCGAGCGACGGAAAGACGTTGCTGGTAATGGTCCATAACGAGTTTCAAGGTTCCGTCCGGATCGCTTTTGCTTCCGGCCAGCTTCTTGAGATCGCTGAGAGCCATCTCGCAGTTTTCCTTCTCGCGGCGCACGATGTTCTCGGTGGCGCCGTAGATTTCCTGCTGCTGGTTGTTCTCGTATGCGGTGGTCAGCGCGTGGAAGATCTTGTTGTCTTGCAGCTTCGGCTTGACCAAGCCCTGCTCTTTGGAAATGAATCCCCAATCCTGAACCGTTTTCATGCCGGCTCTCCTCTGCTAGATTAAGCCCGTCTCACCCGCGAGTTGGTTGTACTCCTTCAATTGTCTTATATAGGTGAGGTCCTCGTCAGCGTTAATCTTGTCGATGTCCTGGAAGCCGTTCTCCAACGCCTGTTTGAGGTAATGGAGGCTATCGTCGAAATTCCGGTTTCGCGCGTGGCAACACGCAAGGTTGTAGAAGCAATCGGGATCGCCGGGCAGGCTGAGCAGCAGGCGCTCCAGGACCGTAATCGCTTTTTGGCCTTCGTTCCTTCCCATGAAGATGCGGGCCAGTTCGAATGCGGCGCCTTGCGCCGCCGGGTCCATCTCTAGAGCTTTTTGATAGCGGCTTTCGGCCAACGGCTCCGCGCCGCTCTGGACCAGCATTCGCCCGAGCAGGGTGAGAGTGCCTGCTGTTTCGCCCTCGCTGGAAAGGACCGATTCGAGTTGGCGGATGGCATCCTTGGTCTTGCCTGTCTTCCACAAACCGAGCACCAGGATTTTGCGGAGCGGAGGATCGAGCGCCCTATCGTCCAAGGCCTGCAGGTATTGCACGCAACGAACGTTCTCCCCCATTTCCATCATCAAGGTCAGGGTCGCGAGAGTCTCTTCGGGGCTCATGGATTTCTTCGCGAGCAATCGCTTCAATACGGCGCCGGCTTCTTCCTGCTCCGCCTCCTGGATGTGGAGCTTGGCCAACGCGAGCAATGTGGGGACATGGTTCTCATCATATTTCAAGGTATCGTGGAAGGCGTCACGCGCCCCGCGGAATTCCTTTCCGGCCAAGCAGAGCCGTCCCAGAACATGGCGGGCCTCCACGTTGTCCGGATTCAATTTCAGCACCCGGCCCACGTTGACTTTGCCCTCGGCGAAGTCCCCGCGTTCCAACCGGACGATGGCCATGTTGAGCAAAGCGGCTTCGTAGTTTTCGTCCTTGCGCACGCACAGACTGAAGTCCCGCAAGGCCTCTTCGATGCGGCCCAACCTGTAAGCCGTGTTGCCGCGATTGAAAAGAGCATCGGTATATTCGGGAGCTTCTGCGTACGCTTTGTCGAAGTAGTCCCAGGCCTGTCCATGGTTACCTTCCAGAAACGAAACCTGGCCAAGGCAGTTCCAAAGCGGGGCCTTGGCGGCTTTTTGGCCCAAGCCGGCATTGCAAAGATCTTTGACCTTGTCCAACTCCAGCAGCTTCAGATGGCAGTTGGCCAGGTCTATCAGGCCGTGCACGTCTCCGGGATACTTTTGCAGGTAGGCGCCCAATCTCGTTTTGGCTCCCTGGAAATCGCCCGCATAAAAGAGGGCGTTTCCCAGATTGAGTTCATATTCCGGCATGGGTTTCTCATCCATGGCCTGCCGGAAAAAACGCGCCGCTACGCTGTGATTCTTGTCATGCACGGCCAATTCACCCATGGCGTTGAACCAGCGGTGATCGGCCTGTCCGGACTTCTCCAGTTTGGACAAGGTTTGGCGCATGGGCGTGATTAGACCCTTAACCTTTTGGTTTTCATAGAGATCCCACAATGCCGCGCCCATGGTATCCATCCCCAGGATCATACCACCTGGCCCGTCCGGGGCATGGGAAAGGGACAAAAAAATGGCCTTTCCTGAAGGAAAGGCCATTTTTCATCGGCTTTTTAAGGCCGGGAAGTTTGGTTGGGATGCAAGGATTCGAACCTCAATAGCCAGAACCAGAATCTGGCGTCCTGCCATTGGACGACATCCCACCGGTTTTGTAAGGATAAAAATCTTTGCGTACCGGGTCAACGGTTCAATCCGATCCCGAAAAAAATCGAATCTTCCGAAAATCAGGTACGGACAAGGGATCGGTCCGGGTCTTATGATCGTCAATAGTTACCGGGGGCTCCATGAGTTGTGGCATTCCGGAATGGAAAAGAAGGACAATAATTTTAGGACTCAAAAGGCCAAAAAATATCCAACAAATGTTAAAGCTTTTCGAAACAATACCGAGTAGTTTAGAGACAGGTCGACCCGCTGAGATGGTGTACAGGGGTGGCTGCAGATTCGATCTCGAAGTCGCGCCCGCACTCAATGGAATCAGGCCTGGAGATGAAGGAGTGGGTGAATTATGAAGAACGCCTCGCGTCACGAAGCCATCAAGGACAAGATCCCTTTCCTAAAGGGGCGCCCGGACCGGGATTTCGCGATTACGAAGGATGATCTTATCAATCTCCAGATCGCCCTAGAGATCCATCGGGATGTCTCATCCTTTTGGATGGATAAGCACATTTTCAAGTAGTCCTTTCCACCTGGTAACCGGGCCTTCCCGGAGTCGACAAGCGCCCTCTTTCCAGGCCGGGCATTCTTTATGAAATTTTCCTCCGGGCCCGTAAGCCGGAGGAAATCTTCCCCGCCTCGGACCTTTACGAGGCCAGACCATCGCCACCGCTACCCAATCCCCCATCCAGCCGTCTCCCGCATTGACCTCTGCGGCGCCTTCCAAAACAAATTCCCGGTTCGCGTTCCTGCGCCCCTACCTCGTGCGGCAAAAGGGATTCATCCTGGCGGGTTGGATATTCGTGCTTGTTTCCACCGGCCTGGATCAGGTTTCCCCTTGGATGGTCAAGGTCATTCTCGACACTCTCCAGGCAGGCAAGGATTTTCCCGCGGTGATGTGGCCCCTGGCCGCGATCCTGGCTTCCACATTGATAAGCGGTTTGCTCCTTTATTTCCAACGCCTCTGGGTGATCAGGAGTTCCCGCACCATCGAGTATGAACTTCGGCGGGATCTTTTCGCCGGCCTGATGCTTCAACCCAAGCGGTTTTTCGATCAACATTCCATCGGCGATATCATGTCCCGGGCCACCAACGATCTGGATCGCATCCGGGACATGGCCGGACCGGTCATCCTGCATCTGGCACGCATGGGATGCCTGCTCGTCTACACCACCTTCTGCATCTGGAAGCTCAATCCGCATTTGATGTGGCTGGGCCTGCTTCCCTCGCTGATGATGCCTTTGCTGGCGAACTTTTTCCTCAAGCGCATGTACGGACTGTTCGGAGGGATCCAGAAAAATCTTTCCTCACTCAATTCATTTCTGCAAGACACCATTTCCGGAATCCAGGTGGTCAAGTCCTATGGCAAGCAGCATGAGTTCTCCGCCAAGCTGACGAGTACGTCCCGGGACCTGAGGGACTCGTCCCTGAAGGTGGCTTATTCCAATTCCATCATCTGGCCCGCCATCGGCGCGCTGGGGGCCATCGGCCTGGTGCTGGTTTCCTGGGTGGGCGGGAGGATGGTCATCCGGGATGAAATCAGCCTGGGAACCCTTTCGGCCGCTATCCTGTATATCTTGCGGCTGCAATTTCCCCTGGTGGGGCTTGGGTGGGTCGCCAGCATGATCCAGCGGGCGAACGTATCCATCGACAGGTTGGCCACCCTGAGGAAATCCTTTCTGGTGGAACCGGAAACGGCGAAGCCGGAAGAGCGACTCCAGGGCCGGAACGGCCAGGATCCGGATTCCGGCAAGAAGAAAGCTATCGAGCCCTTACGCAGCCTGGAGTTGAAGAACCTTTCCTTTGTCTATGCAAGCGCCGACGCTGCCAAAGACGCAAAAGACGCCGGGCCCGGGACAAAGGTCAAAGCTCCTTCGCGGCCGGTCCTGGAAGGCGTTTCTTTAAATATCCCCGCCGGAACCTCTTTGGGAATAGTCGGTCCAACCGGGTCGGGCAAAACGACTTTGATGCATATCCTTTGCGGCATCTACCCTCCCCCGCCCGGGACCTTGTTCCTGAACGGTTCACCGCGGGAAAGCCTGCAAGACTCCGAGTGGATCCGTTATTTCACCTACGCCCCCCAGGATGGCTTTCTCTTCTCGACCAGCATCCGCAACAATATCGAAATGGGACGGGGAGAATTGTCCGTCCATTCCATGGACGAGGCGGCCGAGTGGTCCGCTTTGTCCCGGGACCTGGGGCAATTCCCCCAGGGTTATGATTCCATGCTCGGCGAAAAAGGGATCAATCTCAGTGGCGGCCAAAGGCAGCGCGTGGGCCTGGCCAGGGCCCTGCTTGCCAATTCCCCCGTGCTGGGCCTGGACGATACGCTTTCGGCCCTGGACACGGAAACGGAAACCCTCGTGCTCGGGCAGCTTCGCAAGCGCTTCGAGGGCCGCACGGTGCTGATCGTTTCCCACCGCTATTCCGCTGTGATGGGTTGCGACAACATCATCTTCCTGGCGGACGGGAAAATCCTGGAACAGGGCACCCACGCGGAGCTCCTGCGCCTGGGCGGGGCTTATGCCTCGGTGTGGGAAAAACAACGGCTGAGCTCGGCTTTGGAGCTAGACTAATATGGCTGAACGGAAAGAATATCTCAGCGAGGACAAGGTGGCGCGGTTCCTGGACCGCAACCTTTGGCTGCGGCTCATCTCTCTGGCCAAGGGCCATAAGCTCACCGCATTCATCGCCTTCTTTTTCCTGATCACTTCGGAAATCCTGCCGGTGTTGCAACCGCGCATCCTCAAAGACATGATCGACGGGCCCATCAGGAACAAGAATCTCGAAGGCATCACTCCCTTCATGCTCGCCTTGGTCGGGCTGGTGCTATTGTCCGGCGCCCTGGAATATCTGCGCGCCGTGGCGAGCCAGAAGCTCGGACTTTCGATCATCCACCAGTTGCGGGTGCAAATCTTCGCCCGGCTCCAGGGGTTCAGCATGGACTTCTTCCATCGCACCCCGGTGGGCCGTCTCATGACCCGGCTCGGCAACGACATCGATTCCCTGAGCAGCATGTTTACGGAAGGGCTGATCGAATTGTTGGGAGCCATCCTCATGATCGCCTACGCCGTGGGCTTCATGTTCTTCCTGGATTGGAAGCTGGCTTTGGCCTCCCTGGCCGTGCTGCCGTTCATGATCCTGACCACCTCCATCTTCCGGGAAAAGGTCCGCAAGAACAACACCTACATCCGCGGCCTGTTGGCGGAGCTGAATTCCATCATGCAGGAAAGCCTGGCAGGCATCCACATCGTGCGCATCTTCGGGAAGGTGAAGGAGCAGATCCGCAAGTTCGACGAGATCAACCTGACCACCAAGGTGGAATGGTACAAGAACGTCCGCTACTACTCGGTGTTCTTCCCGGTCATTTCCGGTCTGACGGAATTGTCCTTGGCCATCCTCTATTTCGCCGGGGCCTATTTTTTCTTCAGGGATAGCGTGTCCCTGTGAACCCTGGGGGCCTTCTCATGGTACTCGGGGCTTTTTTTCCGGCCGCTCCGTGAATTGAGCGTCATGATCACGGCTCTGCATAGCGCCTTGGCCGC
>JAQBPN010000042.1 GCA_028287505.1 Fibrobacterota bacterium | reverse complement strand
AGTTGAGCGTGAAGACCAGCGGGCCGTAGATGGGACCCTTGGAGGGACCGGAGACCAGGCTGGTGATCCAGAAGCGTCCTTCCGGAGTGCGCAGATCCCCCGCGTCGGATTTGTCCCCATACTTGCGCCCGATGGCCATGGGGAAGGCGGCGGCTTTCTCCCAGCGCGCGCCTTCATGCCGGTACGCGTACAGGGTCCGGTCGCGTTTGCAGGCGAGGAGATAAAGACCGTTCTGGGAGAACTTGATGGGCTGCGGCTTGGGCGGCTCGACCACCGCGGAAGGCGCGGACGGTTGCGAAGCCGGGGCGGGCGCGCTTATGGGAGCCGAGGGAAGGTTTGGCGTCAGTTGTCCGGCTGAGGCGAGCGGGCCGGTCGAGGCGACCGGGCCTGTTGAAGCAACAGGGGCGCCGGTCGAGCCGACAGAGGCGCCGGCCGTGGCGACCGAAGCGGCCGGGCCTGTTGAAGCAACAGGGGCGCTGGGGAACAAGGGCTTGGACGCGACACTGCGGATGGAAGCCAAAGGAGCGGCCGAAACCGAAGCCGCTTCCGAAGCCTTGGCGCGGAGCGAAGCGAGGGATGGCAATTGGATGCGGAAGCCGTGCCGATATGCGAGAGCCCCCGCGACGAGGATCACACCTACGGACAGGATGCGGGCCAGGCGCCGGACATGGGCTTTGCGGATGACGCTCGGCAGGAAGGGAAGTCCGCCGTCGACGAGGGGATCGTAGAACGCCCTCGCGGTGGATCGATTCCGCGTCCACACGGTGAAAGAGATACCGGCGAAGCGGAAAGTCCGTCTGATCATATATCCGGGACGAAGCGACATTCTCATGGTTATTTCAAGATTATATCATTCGGAGGCCCCGGTTTTCGGGCATTTTGAATCGCGCCGAAGGCGGAATCGGATCCGGCGCTTGCGGTCTTTTAGGGAGGGAAACCATTTCGAAACCGTAACCGGGGGATGACGCGGGAAATCCAGTCAAGGAAGATTCAAGCCGGTATGGAAAGGCTCAAATGCGGGCGGGGACGGCCCCGGAGGCCTCCTGGCACGGAGCTCCGGGCGCTTTCGCGGAACGGCCGCTCAGCCGAGGCAGATGTCTTCGATGTCCGTGCTCCAGCCTTCCAACTGCTTGATGCGGCTGGGATGCTGCAGCTTGGCGAGGGCCTTGGATTCGATCTGGCGGACGCGCTCCCGCGAGATGCGGTACTTGTCGCCGATTTCCTTCAGGGTCTTGACCAGACCGTCGTCCAGGCCGAAGCGCATGCGCACGATGGCCTGTTCCTTGGCGTCCAGGGAGGACAGCACGCCGTCGATCTGCTTGCGGAGCATGCGCATGTTGACGCTTTGCGAAGGCTTCTCGGCGGTCTTGTCTTCGATGAATTCGGAGAAGGTGTTGTTCTGATCGCCGGTCACGTAGTCGTCCAGGGAGATGGGATCCTGGGAGACGTCCATGGCCAGTTGCACTTTCTTGATGGAGCAGCCGACCTTGGTGGCGACTTCCTCGGGATTGGGATCCTTCCCGGTGCTCTGTTGCAGCTCGCGGCAGACGCGCATCACCTTGCGGACGATGTCCAGCATATTGGCGGGCACGCGCACGGTCTTCGCCTTGTCGGCGATGGCGCGGGTGATGGACTGCTTGATCCACCAGGTGGCGTAAGTGGAGAACTTGTAGCCCTTGGTATAGTCGAAATTCTCCACGGCGCGGATGAGGCCGCTGTTGCCTTCCTGGATCAAATCGATGAGCTCAAGGCCCTTCGAGGTGTACCGCTTGGCGATGGAGACCACCAGGCGCACGTTGGCCTCGACGATTTCCTCCTTGGCGCGGTCGCGGACGACTTCCCACTGCTTGATGCGGCGGAGATGTTCCAGCTCCTGTTCCGAGGCGCCCTGTTCTTCCTTGTACTTGCCCACCAGGCGGTCGATCTGCTTGTGGTTGAGTTTGAAGGCCACGCAATCGTTGACCAGGCGCATTTCCAGGTTTTCGATTTCCGAAGCCAGCGCCTGCTGGTCGCCGCCCTCGGTCTGGACTTCCTGGTACTTGAGAGTCATCTCTTCGAGCTTGGTGAAATTCTTGCGCATCCGCGTGATGGCGGCGATGGCCTTTTCCTTCTCGGAGTCGTAGACCTTGGGATCGGTCCAGGCGTCGTTGTCGATCTGGAGGATTTCCTCGATGCGCAGATCCTCTTCCAGGACCTGGCGGCCCAGATCCAGCACCATGGCGACCATGCTCTTGGAGCGGAAGATGATGGCGCCTATGCGCTTCTGCACCTCTTCGATGCGCTTGGCGATGTTGATTTCCTCTTCGCGGGAAAGCAACGGCACCTTGCCCACGGAGTTCAGGTAGACCCAGGTGGGATCGTTGTACCGCGCCAGCTTCTTGAGATTGTCCGGCTTGGTGGGCTTGCGCGCCTTGACGACGAACTCGGAGACCTGCACCTGCTGATCCACGAAGAATTGCCGCAGAGTGGAATACTCCTCATCGGATCGGGACAGGGCCTTGATCTGATTTTCGGCGATAAAGCCCTGGAGCTTCGCTTGCTTCTGTAGCCTTCTTAGTACCTGACCATCGAGTTCGTTCATACCGGCCCGCCTTTGCTTTTCGATTGAAGCTCACTAATGCTCTTTTTCAGTTCCATGTGTTTAGCCAAATCCTTTTCCAGGGTCAACCGCTTTTGCAGAAACCGGAGCTCCAGGGCGAAAAGGATTCCGCCGAAATGCTTGCGCTCCTGCGCCGCGTCCTGGCCTTCCAGCATGCGCATCCCGGTCACCGTGTCCTGTTGTTCCTTGGACAGGCGATCGAGGAATCCCTTTACCGCGAACGAACCGCTCTCTTCGACGAATGCCAGAAGATGGTCGACCAGGTCGCGTACGATGTCCACTTGCAGCCATTCCAGCTTCACGCTGTCCAGGGCCGCCAGGGACATGGCGGGGGAGGAAATCAGCAGTTGCAGCAGTTGCCATTCGGCCAGGGCTTCTTCCCGGGGGCGGCCTCCGGGTATGGCTCCGGAAAAGACGGCCACCATGTCGGCCTTTTCCACGCCGGCATCGGAGGCTTTGGCCAGAGGGGCCGAGGCGGTTCCGGCGGGGGCGTAAGCGGGGCGGGCCGCTTGCACCCTGATGGTCTTGAGTCCGAGCTTCTTGCGGAGCTCATTGAAATACTCTTCGCGGACGTTGGGGGAAGGCATGGTCTGGAGCAGGGCCATGCAATCCTGCGAAAGCGTTTCCTTTTCCTCCGGGCTCATCGCGTCCACGGGCTTGGCCGCCGAGCGCAGGAGGAAACCGACGATGTCTTCGCTCTGGGCGAACAGTTCCTTGATCTTCTCCCCGCCGAACTTGCGGGCGAAGCTGTCCGGATCCTCTTCCGCGGGAAGCACCGGCACCTTGACTTCCAGGCCCTGGGCCAGCAGGGGCTCCAGGCTGCGGCGCACGGCCTTGCGGCCCGGCTCGTCCCCGTCCAGGAACATGAAGACCTTGCGGGCGAAGCGGGACAGGATTTGCACGTGGTCCTTGGTGAGGGCGGTGCCGGAGACGGCCACGGCGTTGCGGATGCCTGCCTGCCATAAAGCAAGCAGATCCATGTAGCCTTCCACGATCACGGCCTCGCCTATCTTGTCCATGCCGTTGCGGGCGAAATTCAATCCGTACAGGACCTTGCTCTTATGGTAGAACGGCGACTCCGGCGAGTTCACGTACTTGGGTGACGCCGGCTTTGCCGGCGCGTGGACGTCCTTGGGCGCGTTCGCGGCCGCCAGAATGCGCCCGCCGAACCCGATCACGTGCCCGCTCATGTTCCAGATGGGGAATATCAAGCGGCCGGAGAACCGGTCGTACACGCGGCCGCCTTCGGTCTGCCCGAGAATGCCGGCGTCGATGAACGCCTGGTTGGGAAGGCCCTTGGCGGCGGCGCGCTTGAGCAGCTTATCCGCGCTTTGGGGCGCCAGGCCCACCTGGAAATGCTTGCGGGTCTCGTCGCTGATGCCGCGCCCGGCGATATAGGCCAGCACCTCCGCGTTGCCGGCGAGCTCTTCCTGGTACAACTGGCAGGCCAATTGGTTGGCGGCCAAAGCCTGGCTGGCCTTGCCCTTGTCTTCGTCGTCCTTTGAGAAAAGAATATCCGCCGGAATCGCCACGCCCGCGCGGGCGGCCACCGTTTTCAACGCATCGATGAAATCAAGCTTCTCGTATTCCTGCACGAACTTGAGCACGTCTCCGCCGGCGCCGCAGGCAAAGCATTTGTAAATGCCCATTTGCGGCGTCACGTTCATGCTCGGGCTTCGGTCATGATGGAAAGGGCAAAGCCCCAGATAACGCGCACCGGCCTTTTTCAACGGAACGTACTGTCCGATGATCATGACGATGTCCGCGTTTTCCTTTACTTGCAGGATAATGTCGCGCAGCGTGGACGGCAAAAAAGGCTCCGGAGGTTTTGCGGGAGAATAATACCCATCCTTGTGTTCATCCCGTAGGGCGGGAAAACCCTGGAAAGGGTAGGAAGACTTCTGCACCGAATACGCACACGCATCTTGCGTCGGCAATTCGATACCCCCTGTTGGTGGCCTGGAATTTGTCAATCTCTTCGTCAAGGCCATTATCATATTCCCGTGGGGAGCCATGCAACTTGGATTTTTCAGGCTTTTTGGGTTTTATCACTTGGACCATCGGAAACTAATCGATTAGGTTATCTGGCGATGGTTCAAAGCCTTGGCTCGCCCTCCCGTATTAATGAATATACTGCCGAGACCCCTATTTTGGTCCTGGGCCTCCCTGGAGTACCCGGATTCAACGCTTTCTTCAATCTTCGGGCACTTTACCCCGGCTTGACCTTGGGGGCGGGGCCTCCCAATGCCCCGGAACTGACGGCGGCCGGTTCGCCCTTCGGGCCCGGGATAGTGGCGGCCGATCCGGAAAACCCCAGGGAGCTGGCGGCCCTTTTCGAGGCCCACGACATCAAAACGGTCCTCGATGCCTCCGGCTGGTGCGCCCTCAAGTCCTGCGAATTCGATCCCGCCCTGGCCCGGCGCCTGAACGTGGATATCGGCCGCCACGCCATGGAGGAAGCCCGCCGCCGGGGGGCCCGCCTGATCCGGCTTTCCACGGACCTGGTGTTCGACGGGAACCCATACGTGCGCGACGGCAGGGAATGCGCCGGGGGCTATCGGGAGGATTCCCCGGTCTCGCCGGTCACCGTTTACGGCAAGATGATGGCGGAAGCCGAAAGCATCATCATGGAAGGATACCCGGAAGCGGCGATCCTCCGCATCGCGCTGCCCATGGGACCTTCCCTGAACGGCCACGCCGGCGCCGTCGATTGGATCGAATCGCGCTTCCGCAAAGGCAAACCAGCCACCCTCTACTACGATGAGGTGCGCAGCAATCTCTACGTGCAGGACCTGAACCGTGTGCTGGCCCATTTCTGCGGCAACGATGCGCGCGGCATTTGGCATGTGGGCGGTCCGCGCCCCTTGAGTCTGTACCAGGTAGCCCAGGTCATCAACCGTCTGGGCAATTATCCGCCGGAACTGCTGATGGGATGCCCCCGCGCCGCGGCCGGCCCCATGCCGCCCCGCGCCGGCGACGTGGGAATGAACACGGACAAATTGACGGCCGCCCTGCCGCCGGGAACCTTGCGGCCCTGGCCCGCGGACGAAACGCATGTGCCGACGGATCGGGAATGGCATGCACGAAGGGAAGCGGATTTCCCCTCCGGGGCCGTCGCGCGCCATCTATACGGAGATGGCTGGCCCGGGGCCTGGGACCATCCTATCGCTCTGGTTCCGGGCGCCGGGGACTAGCCATTCCCGCGGACTGGCTATTCGCGTCCGCCGGAGCTGCCGTATTGGCCGCCGTTCCGGTTGCTGGGAACTCTCGGCGGGGCATCTTTGCCGATGGAAATACCCGGATTCTGTTTCGCGGGCGGATTGGAGTTTCCCGTATTCACCGTCGTGACGGGCGGCGCGGGCTTGGGATAAGTGTCGGCCCAAGGGCCATTGAGGGTTACCCCGTCCCAACCCGCACAGGTGGGGCCCGAGGCGCCGGAGGGCTTGTAGGTGGTGGCACAGCCCTTGGTATAGCTGCAGACCTTGTCCCAATCACCCCCCTTGAAACCGCAATACCATTTGCCGTCGATCTTGTTATGGGCGGAAACGACCTGGCCATCGGTCCCGCAATAGATCGGATCCCAGTCCTTTATTTCCAACGGCAGCGAGCAACAATCCGATGCTGAGCTGATCGTCGCGCAAATGTCGGCTTTGGGATCGGGCGTCTCGCCCCGGTTGAGGGGGCCCCAATACTCATGGCAGCAAGTAGGGGTCTTCAGCCCGCATTCCGAGTTGACTGCGGCGCAAACCGAAGTGCCGCATAGGGACTTCACATTGCCCCAACCGGGTATGATTCCGGTGGGCATGGGGCTGCCGTCGCAGAGTTGGCCGTTCTTGCAATCGAAGAAATCGTTCCACCATTGGCCGTCGCAAATGGGAGGCCCGCACGTGCTTCCGTCCTGCCCCACGCAATCGATGCAGACCTGGGCACAGGCGCTGCCGGGATTGCATTCCCCCGCGGCGATGGCCGCGCAGCATTGCTCGCTGTTTTTCCAGGGCGCGATGGCGCAGAAATCCGTGTGGCAGGAGCTTTGCCATGCTTTCATGGGCACGCTGCCCCCCTGCGCGCAGCGGTAGTTGCACTTCTGATCCAGCCCGTCCTTGGGTTGGATGGAAGGATTGGCGAAATACGCTTTCATGAAATCGCAGCATTGGCCCTGGTCGTAGCAGGTGAAGGAGTTGAGACGGGTCTGGTTCGCGGTCTTTGCGGCCGCGCTCACATCGGCGATCTCCTGGCGCATGGAGGCGTAATGGGCGGCCTCGGCCGCGCGTTCCTCCGCGCTGGAGATCTGGCCCAGTTTGTCCTTGGAGGACAGATGCGGGGCGATCAGGGTCGCGAAACTGCGGTTGGCCGTGAAGACGCCCGCTTCCATGGATCCGGTTTCCACTTCCAGGCCCACCACGGCGGTATCCTTCACCCCCTGGATGGTGGGATTGGGGAAAGTGCGGTAACGGAACCGGTACTCCCCGGATCCGATCTCGGCGGGTTCGCTCCAGCCCAGGTATTTGGAACCGGATTCGGTGAGCGTCGCAACGCTCAGGGCGCTGAGCTTCTCCGCCGTGACCGTGACCGCATCGGTCAGGGCCTTGACCTGGGAGGCTTCCTTCTGGTTGGCGATCACGCCTTTGAAGGCCTTGGTCCCGATGAAGGCGATAAGCATGAAGACGACCAGTCCCATCATGGTTTCCAGCAGCCCGAAACCGGCTTGCGTCCCCCGCCCATTGATTTTTCTTGAAGTGTTCATTCCCTACCGCCTCTTGAATCATTTACCGATCCGCCGCGATTCTCGCCCGCACGGGGTCCACCGGTGGTGGTGGTAGCGCCGCCCGTGGTCGCGCTTTCGCTGGAGCCCGCGCTATTGGCGAAGCCATGCACGCCTCCGGAAGCCGGATCCGGATCTATCCACGGATCATTGGGCATGCCCGTCCAGGAGCCGCAAGAGGCTCCTCCCCACGCCGGACTCAATGTCGAGGGGCAACCCTGGTTGAGTTTGCAATACTTGTCCCAATCGGAACCCGGAGGGGCGCCGCACAGATTGATGTTCTTGTTGAAATACTGGGCCTGGATGATCTTGCCGTCCGAACTGCATTGGAAGTTGTAATATCCCGCCCCGATTTGGGAGTTGCAGCATTGTTCCTTGGAGATCAGGGTGGCGCAGATTTGCGATCCCACCCAGGGTTCCAATCCCGCCGCCAGGCGCTGCCAATACCCGTTGCAGCAGGAATAGGCCATATCCGGGCAGCTCGAGGAAATCGCCGCGCATTTGGCCGTCTTGCACATCGCCTTCACGTTGCCCCATTCGGGAACGACGTCCGGAAGGGGCTGGCCGTTGCAGAGGGTGCCGTTGGCGCAATCGAAGAAATCGTTGAACCAGCCCTCATCGCAAGTGACGTTGGTATTGCAGGTGCTGCCGTCTTCCCCGAGGCAATCAATGCAGACGTTGGCGCAAATGGTTCCCGGCTTGCAACTGCCGTCCGCGATGGCCTTGCAGCAATCCGCCTTGGATTTCCAAGGGGCCAAAGCGCAGAAATCGGTCCCGCAGGCGGCGTTCCATTCCGGAATCCTCACGTTTCCGGCCAGGGCGCAGCGGTGATAGCACTTCTGATCCGGACCGTCCTTGGGAACCAGGGAAGGGTTCTTGAAATATTCCTTCATGAAACCGCAGCATTGGCCTTTATCGTAGCAGCTGTAGGAGTTGAGACGGGTCTGGTTGGCGTCCACGGCGGCGGTGCCAACCGAACGGATGCGCGCCTGGAGGTCCGCGTAGAAATCGGCCTCGGCCGCGCGTTCCACCGCGGTGGAGACCTGGCCCAGACGATCCCGGGAGTTGAGATGGGGCGCTATCAAGGTGGCGAAAGATCGCGAGGGCGTAAAAGTCCCGTTCGCCGCCACGTCGCCCGTTTCCACCTGCAGGCCCACCACGGCCGTGTCCTGGACCCCGGAAATGCTGGGGTTGGGGAAGGTGCGGTAACGGAACTTGAACTCGCCGTTGCCGATCACGGCAGGCTGGCTCCAATTGAGGTAACCCGAGCCGGGTTCGATCAACGCGTGTACGGTCAGGGCGCTCAGCTTTTCCGCCGTGACGGTGACCGCATCGGTCAAGGCCTTGACCTGGGCGGCCTCTTTCTGGTTGGCCATCACGCCGTGGAATGCCTTGGTCCCGATGAAGGCGATGATGACGAACACCACCAGGCCCATCAGGGTCTCCAGCAATCCGAAACCGGATTCAGGCCGTCGGATGCGTGGGTTCAAAAACTCTTCCTTTTGTACCCGACAATCTGCGAGGGATTGCGGTCATCCACCACGGGACCGGGGAATTTGGGAGGATAGGCGACGCCGAGATTGTCGTCGTAGCTCCAGGACACGCGGTTGGGCTCGGTGCCGCAATCCCATCCCAGGTTGCACTGGTCCTTGGGGCCTTTGGAGCCGGCGTTGCGGGTGATGAGGGAGCCTTCGAACGTGAGCTTCCATTTGGTGCCCCCGGTGCGGGGGAAAGCCAGCACGGCGAAACCGTAATCGTCCAGCACGGCATTGGGGCAGGTGCCGTCCTTGCGGCACTCCTCTTCCGGTTCCCGTCCGAATCCGGACTGGACCACGCGGCGATCGTCCCAGATGAAATTGTCTCCGATGTACTTGGAGAAATTCGGAGTGGCATTTTCCGCGGGGACGTTGGCGGGATCGAAAACCTCCCGCTTGCAGACGTAGCCGTAATTCCATTTCGATCCGTCCGGACCGGCATCGTAGATGATTTCGTCGTTCTCCGCCAGGATGGCCGCGCGGATGGTGAGTTCCCGCGAGGAACTCTCATGGATATAGACCCGATCCTGGGCCACCACGCCCAGGGTCACCGGCAGGCCGTTCGCGTCCACCTCGGTCTTTTCCGGCCCGATAAAGTCGCCGTAGAGGAAGACGTCGTCCCCGGAAGCCACGGTGATGGGGATGCTCTTGAGCTTGCCGGTCAGATAGACGTCCCCGGGGAAGTACAGGATGGCGTTGTCCTTGAAGGTGGCCAGGGGACGGGTGTAGTGCCGCTCAGGCGCGCCTACCACGAACCAGTCTTGGCCGTCGCCGCCGGCATCGTAGATTACCGGGCAGACCGCCACGATGATATTGCCGCCCGAAATCTTGATTTTGGAAAGGTCGATGGCGACCGCGGATCCCGCCACCACCACCGGGCTCCGGCGCGTGGTGCTCAAGGTGTCGTAGCAGGCGGCGAACAGCGTATCGCAGGGTCCGGTCGCCTTGCAGGCCGGAGATCCGTTCAACCGCGCCCAGGAAGGATTGGCGGGATCGGTGTCGGTGCCGTACAGGGAGATCCCCCCGTTATCGGCCATGGATTGGAAGGTCTGGGGATATTTGGACCCGTCGTAGAAATAATTGTCACGGGCATTCACATGGACGTGGTTGAGGGTGGGGATGTCCAATTGCTTTTCTCGGAACCCGAAATCGTACTGCCCATTGTTCAGGTTCTGGATACCGCCCCCGGTGGAAACCAGGCGCGTGAAGGTTACCGTGGGGCTGGTCAGCTGGATGTCCCCGGCCACCAGGATTTCCCCGTCCACCAGGGAGCCGCCCGTATAGCTCAAAGTGCTGTTGCCTTCCACGTAGCGCGCGTATTTGGCCAGACTCGGCACGCGCAAAACCCCCTGCACCGCTTCATAACGGGATTTGGTCTTGGCGGGGTCCTTCACGCCTTGCACGTTCAATTCCACGGACAGGGGAACATCCACCACCTTGCGGAACTCCAGGCGGAAATACCCCATGTCGGTGGCCCCGAATCCGATGCGCTGCCAGCCGGTTGCGATTTGCGCATCCAGAAAGGCCGAAACCGATTTGACTCCCCCTTCGCGATTCAATTCGGTGACGCGCGTTTTGATGTAGTTGAACCCCGCGTCGGCCAGGTAGAACTCCTGGGTCGACTTCATGTTCTTGACCGTGTCCACGCGGTTCTTGCCGCTGCGGCCGGCCACCAGGAACAGGGTGATGCCCAGCACCAGGCCTATGCCGAGGACCACGGCCAGGGTGGCGCCGCGTTGGGCGTGGAGGCGGGACGAAGAATGTTTGCAATTTTCAATTTTCAATTTGCAATCCGGTTTTCTCATTCTCAGCCTTTGTTTGCTCTGCCAAATCACTCAGAATCCCCTCACGAACACCGTCTGGTCCGATCGGCGCGCCAGCGTGATGTTGGACCGGCGCGTCTTGGACGCGAAGGTCAATGAATACGCCACCTGTCCGGCCTGCCGATCCACGGACTTGATTTTGAATTCGAGGGAATCCCCGGGATGGTTCGAGGGGACGAAGTCCCGGACGAATAGGGCCGTGCCGTTGGCGGATTCCCTGGCCACCTGCAAAGCCTGCTTGGCATCCCGATAGATGTGGATGCGCTCCAAGGGAAATATCAGGGTTCCCTTTGGGTAGGAGGCGAAGAAATCGTCCTCCACGCCCAGGGTGGAATCGGCGATCGAGGTCACCTTGAGGACCTCCTGGGCGCTGCCCGCGAAGATGTAAGCGTAGCCGCCCACTTTGAACAGCGTGGCCTTGTCCGTCTTGAGCCAGCGTTGGCCCTTGTTGATGATGGGATGCGCGATGCTGCCCGCGCCGCCGGAGTAGTTGCCGTATACGGAAATGGAACTGGAATCCGCCGCGACTTCGAAAACGCGGTGGCCCCCGTTGACAAAGGGCGTAACCAGCTTCTTATGCGGGTCGAAAAACAGGGAGTCCCCGGAAACGCCGCCCGCCACCAGATACCGGTTGATGCTATCCACCGCGGTGCGGATGCCTTCCTGCAAAGAGGTCACTTGCTTCTGTCGCTCCAGATGCCCCATGAAGTTGCGGTAAAAAGTGAATGCGATGGTGCATACGATGGTGCTGATGACCAAGGCGACCAGGATTTCCAGGAGGGTCATCCCTCCCGCGTTCCGAATTGGTGTTTTCTGCATATTGAAGCGCCGGTAACCCATTGCGTCGGAAAATCCCGATCTTACAACCCCACCGCCACTTTCGCAGAATTGTACAGCCTGCCCAACAACTCCAACCACAAGTGCTTGCGATTTGGGCTGATTGCGACGGAACGCCCCGGCTTTGGCCCCGGCGAGGGGTGTGCGGAAGCGTTTTTTAATTAAATTCACCCTAATCCGGGTGCCCTGTGGGCACCCCTTTCTTCCGGATTGCGGCAGGGTCTACCCTTCCGTTTCCGGCAATTTGGGGTTCTAGGGAAAAAGAGTTCGTCATAGCATGAGTACACATACCACCATCCCGTCTTCCGCCCAGCCGAAACAGTCGGCCGGTTTCGGCATCCCATTCCTCACCGGCAAGCAGATCCGCCAGGGATTCATCGACTTTTTCGCGGGCAAGGGGCATGTATTCGTGCCCTCCGCGCCTGTGGTGCCCCACGACGACCCCACCCTCCTATTCACAAACGCCGGCATGAACCAGTTCAAGTCCGCCTTGCTCGGGGACAATCGCGAAGGCTGGAAGCGCGTGGCCAACTCCCAGAAATGCATCCGCGTTTCCGGCAAGCACAACGATCTCGATGAAGTGGGACGCGACACCTATCACCACACCTTCTTCGAAATGCTGGGCAACTGGTCCTTCGGCGATTACTACAAGAAGGAAGCCATTTCCTGGTCCTGGGAATTGCTGACCGAGGTCTGGAAGCTTCCCAAGGATCGCCTGTTCGTCACCGTATTCCGGGATGACGATGAAGCCGAAGCCCTGTGGAAGTCGGAAACCGACATCGCCCATGAGCGCATCATGCGGTTCGGGGAAAAATCGAACTTCTGGGAAATGGGCGACGTAGGCCCTTGCGGTCCCTGCTCGGAAATCCATTTCGACATGGGCGATATGGCCACGCAGGCCGCCACCTTCGCGGATCCCGTGGAAGGGGTCAACGGGACCAACGCCCGCTACATCGAGCTTTGGAACAACGTGTTCATGCAGTCCGAGCGGCTTACCAGCGGCGAATTGAAGCCCCTGAAAAGCCAGAACGTGGACACGGGCATGGGGTTTGAGCGCATCGTTTCCGTGATCCAGGGCTCCGGCTCCAATTACGAGACCGATGTATTCCAACCCATCATCACCCGCATCGCGGATCTCTCCGGAGTGGCCTATTCCAAGGGCCCGGAAGGCACGCCCCACCGCGTCATGGCCGATCACGTGCGCGCCCTGTCCTTCGCCATCGCGGACGGGGCCACCCCCGGCAACGAAGGCCGCGGCTATGTGCTGCGCCGCATCCTCCGCCGCGGCAGCCGCTTCGCCCGCGGTCTGGGCCAGCGGGAACCCTTCCTCTGGAAACTGGTGCAGACCCTGGCCGACACCATGGGCGACGCCTATCCGGAACTGGTGCAGCGCCGTTCCTATATCGAACAGGTGATCCGGGCCGAAGAAGAACGCTTCATGCGCACCCTGGACCAGGGCCTGGACCGCTTCGCCAAGATGGCGGCTGAAACCAAGGCGAAGAAATCCGCCGTCATAGGCGGCGCGGAAGTCTTCCTGCTTTACGATACCTACGGATTCCCGACCGATCTCACCCGCGTGCTGGCCGAAGAACAGGGTCTGTCCATCGACGAGGCAGGCTATTCGAAATACATGGAAGAGCAGCGCGAACGCGCCCGCGGCGCCGCCAAGTTCGACGGCAGCTTCGCCAGCGACGAAGGCTGGACCATACTCTCCCCCGCCCTGGACACGGAGTTCGTCGGGTATTCCACCCTGGTGTCGGACGTGAACGTGCGCCGCTTCCGCGAGGTCGGCGACCAGGTGCTGGTCGTGCTGGACAAGACCCCGTTTTACGCGGAAGCGGGCGGCCAGGTGGGCGACACCGGCACCCTCACCGGCAAGCCCGGCCCCGCCGGCGCGCCATTGGTTGAGTTGCGAGTGCTCGACACCGTCAAGATGTTCGATATGGTGCTGCACAAGTGCGACCTGCTGGGCGGCGTTCTGAGCCCCGAGACCATGAAAGGCCTCAAGGCCGAAGTCGACGCGGAAAACCGCTTCAAGACCGTGCGCAACCATAGCGCCACCCATCTGCTCCATTCCGCCCTGCGCGAAGTGCTCGGCGATCATGTGCAGCAGCAGGGTTCCCGCGTCGCGCCGGATTCCCTGCGTTTCGACTTCACCCATTTCCAGGGCATGACGCCGGAAGAAATCCGCAAGGTGGAATACAAGGTCAATCTGGCCATAGAACAGAACCATTCCATCAGCCATGCCGTGCACGGCATCGAAGAAGCCAAGAAGATGGGCGCCATGGCCCTGTTCGGCGAAAAATACGGCGACAAGGTCCGCGTGATCACCATGGGCGACGTGAGCATGGAGCTTTGCGGCGGCACCCACGCCAACGCGACCGGCGAAATCGGCCTGCTGAAGATCGTTTCGGAAAGCTCCATCGCCTCCGGAGTCCGCCGCATCGAAGCGGTTACGGGCCTGGGCGCCCTGGAAATGGTGCAACGCAATTTCAACAGCCTGGCGGATATCTCAAAGGTGTTCAAGGCCAAGCCCGGCCAGGAAGCGGAAAAAGCGGCCGAGGCTTCCGCCCGCATCAAGGCCCTGGAAAAGGAAGTGCTGGAACTGCGCCAGGCCCAGGCCGGACTGCAAGCGGCCTCCCTGATTGCGGAACGCGGCAGGGACGTGAACGGAACCACCGTCATCGTCACCAAGCTGGATGAGAAAACCTTCCCCAGGGACACGGTTGGCCTGCTGGTGGAAGGCCTGGCGGGCCGGTTGCGCAACGGCGTGGCCGTGCTGACCCAGGCATCCGGGGACTCTTTGAGCATTTTCGCCGTGGCCGGCAAGGAAGCCCAGGCCAAGGTGAAGGCAGGGGACTTGATCAAAGCCATCGGCCCCGTGGCCGACGCGAAAGGCGGAGGCAAACCCGATCGGGCCCAGGCCGGATCGAAGTCTCCGGACAAGGAACCCCTGGTTCTCGCCGAAGCGGAAAAATTCCTTAAGCAAGCGCTGGGGGGCTGATGCCTGTTGGATCGATTGAAACCCGGCTTATCCAGTCCCTGGAGAAAGTCCGTTCCCTGTTCTTCGTCCTGCTCGATCCCGACTCGGACACGCCCGAGGGCATCATCGAATCCGGACTGCGCGCGGCCAAGCATGGCGCGGACGCGTTGCTCCTGGGCGGCTCCTTCGTGGGCAATCCCAGCTTCCAGAAAATCGCCGCGGGCCTCAAGAAGGAAACCCAGATCCCGGTGGTGCTGTTCCCCGGAGGTTGCTCGCACGTCACCCCCGGTCCCGACGCCATCCTCTTCACAACCCTCATCAGCGGACGCAATCCGCAATACCTCATCGACGAACAGGTGAAGGGCGCGGTCCTGGTGCGCAGCCTGCGCATGGAAGCCATCCCCACCGCCTACATGCTGATCGAATCCGGCCGCACCACGGCGGTGGAATACATCAGCAACACGCGCCCCATCCCCGCCGACAAGCCCGCCATCGCCGCGGCCCATGCCATGGCCGCCGAACTGATGGGCCAGCGCTGGATCTATCTGGAAGCCGGCAGCGGCGCCCTCAACGCCGTGCCCGCCGCCATGGTCAAGATGGTGCGGGCCTCGGTGGGCCTGCATGTGATCGTGGGAGGCGGCATCCGCACCCCGGAGCAGGCGCGCGAGCGCTCGGAAGCGGGCGCCCATGCCATCGTGGTGGGAAACCATTTCGAGACGAGCAAAGACGGAAGCCTGATCAAGGAATTCTCAGCCGCCGTGCACGGCTGAACCGGCCCGGCACGTTGCGTCGATAGCGCGCCTGCAGGGACAGGTTGCATTTTCCCACTTCTCGCCAAACCGCCACAACACGGGATAGTCGTCCCAGACGTAAGACTTGTAAATGGAGCCGGAGGGGATTTTCCAGGGCGGTTGCCGCCGCTGTCGCCCAGCCGGCCAGCAGCAAATCCCCTTGGGCGGATTGCAATCCGAGGTTCCGGGTCGCATCCCGGGACACGCAGGTAGCCATCCGGCACGCAGGGGGAGGAGAACGGTAACACATCAAGAAATGCGCCTTATTTTGCCGCTGGCTTCAGGAAAAAACCCGCCGCGGGCTTCGTCCTCTCGCGCAAGGGACGACCCAGCAAATCGAACCGCGCGCTTGTCCCAATGCCGTTCGTGGAACTCAGCAAAGGCTTGCGCCCGGAGACGATGCCCACCGAATAACCCGGCGCCAATTTCAAAGCCACTACGGCCATACTATCCTGGGAATTCCCTTTCCTGAGTTTGCCTCCAATCAATGCCCCCCCGTCCCTGGTCGCAAGGAAAAAGGAAATCTTTGGCGGCCCGGTATAGGCGGTGTCGAATGCTCGCTCCGAATTAAAAGTCCGCCAAAAAATGGTGTCACGGTAGGCTTCCAGTCTCAGCCTTTTCCACTCTTCTCCACCGGATGCTCCGGGCAGAAACAGCGTGGGATATCCCAGGGCCCAGGGCTTGTTTTCGTTCGTGATCCGCGCGGACGCCAAGGTGTCTTCGCTTTCCCCCCATCGGATCCCTTTGCCTTCCCCAGGCGCGCCCAGGGCCGTCCAAGCGCTGGGCAAATGCTGCCGCGGCGCGGACACTACCGTCCGGGGCGTCGCCCAACCGGGTCTGAGCTCCAAAAGCCGCCACTCGCTGTCCCAGCGTGTGGAGCGCACCATGCGCAGCGTAACCGTTCCGCTACCCTGCGCATCCAGCCCGTCGATGCTCCATCCAGTGGTCGTGAAATTCCCGGAACCGTCCGGAATACGGTAACGGCGCAGCCATTCCGCCTTCCCCCGCCCATCTACCGAAAAAAGCACGAGGCCGGCCGGAATGTCCGCGGCATCGGTCGTGATTCCCGCCAGAATGAACCCGCCGGCGGGCTTAGGGGCCGCGGCCTGCCAGATCTCCCAGGTCGCAGCAGAATCCATGGCGGAGTTCCCGGCTGCGATCGCCAGCTTGGCATCCCACTCCACCTTGCCGGCCGCGGAAACGGACCAGACCAGCAGGGAATCGCCGGCCGACGGAGTCTGGTAGACACTGAGCGCCAGGAGCCTTCCCGCTCCTTGGTCCAGCAAGGCCGAGAAGTTCGAATACGCGAGCGAAAGCGGTCCGAGCGTCGTGACCCAATTAGGTCCGCTGCCCCACCCATACTTCCCCAGGACGAAGGTTCCGGGCACGCCGGATTCATTGCTGTAATCATTCTTCAGGCCCAGGAAACCGCCGTCGGCCGCGGGCCGCACGATGTCATTGATGGATCCGATGGGATCGAAATCGGCGACGCCTCCCGTATCGTCGAACAAGGTGGCGGCAATACCGGCTTCCCCCCAGAATCGGCCTTTGTATCCGAATGTCCTGAAGGTGACGGCCGCTATCCCGCGCGGGGTTTCCGCCAGGCCGTAGACGCCGCCGGGCCAAGGCGGTCCATCGGTATTCAAAATTGTCGTCTTCCAGCGCAGCCGTCCCTGGGAATCCAGGCGCGCGAGCACGGGGTTGCTGCTGCCCATAGGAGGAGCCACCAGAAAATCCCCGTTCGCCAATTCCATTGCCTGGGAGAATCCGGTTTCACCCATGCCGAATGCACGCATCGGCAAGGCGGCCTCCCATTCGACCCTCTGGGCATGGAGGGGCGTAAAAAAGAGGGAACCCAATACGGCCAAAACCGCCTGATACCGTGCATCCATACCCAAGACTCCTTTTCCGGATCCCAATCGGATTCGTCCGGATATATACAAGGAATCAAAAAGGATGCCACGTAATCGGGAAGTGAACGCCCCTGATTCCGCTCTGGAAAGCGCTTCTTGCATCCGCGTCCGGTCAAGGTTACGGCGACGGTCCAACCTTGCCGGTCAATGTAGCTGGAAGTTACGCACCCCGGGAGTCGGCCGGGCGCGGTCGCGGGACCGTTCAGGTCTTGGCGGCAGCCCGTTCGCCGGGGGAGGCCAGCCACGGGAGCGGCGGCCCTTTCACGCCCGCGTACTTCTTGCGGTACGCGCTGGGCGACATGCTCATCTGCCCCTTGAACTGCCGGTTGAAATGGCTCAGATCGTAGAAGCCGTTGTTGAGGGCGATATCGGAAATCCTCTCGCTGCCCTCGGCCAGCGCCTGGCAGGCGGCGTGGATGCGCACCATGGTGATGTATTTGAGCGGGGAGATCTTGAATAACGACTTGAAGCGCCTTTCGAACTGGCTGATGGACAGGCAGACGATGGACGCGAGCTTGGCCATGTCGATCGATTCCGGATAATGCTCCATCACGTAATCGAACACGTCGCCCATTTCCGTGAAATGGCGCGAGCCGGATTCCATCTTCTTGATGTCCCGGGTGATGCCGGCCAGGCCGATGATCCTGCCGCTCTCGTTCCGCACCGGCACCTTGGTGGTGGAATACCAGTCCGTGGCCTTGCCGATATGGATTACCAGCTCGATCACGTTCACCAGGGGCTCGCCCGTGCGGGTGACCTGTTTGTCGTCACGGATGTATTTCTCGGCTAGGTGGCGGGGAAACACGTCGAAATCGGTAAGCCCCAGCAGGTCCTCGGCCTTCTTCATGCCGCACTTTTCGATGAAAATCCGGTTCACCATGGTGAAGCGTCCTTCCATGTCCTTGGCGAACAGAAAGACGTCGGGCAAATGCTCGAACAATTCCAGCAGTGCGGGCTTCACGCCGGTCGCATCGGAATTCCAGGCTCCTTGTGATTTCGTTCCCGTCCCCAATTCCCCAACCCTTCTCTTGCCGCCCTCTCCGATTTGCCTGCGGAAGGAACGACGTTTTCCGGCGAATCCACGCCGTCTGCAAAGACTCAATTATAATTCGGACTGCTACGCTTCAAGGCCACGGGGCCAATAATACCGCCTTCCGGCGTTCTCGGGATCCGGGCGGCGGCCAAAACAAGCTCCGAATTGATCCGGATTCGCCCCAGGCCCGGAGAAGATCCGTCAAATCGCCGGGAATGCGGGTTCTTGGGCGGGAGGAGCTTATACCCATGGCGATAAACCCCGGTTTTGGCTATAATAATGCGCTCTTGGTGCTCCAAAATGGGCAGATTGGGTTGACCGGATGGGGGGTCTTTATTAACTTAACCTGTCTAATTTTTTTTAATTAATAGGGCAGAAATGAAAACGGTTACGGTAAATCCCAAGACCATTTCGACCAAATGGTTCATCATCGACGCGAACGACGTGGTGCT
>JAQBPN010000037.1 GCA_028287505.1 Fibrobacterota bacterium | reverse complement strand
CGATCACGGGAATCACCTTGCCCCGCAGATTGATTACGCCGCGGACGAAGGCCGGGGTCTTGGGCACATGGGTCACCGGCATCATGCCGATGATCTCCTGGACCTTCAGGATTTCAATCCCGTAGACCTCTTTTCCCATCTGGAAGGTGAGATATTTTCCCGCCTTGGCGATCAACGATGCCGTCGATTCGCCGATATTTTTTTCCGCCATATATGAGCCATTCCTTCCCGGTTTTTCAGCCGCATCGGGCAGGGCCTGAAATCCGTTTTTAAATCATTCCACGTTCAGAATAACCCCCACTGTGCCATCCGAAAGGAGGACATGTGCCCTTCAAAAAGAACCTTACGAAGCGATCCGGCAGCATGGGCGGCTTCCGCGGGCGACCTTTGACTTCCTGCGACCAGGATTCTGTCCAAAGGGATTCTATCTTCCGGAATCCAAGCATGCGATGCGGAAAGCGCTGTAACCCGGCATAGGGGAATCCCCGATGCCCGTCTTATCCGGCCTTGGGTGGGATGAGGAGGTTCGGCTATGCTTTGTTGGTCATTTCCATCACTTTGGAAACTTTCTCGATTATCTGCCGGATTGCGAACGGCTTGTTGATGAACTCACAACCGGTTCTTTCCAAAAACATTTCCGCATCTTCACCAACGATCCCTCCGCTCGCGAAGATGAATCGTTTCGCATATTGCGGGAAATCCCGGAGGCAAAGATCGTAGAATTCAGAGACCTCCATTCCGGGCATTTTCATGTCGGAGACAATGATGTCGACAGGGTTGCTCCGCAGCAGATTCAGTGCGGCGGAGGCGTTCGCAGCCGTTAGAACACGGGCTCCATAAGACTCCAGAAGATCCTTGAGGAGGGAGCGGATGCTTTCTTCATCATCCACGACCATAACCTTGTAGGGTATCACCGTGGCGATATTGGCAGCGGCAGAGGGTTCGATTTTGCCTTTTGCCGGAAATTCCGCCGACGGCAGCTCGATGACGAAGGTCGCGCCCTTCCCAAGCGAACTGTTGATCGTGATTTCCCCCCCGAATTCCTTGACGATGCCGTAACAGATGCTCAAACCCAATCCGGTTCCTTTTCCCACCTCTTTGGTCGTGAAAAAGGGTTCGAATATCCTGGGGAGGATCTCGGGTTTGATGCCCGGCCCATTGTCGGAAATGGCCACGGTCATGCTGCCGTCCCGTTGACGGGTCTCTATTACAATCCTTCCATCCTTTTTAGCATTCAACGCCTGCATCGAATTGGTGAGGAGGTTCAAAAAGACCTGCTGCAGCTGCTGGATGTCGGCGCGAACGGTCCTTGCCTTCAGGTCGAGATCCGTGAACACCGATATATTGCACAGCATGAACTGATTGCCGAGCAACTCCTGCACGCTGCGGACGACATCGTTGACGTCGAGAAGCGTCAATTTGGGTTCCTGTTTCCGTGCGAAGGAGAGCAGGTTCCTCGCGATTCCAGCGGCGCGTTCCGTCGCTTGGATGATGATATCCAGGGAATGGATTGACGATTCGTCAACCGCTTTTTTCCTCAGCAACTCGGAGTACCCCAGGATGACCCCGAGGGGATTGTTGATTTCATGCGCCACGCCCGCTACCAGTTGGCCGATTGCCGAAAGCTTCTCCGACTGGACCAATTGTCCCTGCAACTCGGTGACTCTCTGCAGCTCCTTGCTGACTTCCTTGAACAGACGGAAATTTTCCACGGACACCGTGGCTTGATGGGAAAAAATGGTCAAGATCTCCAAATCCTCCTGGGTAAAATCATCTCCGTTCTTTTTGTTTTGGATGTTCATCACGCCCCGCGGCTCGTCCCGGATGAGTAGCGGGATGCTGAGAAGTTTTACCGCGGCAGGGTGGTGGGGAATGAATTCCGATCGCGGATCCGATTCCACATCATTGACGATAAGCCCTTTTTTCTGCCGGAACACCGTCCCCGCAATTCCTTCTCCGAACTGGAATTGGAGTTTTTCCTTATCCTCTTCGGCGATCCCGGTGGATGCCTTCAATCTGAGGACATTGTCGGAATCGATGAGAAAGATACTGCACGCCGCGACGTCCATCGTATCGGCCACCCGCTTGCAGACGTGTTCCAGGATATGGTTCAAGCGAATGTCGGAGATAATGGCCTCGCCGAGTTCGTTCAAAGCCGAAAGTTTCCTGTGGCTCTTTTGCAGGGCGGTAGCCATTTCATTGAATGATTTCACGAGGTTGCCCAGTTCGCCGGAAATTTTCCCCTCTAACGGCGTGAAGGCGCCTTCCTTCAATTGAGAGGTTTTCCGGATGAGTTGGGCTATCGGTTTGGAAACCGAGCGGGACAGGAGAAGCGACATCACCATGGCTATCAACACACCTCCACCCCCAATCCAGCCGAGAGTGTGTTCGGTTTCACGGACCGTAGCGTTGAGCGATTCGTATGATTCGTGCATCGAAACCCACAACGGGAATCCGGGCACCCCGGAAAACGTGACCAGGGCATTTTTTGCCGGAATGATTCCACTAGCCTTTCCGGTCCTCCGAATCTCCTCCCATTGGGTTTCCCTTGCCATTGCGGGAGCGTGCTGACTCGCGAGAATCACGGTTCCCGCGGAATCGACAAGGTAAAGCGAAACATCCCGATTGCCGCCGATTTTCGTGAGTCGTATGCCCGCTCGTGAGGCGTTGAGATCGATAACCGCACACATCGATCCGAGAAACCCCCCTTGCTTCGACCAGCGGGGAACCACGATAAGGAGAATCGCCCTCTTGGTTTTGTCGGATATCGCCAGTGCTTGGAGGAACGGTTCACCTGTTTTTTCGACTGCTTCAATCGCCTCGCGGGCAACCGATATCTCCTCATCATTCGAGGAGGACGGTTGATCCCTGTATAGGATCTTTCCCTGCCGATCAAGGAAGAAGAACCCGTTTCCCGCGATAGCGCCCTTAAGCAAAGTGCGAAGGCTGCGCATGCCCGTTTCGATCCTTTTGGGGTTGTTCGACCGGAAATCATCATAATCAACCAGGGAAGAGACATCTTGTGTCCTGCGCCTGATCCAGTTGGAGATGCTTTCCGCCTCGTCAAGAGCCATGGTCAGATTGCCATTGGCCTTTTCCCTCTTCCAGTTGGCCGTTACGTATTTGACCGCGGCAATGAAGAATGCCCCGCCAACGAGGATGAGTAGGAGGAAGAAAGCCGTCGTGAGTTTTGTGCGGATTGTCACATTTTTATCCGTTCCGGAAAGGCTTGCCGTCAGAAAGTAAAATCCACCCGGTGGCGTACCTAGCGAACTGTTCAGGAAAAACGTTGCATCGGTTCTGTGGAAATTGTTGATTTCACACCGCCTGATGCAACGTCGGATTTATTGGCCGGTGACCAGCACGATGCGGAAGCGGGCTTCGTTCCGCATCATTTTCGCATAGGCTTCGGCCGCGTTTGCGAGCGGAGCGGTTTCCGTCATGGCGCGGATTCCTTCCAGGAAGCTGAAGGAAAGCGTGTCTTCGTTGTCCCTCGAAGATCCGGCCAAGGTTCCGGCCAGCGAGCGCATGCCGAAAAGGAGAAGCTGGGGATTGATCTGCATCGGTTCGTTGCCTCCGGCGCCGGCGACGACAAGCTGGCCGCGCGGAGCCAGGCCTCCGAGGATTGAGGCTATGGATTTGTTGTCCGCGGCAGTCGCCAGGATCAGCTTGGCGCCGCCAAGGGCTTGCAGCTCGGCAACCGGATCTTTGCTTTTGCTATCGATGTAATGGTGCGCCCCGAGCTTTTTGGCGAGCTCCGCTTTGTCCTGACCGCGGGCGATGGCGGCCACGCGAAAACCCATTTTGCGCGCGAATTGGACTCCGAGGTGGCCAAGGCCGCCCACTCCCTGGACGGCGACGAGATCACCCGGCCGGGCGCGTGAATGCCTCAGGCCATTGAAAGTCGTCACACCGGCGCAGAGCAAAGGCGCGGCTTCCACGGGATTCAGCTCATTGGGAATGGAGGCAAGGCCGCTCGCCCGGGCGATCATCATTTCGGCATAGCCGCCATCCTGGGTGGCCCCCGTTACGGGCTGGTTCAGGCAGTTGACGAAGTCGCCGCCGCGGCACAATTGGCAAATCCCGTCTTGGCCTCCGAGATATCCGACGCCTACCCTTTGTTCCAGCTTCCAACCTTGGACACCCGTACCTATCGCGTCAATCCGGCCGACCACCTCATGGCCGGGGACGCGCGGGTAGGCCAGGCCGGGAAGCCCGCCTTCAACGGTGAAGGCATCGGTGTGGCAGACGCCGCATGCCTCCACGCGGATTCTGACTTGCCCTGGGCCGGGCTCAACCATGGTGCGTTCGACCAATTCCAGCTTCCCGGGTCCGGTCGCCTGCACTGCTTTGTAGGTGTTGCGCATAGGGTTCCTTTCGTTTTTATCTGAAGGCCATATCAGGATTTGAACGTGTCTTTCCCGATCTCCACTAGGCTCTCCAGTGAATATACGGTCGGCGGCTCTTGACCTCAATTTCGGCGGTCGATCGGACCGCGATCCGTGCCATGGCCGCCATCTTGGATTGGCATTCGCTTTGCCAAAAAGGCATTGCTGAATTCCCCGGGTCACCATTTTGAATGGTGCTCTGGGCGCAAATCGGGAGACCGGAACGATTAGGGGATTTTGCGGCGCCGCGGTCCGCTCCGGAGCCACAACCACGGGATTGCGGAAGCGAATGCACTCCGCCGCAACTTAATCCTATTCCCACGCCATCTTTTCCTCCGCGCCGCACTTTTGATCCCGACCATCCACCCGGATCCGCCCGGCCTGTATGGATGAAATGGATCCGTAACATGTGGATCCAGGATGCGATAATGTATCTTCCGTATGCCCGCATTTACATTTCCACTTCCGGCCGAGGATCCGAACCAGTGTTCGCATCGGAGGCCAAACCATCATGGGTGCCGGCAGGGATATACCATGCGCAATTTGATTTTCATTATCGCTTTCTCCCCTTTAATCGCCCTCTCGCAAGTGAAGAGAGACATTGTTCCCAACGTGGAAGACAACCTGGCCGTCTCCACGGAAATCGAAACTTCCTCGGATTTTTCGGCCCCGAGAATGGAGGGATCGTTGCACGGCGTGGACGGGAATCTTCCCGCCGTCCGGACCGCGGAGTCCGTTTTCGAAGAAGTCCAACAAAGCCAATCCCGGCTCACCTACCTGTACAAGACCTGGACCATCCGGGAGGAGGACGGCGTGGGACCCCGGACCTATGCATTGAAATTGATCATCCGCTCTTCCGGCGAAGTGGAGAAGGTGGTGGTGAAAGGACCCACCAATAAGGAATTCCTGAAGGAAGTGGAAGCCATCGTCATGACCTGGAGCTTTTCCAAGGTGAAGGACGGGAAGCCTTACGTGGCGAATCTCAAGAACCTGGATTTCCTGTTCCGGAGGAATCTGGTCCTGGAATGAACCCCGCCGGGAACCGTCGGCGGATTTATATTTCCCGATATGATTCCCCTATCGGATGTGCACCGCGTCGCGGAGTTGCTGCATGGGTTGGAAACGGGTCTTGACGATTCCATGACGCCGCATTGGGCCGCGCGCAAGGCCGCGTGGTCGGTGTCGCATTTCCATCGGAAATTCAGGCTGGTCGCGGGGGAAAGTTATCTGGAGTACCTGCGCGGCCGGCGCTTGCACCGGGCGGCGGGGGACCTGCTGGGAACCCGGTTGGAAATCCGGCGCATCGCCTGGGACGCCGGCTTCGCGCACGTGCCGGCTTTCCACAATGCATTCCTACGCCGCTATGGGAGAACGCCGGCCGCATACAGGCGTTGCGGGGAGGACCTTTGGCCCGCGGGACGGGAACCTCTCGACCCCGACTTCCTCTTCCACCTCCATGAAGGACGCATCGATTTCCATCCTGGAATCGTCCTTGAGCCGGGACGGTGTTGCGTCGGATTGTCCGCCAGCGGGGCGTGGTCGGAATTCGGAAAACTGATCGGGGATTTCCGGGCCGGTCTTGAGCGCATGGCGGCCAGGCCCGATCGCATCATCTGCTACGTGCGCGCCACCCCCGGGGAAATCCTGGCGCGGGGACTGACGCTGCATGTCGGCGTTGAGGTCGGCAGGATGCCATCCATCCCGGAAAATTGGGAAACCTTCTTCGTGCCTCCCGGGCCGAGCGCTGAATTCCGCCATCACGGAGGCGCCTATGCCCGGACGTGTTTCCATATCTGGAGACATTGGTCGGGAAGGGGCGGTCTGGCGCCGGGGGCGGGTCATACCGTGGAAATGGACTGGGACGGCGGCAACCCATTCACGGGACGACGTCCCTTGGTGTTGCGTGTCCCCGTTCTGTCGGCGGCGATTCCGTAGTTCCCCCGTTCCATAATACTTGCCCCGAAAAAAGCACTGCGGAATAACCGGCCGTTCCGGGGCCGACATAGGTTTGACTCCATACACCAACCCTATGGAGGCAACCCATGACCCATTTCCACCCCCCCATGCGGGCGCTCGCCGCTGCAGGCCTTTTCTTTCTGGCCGGATGTTTCACGGACACGACGGATACCCAATCCGCGCCGCCGGATCCGGTCGCCGGATGGCTTCCCGACTCGGTGTTCACGGCCACTTGGGCCGGAGGCGCCCGGGCGGCCTGGTCCATCATCTTCGACGATTTCTGCGGAGGCTGGGCCCGGGGCATCCAGGACAAGGCGGACACCATGTTCCGGGATCGGGGCATGGCCTTCAGCTTTGCGATCATCCCGGGACAATGCGACGAGGGGGAATGGGAGGAAGCGCGCCGATTGGTGGGCCATGGGCACAAGCCCGCGAACCTCACCATGAACCAGTTCTGCGCGGTGGCGGAGTCCTGGTGCCCTACTTCCGCATTCGGCCCGGAGGACTATCCCCTGGAATTGGATTCCAGCGCCGCCTGGATCGAAAGGGAAACCGGCGTCCGTCCCGCCTTCATGGCTTTTCCATACGACTTGTGGACCCCGGAACTGCTTGACGCCTTGCGGCAGCGGCATTATCTGGGCGCCCGCGCGTCCACGGCGAGGGGAAAGGTGAACCCGGCGGATATCAAGGATGGATTCGATGTCTCCTGGGATCTGGAGTTCCCGCCGGAAAACAAGCAATGGCAAAGCTTCACCTTGCGGGGATACTACCGGGCCGCTTTGGACCAGGGAGGCTGGGCGTTCCAGTCGGCCCACGGTGTTTCGGACCAGTCCTATGGGTCGATTGAAGAGGATAGTTTACGGGCGCTCCTGGACGAGATGAAACCCTTGGTGGATTCCGGGACCCTTTGGGTGGCGCCCCCTACGGACGTGATCGCGTACAGTCTCTTGCGCCAGAGTGTGGCGCCTGCCATGGAGGCGACAGGCAAGGAGGCTATCATCAATTGGATTCCCATGGTCGCGGCGCCCCTGGCCGATAAGGCCGCGCGGGATTTGTACGATACGGAATTGACCCTGGTGCTGCGTTTCAAATCGGTTCCGGCAGGGCTGCGCGTGGCGCAAGGCGGCGCGGATTTGCCCTGGCGCGGGTTGGATTCCCGCAACGTCCAGGTACGCGCCAAGCCGGGAGCGGGACCCCTGCGGTTGTCCGTATCCGCACCTTGAATGCAATCGCTTGCTAGAATACCCAGGCACGCAGGATGGCAACCCCGCCTGTTCCCGCGAACCGCGCGAAATAGAGTCCGGGCCGGACCCGTTCGCCGCGCGCATCCTTGAGGTCCCATTGCGGCCCGTCCGCACCTATCGGCAGCGCGCGCACCACGCGTCCGGAGACGTCCTGGATGGTCAGTACCGCCCCCGGCCCGATCCCGTCCAGCGGTATGCTTCGTCCCGCGAAGGTGAAAAAGCGTTGGGGCGCCCGGGGTGTCAATCCGGTGGATGCGGTGATCTCGCTGTTGCCCCGGCTGCTGTCGGCCCGGACATAGGACGGCCCGCTGATGCGCAGCCGCAGGGTCTTGCTGGGTTCGTTCGGGATCTTCCACGGATAGCTGCCGGTGTTGTCGACGCTATCGCCCACGCTCTTCCACCCCGAGCCGATATCATATTCCAGGAAGGCTTTCTTGAAATCCCCGATTTGCCTCCACTTCACGGAGTAGGTGCTTTGGGCCGCGATTTTTTCCCCCGGCAGGGGCGTCGAGAGAAAAAGCCGGTTCAGGAAATGCGGGCCGGTCTTGGGCAGCTCCATCACCTCCCAGCGCCGGTAGTGCACAACCGCGTTTTCCGCTTCCAGGCCGATGGCGCCGGAGCCCCAGGGGCTCAGGGTGGCTCCGGTCTTGTCGGCGAGGCGGATGTTCCACAGCTTGAATACGGAAGGGCCGTTGAGGAAGTGGACGGCGCTGTCCGGGCCGCGCACTATCGCCTCCATGGAATTCCACTCCGTGGGTTTGTCCATGCGCGGGCTGGCGATGAAGCTGCGGCCGTCGCATCCGAATTCGCATACCTTGATGGCTTTGCCGTTCACGTTCCAGACGTTGCCGTTGACCTTGGTGTCGAAGGCGGCCTGCTGGATGGAGAACGCGTCGCCGCCCTCGCCTTGCTTCATCTGGCATTCGATGCCGCGCGGCCAATTCCCCTTGGCGGTGGTGCCGTCACCGCCCATGCGCGGATAGGTTTCATCCACGTGGTACAGGAGCCCGGCGTTCAGGCTTCCCACGGTCTCGAACCGGTACTGGATCCTGACGCGGTAATGCGCATAGGAGGTTCTTTGCGTCCCGATGGTGCCGCCCGCGGCGGCGACGCGGATCTCCACGCTGTCCGTGCCGGGATAGTCGATGCGGAACGCGGCGTTGATGTCGGGGGCGTTGGTGACCGGCGCGTTGTACATGCGGGAGTACAGGCCCGCGAAGTCCTTGCCGTTGAACAGGGGGACCCAGCCCGAATCTTCCTTGGTGAATCCTTGCGCTCCCGCAAGGGAGACGAGCAGAAGGCTGCCCGCGGCCAAGCGGCGGACCATCCGGTTCCGCCCGGACTTCCCGTCCCATTCGATCCGAGAGATCATGCTTCGCTTCATAGGGTTCGCTCCAAAGGGATCAGTGTCGTTTTAGCTTCAGCTGATGAGGTTATAGGCTAGGGAGTCATCCTGGTTCGCCAAACGCCCTGCGCCAGCTTCGCCGGAAGGCGAACGTCGATTGACCGGCCGGCTTCATCCCGGTGGAAGCCCCAGATCTGGCGGCCCGAGACGTCGCATACGGCGATGGAACGATACCCGGCGGGCAGGGTGAGGAAACCGCTCCCCGATACCGGCGCGACGCTCCGGCGCAGGACGGGCCTGGCCGCGACCGCGGGTCCGACGGTGGCCGTGAAGGGCTTGTAGCATGCAGCGTCCTGGACGCCGGTGTATTCCACCCGGAAAAGCTGCGGGCCGGCGCCGATGGAATAGCCCCCCTCGCTGAACTTGAGGAGATACATGGCCCCATCGGGTCCGTACTGTTGATCGATGTAGCTGCCCGAGGGAAGCCCGGTCACCGCGAAATTCCTGACGCCGGCGGCGCCGGCGGGGATGGTTCCGTCCGGATTCAGGGTGATGAACCGGAAGTTCTGCCGCGACCAATCGAAGAAAAGGACCTTGCCCTCGAAGAAGGGAGGGAACTTGACGGCCGACGTGAGGTTGGGGTCGTACCTGTACATGGGCCCGCCGATGGCCGTTTCTCCTCCGTGCTGGATGGTGGCAAAATTGCTGCCGGAATTGAAGCGGGGATCGTCGTCGCTGCTGTTTCCGCTGGTGTAGGCCGCCAAGGCGGGCAGGGCCGGAGGCAGATGGTGGATACCGGTATTGTTGGGCGAGTTGTTCACCGTCGCCGCGCAATCGTATTTGGCGCCGTAGGCGGCGGGACTGGCCGCGGTCATTTTGTTATAAGGCACATTGTACCCGTTACAGTAGGGATGCCCGAAGAATCCCGGAGCCGTCGCCAGGTTCCATTCATCGTGTCCCGAGGGTCCCCGCGTCGCATCGTCCGCGCCGGCATCCGGTCCCACTTCCCCCCAGAAGACCCAACCGGTCCTGGAATCGGTGCGGACATGGTAGGGATTGCGGTTCCCGAAAGCGTAGATCTCCTTGCGGACCAGGCCGATGTTGTCGGTGGCGTCCCAACCCGGATTGAAGGGCTTCTTGTCGATCGACTCCCACAGGTTACCGGCGGGAATCTCGTAAGTGCTCCCGACCCCCGCGGCCGGAGTCTGGGCGTCTTCGAAAGGGATGGGCTTGATGCGCAGGATTTTCCCGCGCAGGTCGTTGGTGTTGGAAGAGGTCCTTTGGGCATCGGCCGCGGGGCGCGCCGTATTGATGGGACCGAATCCCGCATTGGTGCCGTCGTGGGGATCGGTGTTGTCGCCGGTCCCGATCACCAGCATGCCATTGTCGGCGAATGCCAATCCGCCCGCCGCATGATGATCGTCGTCGGTGGCGCGCGGGAACCTCAGGATGATTTTCTTGTTGGTCAGCTTGTTGTCGGTGATGGTAAAGCGGCCCAGTTCCATGGCCCGGTTGGCGCAACTCTTGCCGCAGGGATCGGAGTAGAAGGCGTACATCCAGTGGTTGACGGCGAACTTGGGATCCAGGGCGATGCCCAAGAGTCCGTCTTCCGTGCTGAACCAGGTGGGAATGGTTCCGACCAGGGTGACAGGGGAGGGATTGGCCGCCGTGGGAGCGTACACCCTGATTTCGCCCGTCTTCATTTTGCCGACGAAGACCCGTCCGTCGGGCGCGATGGCCATCTGCACGGGCCCGTAGGATCCCGCGGGGTCCTCTTCCAACCCCATGTGCACGTCCACCAATTTGATCAGCCGGAATTCGGAGGTGGCGGGCTCATGACAGGCCGGTTGGGCGAGAGATCCGATGGGGGACAGCACCGCGATGCCCGCTATTGCCGTCCAGAACTCGATTCGGAAAAAATTCAGATTCCGCATGACATCATCCCCCGTAGCACAAATCAGAATCCAAGGAAACCGGCGCTCAAACCCCATTACGGCCGATGGCTGGAATGTAGGCGGCGGCAAAAACGGAGGCGGGGAATATTATTCCGGCCACCTGGGGAAAAAGGAAGCTGCGGGCCCTTTTGCTGCGGGAATCGCCGCCGCGACCAGGCAAATCCAATGGATTCACCGATGTGGCGGCTTCAAGGTGCTTCCGGAGCGGAAGCATTATCTGGTTCCGTGAGCGGCTATTTGAACTGGATCAGAGTCGATCCGGGCTTCTGATTCTCGAAGGAAAGTTTGATCCAGGCGGCGGAACGGGCCTGGCCGGACACCTCGATCTCATCCAGGCTTCCCTTGAAGTCGAAAGCGGAAAGGCCGTTGCCGTGTTTCCCGATCCAGAAGTCCGTCCCGAGCCTGTACCGGATGGTTCCGGAGAAGGGAACGGATCCTTTCTCCACTCCGTCCACGTAAAGCCTCATCGCATTTCCGTCCAGGACCCCGGCCGCATAATGCCAATGGCCGTCGAGAATGCTTTTTCCCGTCAGATCGAGGTTGGTCCAATCCGACAAGGGAGGTTGGCCGGACGCGGACCAGGTGGAATCCTGGAACGCGAAAATTTTGGGGAGACCGGACCCGCCGATGCGCAGGCCGTAATTGTCGCCCATGCTCACGATTTCGCCGCCTTGGGAATCGATGGCCGTGGTCTTCACCCAGGCTGAAATGGTCAGAAGCCGATCGGGCTTGAGGTCCGGCTTCCCGTCCGTTCTCAGATACTGGGATCCCATGAACAGGGCTCCCCTGCCCACCGCTCCGGATCGATCGCTGACGTCGATGGGACCGGAGGCGTTTCCACCCTTGGGCGCGGCATCCGAAAAAATGGCCTGGGCTCCCCGGGCCACGGGATTCTGCATGTGCCAGACTCCCGCGAAGGAGGAGAAGACAGATGCCCCGCTGGAGAAATCCGGCGCGTCCGGGCGGCCCCAATAAAGCGTCAACGACGTTGCGGGCGTCGTCGCCTTCAAGGTGTCGAGGCGCACCCAGATCTCGGCCCGCCTGGCGTCCGCGTCCCAGCTTTCCGTTTCATAGGCGAGATGCCTGCCGTCCGGTCCCGCGAAGCGCAGATCCTTGCCGTTCGACAATCCGAAATTGAAGTTGGATGTGTCCAGGCGCACCAGCAAAGGGAAATCCGTGATCGGTTCCGCCAGTCCCAAGGTTGCGGTGTTCACCTGTAGTTGCCGGGAGAAGGGCCATGAGTCGTAGTCCTCATCCGCGAATCCCGCCAGCTTCAAGGTGTCCAGCCGCGTGCCCGCGCCTGAATCCACGCGCACCGGCTTGGGTTGCAGGTAGACCCTGCCCGGCAAGGACGATACCGCATGGATCCGATGGATCCCCGGCGGCAGGCTGTCGAAGGAAAATGCTCCCGTCGAATCCGCCCGCACCATGCGGTCCAATCCGAAGATTTGCACATAGGCCGCGGCCGACGGACCCTCGGGCCTTTCCAATACTCCTTGCAGGCTGCCCTCGGTCTCCAGGGTATCGACGCCCAAGTCGCCATAGGGTCCGAACGCGTCGAAGGCGCGCATGAGAGCGCGTCCTTTCCCGTCCGAGACCTCCAGGACATAGGCGCCTTCGGATACGGAGTCCAGGGAGAAATACCCGTCCGCATCGGTGCGGGCCTGGACCTGCGCTACAGTACCCTCCGCGTTACCCGTGTCCCTGAGGAATTCGTAGGGCCGGATCCAGATGGACGCGTTCCCCGCGGGCGAGCCGTCGCCATAGCAGACCCGGGCGGAGACGAGCGTGCCGTTGGTGTTTTCCGTGCCGCTTCCGCCCGCCGTCCTGGCGGGCGAAAAAAGGCATCCCGCCGTGGCGCAGAGTCCCAAGCCCATCCATCCCAAGCGGTGCAGAATCTTCATGGCGTTTCCTGCTCGTGGCGGATGGAGAGGGGGAAGAGTTGCAGGTTGAGCCGGTACACCACGTCCGCATCGTCGAATTTGCGCACCTTTTCCAGGATTTCCTGACGGAACAGCCGGATCATTTCCCGGATTTCCCGGAAGCCCTCCGCGGGCAGGCTCAGGGTGAGGCCGGAGTAGTCCCGTTCCAGGACCGGAATGGATTGCAACACCCTGCTCGCCAGGTCTCCCATGGACAGGTTCAGGTTGTTGACGTGGATGGCGCGGACATTCTCGCCGGAAGTCACGAATTTTTCCGTCAACCGGTATTTCCCCGCGCCGTCCTTTTCAACCAGGCCCAAGTGCAAGAGCAGCTTGACCGCATCCTTCGCTTCCTGGATGGTGATGGCGGGGCGGAGCATCTTGGCGAGTTTCTGGTAATTGCCGTCGAAAGGGAAAAAGTTCAACAATTCCCGCACGGCCGAAAAATACCACTCCCGGAAATATTGATGCTGGCCTTCTTCCAAGGTCCTGATTTTGGATCCCCGCATCCGCAATAGTTTCTCGAGGAAAAGATTCTGTTCGCGAAGGGTCTTCGCATGGCAGAAGAGCACCATGGTCTCGAAATATTCGCTTTCCTTTTCGGTGAGATCGAACACGCGGGCCACTTTGGCGGCCATGGCGGGGTTCAGGTTCAGTTGGCCTTTCAGGATGCGCGTCAAGGAACCGGAGGTGGAGCCTATCCTGCCCGCGACGAACCGCAATGAAAAGGACGGGCGGACCCGCTTCTTGGCCGCATGGCTGTCGGTGATGAACTTCCGGTAATCGAGATATTCGAAAACACGCAGCTGGACCTGGGTCGGAGATTTGCCTTCCATGTGAGGCACAATATAGGCTAAAGGGGGTCCTTTGCTGTCCGGAAATGCAAAAATCCCGTGGGTTTCAGAAGCACTAAAACCTGAATAAGCGCATAAAAAACGATTTTGAGCACTAATTGGGTTTCCACGGAGATGCAATACCGATCTTTCCGGAAGCAGCCAGAGCTTCCTGAAAAGGATCGCCGCATTCCCTGGAGTCGCATGTAAAATATCCGCACCTTCCGGAACATTTTCGGCGCAATTCCCGGCAGGCCGGAACCGGTTTAGACGTTTGTTTTCATTTGCGAACGGAATTCCAGGAGACGGGGATTGCTCGCGGCAATCGGCGGTATATTGTCGTCAAGTGGCGCTGGAAGCATTTTCCGTGTCGAGGAGGGGGATCTCGGTTTTGTCCCGCTTCCGCAATGCGGAGGCGGGACATGCCGGGATTTTAAGGGGGTACCATGATCAGATTGAATGCCGCGCGATGGATCTTTGCGGCCTGTTGTTCCGTTCCCTGGTCCGCGCAGGCCCTGGACTATCGCTTCGATTCCACCATTTCCAAGCCCGTGTTGGAGAACTACCTCGACAAATCCATCTCGTTCACCGAGTTGCTGCATGATGATTTCCACCAGGCCCGCAACGCCCGGGGCGTCGATCCCAAGGACAATATCCGCTTCCTGATCAACACCGGCGCCAAGTACGTGGGGCGCGCCATCATGCTGTGGGGCGGGGAGAGCAACCTGGGGCCGTTTACGCAGCATGCCAAGCCCTATATCGACACCTTGCACTCGCTCGATCCGGACATCATCTTTGAAGCCGCCGTATTCGAGTACGTGTCCAATAAGGTGGAAACCGTCGCGATTCCCGCGCGCGTCTTCACCGAATTCGGGCAGCCGGTGGTCACCCGCAATTTCAAGCTCGCGGACATCATCTACAGCGACGGGCAGTCCCGCGGCGGCATTCCCACCGTGCCCGACATGAACAAGCTCGAGGCCCGCATGTGGTTCTATTTCCTCTCCACCTCCTATATCGACATCGGGGTCGAGGCCATCCATTTCGGCCAGGTGGGACTGATGAATCAGAACGACAAGGGCAACGTGGGCTGGCTGGACATGATGACCAAGGTGCGGGACTATGCCCACCAGCATGCCCGCAGGCATATGGTGATCTGCAATGCGCATACGTCGCCGGGGAGAGGCGCCAACGGAGTGGGAGGCTACGTTGCCGGCGGCAAGCTGCTCTTCGACTGCCACGCCTTCCCCTTGCGCATCGCCGAGACGGTGGGCCAGCCTTATAAAGCCACTCTCAAGATCAATTATTCGGACGGCCTTTTCCGGAAGAGCATGGGAGGGGTCACGCCCAGCGGCTGGTCCTGCACCCATCTTCCCTATCTGGTCGAGTTCGACAATTTCGGCAGCAACGGTCCCGGGACCTCCGGCAAGGACCCCTTCGTCTGGGGCTGGGACGAGATCACCTGGTTTGCGCAGTTGGCCGAGGCGGAGCGCAATGCCTGGTTGAAGTATGCGGTGAAATGGGTCCACGATAGCGATTCCGTGGGCCATGTGCAAATGCCGGGCAGCCGCACCATATCCGGGTATCCCGGAGGCATGAACTGGTATTGGGCCAATACCAAAAGCGCCGCCTGCCCCAACGGATGGAATACGGAAGCGACCATCAAGGAGATATGGGCCGGGTACGGCGGCACCGTGATCCGGACCGATCGGCGCTCCGTATTGAGCATCGCGCCCTTGAACGCCACCGACGCATTCCCGGGATTTTCCGCGGACGGGAGGTGGCATGCGCCGGGTTGGAAGGCCGTCAACCAGCGTCTTCTCCTTCCGGAATGACGGCCGCCTCGGCGGCGGACCGGGTTCAACAATGATTACAACTCCGCGGGAATGCAAATGTACAAGAGACCCTTGATCGCAAAATCGATCGCCATCGGCTTGAGCCTCATGCCGGCCATGGCGGTCGCGGCGAATCATGCGTTCGATCAAAACCAAGGCGTCCTGTCCGTGGATTATGCCGGTTACCTCTCCAAGCACAACGTCGTGTTCAACAAGCCCATCACCGATTTCATGAGCGGCATGACGGTGGGGAACGGGCGCGTGGGCGCCATGGTGTGGAACGCCAATGGCATCACCGCCCAAGTGGTGGGAGTGGATGCCTCGCCCCAGGCCTGCTTTTCGGAAGGCCGATTGAACCTGGCCACCAGCCCGCGCATGGACACCAACTACACCGCCTTCCAGCAAACCCTGTCGCTGTATGACGGCACCCTCACCGCCCAATACGATGCGGACCGCACGGTGACTTTCATGGGCTCCCCGAATTCGGAACTGCTGGGCATCCACGTCGAGGACAAAAGGGCCGGGGTCAAATCCGTCACCTTCCAGGTGAGCATGTGGGATCCCAATACGCAAATGACCTCGACGGTGAACAACTGGCACTCCATGCAGA
>JAQBPN010000034.1 GCA_028287505.1 Fibrobacterota bacterium | reverse complement strand
CCGCCCGGCGCCCCGCCGCCCGGCGCCCCGCCGCCCGGCGCCCCGCCGGCCGGACCTTCCACCGCCAGCCGGAACGGTTTTTCCTGACGCACGGGATGTCCCGCGAAATCTTCCCGGGAAAGCCCTGCGCGGGCGATGCCCAGCACGCGGTGGCGCAGTCGGATGCGGTCATACAGGAGAGGATGCCGCGACAAGGGGAGCAGCACCCGTTCCACCATTTCCGGCCCCGTCAGCAAAGCCTCGCCCGCGGGGAAGCCCGAGTCCCCGGAGGACAAACCCGGCAGGGCCTCGCGAACCGCCGCCGGCACGTTCATTTCCAAGGGCGAGAAAAAGCGCGTCGGACCCCAGGTTCGCAGGGATTCTCCGATTCCATCCCGTTCCAGTACGGTTACGTCCAGATTGCGCTGCGCGGCCGCGAAGGCCGCGTACAGGCCCATGGGGCCCGCGCCGATCACAACCAACCTTTTGCGGCTTCCGTTCATATCGGGATCCTGCGCGGCATCAGCTTGCTTCAGCCTTTCTCAGCTTTTGCGGGCCAAGGTGTTTCCAGCCTGCACCCAATGGGCGATGGTGCCTCCCCCGCGGATGGCCGCGGCCACGTTCACGGCTTCCGCCATCTCTTCCGGCGAGATCCCATCGTCCGCGCAGGCGGAGGAATAGGAATCGATGCAATACGGCTCCTGGATGGCGAAGGAGACCGCCAGGGCGATCAGCTTTTTGGTCCGGGCGTCCAGCGCGCCCGGCTCCATGGTGGTCGAATACCATTTCATGAACAGGTCGAACAGTTTGGGGTTGGCGTTGGCCATGTCCCCGAAACGGGCAAGGTCTTCGGACAGGTAATAGCTGGACATGGAGTCCCTTTCCGGTGTATTGATAGGGTTGATTGAGAAGAAATTACCTCTTATACCCCTGCCGTATTACTTTTCTTTGTTCCGCTTTTCCGGTTTTTGCGCTTTTGTCAGGGCAGGATTACTTACCAACCAGTCACTAGGTGACCATGATTAGTGGCTTTGCTACCTATGTCTTCTGCGGAGGCGATATGTTTCCGCCCCCCTAGACAACTTCCGGATTCGATAGTAATATGGAAACTCAGGACACGGAGATAGTTTCCAGAGTTTTTATGCGCACACCTTCCGAAACAAAGCTGGACGAAGACGTCAAAAAGCGCATTCTGGGCGAGGCGCGCAGCCTTTTCTTCCGTTACGGCTTCAGCAAAGTGACCATGGATGAGGCCGCGGAAGCCTTGGGCATGAGCAAAAAGACCCTGTACCGCTATTTTCCCAGCAAGGAAGACCTGCTCCGGGAAGTCACCTCCACCCATATGGAAGAGTGCAACGCGGAGATCAAGGCCATCTGCCGCCGCGAGGAGATCTCTCCGCTGGACCGGCTCAAGCTCACCATGACCTATATCACGGGCATCTTCAGCCAGATGAGCGAACCCCTGGTCCACGACATGCGCCGCAACGCTCCGGAAATCTGGAAGCGCGTGGAAGAGAGCCGCCAGAAAAACATCGCCACCGATTTCGGATCCTTGATCAAGGAAGGGCGCCAGAAGGGCCAATTCCGCAAGGACGTGGATGAACGCCTTTTCATTCTCATCTACTCGCACGTGGTGCGGGACATCCTCAACCCGGAAGTCCTTTCCGGACTTCCTTTCAAGCCCTCGCAAGTATACGACACCATCTGCAAGGTGCTCTTCGAGGGATTGCTCACCGATAAAGCCAGGGCGGAATACCATGCCAAATAGCTGCCAACCCATCCGCACAGCCGCCCTCCCGGCGGGCGTATCCGCCCCGTGGGCCGCTGCCGCGTTTGCGGCCTGCCTCGCCGCGTTCCCCCTTTCCGTCCGCGCCCAGGCGTTGACCCTGGAACAGGCCATCCGCGAGGCGCTGGCCAAGAGCGAAGAAGTGCTCGTGCTCAAGGAAAAGGAAAACCGCTTCGAGGCCGTGAAACAGCAGGCCTGGGCCAGCGCCTATCCGCGCATCTCCGCCTACGCCAACGCCGGACGCGGCGCGTCGCCCTTCGATCTGTCCTCCCTGGGATTCGCGCCTGCTCCCGTTTACCAGAAGGTCGCCGGCGGCAATAATCTCTTGGTCCAAGACATCGGCGGACAACTCCAGGTCCCGGAAGCCCCGGCCGATCCGAACGCGGGCGGCGGTCCCGACGTCGTCAACTTCGCGCAGAACCGCTTCTCGTACGGCATCCAGGCCGACCAATCCCTCTTCACCTTCGGGCGCCTGGGACAGGCCGTCCGCACCGCGGACATCCAGGACCGCGCCGACCGCTCGTCCCGCCGCCGCTCCGTGCAACAGTTGCAATTACAGGTGCTGGACGCCTACTATGGCGCCGTCACTTCCAAGGCCCGGCTCGGCACCCTGGAATCGGCGCTCAAGCGCCAACAGGAAACCGTGAACTTCCTGGAAAGCAATTTCCGCATGGGCGCGGGCCAACGTTCCATCGTGCTCCTAGCCGTCACTTCGCTCAAGTCGCTCGAGCCCCAGCGCATCCGCGCGGAGAAGGACGCCGATGCCGCGCGCATGTCCCTGAACCGCGTGCTTGGCCGGCCTCTGATGGCGCCCCTGGATCTGGATACGGCCAGCCACATCCCCATGGAACCCATCGCGTCCCTGCCGGACAGTCAGGCTCTGGAATCCCTGATCTCCGAACGCGCCGATATCAAGTCCATGGAATTGCAGCAGAAATCCCTGGAAGGCCAGGCCAAGTACCTGCGCATGCAATACCTGCCCAGCCTGGGCGCGCAAGGCAAAGTCGGCGTGCTGGCGTTCAAGCTGAACCAACTGGGCGAGGTGAGCGACAACCGCGAATGGCAGGTGGGCATCGGCCTTAACTGGCCGCTCTTCGACGGGTTCGGCCTTTCCTCCCAAGCCAAGCAGATCCAATCCGATGCGCGCACCCTGGGCCTCAACGCCCGCCTGGCGCGCAAGATGGCGCAAATCGATCTGGAAGGCGTGTTCCTGGAATACCTGGCCGCCGATACCGCCCTGGCCGCCTCAGAGCAGGCCGTGGCCGCCGCCCAGGAGGCGCAAGCGCTCCTGTCGCAGGACTTTCGCGCCGGCAAAGGCCAGCTTACCGATTTGCTTTCCGCCGAGGAAAGCCTGCGCAACGCCGAGTTCGGTGTCCTGGCCGCGCGCTATCAGCATGTACGATCCGCGGCCGCGCTACGCCTGGCCATGGGCAAGGGTTTGATTAATGAGGAGGTTCCATGAGTATCCGCATCACGGTTGGCCGCAGCGGCCTGTATCTTTCACTGTTCGCCCTGGTCGCGGCCGCCATGTTGGCCGGATGCAATAAGAAGGGCGGCAAAGGCAAAGAGGAAGCCGCCCAAGGCGATTCCAGCGCCGCGGTCCGCGTGGTGGTGGTTCCCGCCAAGGCCATGCCCTTCGATGACTGGGGCAACTACAGCGCCGATCTGCGCGGATCGGACGATGCCACCCTCGCCGCCCCGATGCAGGGAGGCCGCGTGGCCAACGTGAGCGAAGTGGGCATGGCCGTCAAGGCCGGCCAGGGGCTTTGCGACATCGAGAGCCAGCGCTACCAGGCCATGATGCTTTCCGCCAAGTCCGCCATGGACGTGGCCCGGGGCGAACTCGAACGCCAGAAGGTGAACGTGGAGAAGGGCTTCGTGGGCAAGGCGGTCCTGGATCAGGCCGAGCTCGGATTCCAGCAGGCCCGCGTGGCCATGCTGCAGGCCCAGCGCACCTACGAGGACAGCCGCTGCCAAGCGCCTTTCACCGGAGTCCTGGTGAGCCGCATGATCGACCGCTTCCAGACCGTGGCTCCCGGCGCGCCCACCGTGCGCATCGCCGCCACCAGCCGCCTCCAAGCCGTGGTCGCGATTCCGGAATCCGAAGCGCGCGATTTCCGCGAAGGCCAGACGGCGGAATTCAGTCTGGTACAGGACTCGGCGCATGTCTTCACGGGCAAGCTCAAGAGCATCGATCGCGCCGTCGAGGCCCATAACCGCACGGTCATGGCCCGCATCGACATCCCCAATTCCGGCAACGTCCTGCGCCCCGGCATGGTGGGCAAGACCCGCATCCTGCGCAAGAAATACGACAAGGCCATCGTGGTCCCGTCCAATGCCGTCCTGCGCCTGCAGGAAGGCACCATGGTCGTGCTCGTCAAGGACGGCAAAGCCATGCAGGTCCCCGTGCGCCTGGGACCGGCCATGGGCGAATCCGTCGTGGTCGAAAGCGGCCTCTCGGAAGGCGATCTCATCGTCACCGTAGGCGCGTTCCAGGTTTCGACCGGCACCAAGGTCACCTACTAGTCTCTCTCGGCGGCCGCATGAACGCCCGCGCACAAAGTTTTCCAGGAGTCTCTCCATGACAAAGTTCGCAGTCAAAAATCCGGTCACCGTGCTCGTATTGGCGGTCATCCTCCTCCTCGCCGGATCCATGTCCTATAAAAGCATGCCTCTGGAGTCCTTCCCGGAAATCAAGATCCCGTTGATCTTCATCAACGTGGTTTATGCCGGCGCCAATCCGGACGATATCGAAAAGACGGTCACGGACAAGATCGAAGACAAGCTGGAAGGCCTGGACGGCGTCAAAAAGGTTTCCAGCCAATCCATGGAAAGCATCTCCTCCATCCAGGTGGAGTTCAACGCCAACGTGGACGTGGAGACCGCCCTGCGCCGCGTCAAGGACAAGGTCGATGAAGCCAAGCCGGACCTTCCCGCGGACGCGGAAGAGCCCGTGGTCCAGGAGCTGAACTTCTCGAACATCCCCATCTTCGTCATGTCCCTCTCCGGCGATTACGAAAGCGAGCGCCTGGACAAGGTAGTGGAACAGCTCAAGGACCGCGTCAAGACCATTCCCGGCGTGCTCGACGCCCAGATCACGGGAAAACAGGAGAAGGAAGTCGCCATCGACGCCGACCCCGCCCGCTTGCGCCAATACGGAGTGAGCCTCAACGATCTGATGAAGACCGTGCAGGGCCAGCATCGCAACATCCCCGGCGGCACCCTCGAGGCCGGCGGCAGCCGCTTCTCCATCCAGCTCACCGGCGAGCTCACCGATCCCAACGAATTCGCCGACCTGGTCATCCGCGGCAGCGGCGCCAGCCTGGTCCGCGTCCGCGACGTGGCCAACGTCCATTTCGGCTATGCGCGGGACCGCAGCACGGTGTTCCGCCTGCACGGCAAGAACTCCCAGGCCATCGCCGTGACCAAGCGCGCCGGCTCCAACATCGTGGATCTGGTGGACGAAGCCAAGCGGACCGTGGAAGAACTGAGGCCCACCTGGCCCGCCGGCACGCATATCAATTACACCTTCGATCAGTCCATCGCCATCCGCCGCATGGCCAAGGAATTGCAGAACCACATCCTCACCGGCCTGCTGCTGGTGGTGGTCATCCTCTCCTTCTTCCTGGGCATCCGCAACAGCTTCTTCATCTCCACCGCCATCCCCTTCTCCATGATGATGGGATTCCTGGTGCTGGACTACATGGGCGTCACCCTCAACATGGTGGTGCTCTTCTCCCTGGTCATCGGCCTGGGCATGCTCGTGGACGATGGCATCGTGGTGGTGGAAAACATATACCGACATCTGCAAATGGGTAAATCCAAGGTCCAGGCGGCCATAGACGGCACCAAGGAAGTGATGCTCCCCGTGGCCACCGCCACTCTGACCACGATCTTCGCGTTCCTGCCGCTGCTCCTGATGCCTGGCATGATGGGCCAATTCTTCAAATACCTGCCCATCACGGTTTCCGTGACCCTGGCCGGCTCCCTGTTCGTGGCCTTCGTCTTCAATCCCGTGTTCGCCTCCCTGTGGATGAACAAGAATGCCAAGGGCATGGAAGAAGGCGGCGGAGAACGTTTCGAAGGCGTCAAGAACTGGTACAGCAGCGTCCTGGACCGGGCCATCCGCCATCCCCTTCTCATCACCCTCTTTTGCTTCATCTTCGTCATCGGCGGCATCGCCGCATACAGCTTCTTCGGCACCGGCGTGGTCTTCTTCCCGAAAATCGATCCGCTGGTCGTGGCCGTGGAAGTGGAAGGCCCCCTAGGCATCAATATCTCGCAAACCGATTCCGCCCTGAAGATCGTCGAAGCCAAACTCTTCACCATGCCCACCGACAGCGGCGACGTGGAAAGCTTTTCCGGCGTGGTCGGCTTCGGCAAGACCGCCATGGGCGGCGACCGCAGCCCCGAATCCAACAAGGCCTACGTGGACGTGGCCTTCGTGGACTACAACGAACGCAAGGTATCCTCCTGGAAATCCATGACCTGGATGGAAAACAACATGAAGGACATCCTGCCGGGCTGGAAGGTAAGGGTCAAGCAGCAGCAGGAAGGCCCTCCCCAGGGATTTCCGGTCTCCTATGAAATCGTGGGCGAGGACTTCAAGGAGATTGCCAAGATTTCCGAGGACCTCAAGAACAGGCTGCGCGCCGTGCCCAACCTCGTCAACATCGATTGGGATTATGAACCCGTGCGTCCCGAGCTGCGCGTGGACATCGACCGCGAGCAAGCCATGTCCATGGGCGTCACCACCGCCGACGTGGCCATGGCGGTGCGCGGATCCATCCACGGCATCGAAGCCGCCAAGTACCGGCAAGGCAAGGACGAATACAACGTCATGATCCGCCTGGATCCCAAGACGCGCGAATCCTTCTCGGGACTGGACCAGATCACGGTCCCCCACGAGGGCGCGCAGATTCCCCTGACCTCCATGGTCCGCATCACCCAGGGGGCGAGCCTGGCCAAGATCAATCATCTCGAGGGTGATCGCACCATCCAGGTATGGGCCGAAATGGCTCCGGGCGTGAAAGACGAATCCAAAGCCAAGGCCGCCGCGGCAGAAATCGTGGCCAAGATAAACGTGCCCCCCGGCTATCGCATCCAGACCGGCAGCAGCAACCGGGAACAGGACGATACCACCAACTTCCTCAAGAAGGCATTCTTCATCGCCGTGTCCCTGGTGTTCCTCATCATGGTGGCCCAGTTCAACTCGGTGCTGCAACCCTTCCTGGTGCTCGTCGGCATCATCCTGTCGCTGGGCGGCGTGTTCTGGGGTCTCCTCATCGTGCACACCACCTTCGCCATCATGATGACCGGCATCGGCATCATCGCCTTGGCGGGCGTGGTGGCCAAGAACGGCATCGTGCTCATCGATTTCATCAACCATCTGCGACGGCACGGCATGCCCCTGCGGGACGCCGTAATCACGGGAGGCGCCACCCGTCTGCGTCCGGTGCTCCTGACCGCCATCACCGCCATGATCGGCCTCCTGCCCATGGCCACCGGCAAAGGCATCGACTTCATCCACTTCGGAATCGAACTCAAGAGCGAATCCTCCCTCTGGTGGGCGCCCATGGCCTGGGGCATCTTCTGGGGCCTGCTCTTCAACACCCTGCTGGTGCTGGTGGTGGTGCCCACGTTCTACTACTCCTGGGAAAAACGCAAGGAGAAGATGGGCATCATGATGAAGAAGGACGAAATGGACACGGAACCCGCGCACCTGCCGCATTCAACCAAGACCTGACCTCCCGGAACCGGAATTCCGGATTGGATACTCCCCAATCGAAAGGCGCCCTGCAAGGGGCGCCTTTTCATTTTCACGGCGACTCTTCGGCGGCCTCTCTTCCATACTCCACCTTCCACGGCCTCCTCTCAAACATCCAACGGACTCACCACCTTGCCCGCCAGGGATTGCAGGACATGGGTATAAATCATGGTGGTTTCCAGGTCATTGTGTCCCAACAAATCCTGCACGATGCGGATATCGTACCCCATCTGCAGCAGATGGGTGGCATAACTGTGCCGGAAGGTATGCGGGGTCACGCGCTTGGAAAGCTCTGCCGAATCCGCCGCCGCCTTGATCTCTTTCTGGACGGTGGACTCATGCAGATGGAACCGCCTCAGCTTTCCATCACCCTCCGAAACCGTCAAGCGGCCAGCCGGAAAAACCCATTGCCATGGCCAACCCCGCGCCGCCCCGGGAATCTTCCGCTCCAGAACCTCGGGCAAAAAGACCCCGGCGAATCCCACCTTCACGTCCGCATCGAACACTGCGCGAACCGATTGCAAATGCTTCTCCAGCGCCGGGATCAGGGACTTGGGAAGCGGCACGCTCCGGCTTTTCTCCCCTTTGCCATAGTGGACGCGAAGCCCCCCTCCCCCCAAATCCAGGTCCTGCACCCTGATCATCAACCCTTCGCTCAATCGCAGGCCGCATCCGTATAACAATTGCACAAACAACTTATACGGATACTCCAAGCGCGCAAACACGGCCTGCACCTCGCCCCGTGTCAACACGGTGGGGATTTCCTGTCGCTTGGCCGCCCGCGGAGTCATCTCCAACCCCTCCAATCCAATCCGCAGCACCTGGGTGAAAAAAAACAGCAACGCGCTGAACGCCTGATTCTGAGTCGATGCAGACACCTTCCGCTCCGTGGCCAAATGCGAAATGAACTCCCTGGCATGACCCGATGACACCGACCGCAAAGGCGCATTGGAAACAAATCGGGAAAAAGCCCGCACCCAATGCACATAAGCCTTCAAAGTCTTGGCCGAATAGTGCCGCAGCCGCACCTCCTTCCGCAATCCCGCCATGGCCATAATCCAATCCCCCGGCATCGCATCCTCACCCCCCGGTTCCACCGGCCCTTTGTCCCTCCTCTTGTCCGTCTCCTTGTCTCTACCCGGGACCCTATTCAGATCCCTGCTCGGGTTTCCATTCGGGTTCCCCACTCCGGGCGCTCCCTCGTCCGATATGGCCACCGCTCCCGGGCCCAACCCCGATCCGCCGCTCCCCGCAATGGAACCCGGTTTCCCATCAGTCCGGCTATCCCTCCCGGATCGGAAATGCATCCAGAACACCTCCACAGCCACCCTGGCCTGCTCCACCTGAAACCCCAGACGGCCCCGTTTCCGCAAGCCCTCCAGGAACATATCCAACGCCTCGACCTTCGCATCCCCCAAATGGCGAAGCCTGCAAAAGCCCATAAATTCATTCACCCACTTCCGATAATACGGCCGCTGATATTCCGGAACACCGACAACCCGCGCCAAAACATCCTCATACTTCGCTTCGATTTCCCGCCACTCGCCTGCCGGTTCCACTTTACCCCTCCTCAATCGGTTCAACCGGAAAACCCGAATCCGGTTTACCCGCTCCGCTTCCGCCATCCTCTACATTTCAGCCACTTTTCTCCGAACAAATAGAATGTCTTTCCAAATAACAATCCGTGTCCTTTCGCACATTCCCACCGCCAAGTCTCAACAGGAGAACATGTTACCCACCCTCGCAAATCTCCAAATCCAATTCGGGCTATTATAATAGCCCGACACCACTAACCTTGAATTCTCACCCAATCGAAAGGGTTTCGATCAGGAACGGTACAAAGGGGGAAGGGTTAATAATATTGTTATACGGAAAATATTTAAGAACGAGAAAATTAATTCCGGGGAAAAATTGGAGAAACAACAGTCCGGTTGTTTTCGAAGAGATGCTCCGATTCGAAGGCGTGCAGCCAATATGTAGCCTTCGGCCACTGGAAAAAGGGGGCCAAATCACCACGAATTCGCCAAATTATGGGTTTTAAAGTCTCTCTTGACATGTCCCTGGGTTTGGCATACATTGTAATACAATGATTGAATACGCCAAAGATATTTTAAAAGAGGTGAACAAAGGGAAAATCCCGGAGAAAATATTTCTCCAGATCCACCATTGTTTTGAGGCCATAGAATCCGTAGGTGACCTCACCATTTTTGACATCAAACAGATCAAAGGCGAGTACAAGCAGAACTATTTTCGGTTGAGAAAAGGTCAGTATCGGGCCATCTTCTATTTCGAAGGCAAGAATATCAAAGTCATAGCACTGGAACATCGGAGCGAGGTCTATAAAAAATGGCAATAGTAACTCTCAGGTTAAACGACGAAGAAGAGAAGATCTTGGAGCTTCTAGTTAAGTATTTCGATGCGGATAAATCGAAAATATTGAAGGAAGCCATGTGGGATAAGTTCGAAGACTTAAGAGATCGGGAAATAATCGAGAATTTCGAAAAGAAAAATAAGGTAGGCAAAGTCCAATTTGGAAGCGCCAACGATCTAATCAGAAAAATCGAAAAGAAAAAAAAGTCCGCATAACAACGCGGTTCAACCCGACTGCGCTCGGCCGTCACAGCCTTTGCTTGCGCAAAGCCTGCGCCGGTGACGCTCCGGGGCTGTCCCTACGGGCCAACCCCTCCGCCCGTGCTCGCAGGTTAACCGGGCGTTATACGGACGAATGAAAGAATCCTCACTGAAGACCTGAAGAGGATGAATAGAAGAGGAAATTGAGTGGCCTTCGGCCATTGGCGGATCAGGGCCCTGATCGGGCAATTCAAAAATAAGAACCGGAACTAAAGAGGGTGCGGTGGGGCGGTGCTCCTTGTTCCGCTGGGGGCCTATTCTCCGCGGCTGGCCGCTATCGGGCGCTTTGTCCCAAGGGGCCGTGGCTAAGAATCCCCGTCCAAAGCTTGGTCATTTGAACGGCACCCGTTTAAAGCGTGTTATCTGTCGTACCTCGGTCAGGCTGGGGCGGGTGGGTGCTCGCCTTGGACTCGGAGGCCACGGCCAGAGGGGTTTCCCTTCGCACAGGCTGTAAGGGGCTTTAGGGGTCCATTCCCTGTCCGCCTAATCCCGTTTATGTACTATTTGACCATACCAAGGACCGCATCCATGGAGCCTAAAATCGCACCGCACGTTATCTGTTGGAGCCTCCGTATAACAAAACGCTTCAACCCGATGAGCCTCGGCCGCCACGGCGTTTGCTTGCGCAAACCCCGCGCCGGTGACCCTGCGGCGCTGTCCGTCCCGGCCAGCGCCTCCGGCCTCGTTCACAGGTTAAGCGGTCGTTATACGGACTAAAAATAAGAGACCAGAAATCGGAAATAAGAGATCGGAAATGAATATCTCAATTTGGGCCTTTCGGCCCTGGTAATGTCTTAATGATTCAATCGCATGCACATGCAATGGCTTCGAGCCATCGCGCTGCCCAATGTTTTGTACCTACATTCCGGATCGGTGGTCCTCCAAGAAAACTCAAGAAAACGATACCGGCGCCAAATCGGTCTTTATTTACAACCAACCTATTTGACTTAACGTACGATAAAACGTACAATATTAAGTACAAAAGGAGGCTCAAATGGAGCGAATTGAACTTGATAAGGATGTAAAGCCAATAAGCGAGTTTCGCGCAAATGCAACCAATTTGATAGACCAAGTGAATAAAACGAAACGTCCTCTAGTCATCACCCAACATGGTAAAAGCTCTGCCGTTCTACTTGACGTCCGTGAATATGAGGCCTTGCTCGATAAAATTGAACTACTCTCGGACCTGGCAGAGGCTGAGGACGATATTAAAAATAAAAGGGTCTACTCAAACGATAAAATTAAAGAGATGCTCGCGAAAAGAACCAAAAAATGAGGATTCTTTGGACAAGCGTTGCGTACAGACGTTTGGAGGAGATCTATGGATACATTGAAAAGGATAGTCCATCCAATGCGACCCGTTGGTCCGACAAGCTTTTAAAAAAACTGGCCACAATAAAAGATTTTCCGCGCGCCGGACGTGCGGTGCCAGAGGTTGATGCCGCGAGCATTCGGGAGTTGATATATGGGAACTATCGGATCATTTATAAAATCAAAGATGAAACGGCCTACATCCTAACGATAAGACACTTCAAACAGATACTTCCTTTGAATGAAATTGAAGAATAAACACCAATAATAATGGTCAAAACGCGCCGTATAACAAACGGTTCAACCCGACAAGCCTCGGCCGTCA
>JAQBPN010000023.1 GCA_028287505.1 Fibrobacterota bacterium | reverse complement strand
TGGGCCTTGGCGACTCCGGAGTTCATTCCGAGTTTGGCCAGCGCCCCGGAAACCTCTTCGGTCTTGAAGACCACTTCGCCTTTGGGCACGGGCAGCCCGGCCTGGCGCAGGATGGCCTTGGCTTGGTATTCATGCAACTTCATGGATTTTCCTTGCTTGGTTTACAACCGCTAAAAAATGCTCAATAATGGGCCCGCGATCAATCATTTTGAGGTAAAGACCGGGAAAAAAAGCCCGGGCGTTTGCTGCGCGAACAAAGCCCTCCGGCGTCGGCGTGCCATTCGGCGGAATCAAGGTCGGATCAAGGCGGGATCGAGAAGCGGGTTGAGGCCGCCAAGGCTCTACTTCAGGACGGGGCAGCCGAATTGCGGCTTCAGGAAATGCTTGTCCGGCATCAGGTTGAAAGGGTCCTGTTTGGCCTTGACCATCAGCTTGAGGTTGGTGTTGGCCAGGCTCGTAACCAGAGCGGTCTGGGCCGTGGATAGGACCCCCATAATGGAACAGCCCTGGAAATCCCCGCAATGCTCCGGGTGCTCCAGGCAGTTCATCAGGTTGATCTTTCCCTCCACGGCTTCGATGATGTCCAGGATGGAAATCCGGTCCGGCTGGCGGGCCAGCATGATGCCGCCCTTGACTCCGGGAATGGTGCGCAGAAGTTTGGCCTTGGAAAGGCGGGAAACGATGCCCTGGAGGAACCGCATGGAGAGATGGGATTGCTCCGAGATGGCCTGTACGGGCACCGGATGGGGCTGACCGGCCTCCCCCCCGTCGGGTTCGAACCATTGCCTGGCCAGGAACTGCATGGTCCTGAGGGCATAATCGGTTTTCTTGGTGAATTTCATGGGATGGGTCCGGTCTAATAATATAGTCTAACCCACCTTTCCAATCCTTTCCACCCGTTCGGAACCTTTCCAGCGCAGTCGGGCTTCCAATCCACCCGTTTTCGCCTCCGATTCGGAAAAATTGGGCTCTCAGCATCAAAAAGTTGAAATCATGGCACAAATACGGTTAAACTGAGCATGTATCTTTTTCGCCGATCGATGGCGCCTTTTGCAAGCGGACAAAATGATCAGGAGCACGGAATGTCCCATAAGATGATGCTGAGCACTCTAACCGCCCTTTGCACGGCCTCGGCGCTTTTCGCCCTGGATGAGTACATGCCGGTCGCGGCCCGAGTCATGCAAATCAACGTCGGAATGGACCGGACCTCAGTCTCCGGCAATTACCAGGACAGTTGGGAAAGCGACGGTATTGAGAACACGAACAATCCCACTTCCCTGCCCATGCAGGGCAAATTCGGTTTGCTGGACATGCTGGAAGCGTCCATGGCCATCCGCTATCTGATTGTGGACGAAACCGGCCATACCGGACTGGACCGGCCCGTGCTGGGCCTGAAATACGGGGACCCGGTTACCGGCGGCGGCGGATTCCTGGCCATTTCCCTTCCCGTTGGATTCGAAGACATCATGAACGCGGGCAACTACGCCACCATGACCTTCGGCGGCATGTACGATAAGAAATTCCCCCAGGTGAACCTGTACAGCAACGTGTCCTATTCTTTCAACACCGAGGACAACGACAAAAACAAAATCGACAACCTCCACTTTTTCGCCAAGCCGGAATACCCCTTGCCCATCCCGGGCATAACCAAGCGCAACCAATACCTGGGCATCAATCTGGCCATGCAGTATGACTTCTATTTCAACCACATGGTGAACGGGGAGTCCGTGGACGAAGGCGCGCATCTTTTCCAGGTGGCCCCCGGAGCTTATTACACGTTCAACAAAATCGTGAGCGCGGAAATGGCCTTCCCCATCTCCCTTTCCGGTCAGAACCAGCCGGATACGCAGACGTTCCGGTTCGAATTGTTCTTCACCTTGGACGAGGGCTTGTACAACGCCCTCTAGCTTCGAACGGACTTGAATCCGTGGATTGGGGAAAAGGGGCGGAGATGCCCCTTTTTCTTTGCCCCTTTTCTTTGCGATCAGGGCGTGGATGCGGGCCGAAAAGCGAGTAATTAATGGAACCCAACCTCAGGAAAGGATAATCATGAAAAACCTCATCTATTGCGGAATGATTCTCGGAGCCGTAACATTCGGTCGCGCGGAGGATCCCGCGCAACCCGCTGGCGCCGGCGTGAGCCAGGATGCCAAGGAAATCAAGCAGGACAACAAAGAGCTGAAAAAGGATCGCAAAGAGATCCATCAGGACAAGAAAGAGATCAAGGCTGACAAGGCCGAGAAGCGCGCGGATAAGCAGGAGACCCGGCAGGATGCGGCGGAGCTCAAAACAGACAAACAGGAGTACAAGGCGGACAAGGCCGCGGGCGCGGGCCAGGATGAGCTGACCGCGGATCGCGGCGAGATCAAATCCGACAAGAAAGAACTTCACCAGGATGCGAAAGATGTCAAAGCCGATCGCAAGGAAGTGAAGCAGGATAAAAAGGAATTGCGCGAAGACCGCAAAGAAAAGCGCGCGGACCGCAAGGACAAACATCAGGATAAAAAGGACATGAAGAACGCTACTCCCTGATTTGTCGCCGCTTTCCGGGCGGGTCGCCGGTCTCCGGCCGCCCGCGCCTTCCCTTCCTCCACGCCTCCCCTCCCGTCATATCCTTATCTGCCTGATCGGGCTTTTCTCCGCGGGCTTCGCGGCAGGGCAGGAAACGCTTGCGACCGGTTTGGATGGTCCCTCCATGCAGGTGGATTCGGCGAGTCCGCCGGCGTCGAAGCCTTTCCGCCATGTCCGCTGCTACTCCGGCCATGGGCTGACCTTCGGCCAGGGACGGAAAACCGAAAACGGGCTCCACGCGAACGACTCCCTCTCCCTATCCTTGCGGCAGCGTCCGGGCGGGGGCCGCCTCACCGAAAACGCCGCGGTGGCTTCCAACACCAATATGCGGAAAAACAAACTCCAGAGCGGCGATGCCAGTTTCTCCTTGCGGTACAAACTCGGCGGATTTTCCATGGGGGCGGAGACGGGAATCGCCTATACCTCGATTCTCTACAACAAACTGACGCGGACTGAAAAAGTGAAGGCCGAGGCCTCAACGGATTTCCGTTACGGAGCGGACCTCTCCCAACGCCTGGCACTGGACGCCGACAGCACTTGGGAGGTCAGGGCGGCGGCGGGTTACGATGACCTGGGGGAAACCTTCCGGACCTGGAGCGGATCCTGCGGGCTGACCAAATCCATTGGTGATTTCGAATTCGGCGCCGCGGGTTCGGGCTATCGCCAGAGACAGGATCAAAGCCCTTCGGTCTGCGCAGGGAAAACCGGCAAGGCCTGCGCGGACTCTTCACGGCAAATAACGGTAGGCGGGGCCGGCCTGGCGTTCCAGGCGGATTGGGACAATGGAAGCCACCTGGTTTCCCTGCGCAGCGCCATGGACTGGCAATTCGCATCCGCCCTGGATCGGGTTCTGACTTTGGGAGCGAGCTACGCCTATTCTCCCTGGTCCTGGCTCGATCTGGGGGTTTATGCCCAACAGGAGAAGGACTTCGATGCGACGTCCAATGCGAAGTTCTGGGTGGCCGGAGCCGGATTGAGCGTGGGGTTTTAGGAAGCCGGGCTACTTGGTATTCAGCCAGTTGACGATGATTGAGATGTCTCCGGGTTGAAGGGGTCCCGGAGTAGGAACCGCATTCGTCGGCGGCATGGGGGCGCCGGTACTGGTTACGCGGCCGATGATGGTCGCAGGGTAATCTTTCGGCGTCAGCGCCACCATGGAGACGGAGTCCTCCCAGGTCGGCAGATGGGAAGCATTGCCTATCGCATGGCATTGATCGCACCGTGAGACCACCAGGGCCTTCACCGCTCCCCAGGGAGGCCGGGTCACCACTACCGTCCAAAGCGCCGTCTTCGCCCCGTCCTGGGTCGTAATCGTGACCTTGGTGCTGTCCAGATGTTTGCCGAAAAGGGAGCCGCCCGATACGGTCATATTGGTATCGCCACCCGCAAGCGTGAGCGTATAATTCTTGTTGGTGGCATTGGCGGGAATGAAGGTGATGACCGGGGCGAAAGTAGCGCCGATGGCGGCATACCGGGTGGCCACGGTGATGCTCTGGACGGGAACCGGGCCTACCGTGAATTTGAAGGTCGCTTTGACGTTGGCATCCGCCGTGGAAGTGGCGGTTACGGCCGCGACGGTTCCGACCGACTTGCAAAGGATTTGGCCGCCGCGCACCGCGGCAATCAGGGTATCCGCGGCGGGAATGGACAAGGAGTAGGTTTTGTCCGTCGTGGAGGCCGGAGTCCAAATCAACCTGGGGCTGACCAGATCGCTGCCAGTCCCATTGGTATCGGGAATGGACAGGGATTTCGGCAACACCGGACCGACGGTGAAGATGATGCGCCCCTTTTTGCTTCCGTCCGTGGAGGTGGCTTCCAGGGTGTCCTTGCCTATGGACAAACCAATCACGGCCTTTTTGATCGCGTCCACCTTGATGATGGCTGACGGCTTGAGCAAAGCGATTGTATAGGCCTGGTTGGTGGCATTGGCCGGGAAGAAATTCACCCTGGGAACCACGGTATCCCCGATGGCTCCGGCCGTATCGTTCACGGTGACGGAATCCACCGCGACCGGGATCACTTTTACGGTAATCTGCTTCGAAAAGTTGCCGTCGAATGCACGCACCAGGACCGTAGTCGAACCCAACGCCCTCCCGACAAACTGGTTCCCATCCAATGCCACCGTATTGGTGTCCGAACTGATCAATTCATACGCCTTGTTGGTGGCGTTCGCCGGTGTGTAGACGATGGCGGGGGCTTTTAGGGATCCCAATTTGACGCTGTCGTTCGGGACCGAAATCCCTTTCAGCGGCACCACCTTGGAATTGAGCCACGTGAGCAGGACGTGCAATTCCGTGGGCGTCAGATCCCCGTTGGGCGCCCCGACTTTCAAAGGCATCCGCCCGGCCGCGTCGATATCCCTTTGCAGGCGATCCAAAGCATTGGATCCATCGGAAATCAGCGAGATGGAATCCTGCCAATTGAAGGTGGTGCCGGGACCATGGCAGGGAAAGCATTTCACCGAAGTGATGGGCAGGATGTTCTTCTGGAAAAGGGGCGCTCCCACCGTGATCTTGAATTTGACGTGCAGGCCGCCTTCATCCGTCACGACGTCGATTGAGGTCGAACCCATGTTCACGGGCACAAGCGCGCCCCCCCTGACCACCACGACGCTGCTATCCTGGCTGGAAAGCGTCAGGACCTTGTCGGAAGCGTTCGCCGGGGTGAAAACGATATCCGGAACCACGGTATCGCCCAGGTTCACGACCGTATCCGTAATCGTGATCGATTTCAGCGAAATCGCCACCCGGGCCAGCCATCCCAACAGGACGTTCAAATCGCGTCTTCCCAAGGGTCCGCCGGTGGCGCCGACCAGCGGCATTTTCCCTGCAGCCGTATCGGACCGGGTAAGCCTGTCGATTGCGACTCCGCCCTTCCGTACCAATTGGACGGAATCCGTCCAATTGAAGGTCGCGGTAGGGGGAACATGGCAGGGCGCGCATTTGGTGCTCGTAATGGGCAGGATGTCCGCCTTGAAATTCGCGAGTTCCACCGAAAGTTCGAAGGTGGCTTTCTTGGCGCCATCCGTTGAGGTGACCTCGATGTTGGTTTTCCCCACGAGCTTGGGGATGATTTTCCCATCCACTATGGAAGCCGTGGCGGAATCCATGGACTTGAGGATGAAACCCTGATCGCTGGCATTGGCGGGATCCCAGGTCAACTTGGCGTCCAAGGTATCCCCTTGCAGGCCGCGCAGATTTTCGGCCTGGATGCTCTTGACGCGGAAGACTTTCGCCCTCACATCGACCTCGAATTCGGCCTTGAATTTGCCATCCTCGCTGGTGGCCGTGATTTTCACCGCCCCGATGGCTTTCGCCTCCAGGCTGTCTCCGCGGACGGCGACATTATTGGTGTCCTTGGACTCCAGGGTATACTTCTGGATGGTGGCGTCCGAAGGCGTCCACTCCAATACCGGAGCGAACATGTCGCCCGTTTCCTTCACCAGGTTGTTGCCTTTGAGGGCCGTGACCGGAATCCGCACGTCCGCGTAGAAGGTGTCCGTGACACCGCCGTCGTTTGCGATCATCAGGACATGCACCTTGCCGGGTTTCAGCGCCTTGACCGATTTGCCGGCCACTTGCAGGACCGTGGAATCCGAGGACTCCAGGCGGTAGTCCGGGTCCGTGGCGTTGTCGGGAAGCACGGTGACGGGAGGCTTGAGGCTGTCGCCCACCTTCAGGAAGAGGGAATCCGTCTTGAGGACCGTCACACGCACGTTCACCACGTTCACCGAGAAATCGATGGTCACGCTGAAGTCCGGAGTGGATGCGAAGACTTTCGCCCTGCCCGCCTTGAGGCCCTTCAGGCTGTCCCCCACCACCTTGGCGATGGCGCTGTCCTTGCTGACCAGTACGAAGCGCTTGTCCCCTGCGTTCGCGGGGGTGAATGTCAGGGCCGGAGCGCGCGTCTCCCCCACGCTCAAGGTCAGATCCTCCGCCTGGATGCGGGAGATCAAAAGCACGGACGGATTGCTGGTGTCGGGAGTGGCGAATCCATCCACGATGTGAAGGTTCCGGTACGCGATTTCCTTGCCGCTGAATCCCGTGATCACGACAGAGAAGTCCTTCTTCACCTTGGAATTGAGTTCTACGGTGACTTCCTTGGTGGTGGGCGTCAGCTTGATGACTTCCACCTGCACGGCCTGGTTGGTATCGCCCGGCCCGGGAGCCTTGCCGTTATAGATCTGCACCAGGACGCTGTCGAACTTGCCCACGCGGGTGGAGTCCAATTTGAAAGTGACGGTATACACGTCATCGGGGCTATTGGTATTGCAAGACCAGAGAACCAGCGAGAAAAGGCACAGGGCCAGAAGCGCGAACAGATGGGGATGGAGGTTCCGGAACGGTTGCGGCGACCATGGCTTCCGCGATGGACCCGGTTCCGCTGGGGGAAGTGCGTTAAAGGGATTGTCTTTTTTAATGGCCATAAAAGCGACAAGCCAAATATAAATCAAAAGGGGGCCGAACCCCCGATTACCGTTCGGTTAAAAGGCCCTAAAATCAGTAGTAATGGAACCGGGGAGCGGCGCCCGCGGGGTGCGGGGCGCCGGAATGCCCTTACAGCATTTCGAACAGGCCGGCAGCGCCCATGCCCCCGCCTATGCACATGGAGACAATCCCGTATTTTCCGCCCCGACGCTTCAGTTCGCTGAGCAGGGAAACCGTCAGTTTGGTGCCCGTGCAGCCCAGGGGGTGGCCCAGGGCGATGGCGCCCCCGTTGACGTTGACCTTTTCCTCCGGGAACTTCAGGGCCTTGAGCACGGCCAGGGATTGGGCGGCAAAAGCCTCGTTCAATTCGATCAGGTCGATTTGGTCGAGGGAAATGCCCGCTTTCTTCAAGACCGCGGGGATGGCGTCCGCGGGGCCTATGCCCATGATTTCCGGAGCCACGCCTACCACCGCGTACTTGACCAGACGGGCGATGGGTTTGAGTCCGTGGGATTCCGCATACTTCCGGGATGTCACCAGCACCATCGCGGCGCCGTCGCTGACCTGGGAGCTGTTTCCCGCCGTGACGGTGCCGTTATTCTTGAAGACGGCCTTGAGCCCGGCCAAGGCTTCCGCGGTGGTATCGGCGCGCGGGCCTTCGTCCATGGCCAGGGTGCGTTCGATCTTCCGCTCTTTGTTGTGAGAGTCCAGCTGGGTCTCAATCCAGGTCACCGGGACGATTTCGTCCTTGAACTTGCCGGACTGGATGGCCGCGATGGCCTTCTGGTGGGAGCGGAAGGAGAAGGCGTCCTGCTCCTCCCGGGAGATGCCGTATTTTTCGGCGACGCGCTCGGCGGTGAGGCCCATGGTCATATAGGACTCGGGGCGCTTTTGCACCAGCTCCGCGTTGGGGGCGATTTTATGGCCGCCCATAGGAATCATGGACATGCTCTCCAGACCGCCCGCCAGGATGGCTTCCGCGTCCCCCAGGTTGATGCGATCGGAGGCGAGGGCGATGGACTGCAGGCCGGAGGAGCAATAGCGGTTTACCGTCATGCCCGGGACCTTGTCCGGCAGGCCGGCCATCAGGCCCACCATGCGCGCCACGTTCATGCCCTGCTCGGCTTCCGGCATGGCGCATCCCAGGATCAGATCCTCGATGTCCTCGGCTTTGGCGCCGGGGGCCCGTTTGAGGACTTCCCGAACGGTGATGGCCGCCAGGGAGTCCGACCGCACATGGGTGAAGGAACCCTTGCCCGCCTTGCCTACGGGGGTCCGCACGCCGGCGACGATGACTGCTTCATTCATAAGGCCTCCTGATACGATGATGTCGACGCCGACGAAATTTCAAAGTTCAAAGCGCACTCTCGCTTATCGCTCTACCCTAACAACCTACTAGTTCCGTAACGGCTTGCCCTTCTTGAGCATGAACTCGATGCGCTCTTGCGATTTCTTGGTGCCCACCAGGCGCAGGAAGCCGTCCCGTTCCAGATCCAAAAGGTAGTCCTCGTCCACCGTGGTTCCCGCGGTCACGTTTCCGCCCGCCAGCACTTTGCCCACCTCCCGGGCGATGAGGGCGTCATGTTCGGAGGCGAAGCCCGCTTCGCGCAGCATGAAGACGCCGGTGTCGAATGCGGCAAGCGCTTCGGCGCCCAGCACCTCGACCTTGCGGGCGGGCGCGGGAGGACGGTAACCGGCGCGTGACATGGCCAGGGCCTCGGCCTTGGCCTGATCCAGGCGGGTGGATTCGTTGGAGGCGATCACGGCGCGGCGGTCCAGGTAGCCCATGTCGAAGGCCTCCTTGGCGCTGGTGGAAACCTTACCCATGGCGATGAGTTCGAAAGCCTTGATCAGGGTGTTGAGGGCCAGGGCGCCCTTGCTGTTCTGGTAGGTGCGTACGGCCAGTTCCTTGGTGCCGCCGCCGGCGGGGAGCAGGCCCACGCCCACTTCCACCAGGCCCATGTAGGTCTCGGGCGAAAGCACGGGCCGGTTGCTGTGCAGCACGAACTCGCAGCCGCCTCCCAAGGCCATGTTATGGGGAGAGACCACCACGGGCACGCCGGAATACTTGATGGCCATGCTCGCGCGCTGGAATTGCTTGATGGCGAAATCGATATTGTCGAATTCGCCGTTGGCCGCATCCACGAGAACCATGGCGATGTTGGCGCCGGCGCAGAAGTTCTGGCCCTGATTGCCGATCACCAGTCCTGCCCAGCCGTCGTTGGCCTTGTCCACGGACTTCAGGATCATATCGAGGGAAATCGGCCCCATGGAGTTCATCTTGGAGTGGAACTCGAGAAGCAATATCTGATCGCCCATGTCCCACAGGGTGGCGTCGGTGGTTTCGATGACGGGCTTGGAGCTGGCGCGCTGGCGGACCAGGCTGAATCCGCGGGCCTTGAGATCATGGCGCGAACCCGCCGATCCCGCCTTGGGCAGATCCTTGATGGCGACCTTGCCGCCTTCCGGCTTGTAGACGCGGGCATCCCCTGCGGCCTGTTGGAACAGCCAGGCGGGAGCCTCGATCTTGTATTGGGCGCAGGCGGCCTGGAATTTCTCGGGGCCGATGGCGTCGATGATCTTGAAAGGGCCCATCTCCCAGCCGAATCCCAATTCCATGGCTTCGTCCACGTAGGACAGGTCTTCCGTGATGGAGGGGGCCACGGTGGCGGCATAAGCGAGCGTGGTGGACAGGATCCTTTTGGCGGCGTCCGCGCCGCGGCCTTCGGCGGCGAAAAGTTTGCGGAATTTCTTTTCGGGCGTCTCCTCTTTGGAGACATCCTTCAATTCTTCGAAGCGCGCTTTGGCCTCCGGACGGTATTCGCCTTTGGCAAGGTCCAGGGCTTCCATGCCCTCCTTGCCCTTGCGGTAGAATCCGGCTCCGGATTTTCTGCCGAAGGCTTTCTTGTCGATCAATCCCTGGATGACGGGATCGATGGAGAAGATCTCGCTTGGGAAAGCCTGTTGCAGACCCTTGATGATGTGCCCCAGGGTGTCGATGCCGACCAGGTCCACCAGTTTGAAGGTGCCGGTCTTGGGGCGGCCGATGATGGGGCCGGTGAGGATATCCACCTCTTCCACCGTCAGGTTCATTTCCTTGGCCAGCTTCACGGTGGCCACCATGGCGTGCACGCCGATGCGGTTGGCGATGAACGCGGGGGAATCCAGCGCGGGCACGGCCACCTTGTTGAGCACGGCGCCGAGCACGTGGTTGATGCGGTCCACGGTGATCTGGGAGGTTTTCGGGCCGCGGATGACTTCCACCAGGCGCAGGTAGCGCGGCGGGTTGAAGAAATGGGTGCCGATGAAGCGTTCTTGGACGGAAGCGGAGAGATCCTGGCAGAGCACTTTCAAAGGGATGCCGGAAGTGTTGGTGGCCAGAATGGTATTGGGCCCCATGACCGCGGCGAGCTTCTTGAACAAGTCGCGCTTGGGATCGGGCTGTTCTACGATGGCTTCGATGATCCAATCCGTTTTGCCCGCCTCGGCCAGGTGGTCCGCGGTGTTGCCGGTGGAAATCAAATCCAGGGCGTCGGCGGAATAGGTGGGCGAAGGCTTGATCTTCTTCAGGCCGTCGCGGCCCTTGTCCGCCACCAGGTTCCGGTTTTTGCCTTCGGTGGGAATGTCCAGCAACAGGACCGGGATGCCGCAGCCGGCCAGATGAGCCGCGATCTGGGACCCCATGATGCCGCTGCCGATGACGGTTGCGCTACGAATGGGTTGCATATGAGCTTCCTCCGGGGGATCAGGGCGGTATGTTTCCGGACGACCGCTCCCCGGCCATCCTTCATTCCAATATTGTACTTATGGGCGGTACATGGAATCAATTTCCGCGCGGTATTTTTCCATCACGATGTGGCGGCGGATTTTCATGGTGGGAGTCAAGGCTCCCGAATCCACCGTTATCGGGGTCTTGATGACCGTGAACTTCTGGACCTGCTCCCAATGGTTGAGCTTGACATTGACTTCATCCAGGGTTTTTTGGATGTATGCCTTGGCTTCCTGGCTATCCAAAAAGGCGTCGTTGCCCGTTTCCGACATGCCCAACTCGGATTTGACCGCTTTCAGGTTCTCGAAGTCCGGGAAGATCAGGCTGGTTGTGAACGGTTTCCCTTCGGCAACCACCATCACCATGTCCACGAGCTTGTTCCCGGCAATGGCCTGTTCGATGGGCACCGGCGCCACGTATTTGCCGTTGGCGGTCTTGAAGAGTTCTTTTTTCCGGCCGGTGATCTTGATGAAATTCTCGGCGTCGAAGTGGCCGAGATCGCCGGTATGCAGCCAGCCCAGTTTGTCGATCACCTCGGCCGTTTCCGTGGGTTTGTTGTAGTAGCCCTTCATGACGTGAGGGCCGCGCGTCAGGATTTCCCCGTCGTCGCCTATTTTGACCTCCACGCCCGGAAAGGCCATGCCCACCGTTCCCAATTTACGATGGCCGGGGAAGTTGCAGGAAATCACCGGGGACGCCTCGGTGAGGCCATAGCCTTCGTAAATGGGAATGCCGATGTTGAGGAGGAACGCGGCCAGGGAAGGATCCAAAGGCGCGCTGCCGGAAATGGCGATGCGCAGATTCCCGCCCAGGGCCGCGCGCATTTTCTTGTAGACGAGGGCATCGTAGATATTGTCCATGAAGGTGTTTGGCGAACCGGGAACCTTGCTATGGGCGCGGTCCCAGGCTTTGGTGCCCAGGATTTTCTTGAATCCCTGGGCCATTTCCACATTGGCCTGCATCTTGGCATGCACCTTTTCCAACAGGCGGGGCACCAAGGTGACGACGGTGGGATGCAACTCGCGGAGGTTTTCCGCCACCTTCTTGATCTCTTCGGCGAAATAGATGCTGGTGCCCGTGAAAAAGTAATAGTACGTGACCATGCGTTCGAAGACGTGCGCCAAGGGCAGGCAACTGACGATTTTGTCCGTGGCCGGATCCAGGGGAAAACGCTTATGGGCGGCCAACACCTGGAACACCAGATTGCGATGCGTGAGCTCCACGCCTTTGGGCACTCCGGTGCTGCCGGAGGTGTAGATCAGGGTCGCGGTATCCTGCTCATTGATGCCTTCGGATAGCCGCAGGTATTCTCCCGCGTTCTTGGCCTGGCGTTTGGCTCCCAACTCCAGCAAGGTCTGATAGGAAACGCATTGGCCGTCGCCCAGGCCTTGCGGCATTGTGATGATTTTTTCCAGCTTGCCGAAAAAAGGCTTCATGGCCTGGTACTGTTGGTCGGAACCGACGAACAGAAAGCGCATTCCGGAATCTTCGATTTCAAAGGTCAGGTTGTCGTGGGAGATGTTCGAGAACATGGGAACGGAGACGGCGCCCGCTCCCAGGATGGCCAGATCCATCAGGATCCAGAAAGGCGAGGGATCCGCCACCACGCCCACCTTGTCACCCGGTTTCAGGCCCAGGTCCACTAGTCCCAGGCAGAGCCGGCGTACTGTATCCCCCACTTCGGCCGTGGAGATCCCCACCCAGGCGCCGGCTTTCTTGTATCCCAAGGCGCTGTCGTTTTTGTGGTTCGCTTCTACGTACTTGAGAAGCCCGGGCAAGGTCCGGAAGGTATCACTCATCGGGGATCTCCCTGGAGAAGATGGAGACAAGGATCCCGGTGTTCCGGCATCGTGCCGGTTACCGGGTCGGGATTCAACTACCATAATGGTTCCTGTATAATAACATAACAGTGTTTCCGGGTCATCCGGTTATGCCTTCCGGCCGGTTCCGACGATAATGAAAGCCCGCTATTGAGGACCGGAACATTGTTACGGGAAAAACGGTAACTACCGGTGGGGTTGTCAAGATGGATTTTGGACGTCCACCGGTCGGTGGATTGTGAAGGGATCAGCCGAAAAGGGAAAGATCCACGAGCCTGGGGGCCGCGAACAATTTCAGCACCTTGTCCTTGAGGCCCGTTTCCTTGGTCATCAGGATTATTTGCCAGCCATGCCGGGTATGGAAGTCCCGGAGCAGTTCCAAGGCCCGGGTTTCCCGTTCATCATCCATGGCCAGGAAAGGCTCGTCCAACACCAGAATACCCGGGCCTTGACGGTGTTTGAGCGCCATCGCCAGCTTGGCGGCCAGCACCATGGCATGCTTGGTTCCCGTGGAGAGGTTGTCCAGGGAACGCGTGCCGCCTCCGGCATCCTTCACCTGGATAAGCCGGTCTTCCAGGCCCAACAGGGAAACCGCGCGCCCCGCCGGGAGGATATTTCCCAACATGGCTTCCATCTCCCGGGACAGTCCCGCCAATAGCAGGTCCGCGCCATCGCCGATGTCCCTGAAAATCTCCAAGGCCAGCGCCGCAGCCTGCTTGTCCAGTTCCTTGGCATGGATGTCGGCTTCCGCCGCCGCCAACCTGTCTTCGCAAGCCACGATTTCCCCGGCCAGTTTTCCGAAAGCACCCCGGATTTCCCCGGCCAAGCCCTCCCGTTTGGCGATCAGCTCGCGCTCCCTGCGTCCGGCAACCTCCCGCCGATCCTGGATTTCCTGGCGCCGCTTTCGCATGCGCTGCAAGGCCGCGTCATCGAGGCCTTTTTCCGGAATGCCCTCTTCATCCAACCCCTGCAATTTCCGCCGCGCTTCCCTTCGGAACGACTCCAAATCGGAACCTTGGGCCAGGGTCTCGAGTTCCCCGCGGCGGCGGGGCAGGTCCGCCTGGATCTGCAGGCTCCGCGATACCTTCAGCACATATTCCTCCGCTCCGTCCACGCCATGGCGCGCAAGCCATTCGCGTTCCGACCGTCGCGCGGCTTCCTCGGCCTCTTTAAGCCCTGCCAGGGAGACATCGAGTTTTTCCAAGGTCTCCGCCAATGTTTCCAGGCGCCGCGCGGCCTCCGCTTCCCTGGCCTCCAATGTTTCCCGTTCCCGGGCGCAAGCCTCCATGGCCTGCAGGAACCCCTCCACCGTGGACATCTCCCCCGCTCCCGTTCCGGCGCCCGGAACGGCCGACAAATTCCATTCGTCCTTCCATCGGGACAGGTTTTTCGCACCGACATTGCGGGCAACGGTATCCCGCGCCCGCAGGCCTGAGAAGAAGGAGAGACCGGCAAGCGCCAGGCCGAGGATCAAGGATGCGAAGGCAGCGACGCCGGTGGCGAAGAACCCTCCCGCCGCGCCCGACACCATCAGCGATACGGCCAGGACGGAACTCCAGAGAGGCGGCCGGCCGGCGGTAGTCTTTCCCGCCAGGACCGCGCGGGCCTCATCCGCCAACCGCTTGGCCGCGGCCGAGCGGGGCGTCGCCGCGTCCCTGGCTTCCCGAAGGGAGCGGCCCTCGGCCTTGGCCTGGGATACTAGGTTCGCCTGCTGATCGCGCTTACCCTTCTCGGAATGGATGGCCGCCGCGGCCTGGCGCGACGCGTCCATCAAACCGTTCAGCTCCGGCCGGCGATCTTCCCGGTACGGAGCGAAGACCTTGGCCTCCGTTTCCAGGGCCTCCCAATCCTCCAGGCGCGCCAGCATCGCGCTCCACTTCTGGCGCATGGCGATTTTGTCCTCGCCCGAGGCGTGCTTTTCCAGATCGGCCGCTTCGGCGGCGGCGTCCCGGAGTAACCGGCGGGTTTCCTCCAATTCCGCTTCCGTATCCGCCAGGCTTTTTTCCCGGGCCAGCAGGGAATCCCGCTCCCGTTTTTTGCCGTCCAATTCCTGGCGGGCTTTGGCGGCCGTCTCCCGGGCCTTTTCCATTTCCTTGTTGTGGGTGTGGGTCCGGGAATCCGAGCTCCGTTTTTCGAATTCCGCGGCCAGCACGGAAGGATCCAATCCACCGTGGAACAAACGGGATTTCAGCTTGTCCAGCCATTCCGTGCCCTTGTCCAGTTCCAACCGCAAATCCCCTTCGCGGATGGCGTACAGATTCATGAACTCTTCATCGGTGATGGGGACGTCGTTGGTGATCACGGCTTGGGCCGCGCGGCCCGCGCCATAGCGGGCCTTGAGCACTTTGCCGGATTTCTTGGTTTCGCTGGGACGGCAGAGGGCCTGGAACAGCCCGTCGAAAAAGGTGGTTTTGCCCGCCTCGTTGGGCCCGTAGACCAGGGTGACCCCGGATAGGTCGAAGACGGCCTGGCGGAACTTGCCGAATCCGGTAAGAGTCAGTTTGTTGATCAAACCAGCCGCTCCAGATTGGCCTTGAGGGAGTTAAGCGCCATTTCCCGGGCCCGGATCCAGACCGCGTGGGCGGCCTCGTCGAGAGCGCCTTCCGCGGAAGGCTTCGGCATGCGGGCGCTCCAGGCCTCCAGGAATTTCCTGACGATGGGTTGCGAGGCGATGCCGGGAAGGGCGGAGACGCCCTCCCGATCGATTTCCAGGACGCGGACCGCGGCGGCGTAACGCGCGCGTAACCTGTCCGCCAATCGGGCCACGGCCCTTTCGTCTTCGACCAGGCCCGTGAAAGTCAGGTCGATGTAATCCGCTCCGCCCCAGCCTTTGGCCAGCCCGTCCAGATCGGGCGGTTCGCCCTCGAGGGACAGGGGCAGGGCGTAATGACGATACTCCCCCGCGGACGTCATCGGAATGAAAACGGGCTCCGGCAAGGCGGAGGCCGCACCCGCGGGAATGTCCAGCAAAAGGGCTCCCCGCGGACCGCTTTCATTGCGGCGCCAGACGCGCGTGGATCCGGGATAGGCGAAGGTGGCGCCGCCCTGGGTCTGGCAACGGCGACCGTGAATGTGCCCCAGGGCCGCATAGTCCGCCCGGAAGCGCAGAAAGAGATCCGGATCGATGGCGGTGGCTCCGCCTTCGTCGTCCGGGCCGCGATAGGACATGCCGGCCACCACCCCATGGGCCATGGCGATGCGCCAGGGGGCCTGCTTGTCGGGAACCTGCCAGTCACCGTAACCGGCGTATTGCTCCTGGTGCGGAATGGAGAGGAATTCCACGGGAACGCCCCCGCGATCCCGGCGCAGCAATTCGAACGGCTTGCCGTGCAACACGGTCGCCGAACCCCAGTCCAGCCGGGACAATTCGCCGCCGCTCCGCTGCAAGTCCTCGTGGTTGCCGGGCAGATAGAGGAATTCGAAGGACGGGGAGCCGAGGATGCGGCGGAATTCCGCCCGCAACTTCTCCGCGTCCACGAAGGTATTGAACAAATCCCCGCAGAAAAGCAGGTAGTCCGCGCGCTCGCGGCGGGCCGTTTCCACCAGCTCGGAAAAAACCGCGAGACCGTAGTCCCGGTCCGTTTCGGACAGATGCAGATCGGCGGCGTGGAGGATACGAGGCATGGGTCTGATTTTTTCCGGGCGGGGTTCCGCACCGGTCCTGGCCCAGGGAATATAGCAAAGGCCCCTGGGGGGCGGGTCAGCCTCCGGACAAGCGGGCCAAGGTGGATTCGAAACGTTCCATCCATTCCGCCAGCATCCGGTACTTTTCCTCCAGGATTTCCGCCAAGGCCGGATAGGTCGCGAAGTCCATGTCCATCATCTCGAATTTGAGAAAGCTGCCGCACAGGCCCGCGGCAAGCGAGGCGCTTGCCATCGATTTGCCCAGGCGCGTCAGGTTTTCGTGAAGCACGATGATGCGTTCCCGCCCGGGCGTTTCCGATTCGAATTCCGCGCGCAGTCTTTCCGCCAGATCGAGGCCTTCCCGGAAAGGACCGCCCAACCCCGCCAGGGCCGAGGACATGCGCTCGCGTTTTCCCTCCCACTCCTTCAGTCCGCGCACCCGTTGCCAAAGGGTCTCCGTGGCCGGGTCCCGATCCATTCCCAGCGCGCCCTCCCAGAGCATGCGCCCCAAAAGCCCGGACAGAAAGTGGGCGGTGGCGAGTTCCGGGCGCACGGGAAGATAGGCCAGGCTGCCGTTGGAAAGGAAGCGGCTCCGGTACATGGAAAGGTTGGGATAGGCGACGGGAGGTTCCTTGCGGGCCCCCAGCATCCAAAAGGCGGTTTCGCTCACCGCCTCATGCTTCAGATGATCCCGGCAGATCTGCACCGGACACCGCGAGATGGTATGGCAGGGAGCGCAGGGGATTTCCACTTGCAACACGATATGATTGTCGCCGTAGGGCGCCGTCTCGGAATAATAGGCCGTGGAAAAATAAAGCCCCAACGTTGGCGTGCCCACCGCGGCCGCAATGTGGATGGTGCCCGTATCGTTGCTGATCAACAAATCGCAGGCCTGCAGAACCGCCGGCAACTGCAGCAGGGTCGTCTTCCCGGTCAAATCGAGGATCGGCATGCCGATCATGCCTGCCAATTTTTCCGCCCGCTCGCGATCTTTCGCGTCACCCATCAGGGCGATGTCCGCGTACCCGTTGGCCAGCAGGGACTGGGCCACCGCGGAGAAGTTTTCCAGGGACCAGGCCCTGTGCAAATCGCTGGCGGCGGTCTGCAATGCGATCAGCATCCGGCCCGGCCTGCGCCCATTGGCCGCGAGCAGGGCCGCGGCTTCCTCCTTGCGGACCCGGGCCACGGGCATGGACCGCGGCTCCGGAGCCGGAGTCATTCCCGCGATACCCATCTGGATGTCCACGATGTTGAAGAGATTCTCCACCCGGTGGTTGACCATGGAGAACATGTATTTCGACCACGGGCCCAGGAGCCGCATTTCGCCTTCATACGTATGGATGCGCCCCAATTTGCGGACCGCTTGCACCTTTTCGCAAAGGATGGCTGAACCCAGATCGTTGGTCAGGTTCACGATAAGGTCGTAGGATTGGCGGAACTCCGGATGGGCATCGAATGGCGCGAGTCCTGGAAAGGCCGCCTGCCTTTCCGGTATCCCCAGGGCTTCCATGTCGCGCTGGGGAATGGCGATAAGGGTATCGAAGTATCCGCACTCTCCGAGGATGCCGCTGAAGCCTTCCAGGGCCACCAACACGATTTTGGCATCCGGGTTTTCCCGCCTCATCCGGCGCAGCAAAGGCAAGGTCTGAACCAGGTCTCCCAAGCGGTTCAGTTGCAGAAGGAGGATGTTTTTCATGCCGAGGGAGGCTTGAAGGGCCGGCTTCCTATCAGAAGTGGAAGCCGACGATCATGTCCAGATGATGGCCGCCGTGATTGCGCTTCCCGTACATCTCGATGGTCGCGGAGGAGTACAGGTATTCGAGGCCCAGATTGAAATGCCGGTCCAGTTCCCAATAGCAGCCGCCGTTCAACCAGATGCCCAGTTTCCCGTCGCGGTAGGGATCATTGGATTCCTCGCTGACCAGATCCCATTCGGTGGTGATGCGGCCGAACCCGCCCCCGAAAAAAGGCCGCACGGAATACAGGCGGAAATCGAAAATCTTGCGGACGCCCAGGTTCAGCTCATAGGTTTCGATGGTCTGCTTCTGGAGGCCCTTTCCGCTGGCGGTCCGATCCTGGTAGATCTCCGGAGCGAAGGCATAGGAGAAATCCAGGGCGATGTTGATGGGCCACTTCCGTTGGCGGATATCCGTGGCCACGCGGATTTCCGTCTGGTCGCTGATTCCGGAAACCGCCTCCCACTGCTCCTTATCCAGGAACTTGAGGCCTCCGCCCACGTTGATGTTTCCCGTCCAATGGGAATCGTCCTTGGCGGTCTTTTCCTCGATAGGCACGTATCCGCTCTGGATCCCGGCCTTGATGCCGCCCTTCACCTCGCTATAGCCGCCCTTGATACCGTCCGTAAGGGGCGATATCCAGTTGTCCTTGACCAGGACCGTATCCTTGAGGACCACGGTATCCTTCTGCTTGCCGATGTCCCCGTCCTTGACCGCCTTGGCCAAGCGCGTGTCGTTGATCCCGCGGTAGTTCCTGCGCACGATGAATTCCGAACGCACCTTTTCGAAGGTCTTTTCCACTTCTTCCCCGACATACAGATCCACCAGATCCGCGGTGGGATCCATCTGCAGCATTTTGTACAGCCAGTACTTTCCCTTTTCCCGGGAATCGGGATTGGACGCGTACACCACCCCCAGGTACTTGGCGACTATCAGGCTGTCGATGGGACGATATTGGTCATGCTTGGCGCGGAAATCCTCCAGGATCTGGACGACGATTTCGAAATTCCCGTCCCCGTATTCGGAATGGATCCGCTTCTGGTCCACGGTATCGGCCGCAACGGCTTTGGCCGCGGCCGCGGGAGCGGCGGCAGGTTCGGCGGCGCGGAGGCCGGCGGAAAGGCAAAAGGAAACCAGAACCGGGAGTGTCAAAGCTGTTAAGCGCATTTCTAGGAGATTATGACCTTCTCTCCCGATTAATTCAAGAAGAAGGGCAAATGCGGGGAAAATCCGCGAATCCAGCGGCACCGCTGGCGGAAAACATTTGCGCCGGATCTTTCAAATGGATATTTTCCCCTTTGAAATACGTTCCGAAAAAAAGCCGGAAAATCGCCCAATGTCCTTCGCAATCGGCACCATGGAACCGAAAACCGGGGCCGGAAACGGTTCCGGGGTTTTCAATGTCTACTCTATGAGCGCTTCGGCCATTCTGGTGAACATCTCCACCGGCACCGGTTTCGACTACCGCCTGCTCTACCGGATCACCTCCCTGGCGATACGCGCGGGCGGCCAGTTGGAAATATGCAATGAGGACATAGCCATCTATGCGTTTCCGCAAAGCGGAATCGGTGCGTTCATGGAAGGAATCGGGTTTGAAATCAGGGTTCTGAAAACCGTGGTGTCAACCAAGGAGAGGGGTATCTCCAAGGTTAACATCCGGTTCCAGGGAAGGTGAAAGGCGGACCGCCTCAGGCGGCGTCGCGGAGCTTCTGAATCCGGCTGGGATGCCTCAGGCGGTTGAGGGCGCTTTCCTTGATTTGGCGGATACGTTCCGGGCTCACGTCCAGGCGGTAGCTGATTTCCTCCAAGGTCAGGGAATGTTCGAGGTCCAGGCCGAAATAAAGGCGCAGGACCTGGCTTTCCAGGTCCTTGAGACCATCCAGCACTTCCAAGACCGTTTGGCGCCTTCGCGCGTTGTCGATTTCCATATCCGGACTGTCCGCGGCTTCGTCCGCGATCATGTCCTCGATGGGCAGGTCGTCCGTGCCCGCGCCAGGCTCGCTCAACGAGAGCGGCGCCCGGCCCGCCTGCATCAGATCGATGGCGTCCTTCTCCTTGATGCCAAGGGCCTCGGCCAGTTCGTATGGGAGCGGCTCGTGCGCGTTTTTCTGTTCCAGGGTCTTGCGCACATGGCTCATTTTCCGAAGCAGGGCGGCCTTGCCGACCGGCAGGCTGATGTTGCGCGACTGCTCGGCCAAAGCCTGGAGAATGCGCTGGCGGATCCACCAGACCGCATAGCTGATGAAACGGCAAGTGCGGGTCTCATCGAAGCTCTGGGCGGCGCGGATTAGTCCCAAGTTGCCTTCGCTGATCAAATCGGTGAGCGGCAAGCCCTGATGCTGATACTTGCGACATACGGAAACGACGAAGCGCAGATTGGCCGTGATGAGATCCTTGAACGCCCGCCGGTCCCCCTGGCGCATGCGCAACAGCAGCTCGCGTTCTTCCGGTTGGGAAAGCACGCGGTTCTTGCCGATCTCGCGCAGATAGGCTCCCAGGCCGTCATCGTCCTGCATGAACCGCACCTTTGCGGCGGATTGCCTGTCTGCCGCGGCTACGGCGGCATTGCGGTTGGAGCGTTCTTTACTGGTCTTGGGCACATCCATGGGAGAAACTCCTTCGAGGGGGGCTGTTCCAATTATCCCATGAATCCCCTGGGATTCCATTAAATTACGAGGTTGTTTTTTTTCGTTTTTCCCAAACATTTCCAGAACCTCCGCTTACCGCCAAATCGGCCCGTTAACGAAAGAAAATCCCAGGGTCCGCCCGGAAAAAAGTTAATTACGAATCAAAGATGAGACCACTGCCGTAGGGCCTGGAAATGGTTTTTTTTCCGGCTGAAAAACCGTAACCAAAGCTCCCCCTATCTGGGGTTGATGCTGGACGCGGCACGGGAGGCGGGAGAGGTCAGGACTCAGGAAGCTACGGCCGGGGCCGAATCAAGCACGGATCGCACTTTCTGGGCCAGAACTCCCGGCGAAAATGGCTTTTGCAGGAACTCTATTCCGTCCCTAGCTTCCCATCCCTTGGGATAACAGTCCTCCGCGTAACCGGACATGAAAAGCACCTTCATATCCGGACGGCATTGGGAAAGCTTTTCGGCAAGTTCGCGGCCGCCCATGTTCGCCATCATCACGTCCGTCAGCAGCAAGTGGATGGTTCCGCCGCCGGCCGCGCTCAGTTCCAGCGCCTCTTTGCCGTCCTGCGCTTCGATCACGGTATATCCGACGTGCTGGAGCACGCTGAGCAGGAATTTCCGGACGGTGGTTTCGTCTTCCACCAGCAGAATGGTCTCGAAGCCGACCTCGGCCTTGGCGTCCGCACCGGATTCATTCCGCTTCCATGCGGCGTTTTCCGCGGACATGGGCAGGTAAATCCGGAAGGTGGTGCCTTCGCCCGGCTTGCTGACCACGGTGATGTTGCCGCCGCTCTGCTTGACGAAGCCGTAGACCATGGACAACCCCAGTCCGGTTCCCCGCCCCACTTCCTTGGTGGTGAAGAAGGGTTCGAAAATCCGCCCGCGGGTATCCTCGTCCATGCCGGTTCCCGTGTCCGAAACGATCAGTACCACGTAGCGGCCCGGATGGATGGAGATCTCCTTGTCGATGGGATGCATGGCGTCCGAATCCACGTCCAATATTTCCGTGCCGGTTTCCACCGTGATGCGGCCTCCGTCCGGCATGGCATCCTTGGCGTTGACGACCAGATTCATGATCACCTGTTCCAATTGGCCCGGATCGGCTTTGACCAGTCCCAGGGACAGATCCGGGACCGAGGCCAGCTCGATGTTGTCGCCGATCAGGCGCCGCAGCATATTGGTCATGTTTTCCACCACGCTGTTCAGGTTGAGCAGCTTGGGGACAAGCACCTGCTTGCGGCTGTAGGCCAGCAATTGGTGGGTCAGCTCCGCCGCCCGCTCTCCCGAACGCCTGACTTCGTGCAGATAGCCCTTCAGGGAATTTTCATCGTCCATGGAAGCCAGCACCATGTCCGTGTATCCGTTGATGGCGGTGAGCAGATTGTTGAAGTCATGGGCGACTCCGCCCGCGAGGCGGCCGATGGATTCCAGTTTCTGCGCCTGGCGCAATTTCTCTTCGCTGTCCTTCAGGGCCTCTTCCGCCTCGCGGCGCAGGCTGATGTCGCGCACGCTGGCGAGATAGGCCGTGATACCCTCCCATTGGGTCTCCGCCAAGGTCACCTCGATAGGCAGGATCTCGTCGTCGGAACCGGTATGCTCGATTTCCTGGATGGTATTCACTTCCATCGGGAACGGAAAGGCTTTGCCGATGACGCCGCCGGCCGGATCTCCGAGGAAGCGGACGAAAGAGGGATTGGCGAAGCGGATGGTCCCGCCCGCGTCCAGGACGGCGATGCCCTCCTGGTTCTTCTCGACGATGTTGCGGAAACTCTCCTTGCTGGACTGCAATTCCCGCGTACGGTGCTCCAATTGGCGGTTCACCAATTCCAAATCGAGCGTGTAGGTGCGCAAGGCGCGGGTTTGCTGGCGCACCTTGCGGTTGATCCGGAAAAGCTCCACGAATACGGCCACCTTGGCCTTGAGGATCTCCGGAACCACGGGAGCGTAGATGTAGTCCACGGCGCCCAGGGAATAGCCCTTGGAAAGGTTCTTGTCATTGGCCAGATTGGCGGTGATGAAAATGATGGGGGTGTGTTCCGAGCGCTTGCGCTGGCGGATCAGGGCGGCGGTTTCGAACCCGTCCAGGCCCGGCATCATCACATCCAGCAGGATCACCGCGAAGTCCTCCCGGAGCAGGTGTCGCAAGGCATCGAAGCCGGAAGTGGCCGTGATCAGGTTCAGGTTTTCGTTTTCCAATACGGCCGAAAGGGCGGTCAGCTTATGGGGCAGATCATCCACCAGGAGGACCTTGACCTTTTCCTCTTTGACCGCCTGGGCCGGAAGCAATTCGCTTCCACTTTGATCGACGGCTTCGTTAGCCACGAGATTTTCCATAGGGTTTCCGTTCACGCCAATCGCCTCTCCGTCCATCATGCTATCTTCCGGTAAAGTCTGTGTTTCGCGTCGAGCTCCTGGAAACAGCCCTCGTAGCCGCCCAAGGAGACGCTTTCCTTGGCGCCCAGGCCCAGATATCCGAACATGCCCAGGCTTTGGTGGATGAGTTCGAGCACACGTTCCTGCAATCGGGAATTAAAAAAAATCAGGACATTGCGGCAAAAGATTACCTGGAACTCGTTGAAAGATCCGTCGGAAACCAGGTTATGATGGCCGAAAACGATATTTTTCCGCAAGGATGAATTGACGATCGCGCTGTTGTACTTGGCCGTGTAATAGTCGGAAAAGGATTTTTTGCCTTCGGCCTGGATGTAGTTGGCGGTGTACTTGCGCATGGCTTGCAGGGAGAAAATCCCGTCCCGGGCCTTGCGCAGGGCCGATTCGTCCATATCGGTGGCGTAGATGCGGCAGCGATCGTAAAGGCCCTCTTCAGCCAGCAGAATCGCCATGGAATAGACCTCCTGGCCGGTCGAGCATCCCGCATGCCAAATCCGGATGAAGGGATAGGTGCGCAGGACCGGGATGATATCGCGGCGGAACCCGACGTAGAATTCCGGATCCCGGAACATCGAGGTTACGCTCACGGACATGGTCAGGAGAAAGCGCTGCATGCACTCCTGCGCGGCCAGGATGCGTTCCTTGAACCCGCCCAGGGAAGGGATTTCCTCCGACTTCATGAACGCCTTGATGCGGCGGTCCAGGGAGGGCCGGGCATAGTCCCGGAAATCGTAGCCGTAGCGGTCCAGGATACCGTCCAGGATCGGTTCAAGCTTCTCCTCCCTGAGCATATCCGCCCCGAGCTTCTCCGGCCCCACCTCCCGGAATTCCGCGTCCACGGCCTTGTCGCGGATGGCCATCAGCGGTACACCCAGACCCGGAGCAGGGAAAGCAATTGATCCGTGTCCACGGGCTTGGAGATGTAATCCGATGCGCCGGCCTCGATGCACTTCTCGCGATCGCCCTTCATGGCCTTGGCGGTGAGGGCGATGATGGGAAGGGCCTGGTATTGCGGCATCTGGCGGATGGCCCGCATGGTGTCGTACCCGTCCATTTCCGGCATCATGATGTCCATCAGCACCGCGTCGATGTGAAGGCCCTTGCCCATGATTTCCACGGCATCCCGGCCGTTCTCGGCGGTGATGACCTCCATTCCATGACGCTCGAGCAGGCTGGTCATGGCGAAGATGTTGCGGATGTCGTCATCCACCACCAGCACCTTCTTGCCTTGGAGCAACGCGTCCGACTGGTGCAACTGCTCCAGCATCCTGCGCTTGTGCTCCGGCAGGCGTTTTTGCACCCGGTGCAGGAACAAAGCCGTTTCGTCAAGCAGGCGTTCCGGGGAACGGACGTCCTTGATGATGATGGTCTGCGCCACCTCGCGGAGCTGGGCTTCCTGCTTGGTGCTCAGGTCCTTGCCCGTGTACACCACGATGGGCACTTCCCGCAGCGCGGGGTCGGCCTTGATTTGCTCGATCATGGCGAACCCGTCCATATCCGGCAACCCCAGGTCCATGACCATGCAATCGAAATGCTTGCTGCGCATGAGCGACAGGGCCTCCGCGCCGGTTCCCACCGCGTCCACTTCCACGTCCGGATCGGAGATAAGCTCCAGGATTGCCGTGCGCTGATCGACGTTGTCTTCCACCACCAGCAGGTTGCGGACCCCCTTGGCAATGAACTCATGGATGGAATCGAATGCGTTGTTCAAGGATTCTTTCGTCGCCGGCTTGTTGATGAAGGAAAGGGCCCCTTGGCGCAGGCCGCGGTCCTTTTCCTCGTCAACGGAAATGATATGTACGGGGATGTGGCGCGTGGCCGCGTCCTCCTTGAGGCGCGCCAGCACGCTCCAACCGTCCATATCCGGCAAATGCAGATCCAGCGTAATCGCATCCGGTTGGAATTCCCGGGCCAAGGTCATCACGGAATTGCCCCAAGGCACTACGATGCCCTTGAATCCCTTCTCCCGCGCCACGTCCAAAAGCAGATAGGAGAAGTTGGCGTCATCCTCGACGATCATCACCACCTGATCCCCGCTGGCGATGGAGTCGCGGTCGTCCGTGACGGGCTGCGGTTTGGGCGGCGCCATCCAATTGTCCCTGTCGACCAGGCGATTGGCGTACTCCTCCCTGGACAAGGTTTCCGATTCCGGACCCTCCCCGGTTTCCGGGGCCGGCAACAGGTTGAAGGCCCCGTCTTCCGTCTTCTTGACGGCGGAGGGCAAAGGCTTGTAATCCAAGGGCAGATACAGGATGAAAGTGCTTCCTTCGCCCGGCGTGGACCGCAACCGGATTTCGCCGCCCAGCAGACGCGCGATTTCGCGGCTGATGGAAAGCCCCAGACCCGTGCCGCCGTATTTGCGGCTGGTGGTTCCGTCGGCCTGCTGGAAGGCCTCGAAGATGAGTTGTTGCTTTTCCGGATGGATGCCGATGCCGGTATCGGTGACCGAGAAGGCCACCACGTGCCGGGAGCGGTTGAGCATGTTCTGGGATGGGCTCCAGCCGCTCTTTGCCAACTGGATGCGCATGTCCACCCGGCCGCGATCCGTGAACTTGAAGGCGTTGGACAGCAGGTTCTTGACGACCTGCTGCAGGCGCTTCACGTCCGTGTTCATGTAGCTGGGCAGATCGTCCTCGATGGTGATGCGGAATTCCAGGTTTTTGTTGTCCGCCATGTGGCGGAAGGTCCGTTCCACGTACTGCCGCATTTCGTTGAAGGACACGTCGGTGGGATCCACCGTGACCGTTCCCGATTCGATCTTGGACAGATCGAGGATGTCGTTGATGAGGGTGAGCAGATCCGAACCGGCGGAATAAATCGTCTGGGCGAATTGGATCTGCTTGGTGTGCAGGTTGCCTTCCACGTTGTCGGACAGCTGCTGCGCCAGGATGAGCAGGGAGTTCAGCGGAGTGCGCAACTCGTGGGACATGTTGGCCAGGAACTCGGACTTGTACTTGGAAGTCAGCGCCAGCTGGGATGCCTTTTCCTCCAGGGCCTGTTTGGCCTGTTCCACTTCGCGGTTCTTGCGCTCCACTTCCGCGTTCTGCTCCACCAGCAGCTTGGCCTTTTCCTCCAGCTCTTCGTTGGTCTGCTGCAATTCTTCCTGCTGGGACTGGAGTTCCTGGGCCAGCGACTGGGACTGCTTCAACAGGTCCTCCGTGCGCATGTTGGCCTCGATGGTGTTGAGCACGATACCGATCGATTCCGTAAGCTGTTCCAGGAAGGTTTGATGGGTGGCGTTGAAGCGTTCGAAGGACGCCAATTCGATGACCGCTTTCACCTGGCCTTCGAAAATAACCGGCAGCACGATGATGGAAAGAGGCGGCGCCTCCCCCAGTCCCGAATTGATCATGATGTAATCGGTAGGCACATTGGTGAGAAGGATGCGCTCCTTTTCCAGCGCGCACTGGCCGACCAGGCCCTCCCCCATCTTGAACTCCGTGGCCACCAGGCGCCGTTCCTTATAGGCATAGGACGCCATCAGCTTCAATACCGGCTCCTGGTCCGTATACTGCACCAGGTAGAACACGCCATGCTGGGCGGCCACCACCGGCGCCAATTCGGCCAGGATGCGCTTGGTCACGGTGAGCAGGTCCTTCTGGCCCTGCAACATCTGGGTGAACTTGGCCAGGTTGGTCTTCAGCCAATCCTGCTCGGCGTTCTTCAGCGTCGTCTCGCGCAGATTCACGATCATCTGGTTGATGGTGTCTTTCAAGGCTTCCACCTCGCCCTGGGCATCCACCTGGATGGAGCGGGTCAAATCGCCCTTGGTCACGGCCGTCGCCACCTCGGCGATGGCGCGCACCTGGGTCGTAAGGTTGGCGGCCAACTGATTCACGTTATCCGTGAGGCCCTTCCATGTTCCCGCCGCGCCGGGCACGGATGCCTGGCCGCCCAGCTTGCCTTCCACGCCCACTTCGCGGGCCACGGTCGTCACCTGGTCGGCGAAGGTCGCCAGGGTATCGATCATGCCGTTGATGGTATCGGCCAAGGAGGCGATTTCGCCCTTGGCTTCGAACGCCAGCTTCTGTTTCAAATCGCCGTTGGCCACCGAGGTCACCACCTTGGCGATACCGCGCACCTGGTTGGTCAGGTTACCGGCCATGAAATTCACGTTATCGGTCAAATCCTTCCAGGTGCCGCCCACGCCGCGCACCTGGGCCTGACCGCCCAGCTTGCCTTCCGTACCCACCTCGCGCGCCACGCGCGACACTTCCGAGGCGAAGGAGGACAGCTGATCCACCATGGTATTGATGGTGTTCTTCAATTCCAGAATCTCGCCCTTCACGTCCACGGTGATCTTCTTCGACAAATCCCCGTTGGCCACGGCCGTCGTCACCTGGGCGATATTACGCACCTGGCCCGTAAGGTTGGAGGCCATGAAATTCACGTTATCGGTCAAGTCCTTCCACACGCCGGCCACGCCCTGCACGTATGCCTGGCCGCCCAGCTTGCCTTCCGTGCCCACCTCGCGCGCCACGCGCGTCACCTCCGAGGCGAAGGCGCGCAGCTGATCCACCATGGTATTGATGGTGTCCTTCAACTGCAAGAACTCGCCGCGCACGTCCACGGTGATTTTCTTGGACAAATCGCCATTGGCCACCGAGATGGTCACTTCCGCGATATTGCGCACCTGGCCCGTAAGGTTCGAAGCCATCGAATTCACGTTATCGGTCAAGTCCTTCCACGTGCCCGACACGCCCTTCACCTGGGCCTGGCCGCCCAGCTTGCCTTCCGAACCCACCTCGCGCGCCACGCGCGACACTTCCGAGGCGAACGAGTTCAGCTGATCCACCATGGTGTTGATGGTATTTTTCAATTCCAGAATCTCACCCTTCACGTCCACGGTGATCTTCTTCGACAAATCGCCGTTGGCCACCGCCGTCGTCACCTGGGCGATATTACGCACCTGGCCCGTAAGGTTGGAGGCCATGAAATTCACCGAGTCCGTCAAATCCTTCCAGGTGCCGCCCACGTCGCGCACTTCCGCCTGGCCGCCCAGCTTGCCTTCCGAGCCCACCTCGCGGGCCACGCGCGTCACTTCCGAGGCGAACGAGTTCAGCTGATCCACCATGGTATTGATCGTACGCTTCAATTCCAGGATCTCGCCTTTCACGTCCACGGTGATCTTCTTCGACAAATCCCCGTTGGCCACGGCCGTCGTCACTTCGGCGATGTTGCGCACCTGCGAGGTCAAATTACCGGCCATGTAGTTCACCGAGTCCGTCAAATCCTTCCAGGTGCCGCCCACGCCCTTCACTTCGGCCTGGCCGCCCAGCTTTCCGTCCGTGCCCACCTCGCGGGCCACGCGCGTCACTTCCGAGGCGAACGAGTTCAGCTGATCCACCATGATATTGATGGTGTTCTTCAGCTCCAGGATTTCTCCCTTGGCTTCCGCCGTAATCTTCTTGGAAAGGTTTCCGTTCGCGATGGCGGTGGCCACTTCGGCGATGTTACGCACCTGGCCCGTGAGGTTTCCCGCCATGAAGTTCACCGAGTCCGTCAAATCCTTCCAGGTGCCGCCCACGCCGCGTACTTCCGCCTGGCCGCCCAGACGGCCTTCCGTGCCCACCTCGCGCGCCACGCGCGTCACTTCCGAGGCGAAGGAGTTCAACTGATCCACCATGATATTGATGGTGTTCTTCAGCTCCAGGATTTCGCCCTTCACGTCCACAGTGATCTTCTTGGACAAATCGCCATTGGCCACCGCCGTCGTCACCTGGGCGATATTGCGCACCTGGCCCGTAAGGTTGGCGGCCATCGAGTTCACGTTTTCCGTCAAATCCTTCCAGGTGCCGCCCACGCCCTTCACATCCGCCTGGCCGCCCAGCTTACCCTCCGAGCCCACTTCGCGCGCCACGCGCGACACTTCCGAGGCGAACGAGGACAACTGGTCCACCATGGTATTGATGGTTTCCTTCAGCTCCAGGATCTCGCCCTTGGCTTCGGCGGTGATCTTCTTGGATAAATCGCCGTTGGCCACCGCCGTCGTCACCTGGGCGATGTTGCGTACCTGGCCCGTAAGATTACCGGCCATGGAATTCACGTTGTCCGTCAAATCCTTCCAGGTGCCGCCCACGCCCTTCACATCCGCCTGGCCGCCCAGCTTACCCTCCGAGCCCACTTCGCGCGCCACGCGCGACACTTCCGAGGCGAACGAGTTCAACTGATCCACCATGGTATTGATGGTGTTCTTGAGCTCCAGGATTTCGCCCTTCACGTCCACGGTGATCTTGCGGGACAAATCGCCCTTGGCCACGGCCGTGGTCACGTCGGCGATGTTACGCACCTGGCCCGTCAGGTTCGAGGCCATCAGATTCACGTTATCGGTCAAATCCTTCCAGGTGCCGGCCACGCCGCGCACTTCGGCCTGCACGCCCAGCTTGCCGTCCGTGCCCACCTCGCGCGCCACGCGCGTCACTTCCGAGGCGAACGAGTTCAGCTGATCCACCATGATGTTGATGGTTTCCTTCAGCTCCAGGATCTCGCCCTTGGCCTCGGCGGTGATCTTCTTGGACAAATCCCCGTTGGCCACGGCCGTGGTCACCTGCGCGATATTGCGCACCTGGCCCGTAAGGTTACCGGCCATGAAGTTCACGTTATCCGTCAAATCCTTCCACGTGCCGGACACGCCCTTCACCTGGGCCTGGCCGCCCAGCTTGCCTTCCGATCCCACCTCACGGGCCACACGGGTCACTTCCGAAGCGAATGAGTTCAGCTGATCCACCATGGTATTCACGGTATTTTTCAATTCCAGGATTTCGCCCTTGGCTTCCGCGGTAATCTTCTTGGACAAATCCCCGTTCGCGATGGCGGTGGCCACTTCGGCGATGTTACGCACCTGGCCGGTCAGATTGGAGGCCATCAAATTCACGTTATCGGTCAAATCCTTCCAGGTGCCGGACACGCCTTTCACTTCGGCCTGGCCGCCCAGCTTGCCTTCCGATCCCACTTCACGGGCCACGCGCGTGGCTTCCGATGCGAAGGAACTCAAACGGCTCACCATGGTGTTTACCGTCTTCGCGGAACGCAGGAATTCACCCTTCAAAGGGCGGCCTTCCGCTTCCACGGCCACGGTCTGGGACAAATCGCCGCTCGACACGGCGCCGATCACGCGGGACATTTCCGTGGTGGGCCAGACCAGATCATCGATCAAACCATTTATGGAATCCTGTGCCTCGGACCAGGCCCCTTCCACCGGACCCATGGCGATGCGCTGGCTGATCTTGCCTTCCTTGCCCACCACCCGGTTGACCTTTTCCAGCTCCCGGACCAGGCGCCGGTTCATGTCTATCACGTCGTTGAGAACCGAACAGATTTTTCCGTCCAGTCCGCCGAAGTCCTCGTCCATCTTGGCGTTGAAGTCGCCTTGCTTGAACGCTTCCAATATCTGCAAGAGCTTTTTCTTGTCCAGGCCCGTGTGCCCGCCATTGCCGTTATGGCCGTTGCCGTTGGCCGGGCCGGTATGGGCTTTGGAATGGCCGTTGGGGGCCTGGGCGGCGCGTGATGCGGGAGCTTTGGGCAGAGGGGCGGTCTTTGCAGGCATGACATCTCCTAGTGGATCCAGTCCACATTCAGGGCCTAGCTAATTTTCGAGGGAATTCGTCGCAAGATATTTCTATAAGGCAAGGGCGACTTTACTATTAATTAACCCATATGGGTATTTCAAAGACTTCTGTAATATCCTAAAGACCATGGACTTAGCCCACCCGCTATCACCCCCAGCCCAAAGGATGTGCGCGGGGTGTTTCACAATCATTTTCTGATATTGGAGGCTTGCCGTTAAGGGCGGCTTGCCAGGGAACTACTTCTCGTAAAAGATGTGCACGCATTCCCAGCGTTCCATCTGCTGTCAGGTCCCGCTGGAAAGGAGAGCACTCTTTTCTTTTAAATCTTGTTACTTCAATGACTTATCATCGGGATAACATTTCCAAAATCCCCAAACCGATATTCCCATTTGATCAAGAACCCTGCACATGTTTGGTATCGATTGAGTAGTTTTATCAGAAGCCGTCCGTATCGATAGGAAATATTTTGCAATCTGATCGCGTCCTCGCCATATTGCGAGAGGTGTTCTCAAGTCTGTCCCGTGAGAATCCTTCTTTCGCGTCCCTACCTTCGGTCATCGACCAAAGCACCACCCTGGAAGCTCTTCACGTAACCGACGCCAACATCGGCGAACTCGCCAAGGAACTGCGCAACCGCCTAGGGGGCATCGCCCTGAACGTGGAACTCATGTACCGCATGCAAAAGGCATTCGGAGGCACCTCCTCGGGCCAAAACCAATATTCCACCATCGGCGACATGGTCCGGCATATCCAGTCCAGCCTGCATCACGGCATCCAGAATCCCGTGGTGGTATACGTGGACGATGAAGAGGAAAACCTCTTCGTGTTCCGCCGCCGTTACGCCAAGCGCGTCAACCTGCGCACCTTTTCCAAGCCGGATGAGGCCCTGGCCTTTATCAAGGATAATTCGGACGTGGTGCTGGTGCTGACGGATGAGTCCATGCCCGGCATGAGCGGCAACCAGCTTTGCGACCAGGTGCACATGTCCAAGCCGTTCCTGAAATTCGTGCTCATCACCGGTAATCCCGGCGGGGACGAGAACCTGATGCACCGTTCCCTGCGCCATGGGCGCTTCTACGATTTCATCAACAAGCCTTTGGATTTCGACAAGAAGGGCGAGGAATATTTCGAGTCGATGAACAAAGTGTTATCGGGCGATTTCTTCTAAATCACTTTTCCGTGAAAACATGCACGCCCTCCCAACGCTGAATCTCCTCCCAGGTTCCATTGGGATTATTGATCCAGGCATCGCAATGGGCGATGTAGTAGCGGAGGATGTTGTCCATCAGATCATTGGCGATGAGGCGGTGGGGCGGCACGTTCTCCAACATGGCCCGGAACAGCCGGGAAGCGTCCCGGAACCCTTTTTGGAAATAAATCATCAAAGCCTTTTCCAGCAATTCCCGGGTATCGTCCTTGTACTGGCGTACCTCCGGGGGCTGATGGCCGTAGATTTCGTAAAGCTTGATATGCCGGGTGGAGCCCTTCACCTGCACGTTGTCAATCCACCGGTAATGGGCGGATCCCGCCGGCATGTCCCTGATCACGTCCTCGGTGACCACCACGTCCAGGTTATACATCTTGGTCTTGGATTCCAGGCGCGAAGCGATGTTCACGGCCTCGCCGATGACGGTGCGGTCCAGCTTCTCGAAGGAACCGAAATTCCCCTGCATGACGTCGCCCTTGGCGATGCCGATGCCGTTGCGGATCATGGGGCTTTCGGCCTTGAACATGGTCTCGTTGAACTTCTGCAGCTCCAGACGCATGGAGATGGCGGCATTCACGGCCGTGGCGCCGTCCGGGAATACGCTCATGACGCAGTCCCCCATGATCTTGTCGACTTCGCCGCCGTTGTCCACGATGGGGCGCGTCATCATGGAAAAATACTGGTTGAGGAACATCTGGCGTTCATAGGGCGTCAGGGTTTCCGTAAGCTTTGTGAAGTCGCGGATGTCGCAGAACATGATGGAGAGGTTGCGGATGACGGGCTGGGACTTGGAAGGGTCCTTGCCGGCGCGGATCTCTTCGACCAGGGAGGGGCGGACGTAGATGCGGATGAGCTCCTCGCGGATCTTCAGTTCCTCGTAAGCCTTTTCCGTTTCCTCCGCCTTGGCCAGCGCCACCTTCGCTTCGGTGATTCTCCGGTGGTAACTTTCCAGCACGAGCATGATGGAAGCGGACACGATTCCGCAGAACATCGCATTCACCTGGGCAGGCAGGCTATGCGCCAACAGCTTCGCGTCCCATCCGTACCAGAGAAAATAGCCCAAGGTCGAAAGACCGCTTCCAATCACGATATGAACCGGAATCATCCAGGCTTTTGTCATCATCCCCAGGATGAAAAACATTGCGCATTGGGATGTGAAGTAATAGTCGATGGCTCCATTGTGCAGCAGCGCCATGGTGGATTGGAAAGGAAAGGCTATGAACAAGACCAGTTCCCAGTAGACCTTGGGGAGCCAACCTTTGACCGTTCTCCAGTCCACGACTCCCAGGGAAGCCATTCCTATCGCCGCCAGGAACCGGATTTGCAGCGAGTCCCAGTATCCCTGGGAAGATTCATACCAATAGAAGAATATTTCCGATGGTCCGCCCACCCACAAGAGGACGGTACCGAGCCTCATCAGGTAGGAGTAATCGCGATTGAATACCAAGCGCTTTAATACAGGCAGCTTTGCCAGAAAACCGACGGCTTTGCCGACTAGGCCGGTAAAAGAGGGTTTATTCAACATGCCTCACAATTCTAAAGGGTGGGCATCTTGCTTGGCCATCCCGAAATACTCACTCCCAAAAAACTAAACCAGGAAATAACATCATGCGGACTGGCTCCGATCCGACAGCGGAAACCAAAGATTTAAGTCCCATCCAGCAGATAAACGGCTACATCAACCAAGCCAGATCCCATGGATTGATCCAACTAGTGGACCAAGGCAGCCAGCATAACGGACATTCGGTCGTTGTCAATGGCCAAGAACTGATAAACTTCGGCTCGTGCGGTTATATGGGCCTGGAATTCGATCCACGCGTCAGGGAAGGAGGCATTGAAGCCATCCGGAATTATGGGATCCAGTTCTCCTCTTCACGCTCTTATTTATCCAATCCCATGTACCCCAAGTTGGAAGGCCTCCTGGAAAACATTTTCCAAAGTCCTACCCTTTTGGCTTCCACTACCACGCTCGCCCATCTGGCCGCGCTTCCGACGCTGGTAAGCCCGGATGATGTGGTTCTGATGGATCAACAGGTCCACAGCAGCGTCCAGATGGCCTCGAAGGTGCTGAAGGCGAACGGCGTCCAAATCGAAATCATATCCCATTCCAATGTGGCCAGGATTGAGCGCAAAATCAAAGCGTTCAAGGATACCAAAAAGAAAATCTGGTACTTGGGCGACGGCGTATACAGCATGTATGGGGACTTCGCTCCGGTCGCTGAATTGGAGCACTTACTGAATACTTATGAGCAGTTCCACCTTTACCTCGATGATGCCCATGGCATGAGCTGGATGGGAAAGCGCGGTTGCGGCTACGTGCTGGACAATATGAAAAAGCATGAACGGCTTTACGTCCTGACAGGTCTGGCCAAAGGATTCGGCACCGGAGGCGGAGCCATGATCCTCCCCAACAACGAAGTGAAACAGTTGATCCGGAATTGCGGAGGCACGCAGATTTTTTCCGGACCCATACAACCGCCGCTTCTGGGCGCGGGCATCGAATCCGCCAAGATCCATTTACGCGACGATTTTGAATCCTTGCAACACGAATTGCGGGACAAGATGGCCTTTATGACCAAGGCATTGGATAATCAGCCATTGCCCCAGATGTCGGCCGTGAATTCACCTATTCGGTTCCTGGGAATCGGTCCTACCGGAAAGGCCCAAGAGATCGCCAAGATTCTCATTAAAAAGGGATTCTGGCTGAATGTCGCCCACTTTCCGGCTGTGGGCCCTCACCATTCTGGATTACGTTTTATGGTCAACCGCCAAACACGGGAAACGGACATCGAAAATTTTGTTGATGCGATAAAAAGTGCCGCCTATGATATTATCGGAAAAGACGAGGAAGCCATATCCCAAATCTGGAAAACATTCAGTAAAGAATACCGGTATTCCTTAATCCAAGGGTAAGACAATGAATCGCGATGAAATCTACAGAGTGCTCAGAACCATCAGCCTGGAAGTTTCTGGTTCCGATGACACCATAACCCCATTGCCCGAAAAACCGGACTGGGGGTCCTCGCTCGAAGAATTGCAAATCGACATGCTTTCCGGCCAGGAGTTCTTTCCCTTTTTGGAGGCAAGGATCCCGACGAAGACTTTCAAAGTACCGCCGGGTCTGATCGAGAAATTGCAGGTATTCAAAAACCTCGGCGAACTCTGCGATTACCTGCTCGATAAAGGGTTTGAGAAGCGCAGTGCCAGTGAAGTTGTATACGTCGATGATGAACCGGAAAACATCTTCATTTTCAAACGTCGTTTCGGAAAAAGCCTCAACCTGAAAACCTTCGTAGACCCGGTCGAAGCCCTGGATTATATCATCCGCAGCCCTCAGGTAGCCTTGGTGATTACGGACGAAGTGATGCCCAGGCTGAGCGGCAATGAGCTTTGCGATGAGACCAAGAAGGCCAAGCCCAATATGAAATTCATCCTCATGACGGGAAATCCCAACCATGACGGGGATCTCATGTATCGGTCCTTAAGGAAGGATCGCTTCTACGAATTCATCAACAAGCCCGTGGATTTCGACAAAAAGGGCGAAGAGTATTTGGCGATGATCCAGGGGCTATTGGCGTTCGACTGGTGATTTATCGGGCATCGGAAGCACGCGTCCCAAAACATTGCGACCATCGGAATTGGAGAATTCCGGCCCGCTCAGGATCTGAAGCAAACCCCGGCTCCCGCTTTGGTGCGTCGGCGCCAACCGGATACCTGTCTGGCAACTTACCGCCACCAACTGCCCCCGCACTCCCGCCAGCACCCCGTTCCAGTCCACCCTGGGATTGGCCTGGGTAATCGCCACCACCCCATCCCCTATCCGCGCATTCAGATTCACGGACTTGTCCCAGGTCGAGTCGTGGCCAATGGACGCGCCCGCCACCCCATACCCGTCATCCGCTATGATAGGCTTCCTGGTCAGCTCATGGACGGCTTTCCAGGTCATGGTGTTCTCCTTGCGGATGCGCGCATCATCGGCGTCCGTGCGGCCGCCTGAGGTGTTGATGTAGGCGAAGGCATCCATCTTGAAGGCTGCATACCAGGCGGTGGGATTGGAAACCCAGGGCGAGATGTCGAGTGAGAAGACGGCGTTCGGCAGGCTCTTTTTCACGGTCGCCAGAATCTCATCCATCAAGGCGCCCGCTTCAGCGTAGGTGATTGGCCCTCCGACCTGGGTGTTGCCCGAGGCGTACTGGTAATAATCCGGTTCCATCATCCAGATGATGGGGTCCCGGGTTCCCCACACCTTGGCGGCTTCCGAAGCGTATTTGTCGTACTGGGAAAGAATGCGCGCTTTCTTTTGCCTGATGAAATCCGCGCCCTGTTGGCACAGATTGGGGGTGCCCACGTCGCAATCCTTGAGGCCCAGGTCCCGACGCGCGGTAAAGGCGATGATGTAACTGTAATAGACGGGCGTGCGGCCCGCCTGTTTGCCGCCCGGCTTGCAAGCGTTGAGCATGGCGCCGTCCCAATAGATATTGAAGTTCTCGTCCCCTCCCGCCCACAGGGTCACATAGTCCACTTGGGCGGGATAGGCGTAATCGGGACCTTGCCAGGACATGCCGAAATTGAATTTGCAGGGGGAAAGCTCTCCGCTTATGCTTGCGGCGGATATCAATGACAGGGCCAGGATGGTCAGCCGCATTGAGACATGCCTGGATACCGATCTCACCATGACATCCTCCCGGCCGTTCCTACTTGCGGAAACGAATCGTGAATGTGGCGCCTTCGCCCGGAGCCGAATCCACCCCCAAGGCCCCGCCATACTTCTTCACTATTTCCGCGGCAATGGTGAGGCCCAATCCCGTGCCCTTGCCCGGCGGTTTCGTGGTATAGAAGGGATCGAAGATTTTTTTCAATGACGCTTCCGGGATGCCGGGGCCTTCGTCCCGGAAGGCCAGGATGATTTCCTCCGGAGCCTCGGAACCGCGGATTTCCAGGCACCCCTTTTGGCCCATCGCATCAATGGCATTGTTGACCAGGACCAGGAAGGCCTGTTCCATCTCGTTCTTGTTCACCGCCCAGCCCAGGTTCTCGGGAATCGCCACTTCGATGCGAGTGTCCCCGCGCACCGTTTGCGGCACCAAATCGATGACCTCCTTGACCATGGTGGCGAAGCTCTCCCGGGCCACCAGCTCTTTGGAAGATGAACGCGAAAAGACCTTCAAGCTGTTGGCGATACGGGTGCTTTTGTCCAAGGCCTTCTGGATCTTTTCGAATACGAAATTCTTTTCCTCAAGGTGGGATTGCAGATCGTACTGATCATCAACTTCCTTTATCTTGCGGGCGATATCCCCGCTCAATCCGGCAAGCCCGGCCAACTCGCGGATCTTTTCCAGTCCTTCCACGTCCCGGCGCACGTCCGGAATGATGTTGACCAGGAAATTGAGCGGGTTGTTGATTTCATGGGCTACGCCGGCGGCCATCTGGCCGAGCGAAGAGAGCTTTTCGCTCTGGATCGCCATTTCCATTGCCGTCAGCAATTGCCGGTTCACCGCCTCCAAGTCCCGGCTACGCTGCTCGATTTTCCTTTCCATACCCTCGAACAGTTCGGCTTTGACAAGGGCATTCGCGACGATGTTGGAAATCGATTGGAACAGAAGCTTGTCCTTGTTGTCCAGTTTCCCGCCGGCATGGTGCTCCGCCGTGAGGATCCCGATTGGGGCATTGTCGTGGAACAAGGGCGTGATGATGAAGGACGACGGATGCAAGGTCTCGATGAACTCGCGCGTGCGGGAGGACAGCTTTTCCAAAGCCGCCTCCACATCGTTCACAAGGAGAGTTTTCCTTTGTTCCAATGTCTGTATCAATAGGCCGTAGGGATTGTCCCAGCCGACTCCCATTTCGAATTTCGTGTCGCGTATGAAAGAGTTCAGTTCGTCCGTGTAGCCTTTGGCGGACCTGTTGGACAGATACGCGCCCTTCTCATCCAGAAGCCAAAGCTGGCTGGAGCCGTATTTGAAATCCTTCACCAAGGTGGAAACCACCACTTCGCATATCGATTGGACACGCGGCGTCTGCCCCAAGGTCAGGGTCAGATTCTGGAGGGATGTGATTTCCGTGTTGTTCTTTTCCAGTTCCCGGTTCTGTTTGGATAGACTTTCATTCCCGAGCAGGGTCCATTCCAAAGAGCCCTTGGCCTGGCGATGTTTGTAATACGAGTAACAACCCATGCCGGCGAACAGGCTTGCAATCGAGGTCCACAGGGATGCTTGGGGATGGGAGCCCAGCCATGCGTAGGCTCCCAAGACTGCCGCCGCGACGCCTAGCCCCACGGCGATTTTTTTCAAAACCAGGAATCCATATTCCGGCACGGTGACGAGGTACCTGCATTGGCTGCCTCCCAGGAAAACGCATTCGGTATGCTCGACCTGGGCGTAAGGAAGGCCGAAAAAGCGGGGACCGGACTCATAGCTTCCGATCCTGTTCTGGCAGGCGTAAATGCTTTCCTGGAAGCCATTGCGGAAGGAAACCGTCACCTTGTATTTGTTTTTTCCGGTCAACTCCGTTTTGGTGATGGTATTGAGGGCCATTTTCCCCTCTATCTGTCCCATCAACTTCATGATCAAAGACGGGGAGGTCAGACCAATCACGAATCCGCCCACTTTTCCCAGGCTATCCGCCAGGGACTTGCCGGACAGGTAAGATATCTCCGGATTCCCCGTGTGCTTGATCGCGGATTCAATCAACCGGACGCCGAAATCGTTCGGCTGGAACCCGTTGGTATCCGCCAAAGCCAAGCGGTCCGCCCCCACCTCCTGGAGGACCACGTCCGTCAAATTCTTGCCGTAACGGTTCTCCATGAAGTGGATGAAGGACATCCAGATTTTATTCGAATAGATTTTTTCCATCTGACGAAAAACTAGGAAAACGGCGTTTTCTCGCCTAAAATTTCTTTAAACCCCCTGATTGGCGGAATGGTATTCAATCCCGCCTACGTGCAAATTGACATGATTCCCCGCCAACCTTTAAGATTTGGTTGAATTTTAGTCTGACTTTCCGTTTTAGGGTTTGGATTCAACGCACTGCAATACAACGGTCCGCACTTGAAAAACAACGACAACCGTGAACCGATCGATGCCATCGGCCTCGATCTGCAAAAGCTTCCGCCGGAATCATGGCGGCCTTTTGAAGTTGAAAACCAGCGGAAAGGCGAGCGCATCGGTGAGCGGGAATTGGAGCGCATTCCCGCCTGGGTCAAATCGGTGAAATATCCGCAATGGGCTCCCGTGAAGCTACGCGACTATTCCGTGCTGGGCTTCGGGATCCAATACGATTCGATTCCCGGCAAACCCTTTTCGGCGCTGATTGGCGAAGACGTCCAGTTGAAAATAGTCGATCACCTGAAAACCGAATCCATCGTGAAGTGCAGGATCAAGAATACCGGGCTGCCCGGCAAGGGCCTCCGGCTTGGCTTGCGGAGAATGGATATCCAAAGCCTGATGGAACCGGCATCCATGGGATTCCCCGGAAACTACCTGAGTAATCGTGAAAATCCCGTGGACGTAAAGGTGGCGAACCCGTTCTTGTACGATGAATGGGCCGATGCCGGGTTGATCGGAATAGGACCCGGAAATGAGTGGGTGTTCGAGTCTTCCGATACGGCCTTGCTGCTGCTCCCCGGCCACACCCTGCGCCTCTTCATCCAATTGCCCATGGAAAACGGAGGAATGTGTTCGGGCGATATCGTATGGACCAGCGTGAGGGAAGGAGATCGCATCCTCTTTTCCGTCCGGTGGTCCGACATTCCCTTCGAGTTGAGCAATGCGGTCGGCGAATATCTCCTGCAGAGTTGGGGATGCAGTCCGGGGGATCTCCCCCGCTACGGAATCATGTTGAAACGGTTCAAGGAGCAATTGCGCTTCCGCTTCATCTCCACCCAGCATGAATACGAGCAGGTGCTGGAACTCAGGCGCAATGCCTATGTCTATGCGGGAAAGAGGGATGAAAGCACCGAGGTGGAGCAATTGGCCTCCATGACGGACAAATACAGCCGGATCCTGGCCGCTTTCCATCACGACACCATGGTGGCCAGCCTGGCGCTGACTTTCCCGAACAATGACTCCTTCCGCCTCCGCTCCGAGGATTCCTTTCCCGGAAATAAGTATCCCGTGGCCATTCCTCCCAAGGGGAAATTGCTGGAGGCACACTCCCTATGCACCCACAAGGATTTCCGCGGCGGCGATCTTTTCCAGGGGATGATGGTCCATGCCTTGCGCTGCCTGATCCTTTCCGATCGACGCTGGGCCATTACCCTGGTCACCGATCAATTGCTTCCTTTATACCAGCGCTTCGGCTTCAGAAAAACCGGGGCCACCACTTCGGTCCCGTCCCTGAACAATATCCGGCACCATCTCATCGCCCTGGATACGCATACCGTCACCAACGGGATGGGGCTGAACCCCCTCGATTGGGAATATTTTTATGGCGAATTGATCCGGGACCTGCTGGATAAGCGGCTCCTCACTTTATCCACCTGGCGGAACGTCGTTCTTTATTACCGGGCGATCATGGGAGGATTCGCCAAACATTGGATCAAAAGAAGGTTGGAGAAACAATTCCGGGCCCAGGTCCGGAAAGCCCTGGAGAAGGAAAAAGTCAATGATTGAAACCATCCGCACCGAATGGAAACGCGCCCAGGCGGATCTGCTGTCCGGAGAATTCTTCCGCCGCATGCAGGACGGCACCCTCACGCTGGAACACTACAAGATCTGGCTGCGCGAGACCTATTACAATACCCGGGAAAACCCCACATCCTTCGCCCTGATGGCCGGCCACCTCAAGGGCGGGCAACGCGACATATCCAAGCGTATCTTCCGCCATTGCGCGGCCGAATACGGACACCATGAGTTGGCCCTGGCGGATCTCGGCGCGCTGGGCGTGGATGTCTCCGGCCTTCCCGATGGGCGGCCGCTGGCCACTACCGAAGCCCTGATCGCATTCGCCATCTACCATATCCACCAAGGCAAACCCGCCTCTTATCTGGGCTATGTCTTCCATCTGGAAATGCTCGCCTCCGGAAAAGGCGAACATCTGATCAAGAGCCTTGCCGGCATCGGCGTACCGGAAAACGCCATGTCCTTCCTGACCGAGCATGCCGAAGCGGATGTGGGCCACACCAAGTGGCTGGAACAGAACTTCCGGGAAGCCATCGCGACTGAAGAGGACCTCGAGGCCGTCATCCATGTGGCCACCGGATCGTGCAAGCTTTACGGAATCATGCTGCAGGGAATCATGGACGAAGCCGCAGGCAAGCACGATTGGCGTCCGGCGGATTTGGTAACGACAAAAGCAAAGGTGCGGGCTTCCTGAACCCGCAATGAACCGGCCGGTCCGCTAATATGGGAAAAAAGTCCGTCAAAACCTTGAAACGCCAACCCGGCCTGGTCCAGGATCCGGCCTCCCCGGGCATCCGCGGAGATTGGTCCAAGGGTTCGCCGGTGGACGTGTCCAAGCTTGCCACGGGCATTTTCAAGTTCCCCGGAACCTTCGAACACAGGAGCCAGGAACGGATATCCCAACGGGAACTCGGGAACGTGTCGATGGAAATCCGCGAACCCGGCAAGGAAACCTGGATACCCGTCAAGCTCTGGGACTTCACTTCGATCTCCTTCGGAATCCTCTATCAACGGCCGGAGCCCATGGCCGGCGCACCGGAAGAGGAGGCGCAACGCCTGCATCTCTCCGAAGGAGATGATATCCAAATCCGCATCCGGGTAAGGCCCGGCCAGGAATTCCAGGTCTGGTGCCAGGTGAAGAACAAGACCGCCTGGAAGGAAGGCATCCGGATAGGCCTCAGGCGCATGGACGTGGCGACCGCCCAGTCGGTGGAATACGATCGCCGCATCGCGTCCCGCTTGGCCCTGTCCCCTTCCCTGTCCCTCAGGGCGCGGGTCAAACATCCTTTCATTTTCAGCCACTGGTCCCCCATGTCGGTTTCGGACGTCAACAAGGACATGGGCCTTTCCTTCCACAGCAATGACCACTCCATCCTCGTCTTCGAAGGCATGGAGCTGGAAATCCATTTCGACCTCGCTTCATTCCGGAACGTACCCATGACGGCCCGGGTAATCTGGGTGCACGCCACGGAAGCCCATTCGGTGAAGTTCGGCGTAGTCTGCCTGGCCATGGAATGGAACCTGCATAACTCCATTTGCGGATTCCTGCTCCATTCCCAGCAATGGACTCCCCAGCGCTTGAAGGACGAAGGCTTCCAGGCCCGGCACGTCAAAAGCCATCTGCGCTTCCGGGCCGTGCGGACCATGGATGAATATGCCCAGGTACTGCATTTGCGCAGGGATGCGTACGTGGGGGCCGGAAAAAGGTTCCACGGCACCACGCCCGAGGAAATGGCGACCCCGCTGGACGGAATCAGCCGCATCCTCATAGCCCATCACCGCGGCCGCCTGGTGGGCACCATGACCTTCACCTTTCCCTCCAACGAAGACACCATGCTGGACAGCCAGACGGGCTTTCCCGGGCGGAAGTACCCGGTGAAGATCCCTCCCAAGGCCAATCTCATCGAAGTCTCGCGCTTATGCATCCATGATGAATACCGCGGGACCGATTTGCTGCAGGGCCTGTTCGAGCACGGGTTGAAGCATTTCCTGATGTCCGACCGGCACTGGCTCCTGACTTCCGCGGTGGATGAACTCCTGCCGATCTACGAGCGCATCGGATTCAAGCGTTTGCAAGCCAGTTACAAGCATCCCCGCCTGAACAACAAGGAGCATCATCTCATCCTGGCCCATAGGAACGCGTTCCTGTTCGGCGCGGGCATCAATATTTTCATCTGGAACGTTCTCTTCGGGGATCTGATCCGCTACCTGATTGACCGTGGCTTGATCAAGGTCATCGGGCCCATCCGGGTCTTGGTCCGGTTGAAGCTGTTCTTCCTGCCCCTGTCCAAGCTGGCGACGGAATCCAAGGCCCGCAGAAGCTTCCGCAAGCATATCGAGACCCTAAGGCGCATCTCCCGGCCGGATTCCGAAGATCCGTCCGGACCGGAGGAAGCCTCGCCGGCCATCCCGGATTGAAGCGATTGCCTCCGTCCTCCCGTCCTTCCCGCCCGGCCGTTTTCTACCTTTCCCCCTCCTGACCCAGTTTTTTCCCGGAGATTTCCATCGTGGCCGACAATGTCCTTACCGCCCAGAACCTGCATAAAGCCTGGGGCGAAAAAGTCCTGTTCAACGGCCTCTCCTTCGGCGTGGATCGCGGCCAGAAAGTCGCCCTCTTGGGCCTCAACGGGAGCGGCAAATCCACCCTGCTCCGCATCCTGGCAGGCCGGGAAACCGATTTCGAAGGTTCCATCACCCGCCGGTCGAACTTCATCCATCGTTACCTGGATCAGGCCGCCAAGGTGGTCAAGCCGGGCGATCCCAATACCGCCCCCGGGGATCTGGTGTCCGGCCGTTCCATCGCGGATGAGGTCTTCGCCCCCCAAGGGGCCATCGGCGCCCTGCTGGCCCGCTATGTCATGGTTCTCCATGAAATGGGCTCCCCGGCGCACGCGGCCCTGAGCGAAGCGGCCGTGGACAAGGCGCACGAGGAATTGTCCCATCTCAACGACGCCATCGAGCGCGATCACGGATGGGATCTCTTCGGCCAGGTACAGGCCTTGGCCGGCCAATTGGACATGGATCTGGCCTGGACCATCGAGCCGGCCCTATCCGGCGGGCAGCTCAAGAAAATCCAGCTCATCCGCGCCCTGGCGGGAACACCCGATCTGCTGCTCCTGGATGAGCCCACCAATCATCTGGACGAGAACGCCATCCGCTGGCTGGAAGCGAAACTCGCAAGTTACCCCGGCACCATGATCGTGGTAACCCATGATCGCTACTTCCTCGAGAACGCGGTGGATCACATCCTGGAACTTTGGAACGGGGACATGCGTTCTTTCCCGGGGAATTACGGACGTTACCTGGAAAAGAAGGCGGAGCTGGAGGAAAACCTGGCCGTCACCGAAGGCAAGCGCATGGCCTTCCTGAAAGAGGAGATCAACTGGATCCGCCGGGGGCCCAAGGCCCGCGGCACCAAGGCCAAATCCCGCATCCAGCGTTTCGAGGAGATCCGGGACAAGAAGGCTTTCGCCGCCGACAAGATCATGGATCTGGACCTGGACTCGGCGGCCCGGCTGGGCAAGACCATCCTTGAGATCACCAATCTGGCCAAGGCCTACGGGGATCGGCAGCTCTTCAAGGGCCTGGACCTGAGCCTGCTCCCGGGCGATCGCATCGGGATCCTGGGCCCCAACGGCTCCGGCAAGACGACCTTCCTGAAAATCCTGCTCGGCAAGATCAAAGCCGATTCCGGGGAGATCAAACTGGGCGTGAACACGCTTACGGCCTACTTCGATCAGAAGCGGGAAAGCCTGGATCCGGAAAAAACCGTCTGGCAGACCCTGGGCGGCGACGCCGAATACGTCGAATTCGGCGGGGCCAAGGTCCCCAAGCGCGGCTTCCTGGAAAACTTCCTCTTCCCCGCCCGCATGCATTACTCCAAGGCCGGCCGCCTGAGCGGCGGCGAACAGAACCGGCTGCAATTGGCCATGGCGCTGGTTTCCAACCCCGCCAACCTGCTCATCCTGGACGAACCCACCAACGATCTGGATATCGCCACGCTGCAGGTGCTGGAACGCGCCCTCTCCGAATTTCCCGGCTGCGCCATCGTGGTCAGCCATGATCGTTTCTTTCTGGACCAGGTGGCCAACTCCATGCTGATCTTCAGCAAGAGCGGCAAGGTGCGCCAGATCCAGGGCAACTACAGCGATTACCTGGAGTCGGAGGCGGAGGACGAAAAGGCCGCGGCGGACGCGGCGGCTGCGGCGAAGAGCGTGGTGGAACAGACCAAAAAGCGTCCGGGCCTATCCCATCAGGAGAAGAAGGATTTGGAGACCATCGAAGCCCGGATTGCCGCCACGGAAAAGGAACAGGAGAAGGCGGAGCAGGCCATGCTGGCGGCTTCAGCCTCCGGCAGGTTCGAAGCGGTAAAAGAGGCCAACCAGACCTTTGCGGCCAAGCAAAAGGAAGTCGCCGAATTGTACGCCAGGTGGGAGTGGTTGGAAGCCAAGCAGCGCGGGGAGGGCTGAAGAGACTACATCACTTTGTCCGCGGACGCGGGCTCGACCGGTTTGGATTCGACAGAAGGCATTTCTCCCGGCGCCACCGCCTTGATGGGCTTGACCAACACGGGGCTGACCTTCATGTCCACCAATTCCGTGTTGCAGGCCTCCGGGTCCGGGGACAGGGAAAGCACCGAGGTGTTGCCGGAAGGCTCCACCATCACCGTCAGCTTGTTCTTCACCTTCATGTTCAACAGCTCGAGCTTCAGCTCCAAGCGCTCCTTGGTGCGGTTCTCCACCAGGAACATCACGCTGGCCCCGTCGGACACGCAGTTCTCCGGACGCTTGCCGTAGACGCTGACTTTCTCATCCTGCCTGACCAGCTGGAAGGAAGCGTCCGCGGCGAAGGCGGAAGCGGAAAGGATGAACAGGCCGGCTACGAACACTTTGGAAGACATAAGCCCCTCTGCTGCAGTTATGCGTATTTTATGATTCTCAAAAAACAATATCAATACTTTTAGACGCGGTGATCGAAAATATAGTAACTGCCCGCCACCCTTTGTATGTAGGGCTGCAGGCCGATTCCATAACTTGGAAATAGTGTAAAAATTACCCTCCCTGCAAAGGGAAACCTTACAACTCAGTTACCGCCGGGCCCCATTTCCCCAAATCGGCGGATCGCATTTTGCTCAGTAATCCTCTCCAGCGTCCTCACATTGGAAAGGTTGAAGCATGAGATACTCGATCCCGATCAGTATTTTGGCCTGTTCTGTGAGTTTTGCGATGGCGTCGACCCCGCCCGGGGCCAAGCCCAACGCCGCCGGCGAGCCCGTTTTGCGGGGAAATGAAACTGCCGTTCCCATGCGGGAAAAGGCGCCCGCGCACAAGAAAACGGAAAAGTCCCCGACACCCCGGGAGAAATCCGCGGAGCCGGAAAAGCAAGCTCCCGCCGATTCCCCCGCAGAGGCCGAGGATATGAGCGATTGCGACGATTGCGTGATCGTCCGGGCGGTCCCGGCCGCTCCCGGTTACCAAGAGGTTGTCACTCCGTCCGTTGCAGTGGCGGGCGCGGTAACCGCTTCGACCGGATCCAGGCCCGGCGGATGGCCGATGGCGTTGGCGAGAACTCTATGGGGATTGTTTTTCGTCGGGCGCCCGCGCGCCATCCCCAGAACCCGCATCCGCGGCATAACGGTCCGATAACGTCCCGAGTGGCCCGGTAAACGCTTCCGTATCGTTATTTTTATGCCTGGATCTTCCAACCAAAGAGGCATATGCAATACGTACAACTCGGCCGCACGGGTCTCAAGGTCAGCCGTCTCACCCTGGGCACGATGAATTTCGGCCCTTACGCCACCGAAGCGGAAAGCTTCGCCATGATGGACATGGCCCTGGAACTGGGCTTCAACGTGTTCGATACCGCCAATGTCTACGGGGCCAAAAGGGGCGAGGGGATCACCGAATCCATCGTGGGCCGCTGGCTGGCCCAGGGCGGGCGCCGGGACAGGATCGTCCTGGCCACCAAGGTCTACGGCAAGATGGGTGACGGTCCCAACGATAAGGGCCTCTCCGCGTATCACATCCGGCGGGCCTGCGAGGAGAGTCTCCGCCGCCTGAAAACCGATCACATCGACTTGTACCAGATGCACCACGTCGACAGGGCCGTTCCCTGGGAGGAAATCTGGCAGGCGATGCAGACCCTGGTGCAACAGGGCAAGGTCACTTACATAGGCAGCAGCAATTTCGCCGCCTGGCATATCGCCGAGGCCAACCGGGTGGCCTCCGGCCGCGGGCTCCTGGGCCTGGTTTCCGAGCAGGGTCTGTACAATCTGAAAACCCGCATGGCGGAACTGGAAGTGCTGCCGGCCTGCAAAGGCCTGGGGCTGGGGTTTTTCCCCTGGAGCCCGCTTTCGGGCGGCCTGCTGGCGGGCATCCTGCAAAAGGTGACGGCGGGAAGCCGGCGGGTTACCCCGGCGGTCCAGAAGGAATTGGAAAAGAGCAAAGCCCAATTGGAACGATATGAAAACTTCTGTCGCGAATTGGGAGAAAGCCCCGCCGACGTCGGCCTGGCATGGGTGCTGGCGAACCCGGCCGTGACCTCCCCCATCATCGGTCCGCGCACGATGGAACAACTCACGGGAAGCCTCAAGGCCCTGGAATTGAAGTTGAGTCCGGAGACCCTGGAAAAGCTGGATGGGATTTGGCCGGGGCCCGGGGGTGGGGCACCGGAGGCATACGCCTGGTAGGAAAAGTGGCGATCGGGAAAGATTGTGTATAAAGACACGACAGCCCTCGGGGCGGCCTCCCGTCGGGCGTCGGGCGACCGGCGCGCCGGAGTTCAGCTTTTAAAAGACATCGACTTGGCGCCTCGGCGTCGGGCGTAAAGCAAAAAAAGGCAGAGTCGCAATCCTAGGGTTGCGTTCTGGCATACATGGCTTGCATTGCCTTTTCGCCCGCAGAGTGCGGAAAAAGCTTTACGCCCGTCGCCCGACGCCCGACGGGGCGCTGCTACGAAGCGCTTCGTTTCGGGATTCGCCTCGCCTTGTCAAAGTCTCTTTGAGAATCGGGGATCAGACGCCCATGGAAGCGTCCGACAAAAGGTAGGGGGGTTAGTCCGAAGTAGGTCTCGTCGGGGGTTTCAGTTGTTCCTTCTGTCCGTGGTAGACATCCTTGCCCACCAGCTTATCGATCTCGCGCCGCAGCCTGAGTTCATATGCGGCGCGGCCGTCGCCGAGTACGTCCTGGAACGGATCCATGATATCGCCGCCGCGGATTACGCTGCGCACGAAAAGATTGAAGCGTGAGAATGCGGGAAGCCGTTCGCGGGCCGGAATGTTGGCCTTGCGGCCGCGGCGGAGATTCTTGATCGCCGTCCGGGTCTCATACAGGCTGGCTTCGCGGACCGTGAGCCAAGCCATCGCCGCGAGTCCCAGGAGAAATATCGCCAGCATCCATATCCCGGTCTGGCTTTCCAATGCACTTGCTTTCATGGTGATATCCGCCGCGTACATGACACCGTCCTCCATCGCTCGCCTGGCCGGACGTCCCACCGTCCCGGGTACCCTTCCGACTGGAAGGATTCCCCGGGGCGATGAGGCGGGTCGCTCCGATCGCCGGGCTGCAAAATTGATCGTACCACCGGGCAAATGAACCGGCTACAACAATGTGATATACAACCGGAAGGAAAAAGCCTCCGATCGCCCAGGCGGTGGCTGCCAGCCAGGCTCCGAAAGGATTGGACTTGGGAAACCGAAGGTTGGTTATCGCACTTTTCGGGACCCCGGGAAAGCCCGGAATGGAGGCTTTCGGCTAGGGGAAATCCCGACATGAAAGGGAGAAGAGGCCTAGGGGAGCTTGTGCCGGTACATAAGAAAGGGCCACCAAAGCCTTATTTCACAATGAGTTACCGCATTTTAAAGACTTAACCTCAAGACTGGATAGGATACCCAGCTTCCACCCAACCGCGGAATCCGCCGTCCATGGAGAGCACCTTGGTATATCCCATTTTCTGAAGGTTGTCGGCCGACAAGGCGGAACGAAATCCCCCGCCGCAATAAAGCACTATCTCGGCTCCCGTGTCCGGTATGGCCTTTTCCACATCCCGCTCCAGCACCCCTTTTCCCAGATGCTCGGCCCCCGGCAAGCGGCCCTTGGCCCACTCCCCGTCTTCGCGGACATCCACCAGATGAAAGCGTTCGCCCGCATCCAGCTTCCGTTTCACCTCGCCCAGGCTGATTTCATCAATGCGGGATTTCGCGTCTTCGACGATTCGTAAAAACTTTTCGCTATGCTCCATAAGACTCCCTTTTGCCAGTACTCCGTTCGTCGGGCGTTCGGCGTCGGGCGAAAAGAGAAAAAGCCGCATTTTCCCGGCTTTTACGCCCGACGCCCGACGCCGTCGGCTCGGCAAAGCCGAGCCGCACGCCCGACGATTCTTCCGCCATATAACACCAAAATTATACTCTCACCCATCCCAATCCATCACTTTTTTCCTAATTTCTGACCGCCGTAAAACAACAAGGCCGATGCCGGCGAAATGTCTGGCCGGATCATCCAGGAGTCTCACAATGAATACATGGAAACGCGCATGCGCCATGGGATTGGCGATTCTCGCCACTACTTTCTTCGCCTGCGACAAAATCGACACCAAGGGTTCCCGCGAACTGAAATCCCAAAAGGACAAGGTCAGCTACGGAATCGGCCTTGATATCGGCCGCAGCTTCAAGCAGCAGAACCTGGCCGCCGGGGACGTGGACCTGGACAAGCTGCGCATCGGCATCAATGACGCCCTGAGCGGCGCCAAGCCCATCCTTTCCGACTCCCAGTTGCAAGAGACCATGATGTCCTTCCAGAAGGACATGATGGCCCGTCAGGATTCGACCAACAAGGTCAAAGCCACCGAGAACGAGAAGGCCGCCAAGGCTTTCTTCGAGAAGAACGGCAAGGAAGCCGGCGTGATCACCACCGCCAGCGGCCTGCAGTACAAGGTCCTGACGGAAGGCAAGGGTCCCAAGCCGGAGTCCACCTCCACCGTCACCGTGCATTACGTGGGCACCTTGCTGGACGGCACCGAGTTCGACAGCTCCATCAAGCGCGGTCAGCCGGTTTCCTTCCCGGTCAGCAACGTCATCAAAGGCTGGACGGAAGCCCTCCTCCTGATGCCCGTTGGTTCCAAGTGGAAGCTGTTCATCCCCCCGGCGCTGGGCTACGGCGAACACGGCGCGGGCAAGCAGATCGGCCCCAACTCCGCCCTGATCTTCGAGGTCGAGCTGATTTCCATCGGCGAGGCGTCCAAGGTCCCCGGGATTCCGGACGGCAAGCCCCAGACCGGGAAGCCGGCCCTGAAAAAGGCCCCTTAATCCGGACTTTGCGACCCGATTCCCATGGCAGAAGTTTCCGTTAGGCCTTTCAAGAAAATCATGGTGGCGAATCGCGGAGAAATCGCGATTCGCATTTTCCGGGCCGCCGCCGAAATGGGCATCCAGACGGTGGCCATCTATTCGACGGAAGATCGCCTCCACCTCCATCGCTACAAAGCCGACGAGGCCTACCTCATCGGCGTGGGCAAGACCCCTGTCGGGGCTTATCTGGCCATCGATGAGATCGTGGAACTGGCGGTGGACAAGGGCGTGGACGCCATCCACCCCGGCTATGGGTTCCTTTCGGAAAACGCCGATTTCGCGCGCGCCTGCCGCAAGGCCGGGATCGCCTTCATCGGTCCGCCCCCGGAAGTCCTCGACGCCATGGGCGACAAGGTCGCGGCCCGCCTCATCGCGGAAAAAGCCAAGGTCCAAACCGTGCCCGGCACCAAGGACGCGGTGGAAACCGAGCAGGATGCGCTCCTGTTCGCCAAGGAATACGGATATCCCCTGATCATCAAAGCCGCCATGGGCGGCGGTGGCCGGGGCATGAGCATCGTCAACGACCGCAGCGAGCTTCTCAACGCCATCGCCCGGTCCCGGGCGGAGGCGGAAGCCTCCTTCGGCAACCCCAAAGTCTTCATCGAACGTTACCTGGATGGACCCAAGCACATCGAAGTGCAGATCCTGGCCGACAACCACGGCAACATGGTGCATCTGTTCGAGCGCGATTGTTCCATCCAGCGCCGCCACCAGAAGGTGGTGGAAATAGCTCCGGCTCTCAACCTCAGCCCCAAGCAGAAGGCCTCGCTGTACGCGGACGCCCTGGCCATCGCGCGCCAGGTCAATTACGTCAATGCGGGCACGGTGGAATTCCTGGTCGACAAAAAGGGCCACCACTACTTCATCGAGGTCAATCCGCGCATCCAGGTGGAACACACGATTACCGAGGTGATCACCGGCCGCGATATCGTGCAATGCCAGATCCGCATCGCCGAGGGCTATCCCCTCTCCCATGACACCATCCGCATTCCCGACCAGGCCCATATCAAGAAAAGCGGCTATTGCATCCAGCTGCGCCTGACCACGGAAGACCCCCAGAACAATTTCGCCCCGGACCATGGCAAGATCACGGCCTTCCGCGCGGGCGAGGGCATGGGCATCCGCCTGGACGCGGGTTCCGGGTTCGACGGCGCCGTCATCACCCCCCATTACGATTCCCTGCTCATCAAGGTCTGCTCCTGGGGCCTGCAATTCGATCAGGCCGCCAACAAGGCCTTGCGCGCCATCCGCGAGTTCCGCATCCGCGGGGTCAAGACCAACATTCCCTTCCTGGAAAACGTCCTCAAGCATCCCGCCTTCCTGGCCGGGGAATGCGACACCAAGTTCATCGAGACCCATCCGGAACTGTTCGACTTCAAGCCGAAGCTGGACCGGGCCAACAAGGTGCTGGACTATCTGTCCCAGGTGGCCGTCAACGGCTTTCCGGATATCGACGCCAAGCTGAAACCGGCCCGTATCCAGATCCCCCAGGTCCCGGCGGTGCCCAAATCCGCTCCGCCCGTCTCCCCCGCCTTCGCGGTGTTCAAGGCGAACGGCCCCAAGGGGCTGGCCGATTGGATGCTGAAGCAGAAGTCCCTTTTGCTGACGGACACCACCTTCCGGGACGCGCACCAATCCCTTATCGCCACGCGCATGCGCAGCGATGATCTGTTCCGGATCTCGCATGCCACCGCGCACCTGGCCGCGCCTCTCTTCTCCAACGAGATGTGGGGCGGCGCCACTTTCGACGTGGCCCTGCGTTTCCTCCATGAGGATCCCTGGGAACGTCTGCGCCGCATCCGCAGGCTCATGCCCGGAACCCTGTTGCAGATGCTCCTGCGTTCGGGCAATGCGGTGGGCTATACCAACTATCCGGACAACATCGTCAACCGTTTCATCGACGCGTCCGCCAAGAACGGCATCGACATCTTCCGCATCTTCGACTGCCTCAATTGGGTCGAAGGCCTCAAGCCCTGCATCGAAGCGGTGGCCAAGACCGGCAAGATCGCGGAAGCGGCCATCTGCTATTCCGGCGACATCACGGACGGGAAGCGTGTCAAATACACGCTCTCCTATTACGTGAAGCTGGCCAAGGAACTGGAAAAAGCCGGTACGCATATCCTCGGCATCAAGGACATGGCGGGCCTGCTGAAACCGGATGCGGCCCGCATCCTGGTCACGGAACTCAAGAACGCGGTCTCCCTGCCCATCCACCTGCACACCCACGATACCAGCGGCAACCAGGTGGCGGCCCTGCTGGAAGCCTCCAAGGCGGGCGTGGACGTGGTGGACGCGGCCTTATCCTCCATGTCCGGCATCACCTCGCAGCCGTCCCTCAACGCGCTTGTCTACGCCCTCAAGGGTTCCGAACGCGATACGGGCATGGACGAAGACAAGCTGCAGAAGCTGGCCGACTATTGGGAAGTGGCCCGCGAGCCCTATGCGCCCTTCGAGTGCGGCCTCAAGGCCGGCACCGCCGACGTATACCGCCACGAAATGCCGGGCGGACAATATTCGAACTTCCGCGCGCAGGCGATTTCCCTGGGATTGGGCGAGCGCTGGGAAGAGGTCAAGACCATGTACCGCACGGTCAACGACATGAGCGGCGACATCATCAAGGTCACGCCCTCCAGCAAGGCCGTAGGCGACATGGCGCTGTTCATGACCCAGAACAACCTGACGCCCCAGGACGTGGTCACGCGCGCCAAGGACCTGGCCTTCCCGGATTCATACGTCAGCATGATGAAGGGGATGATGGGCCAGCCTCCGGGCGGTTTCCCGGTCGAGGTGCAGAAGGCCATCCTGAAGGGCGAAGAGCCCATCACCTGCCGCCCCGGCGAGCTCCTTGAGAATTTCGATTTCGACGCCGCGCAGAATACCCTGAAGGGCAAATTCGGCCGGTACTTCACGGAAGAGGATCTGCTCAGCTACGCCCAGTACCCCAAGGTGTTCATCGACTATCTGCGTTTCGGGGATCATTACAGCGACGTCTCCGTGCTGGACACGCCCACCTTCTTCTATGGCGTGAAGCCGGGAGAGGAAAAAGCCATCACCATCCAGGAAGGCAAGACCCTGATCGTCAAGCTGCTCGCCATCGGCGATCTGCAGGCGGACGGGACGCGCACCATCTTCTGGGAGCTGAACGGCCGCCGCCGCAATACCGTGGTCACGGACGCCAATTCAGGGGTCAAGATCAAGAAGCGCGACAAGGCCGATCCGGACAATCCCGGCCATATCCCCGCCCCCATGGCGGGCAAGGTGGTCGAATTGGCCGCCGGAGCCGGCGACAGGGTGGAAGAAGGCCAGAAACTGCTGACCACGGAAGCCATGAAGATGTTGAACGTGGTCAAGGCCCCTTGCGCGGGCGTGGTGGCCCGGGTACTGGTGGCCAAAGGCGACGACGTGTCGCCAGGGGATTTAGTGTTCGAAATAAAGCCGGTCTGAAAAGTCAGGCTGGCCAAAGATCGATAAGGAATCCGCGGCGCGATTGGATCCTGACAACATTTTATCCGCATTTCGTCGGGCGTCGGGCGACCGGCGCGCCAGAGTTTAGCTTTGTAGAAGCATTGACTTGGCGCCTCGGCGTCGGGCGTAAAGACAAATCCAAAAGCAAAAAAAAGAACCAGGAAATGCTCCCTGGTTCTTTTTTTCTTTACGCTCGACGAAACGCTTCCACGACGGCCAAAGCGTCCATCCACGCCACAAGCTTAATCGTAGATCTTCTCTTACTTCGCGGCCACGTTGGACCCGCCCATATCTCCCAGGACGTTCACGGCCTCGCGCAGGTAGAAATCCTTCGCCAGCGCCTCGCGCCACTTCTTTTCCTTCTCATCATCCAGCGAGTCGGCTGCGGGACGGGCCAGTGCCAGCGGGGACACCTTCAGATTGACGTTCTCTTTCTGGACAGCCTCGAACTTCTCCGTCTCTTTGCGCGCGGTTTCCTGTTCCTGGAAATACTTGGACTTCTGCAGGCTGAGATAGGTGCGCTCCCGCTGCTTCTGCAAGCGATCGGATAAGTCAGCCAGCTTTTGGGCGAACGGGTCGGCCTTCAATCGGGCCTGGCTCTTCTTTTTCAGAGTGGCCAGGTCGACTTTGTTCTTGGACCACTTGGGGTAGGAAAGCGAGGAGACCGTATCCCAGGGCATGGGATAGTCCAGGTTCTTCTCCCCCACTTCCAGATTGCTGTAGGCGTCGGGAATGAGAATATCCGGGACCACCCCCTTGTATTGGGTGGTGCCGCCGTTGATACGGTAGAACTTCTGGATGGTCAGCTTCAGGGAGCCCATCGGCCGCATGGATGCGAACGCCGGCGGCAGGTAGGCGTCCAGGTCCAGCATGGACTGCACGGTGCCTTTGCCGAAGGTGGTATCCGTTCCCAGGATGACCGCCCGGCCAAGATCCTGCAGGGCGGCGGCGACGATTTCCGAGGCCGAAGCGCTGAAGGTGTTGATCATGACCACCAGGGGGCCATCGTAGGTGATGTCCGTGTCCTGGTCGTTCAGGACGGTGGTGTTGCCCTTCTGATCCTTGATCTGGACCACCGGGCCGCTCTTGAAGAACAGGCCCGCCATTTTGACGGCGTCATCCAGGGCGCCGCCCCCGTTATTGCGCAGATCCAGCACGATGCCGTCCACGTTTTCCGCTTTCAGCTTTTCCAATTCGTCGCGTACGTCCGCGGAAGCGGTGCGGCCGCGGCTGTTGTTGAAGTCGTGGTAGAAGGCGGGCAGGTTGATATAGCCGATCTTCTTCTTGCCGGAGGCCGGCGTCATGATGGCGGACTTCGCGTAGGTCTCTTCCACCACCACCACGTCGCGGGTGATGGCGATGACCTGGACGCGTCCGGAGGGCTTTTGCACCGTGAGGCGCACTTCCGTGCCCTTGCGGCCCCGGATCAGGCGCACCGCTTCGTTCACGCTGGCTTCCACCAGGTCCACGGGCTCTTCCGATCCCTGGGCCACCTTCAGGATCTTGTCTTCGGCCTTCAATTCCTTCTGCCGCCAGGAAGCGCTGCCGGGAACGATGCTGACCACCTTGATGTACCCGTCATCCTCGCGCAGAACCGCCCCGATGCCTTCCAGGGTGCCGGTCATGCTCAGATCGAAGTCTTCCTTGGCTTCCGGCTTGAAGTATTCCGTGTGCGGGTCGTGGGAATTGCTCACCGTGTTCAGGTAGGAAGACACCTTTTCAAGCTTGTCTTCCTTCAGCATGCGCTCGAAGAGGCGGTGGAGGCTGCGCTTCACGTATTCCCGGGCATCCTTCTCCTGCTCTTCCGGCGTGGCGGACTTTGCGATCAGGGCCACGGTCTTGGCTTTGTCCGCGGATTTGGAGGTGTCCTTGGCCTTGGCGGATTCCTTGGTCTTTTCCGGAGCTTTGCCGCCCTTTTCCTTCCCATCCTCCTTGGGCTTGTCTTTTTCCTTTTCCTTCTCTTTCGTCTCCTTGACGTCCTGGATATGGGTCAGGATCTGGTATTTCAGCAGCCGGCTCCAGCGTTGGCGCAACTCGTCCTTGGACTTGGCCCAGGATTGCTTTTCCGGATCCATGGGCAGGGAATCGTCCTGATTGAGATCCAGGGGCCCTTCCAGGACGGTGACGGTCAGAGCCTGGGCTTCCAGCATGCGGCGGCGCAGCAGGGCGGAAGAGGCTTCAAAGAAGGTGGTGGTGCCCTGGCTGAGTTCGTTGTCGATATCGGTTTCGAATCTGGAAAGGGAGTCTATGTCTTCCTGGACCAGGAAGCGCTTCTGGGGATCCATGCGCTTGATCTGCAGAGCGTAGACCTTGCGGGAAAACGCATCATCTATTTTGGGCGGACTATAGTGCCACGAGCCGAGGCTCTTGATCACGATTTTGGAGAGGAATTCTTCCTTGGTGGGCTGGGGAATGCCGGCGGCGGCCCAACCGAAAACCAGCATTGAACAAGCGAAGGTCCATAAGCCTTTAGACATCCCAGCCTTTCCGATCCTATGCGCTTTCGCGCATCTTGCGCGCGTCCACGCATCCTCTGCGTTTCTACGCCTCTTGTGCGCCGTTTCGCGACCTATGTGCCATGTGCATCCGATGCTCCATGACGGTACGCTGGGCGCATCGTTTTATCGCAGTATTATAGCAATTTAAAGGAAGCGATGCAGCCAGGAATATCGCGCCGGAGGTCCGATTCCCCCACTTGGCCATCCCTATCCGACGGCCGGCCGGCATCGGATCGGAATCGGTCCATCCCGTCACGCCGGGCCGCGGATGGAAACGCGCGCCGCAAGCAGTACGCCACGGTGGACCGGATCCGCGGCGGGGGTAACGTGCAGGCTACTGGAGGCGCGGCGAAGCGCCCCGCTGCGGGTCTCAGGGACGGGCTGAAGCCAGGCTCTCATCCCGGGCTTGATGGGCGTCCCACGAACCCGAGCCCTCGGACTCGCCCATGGTATACCTGTCGGCAATCTGTTTCCGCTTCCGGAAGTACAGGATACCCCCGATGACGGCGGCTATGGAGGAAAAAAGCAGGATCCCCAGCATCCAGGGTTTGGAGCCCAGGGAAGTTCCCATCGGCTTACGATAGACCCACGGGGTCCGCAATTCCACCCGCCGGGCCTGTTTCA
>JAQBPN010000021.1 GCA_028287505.1 Fibrobacterota bacterium | reverse complement strand
GCGCCAGGAATTGTCGCCCTTGCTCAGGATGGTCTGCCATCCCTTGGTCAAGGAGGAGACTTTGATCCAGGCCCAGGCCGAGATGTTGGTGAAGATGTCGTAGTTGGTTTCGTTGGGCACGTCGATGTAATCGGTGCTCCCGTCGAAGAACGGCGCGTTCTTGCCGGTCAGGCCCGTAATATTGGCCTGATCCTTGAAGTAGGTCCCGTGATTGGCCAGGGCGGTGGCGTCGTAGGCCTTGTCTTCGGGGGCGTTGAGGTGGAACACGCCCTTGAACCCGTTCCAGACCGAATCGTCCACTGCGTAAGGGTTTCCCGTGCAAGCGGCGCAGCCATAGTAGAGGGTGATGAAATCCGAGGTGGAGTTCTTATCCACTTGCGGCACCTTGACCCACACTTTACCGGACTGGTTGGCCTTGTCCCATTCCACTACTTCGTGGTAGAGATTGGTGCCGTCCTTATCGATGAACTTGATGTCCGTGCCCGCGTCCGTGGTCTTGGAGAAATCGAAATTGGAGGAGCTGAGGCGCACGAGGATGGGGATATTGGTGACATCGCTTCCGCTTACGTTCGCTCCCGTAGCGGTGGTGTTGAAGTTGAAGCGGACCGAATTGGTGAAGTCGGCGGTACGCGCCCCGATGGAAACGGCCGTCGCCGCGGCCTTCTGCGTCTCATAACTGAGCTTGATCCAATCCGCGGACCGGACGACGTTGGAAACGGAAACCTCGTCGATATATCCGTTGAAATATTGCTGGCTTCCGCCGCCCCCGTCGTCCACCTCGCCGATTCTGAAAGTCGATCCGGAAGAATAGTTGATGTTGCCGGAGAAGGCCGTATTGGCCGCCTCGACACCGTTGACGTAAATCCTCGCCTTGGCACCGTCCGCCACCCCGACCACGTGATACCATGCGCCGTTGGTCGCGGCCGAACCCGAGGAGACGATAGTCTCGGCCGTTCCATTCGTGCTGACGCCGAATTTGAATGCAGTCGCGGAAGTATACCAAATGCCGAAGGAACGGTTGTTGTCGGTCCAATGGTACTTGGTCGCAATGCCTTCCTCGGGACCCGACGCGGCCGCCCCGGAGCGGTTGACCCAGGCGGATACCGTGACCCTGTCGTTGGCGGACAGGTCATAGGAACCGTTGGTTCCGGCGTTGATATAATCCCCGTTGCCGTCGAACAGGTGCGCCTTGCCGATGATTCCGTTCTGTTGGTTAGGCACATTGCCGTTGAACGCGCCATTGTTCCCGTTGCTGCTCGCATCGGACGCGCTGCCCGAAGCCTCGCTCAGATGCCATTCGCCGGCGAAATTGTCGGCGGTCTGGAACACGGCCGCGCTTGAAGAGAGCGAGGTTGCCGTAGCCTTGCCCCAATACATCCGGAACCATTGGGTATTGTTGCCGGCATACACGGTGGGGATGGAGACCCAGATTTCCGCCAGCCTGTTGGTCGCGTCGAAGCGCTCGATTTCATAAGGCAGGAGGGCGCCGGAGCTGTCCGCGAAGCGCAGGTCCCCGCCGTCGCTCTTGGCTTGGGCGAAGTTGAAGTTGCCGTTGGTCAGGCGGACAAGCAAGGGAAAATCGCTTTGGTTGGACGTGATATTGGCGCCCGAGGCGGTGGTATTGATGTAGACCTTGGAGCTGTAGGAAAAGGTGGAGAGAAGGGTGTTGGGGTATGCGAGGAATCTGCTCCCTGTCTTCTGGTTCTCGTATTCCAGCTTGATCCAATCCGCCGATCGCTGCACCGAAGACATCCTCAGTTCGTCCACGACTCCGGTCCATTTCAGGGTTTTGTCGTTCATGCGGGCGCCCACCACGAAGTTTCCGCTGGTGGTGTTCAGGGTGAGGGCGCCGCTGCCTGCCAAGGCGCCGTCCTGGTAAAACCGGACGGTGGCCCCGTCATAGGAAGCGACCAGATGGTGCCAGCCTTGATCCGGCGGCGTGGTGCCCGAGGGATTTGAGGCTCCGTCCGTCCACGAACCCCATTTTGGAGTGGACCACTCCGACAGACCGAACACCTGGTTTCCCGCCCCCGGGTAGGAGCCGTACGCGGCGATGACCTGGTTTCCGGTGATGGGAGAAGCCGCTTTCGCCCAGAGGCTCATGGTTCTTGCGGCCGTGGTGATCGGGTAGGTACCGGTGAGGGTGATGTAGGTGGTGGCGCCATCGAACTGCTGTCCCAGACCCATCTGGCCGCTTACATCGGATGAACCCGACAGCCCCGTTCCCGTGCCGGTGTAGGCGTTGGCGGTCGCATCCCCATACCCGGCCGCGGTGGTGTTCCCATCTTCGTCCAGATGCCATACGCCCACCCAACTCGTTCCGGAAGTGAACACGGCGGAACCGCTGGAGAGGGCGGTAGCCGCGCCGTTGCCCCAATACATATCGATATAATCGCGGTCGCTGTTCGCGTCTATCTGCGGCACCAGGACCCAGATCTCGGCCTTCTTGAGAGCGGCGTCCCAGCGGTCGATTTCATAGGAGAGGCTATTGCGGTCCGGATCGGCGAAGCGGATATCCTTGCCGGTGGGATCGGCCTGGGTGAAGATGAAATTGTTCGCGTCCAGGTGGACCAGCACCGGGAAATTGGTCTGATCGGAGGAGATGTTGGCGCCCGTGGACGTGGTGTTGAAATTGATTCGGGTGGAATTGGTCCAGGCGGAAAAATCCACGACGGCGGCCATGCCCGTGCCGGCGGAGGCAAATAGGGCCACGGCGATCATGAAAGGGCGTCCGGACACATCACCACCATTTTCCGTGTTGCTTATCGGATGCTTCGATTATATGCTTCGGGCCGATTCGCTGCAAAAACGGGGATCGCCAAATAACGGAAATAGTGGGGTTTCCGAACGGCGCCAGAACGATTTTTATTTTCGATTGGGTTTTGCGAAGCCGGGAATGGGGTCACTCCCAGGTTAACATCGGGACGGGCGCGAAGGCGCTATGCAAACGGCCGGATCAGGAGCCGTTTTTTTTGGAGAGGGGGAAAAAATGGGTGTTCAGTTGGAAGACGCGGTTGGCCCCTTTGTCCGATCTGACGAGTTGGAAAACCTCCCCGAAAAAGGAATCGAACTTCAGAAGAAGCCTATGGTGGCCTTCCGTTGAAAGACTGATGGTGAAGCAGGCCAGATTGTGATCGTTGTGCCCATGGGTTTTCAGGGCCGATTTACCGAGTTCAATCACGGATTCCTGGTACGAGCGGATCGCCGAGGGTTCCAGATCCGGAGAGGGCTCCACGATGATTTCGGTCGGGCGCCAATGGCCGCGATCGTCTTTCCGGATCATTCCGAGGCCTTCCAATAATGCGATGGATTCCCTGGCCTGGCCCAAGGTCATGGCCGGCTGCATGAATTCCGCGAGATTGTGGTAATCCTCTCCGATGTCCAGTATCGAGAGCGCGTTGCAAACCGCCCCATGCTGCCATTTCCCGAAATATTTTTCCTGTTCCTTCGTAACCGTCTTCGCCTTGGCGGGAAGCAGCCTCAGCATTTTGTCGAACCAATACTGCCTGGCCACGGCCCTTGGCGCGTGCGTAAAGTGGACCATCATCTCGAAGTATTCCGCTTCCAACTCCGTCAGTCCCATGGCGCGGATGAACCCTGGAAGCGCCTTCCGCGTGAGGTTCTGTTTGCCTTGGACCAGTTCGATGAACAGACCGGAGGATTTATAGCCGGCTTTCGTGGCGAAACCGCGATATGAAAAACGCGAGTTTATGGACTTCCGGTACTGGTAATAATCCTTGAGGCAACGGCGATAGTCGTAGTAATCGAATACCGAAAATACCGATAAATCGTACACGCCTGCGGGTCCGGAACCAATATGCTTCAAAGCCTATGTCCTTCCGGCGCGCCTTCTCCTAGGGTATCCGTCAGGTTACCCTATCCGGAGCATATTCAAAGGCAAATCACCTTGATGCCCGGCGAACCGGGCCGGGACACGAAGTAAAGGCCGGCCTCATAGCGATGGGCGCTTGTACGCGCTTGATGGGCATCCAACACTCCCTCTTCAAGGATCGTTCCCCGGGCATCGCGAATCTCGTAGCTCCCGGCGGTTTCGGATTCGATTTGGATGCCGCCGTTATGGGTCGCCTGGGCGCGCATCCATCCCGGGAATGAGCCCCGTGTCGGCTGCGCGGCAAAGACGGGCGTGGGGTTGAACGCGTCCGTGCCCAATCTGTTCAGGGTGTACCAGGTCTCGAAGGTCCAGGGCTTCAGTCCGGTGGTCGAGATGACGGCATTGCTGTCCAACTCGATGTGGACCACGTGGTCCGCCAGCAGACCCTGGATCCCGAGGAAAATCACGGTAGGATCCGTCGACTTCTGGACCGACTGGACCGGAAGGGTCGTCATGTCCACTTGCGGTCCGCCGTAGCTGCCCGTCGAAACGTATCTCCAGGACTGCACTTTGAAATTCGCCGCCGCGACTTTGGTGTCCACCGGTTGGGTGAACTTCACTTCGAATCCGCCGGCTTTCGCCTTGACCGAGACCATTTCGAAAACGGGTTTGCTGTTGGGCTTCATGCGGTATAGGCCCCAATTGTCGTCCACGGTATTGTCCTTCCAGCTCCAGGTATAGCCGCTGCCGCCCATGCCGCCCAGATACAGCGCGCCGTCCGGACCCCAAGTCATCCGGTAAATGCCGGCCCGGAAGCCGCCGGAAAAATGGAACAAGGCGCCCTGGTATTCGCCGCCGACCCGTTCCAGGAAAATGCGATCGACATTGCCGTAACGGATATCGCCCATCAAGTATTGGCCCGCGTATAGTCCGGTGTCGATAGGCAGGACGGTACCGGGCGACATGCCCGCCGCGTAGGTGGAGGCGTTGCCGTTAGGCGGGCTGACCACGCCTTGCGGTATCCAGACCGCCGGAGGCGAAGCGGCTTTGCCGTTCTGGGTAAGTCCGCCGTATCCATAATACCGACCAGGCACGACATTGATGAACTTACTGGAGGGCAGCCATTCGCCTTGATTGTCGGTCGCGAAGATTTCCCCTTTGGAGTTGATGCCGGCCCCGCCTGTGTTCCGGAATCCGCTGCTGAGCATCTGCACTTTCCCGTCCATGCCGATCTTGGCCGTACCCCCGGAAATGGAGGCGCCATCCACGGACAGGCCTCCGGATGAACCGATAGCGGAGTAGAAGAATCCGTTCTGATACACCAAATCCGCCACGGCAGGCTGCCCGCCGTTTTGATGCCAGGAATGCGTGATCTCCGTAACTTCCGCCGTCCCGTTGGAATCCTTATCGGTCAATTTTCTCAAGCTATTGCCATCGATGACATAGATATCGCCATTGACCACGGTCAGGCCGGTGGGGCCGTAGAGATTGTTCGCGAACTCTTTGGAGGTCACTTTGGTCTTGTCGCCCGTTTGCACGCCATCGAAAAGCCATACGCTCCCTTTCCAGGCGCCATTGGAAGGATCGGGAAAATCCGCGAGGGCCAGTTTGCCGTTGGGCAGGAAGGCCATGCCTCCCACATGGGCGGAGAACCCCGCCGGCAATCCGGAAGCATTCGCGGGTAGCAGGTCCGCCATGTCATAGCCGGGATGGGCCTTGGTCAAGGCATTGGACCCGTACACCGGATGCGGATCAAAACTTTGCGACCAGGCTTGGACTCCCATGAGTATCATGGCCGACAAAACCGAGAGCGGCAAGGCGGGGATCGAAGAATCGTTTTTCATCATGCTTTCTCCCTGAGGGATTGCGGGAGATATGAGGATTCCCGGAACCCGAATTGAAGTCCTATTTCGCGGCACGCATTCATCGAAGCGATTCCCTCCGAGCTGCCCGGATGGGTGAGGCAGGCGGCGGCGGCGCAAACGCCCAATCGCAAACATTCGCTCATGGCATAATCCTGATGCACTCCCAAGAGCACGCCCGCGGCGAAGGCGTCGCCAGCGCCCACGGTGCCCGCAATGCGCGATTCCGGCAGCTTGACCGATCCTTGGTAAAGGAATTCGCCTTGCGCGCTCAAGGCGCATGCGCCCGCGGGAGAATGAATGATGACCCATTCCCGCACGCCCATTTCGATCAACTTCTCCAGGGCTTCCCGCATAGCGGCGCTGTCCAGACCCTCTCCACGCAAACCGATGCCGGTGGTTTTCTCGGCTTCGTATTCATTGAGGAATAAAACATCCACGGCCGGTAAGGTGGATCGCACCGTGGCCGCGAAGCCATCGCCTTCCGCGCTGACCATGTCCACGGAGGTCTTGAATCCCAGGGCCCGGGCGCGCGCCAGAAGATGATAGGCCTTGGTGCGCCCGTCCTCCTGGACTTGATCCAGCTTGTCCAACAGCAGCAGATAGCCAAGGTGGAAAATCCGGGCGCTGGAACTCTCCAGATCGAAATGCTCCGAGTCGAGCCGGGCATTGGCGCCCCGGCTGTGGAAGAACGTGCGCTTGCCCGTGGACTTTTCCGAGACGACATCGGTGTAGGAGGTCTTGACGCCGGGCACCTTCCGGATTCCGGATGCGTCGATGGCAAGGGCGCGGCAATGGGACAGGATGCGCTCGCCGTCCTCGTCCTCTCCCACCAGCCCTATTCCGGCCAACGGGAACGGCGCCTTCAGCGAGGCGAGGTCGCTCAGCACGTTATAGGCCGCCCCGCCATTATGGAGGGACTCGGAAAGGATGTTGGCCAAATGCTCCCGCTCGGGATACCTGTCCGTTATTTTCACGCGATCGATTATCCAGTTCCCTCCGCAGAGGATCCCCTGGCGATCCTGGAAATCGATCCGCATCGGCTTATCCCGCCTTCACCCGGGATGGCTGGCGGGCTTCCGCGTCCACGGGCAGGGCCACCACCGAACCATTGCGATGCGACACCAGCGCCGCGGCGAACAGTTCATGGCTGGCAAGGGCTTCTTCGGGGGTGGCGCAGGCGAAAAGGCCGTCCGATCTGCCGGAGCGCTCCCAGGCGAAGGCCGCGAGCATCTGCAGCAGGCTGTCGGGAAAACCCGGTTCGAAGATCGCGCCGGTAATGGTGGGGAAGCAGGAACGGAATCCCAGATCCTGCCGTTGCCAGGCCTGGCCTTCCGCGCCCGAGAAGGTCCACAGGGTTTTGGGCTCCTTGGTGCTGTAGCGGACGCCTCCCTTGGTGCCCACGGCGTGGAAATACCAGGTGTTGGTTTCGCCGGGCGCGATGCGCTTCATTTCCAGGGTCATCGGGAAGCGGTTTCCATCGGCGCTGACGTTGGTATGCAACATGGCGTTGTCCCAGGTGTCGCACTCCGCCATGCCCCCGCGGCCGTCCGGCCGTTGGGAATAGACTTTTTGAAGCTGAGCGTACACCGATACGGGCTTCCACCCCAGGCGGAGGGGCAGGTGGGTAACGTGCATCCCCAGGTCGCCCATCACGCCGATTTCGCCGCAGGTCGCGGCCTGCCGTTTCCAATTGATCGCCTTCATGGGATCCAGATCGCTCGAATGCAGGAAGCCGGCCTTCACTTCGAGGATGTTGCCCAGGGCTCCCGAGCGGATGAAGCGGAACGCATGCTGCGGGCCCGGATAGAACGGGAACTCGGAACTGCACCGGACGAAGAGGCCGGACTCGTCCGCCATGGCGCGCAGAGCCTTGGCCGCATGCAGGTCCATGCCGAAGGGCTTTTCCGCCAAAAGGTCTTTCCCGGCCGCAAGGCAGTCCGCATACACTTCCCGGTGGAGATGATGGGGGACGGCGGCGTAGACGGCATCCACTTCGCCTATCTTCAGCAGTTCCCGGTAATCGCGGGTCAGGAACTTCACGCCGGGGACTTTGCCGAACCAGTTCAGCCTGTCCGCATCGATATCGCTGGCGGCAATCACGTTCAACTTGATGGGAAAGCCGTCGAGGACGAATCCGCGGGCGGCTGCGGCGGCGATTTCGCGGCCCATGAGTCCCGCGCCGATGATCCCGATATTCAAACTTTCCATGCTGCTTCCATTTCCCTTAGTTCCGGTCTGTCCCGTTCCCGTTATCACGCTCTTGATGGTACCCGTTGGAGCGGTTCTTTTCCACGGACAAACGCCGCCGCTTCGTCGGGCGTGGCACCATCGTGGACCATGGCCATCAAGGCCCGCACCATTCCCTTGGGATTGGGATGTTGGATGATATTCCTGCCGTAAACGATTCCGGCCGCGCCTTGCCGCATGAGCGTCCCGGTCCTTGCCAGGATTTCCGCATCCGGGGCCCGGCCTCCGCCTCTCACCAGAACCGGGGTCTTGCCCGCGATGGCGATCACTTTGTGGTAATCCTCCGGGTTCCGGGTGGGATCCGCCTTGATGATGTCCGCTCCCAGTTCCACGGCCTGGCGCACCAGGGGAATAATCATTTCCGGATTCCCGTCCGGCATATAGCCGCCGTCTTTATCGTTCGGCGCGAAAATCAGGGGCTCCACCATGAGAGGCATCCCGAAGCGTTCGCACTCCGGCTGCAGAGCCATGATATTGCGGATGCATTGACCGTGGAGATCCGGCTGGCCCGGGATGCTGAAGATGTTGGCCACCACGCAAACGGCGTCTAGACGCAGGGCCTGTTCGACGGGATTGGCGATCAGGTGGCTGAAAACGACGCCGGGGAGCGTGCGGCCGTACACGTTGGCCACATCGGTGCGCAGGACCAGGACGGGCTTTTCCCTGCCGGGAAGGGATTGCAGGTGGCCGGCCTGGCCGATGGTCAATTGGATGGCGTCAGGTCCGGCTTCCGCGAGGGCAAGCACCGCGGAACGGATGTCTTCGATGCCTTCCAGGAATTTGGATTCGTTGAAGAATCCATGGTCGACGGCCACATCCAGGCAGCGGCCGGATCGGCCCTGGCGGCTCTGGAAAAGGCGGTTCATCCGGAATTGCTTCGCGCCCACTTGCCACTCTCCCTTGGATGCCATGGGAAACTTCGGGGTTTCCTATGAGCGAACTTGATTGAATGTATCGAAGCAATCTTATTTTGTCAACGGGATTATTGCAAATGATTCCCGGGAATTCCGCGGAAACCGGAAGATGGGATTGGATCGGTCGGGGCCGGTTCAGGCCAAGGCTTGAATTGGAGTTGGTTGAGGAGCGATTACCGGGTCAAAATCACTTTGGTGGTGATTTTGTCCTGCTTTTGCAGGGCCCGTTTCGCCTGGGAGGAATCGGTGATCCAGATGTCGAATGCATTCCATGAGGAGAACAGGAAAGTGCTGGGGACATCCCATTTGACTCCGTCCGCCAAGAGGATCTTCTGTTTCGCCCGGCTCATGGCCTGGCGTTTGATTTCGGCTTCGCTCAACTCGGTGGTGGATATGCCCTCCGAAGCGAGCCCGGACGCTCCCAGGAAGGCGATATCGAAGCGCAGCTTGGTCAGCCAATCGAGGGCGAGGCCGCCGACCATCGCGCGGCTGATTTCCCGCAATTCGCCGCCGATGCAGACAAGCCGGGCGCGTCTCCGGAAAGGAATATTGATCAAAGGAGAGGAATTTGTGAAGATCGCCAAATCCTCCCGGCCCAGCAGGATACGGCCCACTTCCAGACAGGTGGTTCCCGCATCCACGTAGACCGAGGCTCCTTCGGGAACCATCGCCGCGGCCGTTTCCGCGATGGCCCGCTTGCTGGCGGGAGATTCGCGCAGACGCTGATCATAAGTAGGCTCGCCGGCGATATGGTCGGAATGGACCACCCCGCCATGGGTGCGGACCAGGGACCCCTTTTTTTCCAGGAAGTCGAGATCGCGCCTTACCGTGGCCGGCGAGGCCTTTATCAGGGAGAGCAGCTCATGGATGGTCAGGGTCGGACGACGCTTGAGGGCTTCCATGATGGACTCTTGTCGTTCGTGCGCAAGCATGGGGTTAATCTATTGCCAGGGGCGATTTCTGTCAAGAAAACGCAGGAATCCGAATTTGCAAAAACGATGACATAATTTGATTGGTATGTATTACATTAACCATAATCAATCAAATGAGCGGTCATGGACTCCCGGTATCTCTCCAATAGCAGACAGTATTCCCGGCTGGACCGGGAACTGCGCGGGCATATTCCCGCTTCCCGGGTCCTGCGCGATCCGCTCTCCACCCTCGCATTCGGGAGCGATGCCGGTTTCTACCGGCTCATTCCCAAGCGCGTGGTCAAAGTGGGTTCCGAAGCGGAGGCGGCCTCGGTCCTGGCCGCCTGCTCCCGCCTTTGTCTCCCGGTGACCTTCCGCGCCGCGGGCACCAGTCTCTCCGGCCAGGCCATTTCCGATTCCGTCCTGATGCAAATCGGAAGGGGATTCAACGCCGCCGAAGTCCTGGAGGGCGGACTGCGCATCCGTTTGCAACCGGCCGTGATCGGATCGGCCGCCAACCGGTTGTTGGCGATCCACGGCAGGAAGCTGGGACCCGATCCCGCCTCCATCGACTCCGCCATGATCGGCGGAATTGCGGCCAACAACGCCAGCGGCATGTGTTGCGGCGTGGCCCGGAATTGCTACCGCACCCTCGTCTCCCTGCGCGTGGTGCTGGTGGATGGCTCCATTCTGGATACGTCCGATTCCGCCAGCCGCGCCGCATTCGCGGAAACGCACTCGGGCCTGCTGGACGGGTTGTCCCGGCTCTCGGCGGAAGTGAACGCGGATGCGGACCTGAAAGCATTGATCCTCCGCAAGTACACGATGAAGAACACCACCGGCTACAGTCTCAACGCCCTGGTGGATTTCACCGATCCGTTCGATATCCTCCAGCATCTGCTGATCGGCTCCGAAGGCACTCTGGGCTTCATTTCCGAGATCACCCTGCGCACCGTGCCCGATCCCCGCCACAAGGCCGCCATCCTCGCTTTTCTGCCCGACGCGGAAGCGGTGGGACGGGCGGTGCGGGCGCTTGCCGTCGCCGACGCCGACGTGGAAGCCGTGGAATACATGGATGCGGCGTCCCTGCGGTGCGTGGCGCATCATCCGGAAATCGCCATCGCCCGCGCGAAACTCCAGGACTGTTCGGCTTTGTTGATCGATGTGCGCGGCCGGGATGCGGCGGCATTGTCGCGTTCCCGGGAAGCGGTCCGGGAAATCCTCTCCGGTCTGGATTTGCCGTCCCGGCCGATCATGACCTCGAGCGACGGCGAATACCAATCGTTGTGGGCCATCCGCAAGGGGATCTTCCCCGCCATCGGTTCCACGCGCCCGCCCGGCACCTCCTTGTTGATCGAGGACGTGGCCGTCCCGCTGGCCCGGCTTGCGGAAGCGCTGCGGGACCTGCGCGGATTGCTCGCCGAGTGCGGGTACCCGGAAGCCGTTCTGTATGGGCATGCGCTTTCCGGAAACCTGCACTTCGTGTTCTGGCAGGACTTCGGCGCGCCCAGCGAAGTGGAACGCTACGCGCTGTTCATGGAGCGGTTGACCGATCTGGTGGTCGGCAAGTACCAGGGTTCCCTGAAAGCCGAGCACGGCACCGGCAGGAACATGGCCCCGTTCGTGGAAAAGGAATGGGGGAAGCGCGCCTATGCGGCGATGACGGCCATCAAGGCTTTGTTCGATCCCCAGGGCATCCTGAACCCGGACGTGATCCTGAGCGCCGACAAGCGCATCCATCTGAAGAACCTGAAGCCCATGCCTTTGGCGGATTCCCTCATCGACAAATGCACCGAATGCGGATTCTGCGAAAGCGTCTGTCCCTCGCGGGACGCGACCTTGACGCCGCGCCAGCGCATCGTAACCTGGAGGGAAATCTCCCGGTTACGGGACGGGAAGCGGGGCGGAGGACGCATGCGGGCATTGCTGCGGGGATTCCGTTACCAGGGCGAAAAAACCTGCGCCACCGACGGGCTGTGCGCGGTGAAATGCCCGGTGGGAATCGATACCGGAAAGCTCATCAAGTCCATCCGGCGGGAATCGAAATCGGGATGGCAAGGAGCCCTGGCCGGCATGGTCTCGGCCAACTTCGGAACCGCCCTCGGGGGAATGCGATTCGCGTTGGGCCTTCTGCAAATGGTCCGCACCCTGTGCGGGGCCGCGCGCGTGTCCAAAGTCCTGCGCGGACTGTCCCGGATCCTTCCCGGGGTTTTCCCCGCCGGTCTGGAATACCTGCCCCGGCCCGGCCGCCGCCTTTCCTTCCCTTCCCGAACGCCGGCTTTGCCGGAGGGGGCAGGACCCGACGCGGCTGCACCCGATCCGGCACGGCGGGTCCTGTATTTCCCCAGTTGCATCAACCGCGCCTTCGGGCCGGAACGGCGGTCGGATCAGCCCCTTTCGGAAATCATGATGGATTTGCTGGCCAGGGCGGGATTCGAGGTAATCGTGCCCGCCGGTATCGAGAACCTTTGCTGCGGGCTGGCTTTCGAGTCCAAGGGATTCGCGGATCAGGGCGAGGCGAAATTGCGGGAGGTCCGCTCGGCCTTGGAGCTTTACGGGCCGGGATGTTTCGCGGCCATATGCGATATGAGCCCCTGCTCCCAGCGGCTGGTGGAAAAACTCGCGTCCGGACTCCCGGGAGGGATCCAGGACTCGGTGGGATTCCTGGAAGAGCATGTTTTGCCCAGGCTGGATCTGCGCAAGCGCGCGGGAACCATCGCCATCCATCCCACTTGCAGCGTGGCGAAAATGGGGTTGACCCGCAGCCTGGAAAACCTGGCTGCCGCCTGCGTCGAAAATGTGTCGGTGCCGGAAGGCCCGGCCTGCTGCGGCGCGGCCGGAGATCGGATCTTCCTGCATCCGGAATTGCCCGCGTCGGCTTGTTCCGTCCTCAAGAACTCGGTTCCCAAGGACTGCCGCGAGGGTTATTCCAGCAGCCGCACCTGCGAAATAGGCATGACCCGTTTCAGCGGCGTTACCTACCGTTCCATCCTGTATCTGCTTTTCGAAGCGGCCGCGGGCCCATCCCCATCCGTAAACCTACGCGAATATCAACCCGGAAGAAAAAAGGAAGCATTATGACGGAGTTTTTCCCTGGCATCGGCAACATCCCGTTCGAAGGGCCGGAATCCCGGAACCCCCTGGCATTCAAGTACTACCGCGCCGACCAAAAGGTCCTGGGCAAAACCATGCGGGACCATTTGCGATTTTCCGTGGCATATTGGCATGCCTTCCGGGGAACCGGCGGAGATCCGTTCGGCCCGGGCACCATCGTCCGTCCCTGGGAGAAGGGCGGCGATCCGGTGGAGATGGCCATCGTCCGGGTGCGCGCCGCATTCGAGTTCATGCGGAAGCTGGGAACGCCCTTTTACTGCTTCCATGATCGGGACATCGCTCCTGAGGGGAAGACCCTTGCCGAGTCCAACCGGAACCTGGACGCGGTGATCAAAGTGGTCAAGGAGCAGCAGGCCGAAACCGGGATCAAGCTCCTCTTCGGCACCGCCAATCTTTTTTCCAACCCCCGCTACATGAACGGCGCTTCCACCAATCCCGACGCGCACGTCTTCGCATTCGCCGCGGCCCAGGTGAAAAAGATGATGGAGGTGACCCTGGAATTGGGGGGCGAGAACTATACCTTCTGGGGCGGCCGCGAAGGCTACCAGACGCTGCTCAACACCGACATGCGCCGGGAACTGAACCACATGGCCAAATTCCTGGGCATGGCCGCGGCCTACAAGAAAGAGATCGGATACGCAGGGACCCTGCTCATCGAGCCCAAGCCCAAAGAGCCGACCAAGCACCAGTACGATTTCGACGCCGCCACCGTCATCGGCTTTTTGCGCCAGTACGGATTGGAGCGGGAGTTCAAACTCAACCTGGAATGCAACCACGGCACCCTGGCCGGCCACACGTTCCATCACGAGGTGGAACTGGCTTCCCGATACGGGATGCTGGGATCGGTGGATGCCAACAGCGGCGATACCATGCTGGGATGGGACACGGATCAATTTCCCATGGACGTGAAGGAGGCCGCCATGACCATGCGGGTGCTCCTGAACCAGGGAGGCCTGGGAAGCGGCGGTTTCAATTTCGACGCCAAGCTGAGGCGCGAGTCCACGGATCTGGAAGATCTCTTCATCGCCCATATCGGAGGCATGGACACCCTGGCCCGCGGCCTTCTCATCGCCGCCAAGATCCGGGAAGAAGGGGTTCTTGACTCCATGCTCCAGGATCGCTACAGTAGCTGGGAATCCGGCATCGGAGTGGAAATCGAACGTGGCAAAACCGATTTCAAGGCCTTGGAACGGTGGGCCCTGGCGGAAGGCGAGCCGAAATCCCTGTCGGGGCGGCAGGAGAGATATGAAAACCTGCTGAACGGCTATTTGTGAGCCGGAGTCCTTCCATGGCCCGGGAAAACGGAAACGTGCTTTCTTTAAGAAAGGATTCGCAATGAAGATGTATATCGCTTTGGCGGCGCTGGGGGCGCTCGCTTTCGGTCCGGTCGCCGCACAGACCCAACTCAAGGGACGGGTGCTCGAGAAAGCCAATCGGGATCCCGTACCCAACGCCCTGGTGGCGATTGCCGGATCCCAACAATCGACCCTGACCAATGCCAAGGGCGAGTTCGTCTTTTCCAGCACGGCCGTAAGGCCGGGCGGCAATCCCGTTTCCCCGGACCGACCCCTGATTCGCGGCCGGTACCTTAGCCTTCCGGTTTCCTGGGCCGGCCGCGCTTTCAAACTGGAGGTCTTCAACTCGAAGGGATCGCGGCTCAAGTCCCTGCTGATCCGGCCCATGGATGCCGGAAGCCGGTTGGACCTGATGCCGGAAATGGCGGCGCTGTCCCACCGCTTTCTCCGCATCTCTCTTGGCGGCGCGAGTTTCAGGTTCCGCCTCCCGCCCGCTGGCGGGGCGGAAGTGGCGGACGGAGCGACGTTCGAAGCCGGAGGGGGGGAAGCGGTCGCAACCGCCGGGGCATTGGCCAAAACCGCGGCCAACATAACCGTGGACTTCAGCGCCCCGCTCCTGGCGAACAAGTCCATCACCGTGCGATCGGACACCGGGGACGTGGGCGATATCGTCCTGGAGTATCCTCCCCGGCGCCTGGACACGGGCTCCACCCCGATCTACGGAGCCGTCCGCCTTTTCGACGGCAAGGCGGATTCCGCGGCCGCGCGCGCGCAAATGGATTCGAACTGGATCATGTGGGTGGGTCCTTCGCGGAAAGCCCGCGGCCTGGGTGCCACTCCCGTGGTCTGGAAGATCCTGCGCGACCCGGAGGTTCCGGGCCGCTGGACCTTTTCGGAATGCTGCGGCGTGCCGCCCGGAGGGCCCGAGTGGGGCTACGACGACCTGGTGACCAAGCAGAAATTCAACGACTACCAGCTGCATGTCGAGTTCAATCTGATGGGCACGCCCGGCGACGAGGACCCGTCCGGCAATTGCAACAGCGGCGTGTACCAGGAAAACCGCTACGAGCTCCAGATCGAAACCATTCCCACGCCCTGGGATCCCAACAATACCCACGGCAGCGGTTCCATCATCAATGAATTCGCCCCCCCCAGGAATCTCTCCCGTCCCCAGGGAAAATGGCAGGCCTACGATATCACCTTCCGGAACGACCGCTACGTCGCGGGCAAGCGGACGGAATTCGCGCGGACCACCATCTACTGGAACGGCGTTCTCATCCACAACAACCGCAAGATAGCCGGCGCCATCGCCTGCTGCGACGGCGGGAACGTTCCCATGGACAGCACCGTGCAGGGCATGAAGCTCCAGAACGAAAAGGGGGCCGACGTGCGCTTCCGCAACATCTGGATGAAGCCCCTGAACATCAAGGATACCCTGACGAATTTCGGGTATTGAGGGATAATTCCGGCCCCCCCATGCGGGCGGGGCCGGACCAGTTTGTAGATTTAGCCGTATGGAACATACGGTTGCTTTGACTTTGACGGAGTCCTCGGAATTCATCCTCCCGGGCGATTTGAACAGCCTGGGGTATCTCTTCGGGGGCAAGCTCGTCTCCTGGATCGACAAGGTGGGCGCCATCAGCGCCATCAAGCACGTGCGCGGCACCGTGGTCACGCTTTCCATCGACAATCTCATATTCAAGAAGCCCGTCACCAACGGCTCCATCCTGACCATCCGGGCCTCGGTCAACCGGGCCTTCAAGCATTCCATGGAAGTGGGCGTGGTGGCCAAGACCCTGCCCCCGGGCTCGGAAGCGGCCATCCATGTCTGCACCGCCTATCTCACCTTCGTCGCGTTGGACAACCAGGGAAAGCCCATGGATATCCCGCCCGTGGTGCCGGAGACGGAGGCGGAAAAGCGCCGTTACGACGAGGCGTTGATCCGCCGCAACCATCGCCTTAGCCTGGCCGAACAATTGGGCAAAGGCAACGGGAAAACCTGAACGATTCTCCGCCCATGACCGCAAAAAAATCCCCATCGCATCCGCCTGAAGCCGCCGTCACCATCGGGTTGGCGCAAATGGAAGTCCTGCCCGGCGAGCCCGCCCGCAACGGCGCGCGCATGCTGGAGCTGATCGCGGAGGCGCGCGGCAAGGGGATCGCCCTGCTGGCCTTTCCGGAAATGTGCCTGCCGGGATATCTGCTGGGGGACATGTGGGAGCGGCCCGCCTTCCTGCGCGAATGCGAAGCATGGAGCGAACGTATCGTCGCGGCTACGGGACTCCCCGGCGTCGCGCCCATCGCCATCGTGTTCGGCACCGTGATCCCGGATTGGGACCATTTGGGAGAGGACGGCCGGGTCCGCAAGTACAACGGCTACATCGCGGCCAAGGACGGAAAGGCGATCCGCCATCCCGGCCTGGACAGGCCCTACGGCATCAAGACCCTGCTCCCCAATTACCGGGAGTTCGAGGAGCCGCGCCACTTCCATGACGCCCGCAAGCTGGCCCTGGAAACGGGGCGGCCGCTGGAATCCCTGCTCGAGCCGTTCACCCTGGACCTGGACGGCCGCGAATGCCGCTTGGGCGTCCTCCTGTGCGAAGACGCCTGGGAGGACGATTATGTCCAGAAGCCCTTTGAGATTCTGGGCCGCAAGCGGTGCGACTTCCTCCTCAATCTGAGTTGCTCCCCTTTCACCCAGGGCAAGAACGAGAAGCGCAACCGCATGTTCTCCCGCAAGGTGGCGGACCTGGGCGTCCCGCTCTTCTATGTCAATTGCGTGAGCCTGCAGAACAACGGCAAAACCCTGTATACCTTCGACGGCAGGAGCACGGCCTACGGCGCGGACGGCTCCGTAAGGACGGAAATGCCGGCCTATGCCCAGGACGTCCTTCCCGTATCGGTGGAATGGCGCGGGGGCAAAGCCGATATCGCGGCGGGGAGTTCCGGCGCCGGCGCCGAGGCGCCCGGCAATCCGGCCAAGCGGCGCATCGCGGAAATCCACCAGGCCTTGCGCTATGGCGCGCAATCCTTCCTGGCATCCATGGGTCAGGACCGGGTCGTCATCGGGGTTTCCGGCGGCATCGACAGCGCCGTGGCCGCGGCCCTGTACCGGGAGTTTCTGCCGCCGCAGAATCTCTTGCTGGTCAACATGCCCAGCCGCTTCAACAGCAATACCACCCGCAATCTGGCCAAGGAGTTGGCCGCCAATCTCGGCTGTCTGTATACGGAGATCAGCATCGAGGAAAGCCTGGCCGTGACCAAGGCCCAGTTGGACGGCCTGGAAATCACCTCGACCGATGGGGAAAGGTTCGCGGCCATCTCCCTGGCCGGCTTCGTGATGGAAAACGTGCAGGCGCGGGACAGGTCCAGCCGCATCCTGGCGGCCTTGTCGGCATCCTTCGGGGGCGTATTCACCTGCAACGCCAACAAAGCGGAACTGACGGTGGGATACAGCACCCTGTACGGGGATCTGGGAGGTTACCTGGCCCTGTTGGGCGATCTCTGGAAAAGCGAAGTCTACGCCCTGGGCCGTCATCTCAACGAGGAAGTCTTCCGCCGGGAAGTCATCCCCGAGGGCGCGTTCACCATCGTCCCCAGCGCCGAACTGAGCGAAAGCCAGGCGGTGGACGAGGGCAAAGGGGATCCCCTCATCTATCCCTACCACGATCGCTTGTTCTTTTCGTGGGTGCAACGGTGGAACCGCGCCACGGCGGAGGAAATCCTGGCCTGGTACGCGGCGGGCACCCTGAACGCGGAACTCGGTCTGGAAGGGGTGGACGTCAACGACCTTTTCCCCAACGCCCCGGCCTTCATCCGGGATCTGGAGCGGTGGTGGAACCTTTATAACGGGATCGGCGTGGCCAAACGCGTCCAGGCTCCTCCCATCCTGGCGGTCAGCTCCCGCGCCTTCGGGTTCGATCACCGGGAGGCCCTGGGCCGGTCCTTCTATTCTTCCCGCTATCTGAAGTTACGGGAAGAACTCCTGGCCGGTCCCCGCAAAGCCTGAATCGCAGCAAGCTCCGTCGAGCCGCCAAAGTGGGTGGCGAACGGACCGGGGATGCATTATAATAATCCTGTCATGCTGCATATCCTGAACGGCGATGCCACTCTGGCGCTCCTGAAACAATCCTCCGTGAAGGGCACTTTCCTGGTCTGGAAAGACATGCTCATGGAGGGACCGGTGACGCCCGCTAAAGGCACGGGCCCGGGCGGGCTGGATTGGAACGCGCGCGCCGCGTTCATGCGGGACACGTACGGCATAGACCCCAAGAAATATCTCGCGGGCATGAAAGCCTTTTTCACCGCCTACGGGAAAGCGGCCAAGGGAAAAGAGGAAGTGGTTTTCTGGTTCGAAGAGGACTTCTTCTGCCAGATCCACCTCGTCTACCTGCTCGCCACCTTGCCGGAGCCGTTGAAACGCAAAGGCCGGGCCCATATCATCTGTCCGGAAAAGGCCCTGGGCGTGCGCCTGCCCGGCGCCTTCCCGAAACTCCTGGCGGGGAAACTCCCGTTGGAGCCGACGCTTCTCACCCTGGCCTCCAAAGTCTGGAAAGCCTACGCCCTCTCCTCTTCCAAAGGCTGGGAGTCCCTTTTGAAATGGGCCCAGTCGGGGAAAGGGTTCGAGCCCTGGCCCTTGCTCAGGAGCGGATTGCGTTCCCATCTGGGCCGGCTGCCCTCGGCGAACGGGAAGTTGAATGCCCTGGATACCGCCTTGCTCCATGTCCTTTCCCCGGGAACCCTGCCCTTCCAGCAGTTCGTCCGCAAGGTCTGGTCGGAACCGTTGGTGCGGCCCTTGGGCCTGGGCGATCTGCAAGTGGCCCGCTATGCGCTCGATCTGGCGCGACGGCCGAAGCCCCTGCTTCTCATCGAAGGGGCGGATCGGGATCCGGCCAAGGGCAAGCCCATCCGTTCCGCGGAGTGGAAACTCCATCTCACTTCGGAGGGCCGGGCCCGGCTTGCGGAAACGATCGGCGCTCAGGCGGTTTCTCCCAAGGCCGTTTCCTCCAAGCCCGCCAAGCCGGTTAAGCCATCAAAGTCCGCGGTCAAACCCGCCGGATCCGTCAAGAGCGTAAAGGTGGCCAAGGTGGCCAGGGGCGCTTGACCCCGGCCCGTCCCCGGTCCACGCGTTAGGCGGTAATCGCCTCGGCCAATCCGGCTTCCTCCCGCACCAGACCTTCCCACCATTTCCGGATCTGTTCCAGGTGCATGCCCTCTTGGGCATTGGCTTGCCGGAAGGCGGCCGCCATCTCCTTCAAACCCATGCCTTCGGCCAGTTCCACCAGCATGCGCCAGCCTTCATTGTCCGCCAGCTCGGCGATCAGGATCGCGTCCAGGCCCTGGTAGAAGGTGCTGCGCGGATCGGACAGGGTCTGGATCAGACCCATGGTCTTTACACCGGCATGATCCGCCGCGGGGGTCTCCGCGGTCGGATCGGCGCCCAGTTTTTCCAGGCTGTCCCACAGCAGCCGGAAATGGGCCAGTTCCTGGTTGCGGATCCGGATCAGATTTTCCAGGTCGGCCTCGCCGGTCGGCGATTGCGCGGCCCGGTGCTTGCCGATGAGAAGTTCGTACAAGCGGATTCCCGATCGTTCGAACGCCAGACGCTCGCCCAACCTGTCGATGAAGGCTTTGGGATCGTGGCCTTCCAGCATCTGCAAAGCGGTTTTCGCCAGGCCTTTCAGGGAAGCCGGGGAAGGGACGGAACCGATCGGTTCCGACTCGCCCTCGTACGCGGCGCGCATCCGCTCCAATTCGCGTTCGTCGCCGGGCGAGGCGGGGACGTTTTTCCAGGCGTTTCCCTCCTGCACTCTTCCTTCCCTCAAAGCCATGGCCATTCCCGTGCGGTTCATGCCCGCTTCATTCTCGTCTTTCATCGTCTCCTCCGGGGTTGTGGAATCGTTTCACACCAGCTTCATGGATTCCGCTTGGGCGCGGAGTTCCGTGCCCGGCGCCCATCTGTAGCCCGAGGCCACCATTTGCGACGGCGACCCTTTGGAATTCAACCGCTTCCGATAGAGTGCGGAGGGCGATTGCGGGGATTCCTGATCGGCGGTGATGAAGCGGATGCCTTGGGCGCGCAGGGGCAATTCCAGGGAGAGGGTCTCCCGGATGTAATCGCGGTGGCTTTCGAAGCGGATGGGGTCGGGCAATTCGATGGGAAGCAGTTCCTCCGGATCCCGTTTCTCGATGGTCCTCATCAGATCCATCACGAAATGCAACTGTCCGAGTTCATAATCCGTAAAGCGTTCCCAGATGGATTTGATGCGGGGATTCTCCTCCTGCCGCATGCAGGAATGGTAGTTGTAGACTTCCATGGCTTCATGGAGCAGCCACTTTTCCAGCCAGCTTTCGGCGGGGTCCTGCAGGGATCCGTACTGGGTCACGTGCTGCTCTTCGATGGCGGCGATCTCCGCGTACAGCATGCGCGCGCCCGGATCCGCGAATTGCGGGCCCACGTTCATGTAATAGTCATGGGTCTGCTGCTCCGCATCGGTGATAGTGATGGCGTGCAGCTTGGTCAGGGGAGATGCGGTTTCCTTGAGGTACGGGTCCCGCAAATCGTCCTCCGGCGCGCGGTGCTCCACCTCCGTGGGCCTGCCCTGACGGATGTCCGTATAGCCCTGGAGGATATTGTTGGCGTCCTTGCCGTCCAGCCTGTCCATCAGGGCGGAAAAACGGTAGAGGTGATCGAAATCCTCCAGCATCCCGAAGCGATAGACCTGGGCCTGATAGGGATCCGGTTCGTTCAGGGACACGTGGGCGGTGACTTCGATGGCCGCCTGCTCGTAGGCGATGGTCGTTTCCAACGCGGACTGATCGGGGGGCAACAGCCAGTTGATCAGGGTCTGTTGGAAATGCTCCACGCGGCGGATGCGCGCCAGGGGCAGGCGCAGGTCGGCATTCATGCGCGCGCAGGCGTGCTGGAACCGCAATGCCCCCGCCTCCAGACCGTTCATGAGGATGATGCGCACGCGCGTGAAGGCGTCGTCGTCGAGTTTGCTGATGGGGGCGCGCACCAGGTCCCTCCAGTCGAACTGTTGATCTTCCAGCCGGGTCCCTTTTTCCCTGAGGATGTCCAAGGCCATGGTGTTCCCTTTCCGCGCCCGTCGGAAAAGGCGCGCTGTGGTTCGGAAAGCGACGTGGGGTTGAGCCGGGAAAATAAGTTATTCGATGCGGATATCACAAGTGAATTCGGGCGGGAACCCGGCGGACGGTCAATCGCCCAGGTAGGCTTCCTTCACGCGCGGATCGTTCGCCAGTTCCGCGGAGGAGCCTTGCATGATGATGCGGCCCGTCTCCAGCACGTATGCCTTTTGGGACCGCTTCAATGCCAGATTGGCATTCTGCTCCACCAGCAGCACGGTGGTCCCTTCCTTGTTGATGCGATCGATGGCCTCGAAAATGGCGTGGACCATCAGGGGCGCCAGGCCCAGGGAGGGTTCGTCGAGCAGCAGCAGGCGCGGATGCGCCATCAGGGCGCGGCCTATGGCGAGCATCTGCTGTTCGCCGCCGCTCAGGGTGCCGGCCATCTGGGCCAGGCGCTCCTTGAGGCGCGGAAACACTTCGTACACATGTTCGATGTCGCGTTTCAGTTTCCCGTGGTCGCGTTGCAGGTAGCCGCCCAGCTCCAGGTTCTCCAACACCGTCAGGTTGGCGAAAACCGCGCGGCCTTCCGGCACCAGGGCTATCCCCATGGCGGCGATGCGGTGGGTGGGGATCCCGTTTATCTTTTTGCCTTCGAAAAGGACCTCGCCCTCATAGGGCTGGCACAGCCCCATGATGCTGCGCAAGGTGGTGGACTTGCCCGCCCCGTTGGCGCCGATCAAGGTGGCCACGGCGCCTTTTTCCACTTCCAGGCTCACGTCGGTCAGGGCCTTGATGGCGCCGTAGCGCGTGGAGATGTTTTTCAGGGTCAGCATGGTCCTACTCTTTGCCCAGGTACGCTTCCACCACGCGCGGATCCGTACGTATCTCCGAAGGTACCCCAAGGGCGATGGCTTCCCCGTGCACCATCACCTGGATGCGTTCGCAGACGCCCATGACCACCTTCATGTTGTGCTCCACCAGCAGGATGGACACCTTGAATTCGTCGCGGATGCGGCGGATAAGGCGCATCAGGTCCGCGGATTCCTGCGGGTTCATGCCCGCCGCGGGTTCGTCCAGAAGCAGCAGCCGCGGCTTGGTGCCCAGGGCCCGGGCGATTTCCAGGCGGCGCTGGGAACCGTAGGGCAGGCTGGCGGCCGGCTCGTCGGCGAGTTTTTCCAGTTGGAAGAGTTCCAGCAGGCGCATGGCTTCCTCGCGGTGCAGGGTTTCTTCCCGGTGGAAGTGCTCGCCGCGGAAGACCGACCCGAGGACTCCCTGGGTGGAACGCATGTGGCTGGAGACCTGCACGTTTTCCAGCACGGACATGGAGGCGAACAGGCGGATGTTCTGGAAAGTGCGCGCGATGCCGCAGGCCGCTATCTGATGGGGGTGTTTGCCCTGGATGGGTTTGCCGTCGAACGCGATGACGCCCGAGGTGGGCGCGTACACGCCGGTGATCAGGTTGAACACCGTGGTCTTGCCCGCGCCGTTGGGGCCGATGAGCCCGAAGAGTTCCCCGTCTTCCACCGCGAAGGTGAGATCCTTGACCGCCAGCAGGCCGCCGAAACGGATGGTGGCATCCTTGAGTTCCAGCAAAGGCATCAGGCGCCTTCCGCCTTGACCGGCATCTTCGCCGCACTGCTGGCAGCCTTGGTGGCCGCCTCTCTGGCCGCCTTCTTGGTGATAAAATGGGCCCGGACGCGCTTAATCACGGAGACCTGTCCCAGGATGCCCTGGGGTCGGTAGATCATGATGAGGATGACCGCCAGGCTGTAGACGATCATGCGATAGCCTTCGAATCCCCGGAATGCTTCCGGCAGCACGGTCAGGAGCACGGCCCCCAGCACGGCCCCTTCGATGCTTCCCAATCCCCCGATGGCGATCATGATGATGATCTCGAAGGATTTCACGAAGGTGAAGGAGTTGGTGTGCAGGTACATGGTGTAGTGGCCGAACAGGCAGCCCGCCATGCCCGCGAACATGGAGCTGATGACGAAGGCGAGCACCTTGTGGCGCGTCACGTCCACGCCCATGGCCTGGGCGGCGATTTCGTTTTCGCGGATGGCCTGGAACGCGCGGCCGTAACTGGATCGGACCAGGTTCCACACCGTGGCGATGACGGCGGCGACGAGCAGGTAGACCCAGAAGAAATTGCTCAGCTTGGGGATCCCGGAAAAGCCGCGCGCGCCGCCCACGGCGTCGATGTTGAGGATGAGCACGCGGATGATTTCCCCGAAGCCCAGGGTGACGATGGCCAGGTAGTCGCCGCGCAGGCGCAGGGAGGGGATGCCCACCAGCAGTCCGGCCAGGGCCGTGGCCAAGGCGGCGGCGGCCAGGGCCAGGATCAGCACCACGGTGTCCTGGCCCACCAAAGGCAGGAAGGAGACCGCGCCCCTGATGGCGGGCCCTCCGTAATAGCTCACCGAGGCGGCCATGTAGGCGCCCACTGCGAAAAAACCGGCGTGGCCGATGGAGAACTGCCCGGCGATGCCGTTGGTCAGGTTCAGGCTGACCGCCAGTACGATGTTGATGCCGGCCAGGATGATGATCTGGTAGTAGTACGGTCCCTGCCGGATGGGTCCGTCGAGGAGGAGGGCGGTGGCGCCCCATTGCAACAGCAACAACGCGCCGATGGTGCCGGCAATCCAGAGCAGGCGCTTCATCAGACCTTCTCGACCTGTCCCTTGCCCAAAAGCCCGGAAGGTTTGAACAGCAGAATGGCGATCAGGATCAGGAACGCAATAGCATCGCGGTAAGTCGAGCTTCCGTATCCCGCCACCATCACCTCGGCCAGGCCCAGGATGAGTCCGCCCAGCACGGCTCCGAAGATGTTGCCGATCCCGCCCAACACCGCGGCCACGAAGGCTTTCAGGCCCGTCATCACGCCCATCAGGGGATCGATGCCGGGGATGTTGATGGAGACCAGGATGCCGCCCGCCGCCGCCAGGGCCGAACCCAGGGCGAAGGTGAGGGAGATGATGCGATCGGTGTCGATGCCCATGAGTTTGGCCGCGTCCAGGTTATAGGACACGGCGCGCATGGCCTTGCCGGTGCGGCTGCGGTAGATGAACAGGTTGAGCAAAATCATCAGGGCCAGGGCCGTGACCAATACGATCACCTGCTGGTTGGTCAGCATCAGATTGCCCATATGGATATGCGTTTCGGGAATGAGTTGCGGGAAGAACCTGGGATTCGCGCCGAAGATGAGCTGGCTCGCGTTTTCAATCAGGAGGGAAACGCCGATGGCGATGATGAGCAAGGTCAGGCGGGAAGCCCTGCGCACGGGCCGGTAGGCGAACCGCTCCATGATGACGCCGATGAGGGCGCATCCGATCATGGAAAGGATCATGACCACGGCCGCGTCCAGCAGATGGCTCGGGGTCCTGCCCTGCACCAGGCGCGAGAGGTAATACCCGAAGTACGCTCCCAGCATGTACACGTCGCCGTGGGCGAAGTTGATGAGGCGCAACACCCCGTAGACCATGGTGTACCCCAGGGCCACCAAGGCGTAGATGCTCCCCAGGGATATCCCGTTGATCAACTGCTGAAGGAAGCTCTCCATGCCGGAATGCGCGCCCGTTTCCGCCGCTTAGGGGGAAACGGTTTCCTTGAACACGTTCCGGCCGTTGCCCTTGTCGTCCACTTTGACTTCCAGGACCACGGCCGGCTTCACGGCGTTGCGGTTGGAGTCCAGGGTGGTGTTGCCGGTAACGCCCATGAAGCCCTTGGTCTGGGCCAGGGCGTCGCGGACGCTGTCCGGCCGGGTGCTGTTGGCGCGCTTCATGGCGTCCGCCAGGACCAGGGCGGCATCGTAGCCGAGGGCGGCCATGGCGTCCGGGATGCTGTCCGAGGTCTTGCCGTAGCGGGTTTTGTAGTCCTTGACGAACTTCTGCAGGATGGGGTTGGGATCGTCCACGGAGTAGTGGTTGGAGTAGAAGCAGCCGTTCAGGGCCGTGCCGCCGATTTTCCAGAGGTCGGATGAATCCCATCCGTCGCCGCCCAGCAGCGTCACGGTGATGCCCAGCTTGCGGGCCTGGAGCGCGATGAGGCCCACTTCCGTGTAATAGCCGGGCACGAAGATGCCGTCCGGATTCTTGGCCTTGATGGCGGTGAGCTGGGCGGTGAAGTCCTTGTCCCCCTGGCTGTAGCTGATGTCGGTGACGATGGTTCCGCCCATCTTGGCGAAGTTCTCGACGAAGAAATTGGCCAGGCCCACCGAGTAGTCGCTCTTGATGTCCCGCAACACGGCCACCTTCTTGAGCTTGAGGGTGTTGGTGGCGAACTTAGCCATCACCAGGCCCTGGAAGGGATCGATGAAGCAGACGCGGAAGATGTAATCGCCCACCATGGTGACCTTGGGGTTGGTGGACCCGGGGCTGATCATGGGGATGCGGTTGGCCTGGGCCACGGGCGCGGCCGCGAGGCTGTTGGACGAGGCGATTTCCCCCAGCAGGGCCACCACGCGGTCCTTGCTGATCAGTTTGGTCGCCACGGTCTGGGCTTCCTCGGGCTTGCCCTGGTCGTCCTCGACGATCACCTTCAGTTTCTTGCCGAGCACGCCGCCGCTTTCATTGATGGCGTCCACGGCCATCTCGATGCCCTTTTGGGCGCTTTGCCCGAAGGTGGCGGTGGCGCCCGTAAGGGATCCGTAATGTCCGATGAGAATTTCATTGTCGGAGGAGCCCGCATCTTTTTTATTGCAAGCGGAGAGGCAGGCGAACGATGCCATCGCCAAGGCGAGGGGTATCATGTTGCGGAGCTTCTTCATGTCTGAAAAGAGCATATGCGGCCTTTGCTTTGGGTTGGGATGGAAGTCTCCGCGAAGTTACCTGTGTGTAACCGGATGCTTACCTTCGGATAGCCCCACCCCCGGCCGCCCCGGCTTTCGCCGCGGCGTCTCAATGGCGTTTCCACGGCAGGATGTGGCGGGCCAAAAGATAGGATTTATTATCTTAAAAGCAATCGAACCGGAGTACAAAAATGAATCCCGTCAAAAGCATATCCCGCAAACCCTTGGCCCTTCTCGCCGCGGCCCTGCTGCTGGCAGGATGCGGTTATAACACCCTCCAGTCCAAGGATGAGGACGTCAAAGCCTCCTGGTCGGAAGTGGTCAACCAGTACCAGCGCCGGGCCGATTTGGTGCCCAATCTGGTCAATACCGTCAAGGGGTACGCCACCCACGAAGCCGATGTGCTGACGCAGGTTACCGAGGCCCGCGCCCGGGTGGGTTCCATCCAGGCCACTCCGGAGCTGGTCAACGACCAGGAGTCGATGAACAAGTTCATCGCCGCCCAGCGCAGCATGACGGGCGCGCTCAACCGCCTGATGGTGGTTTCCGAAAACTATCCCAATCTCAAGGCGGACGCTTCCTTCCGGGATCTCCAGTCCCAGCTGGAAGGCACGGAAAACCGCATCACCGTGGCCCGCAACCGCTATATCGGATCGGTCCGGGACTACAACGTGACGGTGCGCTCCTTTCCCTCCAACCTCACCGCCAAATGGTTCGGCATGAAGGCCAAGGCCAATTTCACCGTGGAAGACGAACACGCCATCTCCACCGCTCCCAAGGTCGATTTCAATTCCCCGGCGCCCCAGGCTGCTCCGCCCGCGCCTGCAGCCGTTCCCAAGGCTGGAGACAGCGCGTCCCATTGAGTAATCCGGCGCGCGAGGGGGGAGTATGATTCGGACCCTGGCTTTAATCATCCTGCTGTCCCTGCCCCGCGCGTTCGCCCAGGACCTAGCCGCGATTCCGGACCTGACCGGGCACGTCATGGATATGACCGGGACGCTTTCCCCTTCGGATAGCCGGGATTTGGAAGCGACCCTGAGCGCTTTCGAAGCCGAGAAAGGCAGCCAGGTCGCGGTGCTGGTCGTGCCCACCACCCAACCGGAAGACATCGCCCAGTATTCCATCCGGGCGGCGGATAAGTGGAAGCTGGGCCGGAAGAAGGTCGATGACGGGGCCATCCTGGTGGTGGCGAAAGACGACCGGAACATGCGCATAGAGGTGGGTTACGGATTGGAAGGCGCCCTCACGGACGCCATGAGCAAACGGATTATCAGCGACATCATCACTCCCTATTTCAAAAGCGGCGATTATCCGGGCGGCATCCGCGCGGGCGTGGGCGCCATCCTCAAAGTGATAGGCGGAGAGCCCCTGCCGGCTCCCGTCCGGAAGCCTTTCCAGGGTGAGCGGCATCGGGGCGGCGGATTCGGCATGGGGACCCTGGTCCTGGCGTTCCTGATTTCCGGAGTCCTCCGGTCCCTGCTCGGACGCGTGGGCGGCGGCGTCGTCGCGGGCGGAGTGGTGGGCTTGCTCGCCTCCTTCCTGCTTGGCTCCATCCTCTTGGGGGTGGGCGCCGGCGTTCTGGCCCTGCTTTTCACCCTGATGGGCGGCGGTGGCGGCCGGGGAGGCGGCTTCGGCGGATTCGGAGGGGGTTTGGGCGGAGGAGGCTTCGGCTCGGGCGGCTTCGGAGGCGGCAGTGGCGGAGGCTTTTCCGGCGGCGGCGGCGGATTCGGGGGCGGCGGCGCCTCGGGGAGATGGTAGCCATGGACTGGAAACGGATTAGCAGGCATCTCTGGATCGGCGGCCCCCATGTGCGCAGGCTCTTTCCCGAGGAAACCCTAGGCCGCATCACCGCGGCCATCGCGTCTTCCGAAGGGGGGCACCATGGGGAAATCCGGTTCGCGGTGGAGGCTTCCCTGGATTGGCGCGCTTTGGCCCGGGGGGTAACCGCCCGGGAACGGGCCGTGCAGGTGTTCTCGGAATTGCGGGTATGGGATACCGAGGCCAACAACGGCGTATTGATCTATCTCCTGGTGGCGGACCGGGACGTGGAAATCCTGGCGGACCGGGGCGTGCACGCCAAGGTGGGCGCGGAAGGCTGGGAAACAATCTGCAAACGGATGGAAGCGGAGTTCCGCCAGGGCCGGTTTGAATCCGGAGTCATCCAAGGCATCCAGGCCGTGGGCCGCCATCTGGACGCGCATTTTCCCCGCAGCGGTCCGGACGTGAACGAATTGCCGGACCGTCCCGTCCTGCTCTGAGCCCGGGCCCTCCGCGCTCTTCTCCTTTTCCTTCTCCCTCTGCTCCTCAATTCCTTCTTTCGAAAACCACGCACAAAAAAACGGGACCCTTGAGGGGTCCCGTTTCCTCCGCCGCGGCGCGCCCCCAGAGAGAAGGGCGCATCCGCGGCGTTCTACCGGCGAATGTCAGACGCGTTGGCGCGCCGGCGGAAAATCCCTCCCGTTCAGGGGTTGCCGACCAGGTCTCCGCTCTTGGTGTATTCCACCGTGACTTTATTGCCTTCCGGACCGGTGAATTCGGCCGAGAAGCCCGTGGGCGAGAAGGAACCCTTGAGGCTGGCGGTCTGGCCGTTGGCGTACTTGGCCGAGCCGTAGAAGCTGCCCGCGACCGGTTCCTGGCCGTGGGGGATGCCTTCGTCCGAAATGAAGTGGAATTCCGCTTCGCGTTCCAGGCCGAACCTTTTCTGGGTGGCGATGTGGATGGCGTAGCACACGTCATCGGTATCGCTCTTGAGGTCCTGGCCCATGTTCATCACGAAATCGATGGTGGCGTGCTTCAAGGTATCGGCCGCGGTGGACACGGTGGTTTCCATGTGCACCGTCATGGTGTCGCCCTTCACGATCTCCGTGCCGCCTTCGCGGTTCTTGATGGTGACCGAATTGACGCGGCCGAACTTGGTGGTTTCCTGGTAGGAGAAGCTTACGGGTTCGTCCCCGGCCTTGTTGGCGAACACGCGCACCTTGGCTTCGAAGTCCACCTTCTTGATGAAGGGGCGGAGCAACGGCTCGAACTCGGAGTATTTCGCCAGCACGATGCAGGTCTTGGAATTGTCGGTGATGACCCCGTCGCCGTCCGCGTCCAGATAGGCGCCGGTGCCGGTGACCATCCCGTCCTTGTTCGTCTTGATCCAGGTGGCTTCCAGGATGGTATTGTCCTCTTCCTTGTCGAAGTTGGCGTCGGGACCGGCGCCCACCAGCAGCGAGGTCTTCTCCGTGGATCCGGACTCCTTGACCGTCATCACCAGATGGACTTTGTTGTCCTTGCCCGGAGCCGCGGTGACGATCCCGTCGCCGTCGCCGTCCGTGAATTCGGCGGTTTCCACCTTGAGCCCGCCCAGGGAAGTGGAGACGCGCTTGAAGGAGATGATGTTCTCGTTGTCCTTGATGGTATCCTTGGCCTTGTCATCCCACTTGACGACGGCGGTGTCCTTGACGTTCACCAGCAGCAACTCGTATTCGGCGTACACGGTGGCGTAACCCTTGGCCGTATCGTCGAGGTTGGCGTGCAAAGCGCCGCCCAGATCCGTGTCGCCGGACATTTTCGGCAAGGCGGTGCTCTTCTTCAAGGCGCCCACGTTGGTGGACACGCCGCCCAGGGCCTGCAGACCGGTGGGAGCGGTGACGGTGGAATTCCAATCCTTGCTTTGCTCGAAGCTGCCGGAAAGGGACTGTCCCGCGGTGCGGGCGTCGATCTTGGCGTCCGCGAACAGCGGGTCGATCACGGTGGATTCTTCATTGGAGGTGACACAGGCGCCCAGGAAAAGGGCGGCGCCCATCAGGGCCGCCCAGGTGGTTTTGCGAGCGAGGGAGGGATGCATAAGAGATCCTTTCGAACAGTGGGTTTGGAAAAGTCCGTCTGACATGTCTCCAATATATCCCATTCCCGAGGCGCTTGCAAAGTAAATGTCACTATAGGATTACAAAAAACAAGCTTAAATTGGCTATAAATCTCTAAAAATGCCGATTTATACTAGGACAATTCAGAATTAAATTTATTTAAATGATTACAAAACTGTCTCCTTTCTCCCGTTTTTAATCCAGTCCCGGGGTGTAAACGGGCTTTCCGCCTGTCCAGAGAGCGGGCAGTCCCGGGAGGGGCGATTCCTTTCTCCTTGCAAAGCCATGGGCCAAACATCCCTGAAAAGCTCTGAAAACGCCCATCAAGGACCGGACCGGCTCCGAAAGCCTTCTGGTACGGCCTTTGCCATAGGCAATGGCATCACGGCGGCCGTATCGGCATCCGTCAAGAAGGAGCATGCAAGATGGGAGTCATCAATCGCCGGGGCCGGTCCCTGGGAAAAAGCCGGCTATTACTGATCGTGGCGTTGTCGGGTGCGGCCTTATCCGTGCGGGAGGCGGGCGCGGACAGCGCGCGTTTCCTGGCGGACAAGGAGGCGTGCCGGGATGTGTTCGCGGACGTGGCCGAGAAGATCATTCCCAGCGTGGTCAGCGTGTATACCAGCAGCGGCGCGAACGGATCCACCCGGGAGGATGGCCTGGGATCCGGCGTCATCGTGGGGCCGCACGGGCTCATCCTCACCAACAACCACGTGACCGAACGCGCCCGCACTTTGCGCGTGCGCCTGTCCGACGATCGGGAGTTCGACGCCGAACTCATCGCCGCCGACAAAACCGCGGACGTGGCCGTCATCCGCCTGAAAGGCAAACCCGGCGACCTGCCCTCCCTGCCCCTGGGGGATTCCGACAAGCTGCGGGTGGGCGAATGGGTGGTGGCGGTGGGAAGCCCATACGGCCTCTCGGAAACCGTGACCACGGGGATCATCTCGGCCAAGGGCCGGCGCAACACCGGCATCACTCCCTATGGCGATTTCCTCCAGACGGACGCGGCCATCAATCCGGGCAACTCGGGAGGGGCCCTGGTCAACCTGAAGGGCGAATTGATCGGCGTGAACACGGCCATCGTTTCCCAAAGCGGCGGCTATCAGGGAATAGGCATGGCCATCCCTTCCAACCTGGTCAAGAAGGTGATGGCGGACCTGATGAAGGACGGACGGGTAACGCGCGGGTGGCTGGGCATCTCCATCCAGACCGTGACCGAATCCCTGGCGGAGGACTTGGAGCTGAAGGCGAAGGCGGGGGCTTTGGTCACCTCGGTGGCCAAGGGCGGACCCGGGGACGCGGCCGGCCTCAAGCGCGGGGACGTGATCCTGCGCCTGGACGATGCCGCCATCCGCGATGCGGAGGGATTGCTGGCGGCGGTGGCGGACGCCAAGCCCGGCAAGGAGGTGGACCTGACCTTGATGCGCGGGATCAAGACCCTGGAGGTCACGGTCAAAGCGGGACGGAAGGCGGAGGAATCCCGCGTCCCGGGCGATGGGGATGAAAAGGACGGCGGCTACGGAGAGATGGACGGCCCTCCGGGAAAGGACGGACCCGCCAAGGAACGGATCGGCCTCCAGGTTTCCGAGCCGGATCAAGGGTTACGCAGGCGTTACCATACCGGGGCCGGCGACGGCGTGGTGGTGCTGGGGGTGGAAGAGGGCAGCCGCGCGGACGATGCGGGGCTGAAGGAAGGAGACTTCATCCTGGAAGCCGGCAACCGGCCCATTGTCTCCACTCGGGAGCTGCAAGCGGCCGTCGACAAGGCCAGGAAGAAGGGCAAACTGGTCCTGCGCGTCAAGCGCGGGGAGGATGTCTTCTTCGCGGCCGTGCGCTTCGGCTGAGGTCAGGGCTTGGGCGTGTAGTACACGTCGTCGATCATATAGGTGGCCAAGGGATCGAACTCGCTGAATTGGACGGAGGGGGAGACGAAGCCGGCATATACGAATACCCGGCTCAGGTCCAGGGTGCCGGCGAATTCGGACATGGGAATGGTGATCTCATGCCAGGCGCTGTCGGGAAGATAACCTTTGCCGCCCAAGTCCACCAGGGGAGCGCTGCCGGCGCCCTGGTTGGGGGAGCTGATCATCACGCCGATGCTTTTGGCATTGCCCTTGACGCTAAGGTGGAGGCTGCCATCTGCGTACGGCGTCAGATCCGCGGTGGGTTGCAGGCCGCCGGCCAGCACGGCCACGTGGAAAGCCCATCCGTTCCAGGATGCGAACTCCCCGGAGGAAACCTTCATGGTGGCCACGCTGCCGTTGAACCCCTGGTTGGTGGAATCCACGGCCAGCAAGGCCGTGGATTCCCATGAGTAGATGGCGGCATTGGCCCAATCGATTTGCGCCATGGTCGAGTCCGAAAAGATTTTCAGCCTGGCGGTGGCGGGCTTGCTCACGTCCAGGGTCACCTCCTGGGCATCCGCATAGGCCATCACCTCATGGTTCTTTTTGAGATAACCATCCTTCGATACCAGCAGGAAATCCACTCCGCCCGCGGCGGCTTTGGAGAGGCCTGCGGCCTTTTCCGGGTTGCCGGAAACCTTGCGGCGCAAAGCCGCGGTGGATGCCGAAGGCCGGAAGCCGCTGAGCGTGGAAAGGGTGGACATTTTGAAGGAGCGGACGCGGCTTCCCACCTGGGCGCGCACCAGATAGACTCCCGCGGGCAAGGAGGCGGTCGCGGCGGAAAGCGCATAGTCGCCTTGGGGGAGGCTTGCGTCCTGCAAGGTGGCCAGATGGGTTCCGCGCAAATCATGCAAGGTCACGAGGACCCGGGCGCCGGCCTTGCCGGTGGAGAAGGACAATTCCGATCCGGAGAATCCGATGGCCGCTCTCTCCGGTCCGGTTCCGGCGCGGACGCCGCTCGGGTCTTCCAAGGAGATGGAGAATGCGCCGTCCGCATCCGTCATGGCCAGAAGATCCGGACGGCTGAGCAGGGAAACCATGGCTCCGGCGATAGCCGTGTGGCTGGCCGCATCCTTGACCGTGCCGGTAATCTGCGTCGCGGCGGTTTGCGCGCTAAGGTTCGCGGCGGCGGCCGCGAGCAAGGCGCACAGAATATTTCCCCTGAATCCCACTCTGCTGAACATCATCATGAACCCCTCTACTGGTTGTTCGCCCTCGCTACAAACCTATTTATGAGACCATTTCTAAGGCACGGGAAAAAACATAGGCACCCGCGCGCCCCTCGGATTTGCCGGAATAGCCCGATCCGGGGGGCAAATTGGCCCCTTCAACATCTCCAATCCCGGGAGGTCCGGTAGAAAAGGCTTGCCCAGCCGCGTCCATTTCTTAGATATTCCAGCGCATGAAGCCCATCGCCATGAATCTGGCAGTCCGCCAAGCGCTCAGGACCCTGGGCCGCTTCCCTTTGGTGTATGCGGCGGCCTTGACCGGTACGGTGGCCGCTTTGTGGCTCAACCATGTGCCTTTGCCGGAAGTGGAAGCCCGGACGGCGGCGGCCAATATCCTGATGACTGCCTGGCTGGGCGTAGGCTTCTTCTTCTCCCTGGCCATTCTGTCGGAAAGCCGGCGCTGGCCGCTATGGGGCTCCGTATGCGCGCAGGTTTTGGGTCTCGCCGCTTTGGCAGGGTACCACCATTCCCTGGCGTCCACGGCCTATCCCATCCGGTTGTCGCGTTTCTGGCTGTGCATGCTGGCCGTGCACCTGTGGGCCGCGCTCGCCGCGGCCATGGCCCGGGGCGCCACCGTGGATTCCTTCTGGCGCTTCAACCAGAAGCTCGCCGCCCGGCTCGGCTTGTCCCTGGGATACTTCTCCCTGATCTATGTCGGTCTGTCCGTGGCCCTGGCTTCCATCAAGAGCCTGTTCGAACTGGACATCCCGGACGGTTGGTTCCTGGATTCCGGCATCTTCGCCTTGGGGGTGTTCAACACCTGGTTCTTCCTGAACGGCGTGCCGGGCGGCCGCACCGCATTCGCCCCGGGCGCGGGCGGCGCCCAGTCCACGGCCGGCGCGGCCGGGGACGCGTTCGTCGATACGGCCAGGGAATTCGTGTATCCGCGCCAACTGCGGGTGCTGGCGCAATTGATATTGATGCCGATGGTGTGCGTCTATCTCTTCATCGTCTACGCCTATGCCGTGCGCACCTTGATGATCTGGCGCTGGCCGACGGGTTGGGTAACCTATCTGTTACTGAGCTTCTGCGCCCTGGGGTTGTTGTGCCTGTTCCTGGTGCAGCCCCTGGCCGAAAGGGGAGGCAACCGCTGGGTCCAGGCCTACAGCCGGCATTTCCATCTGGCGCTTTTCCCCGTGCTCATCCTGCTCTTCGCCGCCATCGGCAAACGCGTGCAGGAATACGGGATCACGGAGAACCGGTATTTCGTGCTGGCCCTGGGCGTCTGGCTCACGGGCATCGTACTGCATTCGGCCCTGGACGCGCCCCGGGACCTGCGCATCCTCCCCGCTTCCCTGTGCCTGGTGGCCCTGCTGGCTTCCTTCGGACCCTGGGGCGCCTTCGAGGTGTCCCGCAAGAGCCAGGAACAGCGCATGAAGTCGATGCTGGAAACCCATGGCATGCTGGTGGGAGGCAAGCTGGCCAAGGCGCCGGGGCGCATTCCCAGGCTGGTGGCGCGCGAGATCGGCGGCATCGCGGACTATCTCGAAGAGCGCGAGCGGCTTTCCGATCTCAAGCCGTGGATCCCGGACATCGACGATTCCGGGCAGACCCATTCCGTGGCGTGGCACAAAGCCCTGGACGGCAAGTTCGCCTTGCTGGAAGCCCTGGAGCTTCCCTACATGCCGCCGGAGGCCACCGGACCCGGCCGCGCGGAAGCGGTGGCTTTTTCCTGCCGCACCGTGTCCTCTTCCTTGCGCAGGGTTTCCGGTTTCGATTTCCTGTACGCGGATTTCCGGGCCCGCCCGGAACCGGAGGCTCCCCTGCCGGTGGGAGAAGGGTTCCGCTTCGATTTCGATACCGCATCCGGCGAGATCCGTTTCTTTTCCAAGGACACCCTGGGTCCGGTCCTGGACGTGGGCGCGCATTTCCAGAAGCTGCGCGACCGGTATCCGGATGCGTACAACCTGAATCTGCCGGAAGAGGAGATGAGCTTGGAAGGCGAGGACAAGTCCCTCCGGGTGCTCATCACTTTGCGCAACCTGAACGGGGATGCGGATCCGGAAGGCGTCCGCCTCAAGGGGTTTTCCGCGGACGTATTCATCGAGGTGAAGGGAAGGAACAAACCCCGGTCCAAGGCCCCGGGGTTGGCGCGCGTCCAGTCCGGAAAAGCCCTTCCCGCCCGGCATATCGATCCCTGACCGGATATCTACCTTGTAGCCTTCGTCCGTGGTACAATCGCCATTGACATGGTTTCCTCGCCCATGACCCCTCCTGGAAAAGCCTATCCCTGGAAGCCTGCCCTTCCGCCTGTCGGGACCGGGGACCGGCGTTTTTTCCCAAAAGCGGACCGGGGGCGCCTCAAAAACCTCACCTTGGCGCGCCAATCGGCACCTCGGGGCCGTTTTGCCCCTGTAAAAGGGGGCTTAAGTATACCTGTAAAGAGGTCCCAGCTAGGAAATTGGATCCATGAGTGACGCCGAAACGCCTTTTTCCATTTTCGACTACCTGGACTACCGGGCCTACCTGGCGGAGTATTGCCGCCGGGCCAAGGAGGAGAATCCCTTATTCTCCAATCGGCATTTCGCCGCCAAGGCCGGCCTGCCCGTTTCCAATGCCAGCCTGCTTTCCAAAGTCATCGCGGGCAAGCGCAATCTCACCCTGGATCTCCGTTTCAAATTCGGCAAAGCCCTGGGCCTGATCGGCGAGGAGTTCCGCTACTTCGATTTGCTGGTGCAGTTCAACCAGGCCACCCGCATGGAGGCCAAGAACCATTTCTTTTCCGAGCTCGCCAAGTACCGCGGATCCCGCGCCAAGATCATCAAGAGCGACGAGTATCAATACTATTCCAAGTGGTACTTCTCGGTGGTGCGCGCCTTCTTCGGCTACAACCAGAAAGAGAAGAACCCCCAGGCCATCGCCCGCAAGATTTTCCCGCCGGTCTCGCCCAAGGAAATCGAAGAAGCCATCCGCATCCTCCTGGATCTCAAACTCATCAAACGCCTGGCCAACGGCTACGCGGTGACGGAGAACCATATCGCCACCGAGCGCGAAATCCTCGATCTTGCGGGCAAGAACCGCATGTACGAAATGACGCGCCTGGCCATGGAGACTTTCGATCAGGTTCCGGCGGAATGGCGTGAATATAATGCCCTGACGGTATACATTTCCAGGGAAGGCTTCCAGTCCATCAAGGACCGGATCCAATCCTTCCGGGAGGAGCTGCGCGAGATGGTGGAGAAGGACCGTCGCGAGGACAGGGTCTATACCCTGACCATGCATTTCTTTCCGAACGTCGTGATTCCCGAGCTGGAGGAGAGCCCGGAAAAAGAATCCAGGAAACCGAGTGCACCGCAGGCGGCCGGCTAGACATGGATAACGGGATTATGGGGGAAGCGAGGAAGGCCTTGGGCCATCGTATGTTGCGATTCGGATCGTTTCCATATGCATTGTCGAGTATCGTGGCGATTTTCACGCTCACCGGATGCCTGGGCGGCAGCGATGGGGTGGAAAACCCGAAGATGGAATTGAACTTCAGTCCCACGGACGGTTCCGCCGCGGCGGGACGCGTAAGCCTGTATGGAAAGAGCATGAACCCGGTGCAGGACAGCACGCCCATCCTGACCAAGGAGTTCACGGGCGGGACCTACGTGGAATTCACTCCCGAGGAGATGGATTCCGCCCTGCACCGCATCCTGGCCGACCAGGGCAAGGATACCACCGCGCTCAAGGACACCACCCTGCATTTCAACGTGGTGGCCAAGGCCGACGATCGGGAAGCCTTCGTGGGCGGGTTCAGCTACCGTCGCTCGGGAGACGTGGTGGGATTCGCGAAGACGGAGGGTTCGGCCCAAAGCGCGTATGGCCGATTCAAGAGCGCCTTCAACCTGCCCAAAGCGGTCAAGGGATTCTCGGGCCGGATGGGCATTTATGGAATCAGCCTGGGGATCGACTATGTCTTCATCCCGGGAAGTCCGTACCATGCGTCCATCGGTAAGGACTCCTCCTTCACCATGGCGCGGATGTCCGAAGGGACTTACGGCATCATCGGGGCCGACAAGGATTCGTCTTTGCTCTTCGAGTCCTCGGATTCCCTGAACACGTCCGATACCGCCTATTCCGCCAAGGCCTGGAATACGATCGTCTTCATCCCTGACCGCTAGCTTCCCGGATCCGCGGCCTTCGCGGATCCACGGAAACCCGGAAAGGCCGCATGCATATGCGGCCTTTTTTTGTCTCCGGCGCACCCGGGTTTTCAGGCGTTGATGGAGATCCGCTTCGGTTTGACTTCTTCCTTTTTTGCCACGGTCAACTCCAGGACCCCGTCCTCGAGCTTCGCCATGATGCCGTCCTTGTCGAACTCTTCGCCCAACCGGAACGACCGGTAATAGTCCCCGACCACGAATTCCCGGAACACGATGCCGGACGGTTCTTCGAAGCCGTTCTTGGCCCGCATCTGCAGGGTATTGGTCTCGTCCACTTCTATCTGCACCTGGCCTTTTTCCACGCCCGGGATATCCAGCCTTATGAAAAGGTTGTCCTCGGTTTCGTAGATGGCCGCGTCGGGCAGATAGGCGTTTTCCAACCCGATCAGGTTCTCGGGAGTGCCAGCCGCTTCCTTCTTGGACGCATCCCGTCCGCGCCGCGATTCTTTTTCGACTTCAGTTGCCATGTTCTTTCCTCCTCCGGTCCGTCCCGATGGAACCGGCGCCTTCATGCGTTGATTGCGATGTGCTTGGGCTTCGCTTCTTCGGATTTGGGCATCCTGACCAGGAGGATGCCGTTCTTGAGATTGGCTTCGATCTTGTCGTGCTGCACCTTGGTCGCGATGCGCATGGAGCGCTTGAACTCGCCGTAATCGGTTTCCTCGCGCAATACGGTGGCGTCGGAGTATTCGGGGGCCTTGCGGATGCCGGATACGGTAAACGTGTTCTCCCGCAGCTCCACGTGCAAATCCTCCTTTTTCACTCCGGGGGCCTGCACGGCCACCAGCACTTCGTCTCCCTGGTCGTAAATATTCATGGCCGGAAATCCCGCTCCGGCGCCCAAACTGATCCGTCCGAAAACGTCGTCCATTTGCCTGCGCAAGCGATCGAACTCGCGTTCGAAGCCCGTGCCTGGCGTGAAAGTCCAATCCGAGAGGGCCATAGCGGTCTCCTTTCCTTCAGGTGATGGGGATTTGCCTGCGCTGGGTTTCGTCGGCGATTTTCGGGATCTCCACTTTGAGCACGCCGTTGCGGTATTCCGCTTTGGCCTTGGAAAAATCCACGCCCGTGCCGATGGGAATGCTGCGGGAAAAAGATCCGTAGCGGCTTTCCCGGTAGTAGACGTTGCGCTTGCGATCCTCGTGTTCTTCTTTTTTCTCGCCCTTGATGATCAAGGTGCCGTCCAAGTAATTCAAATCCAAATCCTTTTCCGTCAGTCCTGGCGCCTCGAGTTTGACCTGCACTTCCTTGTCATTCTCGGAAATCTCCAGGGACGGCCAATTTTCCGTCAGCAGGTCGCCTCCGGGCGCCCAGCCGGACGGCAGGCCTCCCTTCCGCTTTCCCGCGAGGGTTTCCTTCAATCCCGCGAAGAGGTCGCGGGTCCGGGAGGGGAGTTGGTTGCGGCGGCTTTCCCGCTTGGTGACCGGGTTTTTCATATCGCGTCTCCTTTGCGCCCATGGCTTGGGCCGCGGAACCCCGTGATGCGCGTCCCGGATGGTTCGGAGGCTCCGGCCCAAGCCCGGGCAGGATGATGGGCATGTTCGGCTCGGAGTGTCTTCTTAGAAAATACGTTCGGCGCGCGGCGAAACAAAGCCGCGGCGGGAAGGGAGGGAAAAGGAGGAGAGCCGGTTTTACTTGCGGAGATAGCCGAAGAGAAGCGGTCCGAACAGCTTGCGTGTCGGGATTCTTTCGTGCCATTGGCCGGCCGCGTCCAGCGCGAAGGAACGCTTGGTGGTGACCGAACCCTTGATGATATAGACGCCGGTGCCCAGTTTGGCGCCGCCCGCGGAAGGATACCAGAGGATGCGGGCCACGGCCGTGTCGCCGCCGGATTCGGACAGGAGCTGATCCCATTCCGCGTCGTTGAAGGCGTAACTGCCGTGATCGACCGGCGTGCCCAGGTTGGAATACACGGAGACTTCCATGCGGTCCAAGCGTTCCGCGGAGCGGATGTCGATGACGGGCCCGAGGGCCTGCGCCAGCGTGGCATTGTCGCCCGAGGGATTGTAAGGATTGCCCTGCTTGTCTATCAGCACCAGGGAGATGGGGGAAACGATGGGAGTGAAATCCGACACCTTGACCGGACTGCCTTCCAATTGCACGTCGGCGATTTCAGCCCGGCCGGAGCTCCAGGCCACGGGCGGAAGGGCGATGAAGTTCGTTTGCGCGACGTTGCCGCCCGCATCCGAGGCGCCCTCGGAAAAGGAAACGCTGTCCACGTCCTTCGGGTTGAACGGAGCGTTTTCCGGAAACGCCACGCGGAAGGAATCCGGATAGGCGTCGATGGGCTTGGCATCCGCCAGATCCAGCTTCCAGGCGGCGCCGCGTTTGTTCTTGAAAACAAGGCTCACCTTTTTCGGGAATGCCGGGGACATGGTTTCGGATGGGACCAGATCCAGATGCAGATCTCCGCGCCGGGGACTGGGCTGCCAGGTGGCTGCGCGCAAGGCGGGAGTGATGGAATCCTTGAGGGCGACCGGAAAGGACAGCGGATAGCCGAGCACGGTTTGCGAGAACAGTCCTTTGCCCGTGTCCAGGCCGCTGCGGCCGCAGGGGCCTTTCTCATCCGTGCCCAGGATCACGGAAAGCACGCGGCGCGATCTCAGGAAGGAGCCGGAATAAAGGGAGTCCGAGTGGCGGACGCCGGCGAAGGGATAGTCGATGCGCGCGGGGGCTTCCAGGGAATCCGAGCGGGAATCCAGGGGCACCTCCAGCGACTCCAGGCGTCCATTGCCCTTGAGCACCAGGGAGCCGGGAATGTTCGCTTTCACCACTTGCAGATTCAGATGGGCCGTCTTGCCTTCCGCCTTGGCCGCCAGGGTGATGCGTTTGTTGATGGGCAGATCGTTCGGATCCAGGTTGATGCACTGGGAATCCTTGGCGATGACGGAGCCGTTGATGGACCAGGTGGCGGGATAGAACGGTCCGGACGGAGGTTTCACGCTGTTGCCGCAGAAGCTTTGGTTGAACTGGGGCAGGGCGCAAAGCCGCGTGGTGCCCACCACGGCCTGCTTGGGGTTGAGTATCTGCGCGTCCTCGCGCACGATTTCCAGATCCTGGAAGACGACGGGCTTGAGGTCCAGGGTCGTGTTCATCGCGAAGCCGGAACCCGCGGGCCTCCGCTCGCAGAAATACAGATCGAAGTCGAAGGTCTCGCCTATGTGGCCGGCGATGGAGGGCAGGGAATCCAACTTGATCAACGGGCTCGGCGAATCCCCGTGGATGCCTCCCAGATCCACCACCAGCTTGTTGTCCAGGTACACCCACACATCGTCATCGCCGCTGAATTTGAAAGTCTCCTTGCCGCGGTATTTGAATTGCGCGTTGATTTCCATGCACCAGTTGAAGTTGTGCCTGCCCGTGTAGTACGGCGGCGCGGTGAGTTCCTGCACGGCGGTGTATCCCGCCGGCAGCCCAGTGGTGCTCTTGAAATCCGTCAAGCCTTCGATCTGGTCGGCCGGGGCGATGCCGTCGATGGGAAAGAACAGGCTATCCTTGTAGTCCATGCGCTCCAGTCCCAGGCTGTCGCTCATCTTGTTGAACGGAAGATCCTGGCAGGAGACGGCGCTGGCGTAGGTGGGATTGAACCATTTCTCGATGTTCTGGGAATTGCAATCGGCGGTTCCGATGCGCGGGATCTTCTTGCCCAGATCCTTGGAATAGGAAAGCGTGTCGGCCAGCATGTTGGGCGTGACCGACCAGGAACCGGCTCCGGGATTGTGGTGCGCCCCGTCGTACCCGCAAACACCGGGCTTGCGCGCGCCGAACTCGCCGTCCAGGCCGCCGATGGGTTGATCGTAGAAAGCGGCCTTGACCGGGAAAACCGAAGGGGCGGCAGTGGGACGGGCGGAGGATTCCGGGGGAAGGGAAAGGGCCAGGACCGCGGCGATGGATGCGCGGGAAAAGCCGGACCCGGCCAACATCTGATAACTCCGCCAGGCGGAGATCGGGCCCACCGGGACCCTCGAATCGGCTTGAATCATTTTCCCCTTGGACGTCCAACCCCTCCACCGGGGGCTTCCGTCTTTCCACCTTAAAGTTACGCGCTTGCGGTTATTTTACATGGAGTATTTCTTACCGCCGCCAGTCCTCCAAATCCCCAATCCCAAGCCGAAAATCACCGCCCCGAAGGTGGCCATGGGGAAAGCCGCCAAAATGGCCCCGGCCAAAAAGACGGTTACACCCAAACCAGCCGCGCCCAACCCGGTTTTGACCAAGGTTCCGGATGGAAGCCGGCGAAAAGCGGGCTTTCCGGGGATAAAAGCGGCCAGGAACCCGGCCCCGGCCAGCAAAAGGAACCAGGAGGCGATCAGGAGGCGTAACCGGAAACCGCCCCAGGGATGGGGCAGACCGGGGTAGGGATAAACCCAAAAGGCGGGGCGCAACCGCTTTTCCAGGAAGGGGGGCGTCATGCGGGCCCAGCGGGCAAAACGGGCATAGACGGCCGGCGCCGCGGGGGGCAGCGCGCCGATTTCCCCCAAGGTCAGGGTCTGCACATCCGGTTGGGCCGCGAGCCAATCCAGCGCGGCCTCGAATTCCGCCAGGTAGAAGAAGCCCCGCAGGGAGTCCTGGTCCTTGAATTCATAAGGGTGGCAATACGGGATCACGATGCCGCCTCCCGCCGCGCGCGCCGCGGCGACGGCTTTCCGCAAATCCGGGATCAGGCAGGTAGCGGGAACGTGACGGATGCCCAGGGCCGGATTCGACGCGCCGCCCGCATCGGCCGAGAGAACGGTGAATCCATTCGCGGCCAGGGCCGCCAGGGTTCCCGCGTCGTAGGAATTCCAGGGAGGGATGAAGGTGCGCACGGGTCCGGCGAAGGCTTCCAGCTTGGCTTTTCCTTTGGCGAGGATGTCTCGCTGTTCCGCTTCCGGAACCCCGCTGAACTCGCTGCGCACGCCGAGCCGGGCGGCTTTGTGGGCATAGCCGTGCAAGGCGATCTCCAGCACACCCCGGCTCCGGGCCGCGGCGAGGATGTCCTTGCGCGATTGCGGCAGCGGGAGGTTTTCCGACGGGCCGGGATCATGGCTGTCGCCCGCGCTGATTTCCGGCACCACGCCGAAGGTGATGGGGATGCGGTTGCGGGCGCAGGCGGCGAGGATGCGCTTCTCCAAATCTTCCGGGCTGGTGGCGGCGCAATCGTCGTACCGTAACCCCACGGTTACGATGGCGCCCGGGCGGGGCTCGCCGCGGCTGTTCGAGGCGGAAGCCAGGATCAGGGCGGCGGAAAGGATGGCCGGGAAGAGGAGTCTTTTCACGGTCTGCTTCTCAGGGTAGGCCCGCCGCGGCAGGCTGGGCCTGGCGCGGTTTCGGCCCGGCCAATCGCAGGTATTGGCGTCCCGAAGTGCGCCAGGAAAAGCGGTCCTGGAAGTAGCTCCGTTGTTCCGCTATCTCCGCATCGCTCCGGATGCGCATGAGCTCGCGCGCCAACGCCTCCGCCATGGCGGCCACGTCTCCCGAGGCGACCAGGTGGCCATAGTCTCCGGCCACTTCCGGAATGGCGCAGGCGGTGGTGGAAATCAGGTTCTGCCCCGTGGCCAGGGTTTCCAGGATGGCGTTGCCGAAGGATTCCTCCAGGCTGGGCAGAAGCACCAGGCGGCACCCGGTGATGGCGTCGGCCAATTGACGGCTGGAAAGCCAGCCGGAAAAGACGACCTGGTTCTGCGCGCCGGCCTCGCGCGCGGTCTTCTCCAGCTTTTCCTTGAGCGGCCCGTCGCCGGCGAAAACCAGGGGATGGGCGCGGCGCAGTTCCTGGGGCAGGCGCAGGTAGGCGTCCAGGGCATGGTGCGCGCCTTTGTTGGCGGCCAATCGTCCGAAGAAAAGCACGCCCTTCTGGCCGGCTTCCTTGAATGCGGTCTCGAAAAACAGGGTATCGAGTCCGTTGGGGATTACGGCCGCGCGCGTCTCCGGAATGCCGAAGCAGATGCGCAACTGTTCCAGGGAAAAGGCGCTGGTGCAGGTGGACACATCCGCGCGCCGGGCGGCCAGGGCCACGGCCACGTAGCGCGGTTCCTTGAACAGGATGCGCAGCCAAGTGGAGAAGCGGGTCCAATCGCAACCCATCAGGAAATCGTCATAGGTGTTGCGGCTGCCGAAGACCAGCAGGCGCCGGGCCCTGATCCGCCACAGCAGACTGGCCTCATCCCCGTTGCCGATCAGGATGGTGTCCGGGCCGCACAGGGGTCCCACCTTGAACAGGTAGGGAAGCCCGTTCAGAAAACGGAGCGGCGAGCTGACGCTGGGCCGGATGCCGATGAAGAAGGCCCAGCGGACCTGGTAGGGGAGATCCGCCGGAAGCGGCACCTTTTCCCAGGGCACCTTGCTGTACACGACGCAAACCTTTTTGCCTTCACCCGCGATGGCCGAAGCCAGCATGTGCACGGATTTCTGGGCGCCGCCTTTATAGCGCGACCAGGGAGAGTAGTTGCAGGTGATGACGACGTCGAATGGAGAGGTTGGCTTCAAGAGTCGGTCCGGCTTGGGGATTCCGGAAGGAAAAGATAGCATGGAATCCGGCGCCCGGCAGTCGGGAGACCGGATCGGAGACATTGGCTACTTTGTAATGCGAACCCGAAAGGATCCGATACCCATGCAGGAGGTCCATTCTCCCGATCCGCGGCAGACAGGCGCGATCAACCACGAAACCCGAACCGCAAAACTCGTCGCGGCGCTGGAGCTTCCCCGCGGCATCCGGAGACTCGGGGAGTCGGGCGTGGTTCCGGGCATGGATCCCAAGCTGGCCAAGAACGTCATCATTGCCAACTTCGCCGCCTACGGCCATGTCATCATGACTTTGCCTTACTACTGGGTATTCAAAGCGCTGGGCGCGACCTGGCTGTCCGGCCTCGTCTTCCCGCTGACCCTTTTCTTCCTGGCCGTCCCCCAAATCAACCGGCTGGGTTTCACCACCGCCTCCCGGTTCCTGTTGGTCACGGTGATCAATCTGAACGTTTATCTCTACACGGCCTCCTTGGGAATGGCCACATCGATACAGAACGTTTTTTTCTTCACCCTGGTTTCTCCGCTGATGCTTTTCCGGGTCGCGGAATGGCGCATGATCCTGGCTTGCACCGTGCAACCGATCCTGCTCTGGGGCCTGCTGGTCTGGAAGGGTCCTTGGATCGTGCCCCAGACCCATTTTGAAACCTGGGCCTACGACATCATGAGTCCGGCCATTTCCTTCACCACGGCGGTCATGCTTTTTTCCTGCTCGTTCCTCATCTCCATCCTCCAGCAGGCGGGCGAAATGAGGCTGGAGCTCGCCAAGGACGCGGCCGAGAGCAGCGATAGGGCCAAGGGCCGGTTCCTGGCCACCATGAGCCACGAGATCCGCACGCCCATGAACGGCATTTTCGGCATGCTCCAGCTGATGAAGGAATGGAGCCTCTCGCCGCGGCAGAAAGAGGATCTGGACGTGATGGAATCCTCCGGGCAGCAATTGCTGGCCATCATAAACGACATCCTGGACTTTTCCAAGATGGATGCCGGCAAGATGGAAATGGAAGACCTGCCCTTCAATCTTCCCTTATCGATGACCCTCTGCAAGCGGACCATGGAAAGCCAGGCCTCCCAGAAAGGCTTGTACCTGCGTCTGGAAATCCTGGAAGGCTGTCCGGAGTGGATCATGGGGGATGAAATCCGGGTCCGCCAGGTGGTCATGAACCTCCTCAACAATGCCGTCAAGTTCACGGAGAAAGGCGGAGTGACCCTGAGGGCCGGCCGGACCCCCGGCAATGAATCCGGGTTCACCGTGGCGATCAAGGACACGGGGATCGGAATGGACCGGGAGACCGTCTCGCGCCTGTTCCAGCCGTTCATGCAGGCGGACTCCTCCGTAACGCGGCGTTATGGAGGCACGGGCCTTGGGCTCGCCATCAGCAAGCGCCTGGCCACCGGCATGGGAGGCGATCTGACGGTCGAATCCGCCGCGGGACAGGGAAGCGAATTCACGTTCACGGCGGAAATGAAGGCCGGTTCCGATCCGTATTTCACCCAAGGCGCCCTGCGCGATGCCGGCGGCGATGGGAGCGGTGTGTCGGGCGCCGGCGGCGGCCCCTCCGGCCGCCTTCCGATCAGTTGAACATCACCATGTGATTGTGGGGGTCGGTCCCCCCGTCGCTGGAAAACATCATCACCATTATCTTGGCCTTGATGTTGATCATGTCGTCGGCGGAGAGGCTGACGGTATGGGTGTGGTCGGCTGCGCCCTGGATGTCCAGGTCCAACGCCCCGCCCGCATCCACCCGCGCCTTGGTGATCACGGCCTTATGCGGCGTGGGATGGTTGTTGCTGATGGTCCCGGTGGCGCTGCCGTCCTGGGTGGCCTGGGTCTCGTCACTGCTGTCCGTACCGCATCCCGTGATCTGGATGACGACGCCGGCGAAAAGCGCCGCCGCGGCGGCCCCGATGAATTCCCTGCGGCCGAAGCCGGATTTGCCATTGGATTCCATGGAAGCCTCCCGAGGTGGAACGGTCAATCCGTTAAATACATAATTAATACCCTTTGGGCAGCACGCTCTTGTCGCCCCCCAGCTTCTTGTAGTATTTGAAGTACTCTTCGGCCTGTTTCTTCTGATAGGAACGGTCCGCCGCCACTCCCGCGTAGAAATAGGACAGGGGCTCGTCGGGGCAAAGGGTCAGGACCTGGCGGCTGTTGGAGGCGATGCCCTGCACGTTTTCCAGGGCCAGGTTCACCTTCTGCGATTCGATATGGACCTCGCAGGCTCGGGGATTCCGCGTCAGGGATTCCTTCAGGAAATCCCGCGCCTCATCCTTGCGGCCTTGGGCCATCATGGCTTCCGCCAGGGCGACGATGCCGCGCGCGTAGTCCTCGTCGGCTTCCATGCTCTTCTGGGCCCAGTTCTCGGCGTCCTTGGGGCTGCCGATCAACAGGCTGGTCTCGGACAGTTCCGCGAACACTTCCGGAGTGGGGAAGACCTCGGAGGCCTGCACCAGGTAATCGGAAGCCTCGGCCAGTTTCTTTTCAGCCAGGCTGGCCGCCGCCAGACCGCGCAGACCCATGGCCCGGTCCGGTTTGGCCGAATTCTGGGCCAGGGAAAAGAAGAAGCCCTTGGCTTCGTTGATCTGTCCCGAGGCCAAATCGATCATGCCGGAGTAGTAGGCCGCGCCCGCCAGGTCCGCGCGCAACCGCAAGGCCTGCTTGAACTCCTTGAGCGCCAGCGGCAGGTTCTTCTGATCGTAATGGACCAGGGCAAGGTTGTACACGTAGGCGGGATTCTCCTTGTCCTGCTTCACCAACGCCTCCAGGACCCCGGCGGCCTTATCGCGTTCGCGGAGCGCGAGCAAAGCCTTGCCCAGGCGCAATTGCACTTCCGGGTCCTTGGCGAAGGCGGAGCTTTCGATCTGCTTCTTCGCGTCCAAGGGCTTGCTGCGGTCGAGCTGGGCCTCGGCCAGACCGGCCACGGAGCGGGCGGAAGGCGCTTTCAGGTTCACATCCGCATACAACGGCAAGGCCGCTTCGGTTTTGCCCACCGCGCGCAACGCGTCCGCGAGGGTCAGACGGCCCTCCGGACTCAGACGCGCTTTGGCCGGTTCCAGGATTTCCAGGGCGGATTCGGCATCGCCGCGGCGCAGGTAGATTTCCGCGAGGCCCTGAGTGTACTCGAGTTTTTCCGGCGCTCCCTGGGAAGCCTGCGCGTACATTTCCTCCGCTTTTTCGAGCTTGCCTTGTTTCAACGCAAGCTCGCCCAGCCAGGCGCAGGCTTCGTCGTTTTCCGGCTGCATGGCCACCAGATCTTCCAAGGGGGCTTCCGCCTTGTCCAGGCTGCCGGCTTCGCGATGCAGGCGGGACAGGCCCTGCAAGGTATAGGCGTTGCGGTCGCCCAGGGCATAGGCTTTGTCCCATGCCTGCATGGCTTCCCGATTGCGTGACGGGTCGCCCCGACCCGCGCTGCCTTCCAGCGCGTCGCCGTAACGCGCCCAGGCGTCGGCATCGTTGTCGTGGGCCAGGGCGGCGCGGCGGTACAGGGCGGCGGCGGCGGGGAAATCGCTGGCTTTGAGGCGCAGCGCGCCCAGGGCCAGGCAGGCTTCCACGTTGGCGGAATCCAGGCGGACCACGTCGGCCAGGGCGGCGGGCAGTTCCGCCTGCAGGTTCAGGACGCCGGTCATTTCCAGGCGGGCCAGCGCGGCGGCCTTGTCCTTGTCGTCGAACCCCAGGGCGCGTTTATAGGCTTCCAGGGCGGGCTTGCTCTGGCCGGAAGCGGCCTGGCAATCGCCCAACAGCCTCCAGGCCTTGGCCAGCACCGGTTTGGCTTCCGAAGATTGTTCCAGGCCGATCTTGAGCATGGATCCGGCGGAACCGTAATCGCGATTCTCGGCCAGCCACATGCCCATGTACAGGTTCGCCTTCTTCTGTTTTGGATCGCGGGCCAGCATCATGCCGTACAGTTCCACCGCCTTGGCGATCTCGCCCTTGGCCAGGTATTCTTCCGAGCCCGAGCGGAGCAGTTCCATCACTTCCCCGGCATAGGTGGGATCCTTGGGCTTCAATTCGTCGGCCCGGATCAGGAACTCCAGGGCCTTCTCTTTGTTCTTCGCGTCCAGGTAGGCCTGGCCGGTGCGGAAGGCCAGGGCGGCATCGGTGGGAGAGAGGAGCATCTGGTGATCGAGCGCGTCGGCCACTTTGGGCAGGTCCTTGACCTGGAGATACGCGTCCCCGAGCAGTTGCCAGGCGCGGGTGGAAGTGGCTTCCAACGCGGTCCACCGTTCCAGCCAGGTTACCGCATCCCTGGTCTTTCCCAGGCCCATGGCCAGTTCCGAACCGGCCCGCAGGGCGGTCAGATCGTTGGCATCCTTTTCCAGGATTTGCCTGTACAGATCCAGGGCGCGCGGATCCTTGCCCAAGGCCGAGGCCAGGGCGTGTTGGATGGGCGGTTCCCCGGGAAAGTTCCGGTTGCCTATGTCGAGCACTTCGGCCAGGTACGGCGATTTGTTCGCGTCCCCGTAAAGCCAGGCTTTGTCGAACGCTTGGCGGAGGTCCGCCTGGGCCGCGGGACTTTTCCCCGCCTGCGCCGTTTCCTGGCGGTAGACCAGGTTGTCCCGGAAGGCTTTGTGGGCCGGAGTCTTCTTGTCCTGGTAGGCGTACAGTTCGGCCAATGCGCCCAGCAGTTCGCGGTCCTTGGCGGATTCCTCGGCCAGGGCCTTTTCGAAGGGGATCATGCGCGGCATATCGTAACGCCGGAAGTACTCCTTGGCCAGGATCACGCGGCCGCGATGGTACTGGGGATGGGCCTTGACCAGTTTTTCCAACTGGGCCGGATCGCCCGTGTACTTGAATTGCAGTTCGGCGAGCTGGAAGGAGTATTCCGGATCCTGCCCCTTGATGGCGGTGAGCATGCGCAGGGCGTTCTCCAGGCTGGCGGTATCGCGCTTGCCTTGGGCCAGGCGATGCATGGACTTGAGGGCGTCGGCATCGGTGTTGTTGCGCGCGGTCCATTGGCCGTAGTTCTCGATGGCGGCCACGGTATCGCGGGATTTCTCCTTGGCGCGCGCCAACTGCAGCTGATAATCCTTATAGGCCGCGTCCACGCGCACCAGGGATTCCAAAGTCGCGACGCGGCCGTTTTCGTCTCCGGTCTTGGCGAACAGGTTGCAGAGGGTGTCGAGCAGGCCGAGATTGGCGGCTTCGCGCTCCTGGCGCAGGCGGTACAGGACCAGGGCCTTGGCGTATTGGTTGGTGCGCGCATAGGCGAGGGCCGCTTCCGGGATCCACTTGGATTCCTCGTCTTTCGCAGCGGATTTGTTGGCGGCCGCGAGCTTGTCCCAGGCCTTGGCGGAACCCTGGTTGTCGCCATTGTAGAAAAGGGCCATGGCCAGGCCGAAGCGCTCATGCAGGCTGGGATTGCGATCTTCCGCGAACTGGTACAGTTTCAGGTTGGCCTTGAACTCCTCCGGGGTCTCCAGGGCCTGCGCGTAGGTGTGCGCATAGGGCAGGTTGGACGGCTGCAATTCGAATGCCTTGCGGAAGCAGGCCACTCCCTGATCGCCCACCTGCAATTGGTTCCGGCACTGGCCCAGGCGGTACCAGGACTCCGCGTCCTTGGGGCGCAGCTCGGTGACTTCGCTCAACAGGCGCGCGGTCTGGCGGTAGGTCTTGCGTCCGAAGTAGAAATCCGCCAAGCGGATAAGATGGTCGGCCTTGTTCGCCGAATCCAGCTGGGCCAGCTTTTCCAGCACCACCACGTAGGTCACGCGCTGATCCTGTTTGGCGGGGCTGACCAGAGGCAGCAGCATCTTGAAGGCGCGCAATTCGTTGGGGCTGGTGGTGAGGCAGGCGCGGATGTTGGTGATGGCCGCCGAAGTATCCTTGACGCGCAGGTCCAGTTCCGCCAGGCGCAACAGGCCGCCGGCATTCTCCTTGTCCACCGCCAGCAGCAACTGCAAGGTCTTGCGGATGACGGCCGGATCCTTCATGGTCTTTTCATAGGAGAGGATCTGCACCTGGCGGATCTCCTTGTCGAAATCGCCCGTCGTCTCGAAGAACTTTTCCGCCAGTTCCGCGGTCAAGGCGTAGTTCTTGCCGCGGTAGCAGGCCATCACGGCTTCGCGATCCCCCAGCAGGCGCTTGGGCGCCAGGCGGTAGGCCATGGCCAGGTGGGCCGCGGCGGGTTCCCATTGCCCTTGCAGGCCGTAGCCCTGTCCCAGCAACAGGAACAGGTCCGCATTGTTCGCGTCCGATCGCGAGGTTTCCGGGCGGGCCGCTATCTCCTTCAACAATTTGAAATGCTTCAGGGTCTGTTGCGGGCCCTGGATGGCGTGCGGCAGCAAACGCTGGTAGTTCTGGTTGAGCGGGCTCAATTCCAAGGCCGTGCTCAGGTAGGCGTAGGCCTTGGTCTTGTCCTGCTTCTGCAGGAACAGCTTGGCCAGTTCGTATTGCGCTTCGTGGGCGCTGGAGTCGATGTTCTGGATTTCCGTCAACACGTCCGCCAGGTCTTCCTTCTTGCCCTTCTCCTTCATCAACACAATCAACCGGTCGCGGATGGATTTGTCCTTGGGGGCCAGATAGAGGGCGTTGCGGTACAGGCCGATGGCCTTGTCGTAGCGGCCCAGGGTTTCCTGCAATCGGGCCAGGCTCAGGATCAGTTCCAGGTTCCCGGTCTGCAGGCGGAGCAGTCCTTCCTGGGCGTCGGCGAGTTTGGCCTTGTCCGCTCCGGGGTCCAGGGATTCGATCAGGATGTGCCAGGGCTTTTCGTCCATCGGCTTGATTTCCGTCCACCGTTTGGCCCACTTCGCCTGGGCGCCTTTGTCGCCCAGGGCGCGCGCCACCTCCGCGGCCTTTTCGATGGCCGTCTGGTCGTTGGGGGCTTTGACGAGCAAGGCCTGATAGGCATCCAGGGCGGACCGGGTGGTTCCCAGGGATCCGGCATAATCGGCCATCAGGGAGAGATCCTGCGGGAAGGATTCGCAGCCCAGTTTCAGGATGGAAGTGAGGTTGGGCGATTTGAATTCGCTGGCGTAGGCGTACACCTTGTCGAACACGTCCCTATCCTTGCGTTTGACCGCCAGCCAATTGTAATAGGCCTGGTGGGCCTGCGCGGTCTTCTTCTGCCAGGCGTAGAGATCCGCCAGGGGTTCCAGCAGGGCGGCGTTGGAAGCGGCCTCCGCGGCCAGGAAAGGTTCCAGGCCGGCCAATGCCTGCCAGGAACGCTTGGCATGGTATTCCCAGACCAGCAGCAGCTTGCCTTGGCGATAGTCCGGATTCGCCTTCACCAGTTCTTCCAACTCCTTGGTCTCGCCGCTGCGGGCGAAATACAGTTCCGACAATTGGAAACGGTAGGCGCGTTCGGGAGACTTGACCTGGGTCAGGTACCGGAGCGCTTCGATAAGGGCGGTGGTGTCCTTCTGCTTCTCCGCCAGGTCCCGGTAGGATTTCAGCGCGGCGGCATCGTCCGGATGGCGGAAGGTCCATTGCGAATACAGCGCCAGGGCTTCCGCGGGCTGGCCGGCCTTGTCCTTGTCCCTGGCCAGACGCAGCAGGTAATCGCCCACGGTCTGGTCTTCCTGCACCAGGCGTTCCATCATGCCCATCTTGCGCTTGCCGTCCCCTTCCTTGGCGTACACTTCGGACAAGGTGGCCAGCAGTCCCACGTCGCGGGGATTGGAGGCCAGGCGCTTTTCCAGGATGGGCTTGGCCTTGTTGACCTGGCCCGCCCGCAGAAAGGAAAGCCCGGCGGTGGAATCCGTGGCCACGGCGTTGGGATCGTTCGCCAGGAACCAATCCCATTCGCGCGCCGCGGCGCCGTAGTCGCCGCTCAGGTACAGGGCGCGGGCGAGCTTGTGCTTCTCGCCTTTGTCGGGGGAGTTGCGCCCAAGCATGCGGAACAGATCCAGGTTGGCTTTGAGTTCCGCATCCGAGGCCAGGCAGGCGGCATAGCCGCGGGCGTAGCCGGGATTGTCCGGTTGCAAGCGGTAGGCTTTTTCAAGAGCCAGTTCGGCGCCGTCGCGGCCGAGCTTGACCTGGCTCACGCCCAGGCGGTTCCAGAATTTCGCATCGTTGGGAAAAGCGGCGGACAGCTTGGTCAGGGCTTCGGCGGCCTGGGACCATTGTCCGTTCTCAAAAAAGAAATACCCCATCTTCAGATCGTAGGCGCTCTGGTTGGAGGGATCCAGCCGGGAGAGGTTGTCCATGGTGTTGGCATACAGCTCGCCGTCCTTGGCCTTGGCCGCCAGGGGTTCCACGAACAGCAATCCCCGCTTGTCCTCCGGATGCATCTTGGTCCATTCGCGCCCATGCTGGATGGCGCCGGCCGTGTCCCTGGCCGCCAGGTCCAATTCCGCCAGCCGGTAATACCACTTGTCGTCGTAAGGCTCCGCCGCCACCAGGTTCTGGATGGCCGCGCGCAATTTGGCGGGAGGCGCGCCGGTTTCGGAAAGCGAGGAGACGTTGATGCCCAGGATGTCCGCGTCCTTGGGATTGGCGGCCAGGAACCGTTCCGACAATGCGGCCGCGGCCGCGTAGTCCTTTACGCCGTACAGATCGAGGATGGGCTGGCGATGGCCTTCCAGGAGCTTGGGTTCCATCCGCAGCACGCGGGCATAGGCCTCGGCGGCGCGCGCCTGGTTCCTGTAGAGCGAGAAGCCCCGTCCCAACAGGATCAGCAATTGCGCCGTGGGCGCGGGACGCTGGGCCATTTTCTGGAGCAGGGCGAAGTGCTTGAGGATCTGCGCATCCGAGGTGGCAACCAGGGGAAGCAGGTCCGTGTACTCTTCCTTGTCGGAGGAGTTCTGCAGGGCCTTCTGCAGATACTTGTAGGCGTTGTCCCGATCCTTGGCGGCCAGGAACATTTTCGCCAATTGGAACTGGAAGGCGTGATCGCGGGGGTTCTTCTTTTCGTTCTCCACCATGGTCTTGAGCCAAGGGCCGGGTTCGGGACGGCTTCCCGCCAGGGCCACCAGGCGGTTCTTGGCGTCCTGATGGGTGGGGTTGATGTCCAGCACCGCCTTGTAGGCTTCCAGGGCCAGGTCGGGGCGTTTCAGCTCCTCCTGCAAACGGGCCATGGCCAACGGAATCTCCACGTCCTTCGGGGACAGGGTGCGGCAGGTTTCGTAGTAGAGCAGGGCCTTTTCCCGGTCCAGCTTGGCCAGCATGTCCGCCAGGTGGCGGTTGTACTTCAGGTCCGACGAGAAGTGGGGGGCGATGTCCATGTAGATGGGCAGGGCCTTCTTGATCTCCCCACGGGCTTCCAGCATGGCGGCCAGACCGCGCGCCGCCGTGAAATCCTCGGGATGCAGTTTGAGATACTGGGTGCGCAGGTCCACCGATTTGACGTTGGTCTCGCCGTACAACCCGCTCAACTCCAGCAGGATGGCCCCTTCATCGGCCGTGCCCGGGGCACCGGGGGCGCCTTTGGTCTTCTTCAACAGGGCTTCCAGCACGGGAACCAGTTTTTCCTTCTGCATGGGCCTGCGGTAGTAGTCGGCCAGGTACTCCAGCCCCGCGTCCGTCCCGGAAAAATGCGCGCGGAAGGCCTCCCATTCCTTCAGGGCGTCGGCCCGGGTTCCCCCGGCGGACATGGCGATGCACAGCTTCTCCCAGTCTTCCCGGCTGGAGCGCGCGTCGCGCATGCGGTTGAAATACGCCAGGGATTTGCGGTATTCCTTCAGCTCGAAAAGGCTCAGGGCCAGCATGCGATCGGCCTGGGCGGAGGGCTTCTTCAGCTTGAGCAGGGCCCGGCGGGCCTGATCGAAACGGCCGACCTGGAAATGCAAGGTGCCGGCGGCTTCCTGCCAGCTGTCCTGGCCCGGTTTCCGCGCGATGCGGTTTTCCAATTCCATCAGGAACCCGGCGGTATCGATTCCCGACACGCTTCCCTTCAGGATTTTGTCCACCGTGGCCTGGAAGTCCTTGTCCCGGGATCCGTCCGCGGCCGCCGCTTGCGGGGGCTTGGCCTTCGCCGCCGCCGAAGCCGGCATGCCGTTCAATCCGGCGAGCAGAAAGGCCGCGGCCAGCGCCGGGAATGCGCGATGCATGGAACGCAGGTTGGACTCTTGGAAGATCTTCATGTTCGCTACCTCGAAAATGCGGATAATCGACGGAAAAGGCGGCACGGGGAACGCCACCCCTAATTATCCCACCGCTGGGGGCGAAGTCAAGTTCAAGGGGCGTAATATCTAGGGTGAGCGCGCGCACGCCTACTTCAAGTTTTTGGGTTCCAAACTTGTATCTTGCGGGGAGGGAGTCCTATAATAAGGGAAATTCCATGGAAACGGTTTTCGACCACGAACCCTCAGCTGAAGAGCTCAAGTACCTGTTCCTTTCCGGGCGGACCCGGGAGGAGTACGTTTCGTCCCATGTCGACCAGGAAACCGAATACGGAAACATCTACGCACTGTACATGATTCGCGGCAACCGCGAGAAGGCATTGGAATACCTGAACCGCATCAGGAATCCAAAAGAACGGTTCAATTCCAAGCCCCCTGAAAACTGAGCAGGGGTCGGGAATCCGGGCGGCCCCCGATTCCCCGGAAGTACCGACAACGGAGAACCCATGCTGACCCTGATGGACACGCCTCCCTTCCTGGAGGACATGGAGAAAAAGGCCAAGCAATTGGCCTTTGCCATCACCAATGCCCTGAACGGGAAAGGCGAGGCGCAACTGCTGCTCCGGGAGTCGGAACTCCTGGCGGTTTCCCCTTCCTCCCTCATCCACATCATCAAGGGCGTGTTCCGCTGCCAGCATGAAGACAAGACCATCCGCCTCTATTCCAGCGGAGACCTGCTGTTGGCGCCTGGAGCCGGCGAGGCCGGCGGCCTGTCCATCACCAGCGAGTTCGGGGCGGAAATCTCCGTCGTGGGCAAGGATGCATTCCTGGAAGCGCTGATCGCCGATCGCGACCTGTTGTCCGATTGGCTCGCCTACCAGAACCTGGAGACCCGCATCGGCCATCTCCTCTGTTCCCTGTACATCGCCGAAGAAGTGAAGCACCAGCCGGAGATCCGCCAGTACGAAGAAGGCTTCGTCATCATCCGCGAGGACGACAACCCGCAGGAAGTCTACGAGATGATCACCGGTAGCGCCTCGGTTACGGCCAAGGGTTACCCGCTATCCGTGATCAAATCGGGGGAAGTCTTCGGCGAGCTGAGTTTTTTCACCGGACTCAAGAGGACCGCCACCGTGCAGGCGTTGGAGCCTTGCCTGGTGCAGGTCATCGATCAGCAGCAGTTCATCCGCATCATGAAATACCGGCCCGCCCTGGTGGATGGGATGATCCGGACGTTGTGCCACCGCCTGGTGGACTTGAACGTGAAGCTCAGCGCCCCGCGCTGAGCCGCTTTGCGCCCCGCGCTAATCCGCGAAGTGGATTGTTTTCCGGCTGTCCGAGCGGATGGTCTTTCCGGCGGCATCTTCGCACACCAAACGCATCAGGTAGGTGCCGGCCTTCAATCCCGGCATTCCATTCCCGTCGAACCTGGATGCGGCCATCTCCGCGCGGAAACAGGCCTTGCCCGAAACGTCGAATAGGGTGATGGATGCCTTTTCCGTACGCATCGGGATTTCCCATGAATATCCTCCCCATTCAACGCGCCGCGACTCCGGATTTCCGCCGCGCTTCACGGCGGTTGCGTTGCCGATGAGGAAGTCATCGGGTTCCGAGAATCGGGAGGAATCGAGGCTGCTGCTGACGCGCCAAAAAATCCTTCCATCCGGCAATGGGGAAGCGTCCTGGTAGGACGTCGTCCCCGTGACCTTCGCTTCGACGAACAGGGGGAGCGCGAAATTGGAAGAGCTGCCGATTTCGATGAAATAGTGGGTGGCGCCGGTTACCGACTTCCAGGTAAAGGAAGGCTTGTTATCGATGGTGGGATCGGGCGCCTGGGAAATAAGGCGCGGGACCAGGGTGGTGTCGATGGTGAATCTGTCCGGGAGCGAGAAGTAATTGGAATCGTAACTGCTGCTCACCTTCCAGAAAATCGGACCGGCCGGAAGGTCAAGATCCGGCTGGAACTCCGTTTCCCTGACTATCCGGGAGACGATTGGCTCCACAAAGTCCGCGGTGCGGGCGATCAGGATTTTATAGAAAGTGGATCCGACCACAATCTTCCAATTCAGCAGCGGTTTTTTGTTCGGCGTTGAATCCGGCGAATACCAATAAATGTCGGGGGATGTGGTGACGATGAAATCGTCGGTCAGGGACCAGGCGTTGGAATCCAGATCGCTGCTGACATGCCAGTATTTCCTTCCGGGAGGAAGGGGGATTTCGGCAACGCAAAAGGTGTCTCCGGATACCTTTTGCCGTAGAAACGGGGAACTGAAATCGCCGTCGTTATCGACTTCAACGTAATAGCTGGTCGCGCCGCTTTCGGGTTTCCAAACCAATTGCGGGGTATTGTCGTCCGTGGATTCGGGCGAATAGGGAATCAATACCGGGCGAGCGAAAGCACCGACAGCCAAGGCGAATCCGTAGAGAATCATTTTCCAGGGCATCGGCAAATCCTGTTAGGGCGCGTGACGGGTATGACAGACTTTCAAAAATAAGGTTTCGGCAGGTCCGGTTACCAGGTTTTCGAAAGGTTTTTTCGGGGCAGTCGGATCCGGCGACGAGAAATGCGGGAACGCTATAAGTTCGCCAAAGCCACTTTAGGGGGGCTTTTGTCGCAAATGGTACAGAAATGTCTGCGGGACTGGGCGGGCCGGCTCTCAGTTCAGGTTCTCAAGGCTGAGCCCGCGCCCATCCCGGTCCCACACCACGTGCATGCGCTTGCCGGTCCGATCCTGGATGGTCACGTCCATGGCCTCCGCGCTGATCCTGCCATCCACGGCGATGGAGGTGCCGTCGGCATAATCCACTTCCATGGAAAGGACGCCGCTCACCGGATCTTTGCCGGAAGGGATGGGCCTGTCCGACTGGAAGGAGAAATGGGCGCTCTTTTCCTCGCCAAGCTTCTTGAGGGTGCGGACATCCATGGCGTATACGCTGTCGTCCAATTTGCTGTCGAAGTCCTTGCCCAATCCCATGGCGAGATGGACGTCCATGGAGTCCAGGGTATCCGAGGCCGCGGTGCCGATGGAAAGGAAATGCGCTTGGACGGTATCGGCCATGTCGAAATCCTTCCCGCCCTCGCGGCCCAGGATTTCGCCGATTGTCCGCCGGCCGGCCTTGTCTTCCATCTCGAAGCGCACGCGCCTGGCTTCCTTGGCCTCCACATGGTAGCGAACCACCAGGCGCATCTGCGCCCGGGACCATACCGCGTCGGGGTGATCCTCGGAAGGGCCCTTTTGGTAGAGATCGAGATCCACCACCGAGGCCTTGCCATTGTCCACGGCCACTCCGTCGCTATCCGCGTCCGCGTAGGTGGCGGTCCCCAAGGTGTCCGTCCCGGAGGTTTTGCTCCAAACGGCGGTGTAGACGAGATTGTCGGCCTCGGTGTTGAAATTGGCGTCCGGACCGGGGCCGATCACCAGCCTGGTCACTTCCGACACGCCGTTCTCCGTGGCGGTGAATACGATGTTCGCTTTGGACGCGGTGCCGGTCGGATTCAGGATTCCGTCGCCGTCCGCATCGGAAAAGTCCGCGGTCTCCACGCGCCCGCTGTTATAGGTGGTCACGCTCCTGCCATGCAGGACGGTCTCGTTGTTCTTGATGGTATCCAAGGCCTTGGCATCCACGCAGACCGAGAGGGTGTTGATGGTGTATTTCAGAGGCGCGCCCACCGAATCGGTGATGGTCCAGACCCCGGTTTTGCAGCCGGTATCGGCGGCGGCCTTGGCCAGGCCGCCCAGGATCGCGGATTCCGCTCCTTGCTTGGCGGCCGCGGCGATCTTGGCTCCGGCCACCTTGCCTGCGCCCACGTTGAAGCCGGGCTGGCCCAGCACGTCGTCCGTCAGGGACGGAACGGGATCGATGTCTTCGGATTTCTTGCCTTCGTCCAGGAACGTGTTCACGCGGGCATAGATGCTGTTGGGGAACTCGTCTACGCCGGCGGTTTTCTTGTCTTCGGTCATGCAGCCGGAAAGCGCGGAAAGCGCGGCCAGCGCGAAAATGGCGGCCCGGGCATGGCCCGGGATCCGCCGGGAGCCGATGGGATTGATGGAACCCGTTCCATTTGCGCGCATCACTTCGGCTCCTTCACATTGCTGCGGGGGAAATGCTGGATGTTGAACTGCATGACGCGATCGGGTTTTTCCTCCCGCTTGGCCAGTTCGATTATTTCTTCCCGGAATCTGTCTATCCGCCCCTGGATTTCCTTGAACGTCTTGGCGCCCACGGTGAGCAGGGCGGAGTAGATGTAGCGCTCCTCTTTCGGAAAGGCGAAGAGGGCATCGGCCGCCTGCATCACCCATTCGCGGTTGAGGCGTTTGACCAGATCCCCCATGGAGGGCGCGGGCTCCTGGTTCTTGAACGCGGGCTGGTATCGCCCTTCCGCATTCTGGGTCAGCAGGCCCCATTCGCAAAGATCGCGCACGCATTTCTTCAGGGTGGCCACGGGTACCGAGGGTCGGATGAACTTGGCCAGCTCTTCGTAATTGCCGCGGAAGTCCAGGACCTGGATGGCGGAGCGCACCAGGGGGTAATGGTAGTCCTGGTAATATTTGCTGTTGACGGGATTGAGCCGCACGAAGGACGAGCGGTTGCGGCGGAAGAGCATCTGTTCGTAGATCTGTTGGCGCTCCTCGGGATCTTTGCTTTGCCCATAGGAAACCAGCAGGCGGAAGTATTCCGCTTCATTCGGTTTCAGGGCGAAGACGGTGACGAGCTTGCCCGCGGCGGAGTCGCTGAGCGTGCGCCGGCCCTTCACCACATCGTTGAAATATCCCGGGTTGGTGAAGCCGGCTTCGCCCGCCAGTTTGCGGTGGGTATACTTGCCCTTGGCCGGGACGGAAGGGTCCTTCCGCTTTTCCTCGAAGGCGTCTTCCAGGAACTTGCGGAAATCCTCGTATTGGTAAACGTCCATGGCATTCCTCTGGGATCGGTTTCCCGCCCCTTGGAAAGAGTATATCCAACACCGGCCATTTTGGAAAGTAGTTTTTAGGAAAAGATTACCTTTTTAGGTAAATAATCCCAATTTGAAGGGATAAAATAGAGATTTTTGGAATTACTGTTCAAATATTCGATTACAAAAATGGGGTCTCAGAACGTCCCGTCGGCCCCTCCGCCCCCAAATCCGCCGCCGCCGCCCTTCAGTCCCTCCGGGGAGGATTGCGCCGATATATCCTTCGAGGCGAAGCCTTGCAGCATGGCGAGGCTCTCCGCATCGAGGATGCCTTTCGCCCCCTTTTCCGATGCCGCCGCGGTCAAGCCGAAGCGCCGGGTCCTGAACAGGCGCAAACCGATCCAGGCGGTCGCGATCAGGAAGATTCCCGCGAGCGCCAACCCCGCTTCCACCGACAACACATGATGGTAATACTTGTAGGTGAAGACCGCGAAGGCCGCCGTCACCAGGCCCGCATGCAGAAACAGCCTGTCCTTCTTCACCAACCCGGCGGCCGTATACGCCAGGGGAAGGCCGAACGTGAAGGCGTAGAATGCCGGAGCGAACGGGATGTCCCGATCCACCGTCACGGATTGGTGGAAAAGCATGTGGCCCAATTCCCGGATGACGAAATAGTTTCCGCCAGCATAGCAGGTCAGCAGGGCGAGAAAACGCAGGACCTGCCAGACGTGTTCCCAATGCCGCAAAGCGGCTTTCGCCAGGCCCCCGCCGCAGGCGTAGGCCGCGCACGCGGAAAGCGAAATCACCAGCAGGGGCAGAATGTATCCGGCGCGGTCTCCCAAACCGGAACAGAGATCGAACAGGGCGTAGAAAGCCGAGGCCCAGGCCAGGGCGGCCAGGAAGCTGTCCGCATAGCGCAGGGCTGCGGCGGCGAGAATGCATCCGGCGAACAGAACGATTGGGAAGCGGAGCCGGCTGTTCATTTCCAGAAGCACGATCAGGCCCGCGATCAGGCAGAGCAAGGCGCCGTAAAGAAAGGCCTCCTCCAGTCCGGCGCGGAAAAAGGGCTTTTCCTTCCGGATCAGCATTTCCACCGCGACGGTCAAGACCGCCGCGAAAACGAGCAGCATGACCCCGAAAGCCTGGTGGGAGCGCATGCCGACGCCCATCACGAAGAAAAGTCCGAAGGCGGCCGCCGCGCAGATGGACCCGAAAATGAAAAGCCCGATGCGGATGAACAGGTTCGGCGTATGGAAGGGCGGAGGGATTTTTTCCAGCAGGGCCGCCGCCGTGGGCGCATCGATCACGCCGTCTTCGGCCCATTCGCGCAAAGCCGCGCGGGCCCCCAACGAGTCGAAATCACTTTTCCGGTAGGCCAGCATCTTCGCTTTCGGCTTTCAGGAAGGTTTTCATGTTCAGGAAGAAGTAAATCGTGCCTGCGCAACTGAGGATGAAATAGAAGAAGGCGAAGGATACGCCCGCCGACGCATCTGCCAGGAAGAGCAGACGCAAGAAGCCATAGCTGAATGCGACGTAAACGTAGAGTACCGCGAACAGGAGGAAGTAGTGGCTGCGCTTCCACCGTGCGTATTTCCACAATCCCGCCCCGAGAGCCCCCACGAGCAGGAAGAAGAACCATTTTTCCCACCCTTTCCCGATGACCAATCCGGTGATTCCCGCGATCATGGAGAGATGCATGGCGAAATTGATATAGCTGAAACTGAAGTGGCGCTTGAAATCCCGGAGCTCGGAAAGCGCGCCGGCCACGGCAAGGGCGGCGCCCATAGCGAGTCCGGTCCACACCGGCGCGTGGTGGTCGAATACGTTCTCTTGGATGGCCGCGAGCGGGGTCGTGACGATGCCGATGGCGGCGCAAAACCCGGAGATGGCCAATTGCAGGACGCCGCGGTGATCGAAACGGTAGGCCAGGAAGAGGTACAGTGTCGCGGGCAGTCCCAATGCGAGTGCATGGTCATCGCCGAACACGGAATACTTCACCTGCAGGTATCCCGTGAATACCCCGAACAGGAGCACGCCCAGGAGGAGCATGTATTCGGCCCAGGACGAATCGGCGGCGGCCTGGGCGTAGGTGAATGGCTTGGCGTGGCGGGCGCAATACCAGAAACAAGCCGCGGTCGCCGCGACGATAGCGCCCAGGATGGTCTGATGCCCGATGGTATCGATGTTCTTGTAGATCAGGATTCCCAAGCCCGAACACAGGAACAGGACGCCCAGATACAGGATCGCCCGCATCTCCCAGAACAGGGAAAAAGGCCGGGAACGGTAATGGTGGTCGATGCGTTCTTGCTGCCCCTCGGGCAATATTCCGGGCGGAAAGGCCGCCTTCATCCGGCCCGGACTGCGGGGGATGCCGGCTTCTGGGCGGGCGCTTCGGCCATCTTGTCCTTCATCTCATGGATTTTCATCATGAGTTGCATCGGGGTCAAAGCATCCAGGTCGAGCCGCATCAACTCTTCGTAGGCCTTCCGGTAACGGGGGTTTTCCGGCTCGCCCGCATGGAACAGGTCCACCTGGAGTCCGGGACGGTTCGCCCGCGGGTCCTTGGGAACGGGTCCGTTGTCGCGCTTCGGCGCGGCCGGGGGTAGCTGCGCAATCACGGCCGCCGTGCTTCCGGGGGCCTTGTCGGCCATCCCTTGCAGCCTGGGGGCCGAGGCCATGCCATGGCTCTCCAGTTCCGCCAGGATTTCCCAGGCGCGGTTGACTACGGCGTCGGGTACGCCGGCCATCTTGGCCACGTGGATGCCGTAGCTGGAATCGCAGCCGCCTTCCACCACCTTGCGCAGGAAGATGACTTCGCCGTCGGCTTCCTTCACGGTCACCTGCACGTTACGCAGGCGCTCGAGGCCGCCCGCCAGCTGGGTCAGCTCGTGGTAATGGGTCGCGAACAGGGTGCGCGCGGCGATGCGGCCGTCCTGGTGCAGGGCTTCCGTGATGGCCCAGGCCAGGGACAGGCCGTCGTAGGTGCTGGTGCCGCGGCCGATCTCATCCAGAAGGATGAGGCTGCGAGGGCTGGCATGGTTGAGGATGTTGGCGGTCTCGATCATCTCCACCATGAAGGTGCTCTGGCCCTTGGCCAGCCTGTCCGTCGCGCCCACGCGCGTGAAGATGCGGTCCACAAGGCCGATATGGGCCTCTTCCGCGGGCACGAACGATCCTATCTGGGCCAGCAGGGTGATAAGGCCCACCTGGCGCAGGTAGGTGGATTTTCCAGCCATGTTGGGCCCCGTGATCAGCAGGATCTGCCGGCCGGCGGCGTCCAGGTCCACGTCGTTGGCGATATACAGGCCTTCTTCGGTGATGGATTCCACCACGGGATGACGTCCGTTGACGATGCGGAGGGTGGTGTCTTCGGAGATTTCCGGCCGGATGAAACGCAGATCGCGGGCGGCCTTGGCCAGGCAGCAGAGCACGTCCACGGCGCCCAGGATCCGGGCCGCTTCCAGGATGTCGCCCGCGGCGGCGTTGACGCCTTCGCGGATGCCGCAGAAGATCCGGTATTCGCAGGAATTGATTTCGCCTTCGGCGCCCAGGATGCGGGACTCCCAGTCCTTCATCTCCGGGGTGATATAGCGTTCGGCGCCCACCAGGGATTGTTTGCGCAGGTAATTGGCCGGGACCTTGTCCTCCTGGGCCTTGGTCACCTCGATGTAATAGCCGAACACCTTGTTGTAGCCCACCTTGAGGCTGTTGATGCCGGTGGCCTCGCGCTCGCGGGCCTGCAGGCCGTTCAGCCATTCGCGGCCGTCGCGGATCCCGTTCACCAAGGCGTCCAGTTCCGGATAGAGGTCAGGCCGGATCATGCCGCCTTCGCGCACGGTCAGGGGCGGGCGTTCCGTGAGACGGTTGATCAGGTCCTGGCCCATGCCGCTCACGGCGGCCAGCTTGCCCAGGCTCTTGCGGAAGATGTCCGATTGCAGGGATTCCAGGCAGCGCCCCACCTCTCCGGCTTCGATCAGGGAGTTGCCCAGGCCTTGGATGTCCCGTCCATGCGCGCGCGCCGATCCGCATCGGGCCACGATGCGTTCCATGTCGTTGATGGCCTGCAGGTGCTTGCGCAATTCCTCCAGGACTTCCGGGCGGTCCAGCAGTTCCTGGACGGCATCCTGGCGGGCGCGGATTTTCTCCGGTTCCAACAGGGGATGGGTAAGCCAGAATTTGAAGGAGCGCCCGCCCATGGCGGTGACGGTCCTGTCGAGCAGCTGGAACAGGGTTCCGGATTCATCGTCCCCGTGCATGGGGCGGATCAATTCCAGGTTGCGCACCGTGGCCGCGTCCAGGGTCATGTGCTGTTCGAAACGGCTGGGCGTGAGGCGGACCAGATGGTGCAGTTCGGATTTCTTGTTGTCCTTGACGTAGGCCAGGGCCGCCGCGGCCGCGCGCAGGCCCAGGGACATGTGCGCGCAGTCGAAGGCTTCCAGGGAATGCACCTTGAACTGGCGCGTCAGCGCGGCGGTGCCTTCCGACAGGTTGAAGAATCCCTTGGGCAGCAGCGTCAGCAGCACCCGGTCCTGCTCGCGCAACTGCGAAAGGGCCGGCGGAATCTCCGCGGTCTCCGGCAGCAGGACTTCCTGCGCGCCCAGGCGGTAGATTTCGTTGGCCACCTGCTCCAGGGTCCCTTCCATCACCACGAAACGGCCCGTGCTCAGGTCGAGATAGGAGAGCCCGAAACGCTGGGAGTCCCCGGCGGTGGAGGCGGCCGGGGCCGCACCGCCCAATGCCAAGGCGGCTCCGGCGGCGGAAGGGGCCGCGTCCGGACCGCGCACCAGGGCGGCCGGATACAGGGAAACCAGGTAGTTATTGGTCTTGGCGTCGAGATAGTTCTCGCTCATGGCCGTGCCGCGCGTCACGACCTCGGTCACGTCCCGCTTGACGATGCCTTTGGCCTCGGCGGGATCCTCGACCTGTTCGCACACCGCCACCTTGAGCCCGGCGCTGATGAGCTTGGGCATGTAGCGTTCGATGGCATGATGGGGGAAACCGGCCAGGGGCGTCTTGTCCGCGCCGCCATGGTTGCGGGCGGTGAGGGTGAGACCCAGTACCTTGGCGGCCGTGATCGCATCCTCGTTGAACAGTTCGTAGAAATCGCCCATGCGATAAAGCAGGATGGAACCGGGATACCTGGCCTTGATATCCAGGTACTGTTTCATCATGGGAGTCTGGGAGGACATGGGAAGGGGCCGCGCCGTTATTCCAGTTGATCCAAAGACATCTGCTCCCCGTCCGGCTCGGGCTGGGACATCTCGACGAAGGTGCCGTCGGAGGCGATTTGGGGAATGAGCGCTTGCGCATTGACGATGGCTTCGAACTCGGAGAGGCGGGGGAGATCGTCCGGCACGCGGCTGATGCCGAAGTAGCGCATGAACTCCCGCGTGGTCGAATAGCTGAAGGCGCCGCCCAGGTTGTCCGCGCGCGCGTTCACGTCCACGAGCTTCTTTTCCAGCAGGCTCTTCATGCAACCGTCCACGTTCACGCCGCGGATGGATTCGATCTCGGCCTTGGTGATGGGCTGTTTGTAGGCGATGATGGCCAGGGTTTCCAGGCTGGCCTGGGACAGGCGCCGCGGATTGGAATCCTTGAACAGCTTGCGGACCCAGGGGTAATATTGCGTGCGGGTGCGGATGCGGAAGGTGCCGTCCACCTCCACCACCTCGAAGGCCGTTCCCTGTTCCTCGAAGTTCTTGTTGATGCTTTTGACCAGGCGGCGGATGCTGGGCAGGTCCCAATCGTCGCCCATGATTTCCTTCAGGGTGCGCCCGCTCAGGAAATCCTGGCTGGCGAACAAAAGGGCGCAGAGCAGCTTATCGGGTTCCGGGGTCCAGACGGACTCGGGTTCTTCCCCCTCGGCGGCCTCCGGGCCTTCGGAAACGGCAAGGGACGATTCGACCCCGGCCGCGGCTTCTTCCTGGGGGGCCTCCGGCCCCGCATCGCCGTCAAGGCCGGGCTTTTCGGAATCGTCTGGAACGGGATCTTGGGAAGGGTCCTGGGGAAGATTCAACGTGAGGATTCCTTATCGGTCTGCTGTGCCACTCTGGCCGGTAAAGTTAGCAAATCCAGCCGGTTACATCGACCGGGATCAGTCCTCGTCCTCGGGAATATTGAAGGAAATCTCCCCTTCCGAGGCATTCCGCATGCGATCGACCAGGTCTTTCAGGGCGGCTTTGGCAATGGCATCGGTCTCGGGGGAGTCCTCGGCATCCCCGGGTTCCGGGGCGGAGACGCCTTCGGGGGACGGGGGGCCGGCTTCACCGGGAATGGTTCCATCCATGGAAGTGGCGGGATCCCCGCCGTCGGCCGTGTGAGGCCCGGCGGTCTCGGCACCGGTCGCCTCGGCATCCGCCGCGGGCCCATCGCCGGGCAGGATTCCCTGCTCCAGATCGCGCAGAGCCTCTTCCAAAGCGTTCGCGACCGTGCGCTTCTTGATCTGTTCCTTGATGATGTCCACCAGGCCCGGCTTGAATTCCGGAAGCGGCTCCAGGTGGGCCTCGTCGATTTTCAGCTCCATCTCGTAGTCGGCGGCCTTCTGCTTGCGATAGACCCAGATGGGGCCCAAGGCATGGCTTTGCCGGAAGACGATGCGGTCGAGTTTGGCCAGTTCCAGGATGGACATGAAGGTCACCACCAGGGAAATGGTGCGCGTATCGTTGGCGAAAAGGTCCTCGAACAGGCTCCGCCCGCGTTCATTGAGGGTGACTTCCACCTCTTGCATCCGGTCTTCGATGGTCACATCGTCGATTTCGACTTCATGGACCGGAATCTTGGGCTTGGACAGCACCACGTTGCGGAAGGCGGCCAGCAAATCGAAGACGCCGGCTTCCTCTTCCAGCTCCCCTTCGTTCTTTTCATCGGCGGCATCGGGACGGCCCCGGCCGTAGGCGCCGAAGTGGCGGGATTCATGGTTGCGAAGCACCCGGGCCGCTTCCTTGAATTTCTGGTATTCGAGCATCTGCTGGATCAGGGCCTGCCGGTCCAGCTCGTACTCCATGTCCTCCAACTCATCCTTCTGATCGGCGGGAAGCAGTTCCCGCGCCTTGAGGCGCATCAGGCGGGCGGCCATGACCAGGAACTCCCCGGCGTTGGACAGGTTCATGTCCTTGATGGTGTCGATGTAGGCCAGGTATTGATCGGTGATGACCGAGATCTGGATTTCCCGGGGGTTCAGCTCGTTCTTCTGGACCAGGTACAGGAGCAGATCCAGCGGACCTTCGAAAACCCCGAGTTTGACCTCGTATTCGCTTTCGATCAGCTGTTTGGTGGACTCGGTCATGGGGGCCTGGATTTCCTTTTGGTTGCGATCAAAATAGCAAAGCCCCGAGCCCCCAAAAAACTTCAGATACGGCCATTCCCTCCTAAAAACGGGGAAAACCGAACACGGGAGCGATAAGGATATATCTTATCGCCTATGGCTGAACTCTACTCGATCCAAATCAATCGCTCCGACCGCACCCAGACCACCCTCGGTGAATTCCAGGGCAAGGTCCTTCTCATCGTGAACGTGGCTTCCAAATGCGGGCTCACCCCCCAATATGACGCCCTGGAGAAGATCCACGAGAAATACTCCGGGCAAGGGCTGATGGTGCTCGGCTTTCCCGCCAATGAATTCGGGGCCCAAGAGCCCGGCACGGACGAGGAGATCCAGCAATTCTGCAGGCTCAACTTCGGGGTCAAGTTCCCGGTGTTTTCCAAGCTGGTGGTGAAAGGCCCTGGGCAACATCCCCTCTATGCCCTGCTTACCGGCCAATTCCCGGTGCCTTCCAAGAAGGGCAGCACGGTGCTCAAGGTCCTCCGGAAAGTCATGCATCCGGGAAGCTTCAATGGAGAGTCCGGCGAGATCACCTGGAACTTCGAGAAATTCCTGATCGACAGGAAGGGGGAGATAGTCGCGCGCTTCCCTCCCGATACCCTGCCCGATGATCCTTGGGTCACTCAGGCCATCGAAGCGCAACTGGCGAAGACCTGAGATTGGAAGCGGAGCGCCTACCCCCGTCGGGTTCGGTCCTCCGGAAAGGCGTTCGTATTCGATAACATGCCGGACGGCATGTTATCGAGATACTCACTCGACCGTAACGCTCTTCGCCAGGTTGCGGGGGGTATCCACATCGCATCCGCGCATCACGGCGATGTGGTAGGCGAGCAACTGCAAGGGCACCACCGACAACAAGGGCGTGAGCATGTGCAGCGTCTTGGGAATCACGATGGTATAGTCCGCCAGCTTGCCCAGGTTGGCTTCCGCGTCCGTGATGGCGATGATACGGCCGCCGCGGGCCTTCACTTCCTGCATGTTGGACAGAACCTTGTCGAACAGCGCGTCGGTGGGAGCGATGACCACGGTGGGCATGTTGGCGTCGATGAGGGCGATGGGCCCGTGCTTCATCTCGGCCGCGGGATACCCTTCGGCGTGGATGTTGGAGATTTCCTTGAGCTTGAGCGCGCCTTCCAGGGCCACGGGATAGTTGTAGCCTCGGCCCAGGAACAGGAAGTTCTCCTTGTCCTTGAACTCCTTGGCGATGACCTTGATCTGATCGTTCAGCTTCAGGATTTCCTTGATCTGATCGGGAATCTTGGCCAGCGCCTTGCAGATTTTCATGCCCTCGTCCGCGGAGGTGCGGCGCATGCGGCCGAGCAACAGGGCGATCAAGGTCAGCACCGTCACCTGGGAAGTGAAAGCCTTGGTGGAGGCCACGCCGATTTCCGGGCCCGCGTGCAGGTACACGCCGCCGTCGGTTTCCCGCGCGATGCTGCTGCCCACCACGTTGCAGATGCCCAGCACGGTGGCGCCCTTCTGCTTGGCCTCGCGCAATGCCGCCAGGGTGTCGGCGGTTTCGCCCGATTGGGAGATCACGAAGACCAGGGTCTTGTCCGTGATGATGGGATTGCGGTAGCGGAACTCGGAGGCGTATTCCACTTCCACGGGAATTCCGGAAAGCTCCTCGATCAGGTATTCGCCGACCTTGGCCGCGTAGAAGGAGGTGCCGCAGGCGGCGATGATGACGCGCTGGATGCTGCGCAGTTCCTGGTTCACCAGGTTGAGCCCGTTCAGCTTTGCGGTGCCTTCGGGAAGGATGCGGCCGCGCAGGGAGTTGAGAACCGTATTGGGCTGTTCGAAGATTTCCTTGAGCATGAAATGCTCGAAGTTGCCGCGCGCCACCTGCTCGGCGCTGAACTCGATGTTCTGCACTTCCCGGCGGACTTCCGCGTTGGCCTGGTTGGTGATCTTGTAGGTGCCGTTCAGCACCACCATGTCGTTGTCGTCCAGGTAGACCACCTTCTGGGTGTGTTCCACGATGGGGGCCACGTCCGAGGCCAGGAAGAATTCGCCGTCGCCCACTCCGAGCACCAAAGGGCTGCCGCGCCGGGCGCCCACCAGCACGCCGGGCTCCTGGGCCGAAACCACCACGATGCCGAAGGCGCCCTCCAGATGGGTCAGGGCTTCCGATACCGCCTTGGCCAAATCGCCCTTGTAAAATTTATGGACCAGATGGACGATGACTTCCGTGTCGGTTTCCGACTTGAAGACCACGCCTTCTTTTTCCAGGGCAGACTTGATGATGGAATAGTTCTCGATGATGCCGTTGTGGACCACGGCGATTTTGCCGTCCACGCTGGTATGGGGATGGGCGTTGACCACCGAAGGCGCGCCGTGGGTGGCCCAGCGGGTATGGCCGATGCCGACCTTGCCGGTCAAGGGACCGATCTGCAGGGCATTCTCAAGTTCGACCAGCTTGCCTTTGGTCCGGACCAGGTTCAGGCCTTTGTCGCCCTGTATGCATACGCCCGCGCTGTCGTAACCGCGATATTCAAGCTTCCGCAATCCTTCCACCAGGATTTGCTGCGCGTTCCGGGATCCAGTGTAAGCTACGATTCCGCACATTTGGATGTCTCTCTGTTAAAAGGCAAAATGAAGATTAAAAGACGTCAAAGGCCGCGTTCCCGCGCTATCCCAATTCTTCCTCGATCGCTTTGCAAAGCTTCACGGCCTGTTCCCGTTCCGGGGCCTCGGCGATGACGCGCACCACCGGCTCGGTGTTGGACGCGCGCAGATGGACCCAGCTTCTGTTCCATTCGAAACGGATCCCGTCCTGTTGATCGACCTTGGCATCGGGGAACTTCGCCAGCAACCGCCCGATGATGACTTCCAGGTGCTTTCCGGCTACCCCGTATTTCTGCTTCTCGATATGATAGGCCGGGAACTCGGCGGCGATGGCCGAGATGGGCTTTCCCTTTTCCGCCATCAACTGCAAGGTCATGGCCACCGCCAGGATGCCGTCGCGTCCATAGTGGAGGTCCGGCGAGATCACGCCGCCGTTGCCTTCCCCGCCGATGACGCTGCCGTTGGCCTTCATGCCGACGGTCACGTTGATTTCGCCCACCTTGGTGCGCAACACGGACAGACCATGGCGCGCGGCGATATCGTCCACCATGCGGCTGGTGGAAAGGTTCACGGCCACGGGGCCTTTCTTATGCTCCAGCACCAGCATGGTGGCCAGCGCCAGGGTGTATTCCTCGCCCATGGCTTTTCCCAGGTCGTTGACGATGGCGCAGCGATCGGCGTCGGGATCGGTGGCGAAACCGGCATGGCATTTCTTGCGGGAGACCAGTTCCTCCAGCTGCGCCAGGTTCTCCGGAGTGGGCTCCGCGCCGTGGGGGAAGATCCCGTTCGGCTCCACGTTGATGGCTTCCACCTGGCAGCCCAGGGCTCTCAGCAGCTTGGGCACGATGAGGCTGCCCGCGCCGTTCACGGCATCGTAACCGATGCGGAACTTCTTGGCGCGGATGCGATCGGGTTGGATGAAGGGGAGCTTGAGCACGGCCGCGATATGGCGTTCATCGGAGCCTTCGCGCTGGGATACGGATCGTACCTGGGACCAATCCTTCCAATCGAAGCGGTTGTTGTCCACAAGCTCAAACAAAGCTTTCACCTGGGGCTCGTCCAGGAATATCCCTTCATGGGTCAGGAACTTGAGGGCGTTCCATTCGATGGGATTGTGCGATGCGGTGATGATGATGCCGCCTCCCGCCTTGCACTCGAGCACTTCCATTTCCACCGTGGGCGTGCTGGCCACCCCGAGCATGATGGCTTCGGCTCCCGAAGCCGAACAGGCGGAAGCGACCAGGTTTTCGATCATGGGTCCCGTGGATCGGGTGTCGCGCCCGATCACGACCTTTTTGGCCCCGGTAAGCTGGATGAAGGCGTTGACGTAATTGACGATGAGCGAGGGCGAAAAAGCGGGGCCGACGATGCCGCGGATTCCGGATACGGAACGCATAAGAACCGACATTTAAATTCCCCTTTCCCCACGTTCCCGGGCGCGTCGCCAGGGCCTCACGGGGCATGTACGGACAAGATACCTTAGGCAAATTGCGATGTCAATCGCAAGAGGCGTGCCGGAACAAGACCCGTTCTCCCGCATGTACGCTTTATCGGCGACGGGAGCCTTTTCCCGCCTCGTGGAATAGGATATTATTGGTTCTCCAGGAAAGAGGTGGAAAAGCGTGATCAGAATCCTTGCTTCCGGCCGGCATGTATTGGTGTCTCTATCGGTCCTGTCGGTAACCGCCGCTTGGAGCCAGGCTCCTTCCAAGGCGCCGATCCCCAAACTTTCCTTCCATTATCAGGATAAGCCGGCGGCCAACCCTGCCAAGGCCGCCGATGCCGGGCTTCCAAAACTAGTCGTGCACGTGGAATTGCAAGAAGGTTGGCATATCAATTCCCAAGCACCGCTGGATTCCTTCCTGGTGCCGACCACGCTGGATGTCACAGCCGATGGCCTGGAGTTCGGCAAGCCGGAATATCCCAAACCGGTCCTGCAGCATTCGGAAGTGATGGGAGGCGATCTGTCCCTGTTCACGGGCGCCTTCGACGTGCAGGTTCCGTTCACCGCAAAGGCCGCGGCCTCCAAAGCCGCTCCCAGGCCCCGCACCCGGGTCACCCTGAACTATCAGTCCTGCAACAACAATATGTGCCTGCCGCCGAAGTCCATTACATTGGAGCAGTAGTCGGCGGTTCGCCGCCCAGGTTGATTACAGTGAAGCAACAGAGGGCGGTTCGCCGCCGAAATCCAGTATTGTGAAGCAGGAGTCGGCGGTTCGCCGGGGAGGTCTCAGGCCGGAGCGGTAGGCAGCAGGGTCGCCACCAGATCGTATTCGCTGGCGTCCGTAATCAGGACTTTTCGGAAGGTGCCCGGATCCGCGTCTGTCGCGTCCGCCGCGCCGAAAATCAGCACGGTGTTGTCCACTTCCGGCGCGTCCCCTTCGGTGCGGCCGGTATAGTGATGGTCCGCGCCTTCGGCCACGTCGTCGATGATCACTTCCAGCGTCTGCCCGATGCGCTTCTCGTTCTCTTCCAGGGAGATCTGGCGCTGCAAGGTCATCACCCTGTCCACGCGCGCTTCGATCACGTCCTGGGGAACCTTCGGCTCCAGGTCGAAAGCATGGGTGCCTT
>JAQBPN010000012.1 GCA_028287505.1 Fibrobacterota bacterium | reverse complement strand
CCCAACTGCAAGTGTTCCGGCGTTGGTATAATATTGCCATCAGGGAAATGTTGAATCTGAGTGGATTCCGCAACAGCCCTTCCTGGATTTCCGAACGATTGCTGCCCCCCGTCGAACCGTACGAGGTGGAGGAGTCCCTGAAATTGCTCCTGAATTCCGGTCTCATCAAGAAAACCGCCAACGGGTTCAAGGCCTCCGATCCCGATATCACCACCGAAGATGAAGTGAAATCCTTCCTGGTGAAAAGCTACCACGCCCAGATGATGAAAATGGCGGCCTGGGCGCAGGAGGAAATCCCCGGGAAGGAAAGGGACATTTCCTCGGTGTGCTTCGCCATCAAGGAATCGGAGCTGCCCAAGCTGAAAAAACAGCTGCAGCTTATCCGCAAGGAACTGCGCAATTTCGCCGCCGAGGACGGAACGGGGGAACGCATCGTCCAGGTCAACATGCAACTCTTCCCCCTGACCAAAGGCAAGTAGGTGTTCCGCTCCTCCCGCATCCGGCCTGCCCTGGTCCTGGCCGCATTATTGTCCTGGCTGTCCGGTTGCTTCACGGAGGTGGGCAACGCGGAAGATGATCGTCTGGTGGAGGCCAAATTCCAGATCGACTACAATCCCAATGCGCTCCCTTTGCCCAAGTCCGCCACCCTGAAAGCGGATTCCCTCAAGGTGACGATTCTCCGATTCTACCTGAATCTCCGGGAGGCGGAATTCCATCTCTTCGATTCCCTCACCAACCGGAAGCAGGACTTCCACCTTTGGAAAGATGATGTCAATCTCCTCCCGGTCGATTTTACCGGCAGGGATACCGCGGCCACGCTTCCCACCCAGAAAGTGGGAGTGTTGAACCCCCTTGAGATGTATCTCAAGTGCGTGCTACCCACGCGCGCCATTCTGAAACCCGATACGGTCGATTTCGAAGGCTTCGCCAACCGGGGGTACATCAAGGGATGGTACGTTACGGGCAGGGACACCACCCGGTTCCTGTTCGCATTGCCAAAGGCCGGCGATTTCCAATTGATGTATTCGAAAGAAGCCCTTAACGGTTGGTACGCCGACGGGACCTACCGCTGCCAATTCGTCTTTTACGCGAACCGCTGGATGGCGGCCGCGGATCTAACCGGAGCCGTGTGCGTGAAGGACAAACGCGGGGCGTTGTTGCTTGTCCTCGATCCGGAGCACAACGGGGCGATCCATGAGGTTTTGGAAACCAGTTTCAACAAATCGTTCAACGCTTCCAAGGTGACCTACACCGCCGCTCCTTAGCGGGGTCTGCCGGATCAGATCTCCGTCAAGGCCGGAGTCGCCGTTCCCGCGGACGCGCCGGAAGCGCCGGCGCCGGTTCCCGTCGCGGCATCCGTTCCCGCCGGGTTCTCTCCCTTGGCCCAGGAGTCCAGTCCGCTGGTGAGTTGCATGTGCACATCGCTGCGGAACTCCTGGTATTCCACCGTCGTCCGGGAAGAGGATCCGGAAGCTTTCCAATCCGCCAGCTTCTTCTTGATCTCCGCCGCGAAGTCCGTTTTGGAACCTCCCTTTTCGGCATAATCCTTGTCGAGTCGATCGAGAATCTTGTTGGCCACGTCTTCGGGATCGGAGAGGTGGGGGAAGTGGTGGCGATGTTTGCCGTTCTTGCCGCCCATCGTTTTCAACGCATCCATCAAGGAACTGACCATGCCCGTCAGTCGATCTTTGCCGCCGGGCTGCTGGGATTGTCCCGCCGCGCCGGCCGCATCCGCACCGTCCCCGGACCCCGTGGTTTCGATGGTGATGGTCTTGGAAATCTGGAGGGTGCGCGCCTCGATACTCAAGGTGAAGGTATCGCCGTCCTTGCTCCTGGCGCATTCCCCGCCTTTGAGACCGTCCGCGTCGGCGACGGCCCCGGCCGTATTCCCCGCGGTCTGATCGGTCGGGGCATCCCCGGGGTCGGCGGCTTTTTTGGCGTTGACGGGTCCGGAGAGGCGCGCGTACAGGCTGACGCGCGTATAGGTGGACTGGATCGAAATCTTTTCCATGGAAAGGCCTCACGGGGAAACCATGCGAAAGTCTCCCATAGTCCCTATCGGATACTTCTCCGGGAACTTGAAGTGATTCTACGGGTGGATCCGGCTCCCGTCAAAGCTCGCGCGCAAGTTAACGTGGAAGTTACGGTGCATGTTCATGGGCGGGGAAAGTTGGAGCGGAAGTTGAAGTGGAAGCTCAAGGAGGAGACGTTGAGAGAGTGCTGAGGAAATTGGAGAGGTAGAGGCTGTGGAAAAGCTTCGTCGGGCGACCGGCGCGCGTATGCGTAGCGCATTATCGGGAGCAGCTTGGCGCTTCGGCGTCGGGCGTAAAGAAAAAACCAGGAAGCGAACTCCTGGTTTTCTCTTTTTCTTACGCCCGACACCCTACGCCCGACGAGAACTCTCGACGGGCGCTGCATTTGCCGCTTTAAGCAGTCCTGACTCGATGTGTTTTCTATTCAGTTCATGAGGTTCAGGGCGCTGCCGGCCTTGAACCACTCGATCTGTTCCTGGTTGAAGGTGTGCGTCACCTCGAAGGCATCGCTGCTTCCGTCCGCGTGTTTGAGCGTGACCTTCAGGTTCTTGCCCGGAGCGAAAGAGGTGAGTCCGGTGATGCCCACGCGGTCATCCTCGCGCACCTTGTCGTAGTCGGCCGCGTTCGCGAACTTGAGGGGAAGCAGCCCCTGTTTCTTCAGGTTGGTTTCATGGATGCGGGCCATGCTCTTGGCGATGACGGCCCGCGCGCCCAGAAAACGCGGGGACATGGCGGCATGCTCGCGCGAGGAACCTTCCCCGTAGTTCTCTTCCCCGAATACCACCCAGCCCTTGCCCTTGGACTTGTAGTCGCGGGCGATCTGGGGATAGGTCTTGCCGGTTTCGCCCGTCAGCACATTCTTGCCCGTGCCGATGGCGGCTGTGCCGTTGGCGGCCACGCCGAATGCGTTGGTGGCGCCCACCAGCATGTTGTCCGAAATCTTGTCCAAATGGCCGCGGAACTTGAGCCACTTGCCGGCCGGGGAGATATGGTCGGTGGTGCATTTGCCTTGGGCCTTGGCGAGCACCAGGGCATCCTCGATTTCCTTGCCGTCCCAGGGTTTGAAGGGCTCCAGGAGCTGGAGGCGGTTGCTGTCCGCGGCGACCTTCACTTCCACCGTGGCGCCGTCCTTGGCCGGGGCGATGAAGCCTCCGTCGTTGAACGCGAAGCCCTTGGCGGGCAGGGCGTCGGCGACCGGGGCCTGCAGCTTGTAAGAGGAGCCGTCGGCGGCCTTCAGGGAATCCGTCAGCGGATTGAACTTGATGGTGCCGGCCAAGGCCATGGCGGTCACCAGTTCCGGCGAACCGATGAAGGACAGGGTGGCATTGTTGCCGTCGTTGCGGCCGCGGAAGTTGCGGTTGAAGGAGGTGATGATGGAATTGGCGGTGCCTTCCGCCAGGTCCTTGCGCTGCCATTGGCCGATACAGGGTCCGCAGGCGTTGGCCATCACCACGGCGCCCATCTTGTCCAGGGAATCCAGGTAGCCGTCCCGCTTGGTGGTATCGAACACCTGCTCGGAGCCCGGGCTCACGAAGAACTGCGAGGCGGCCTTGCCGCCTTGGGCCAGGGCCTGGCGGGCCACGAAGGCGGCGCGGCCGACATCCTCGTAGGAGGAGTTGGTGCAGGATCCGATCAAAGCGGCGGAAAGGAGTTCCGGATATTTCTCCTTTTCGATTTCCTCTTTGAACTTGGAGATGGGGCGGGCCTTGTCCGGGCTATGCGGTCCCACCACGTAGGGTTCCAGCTTGTCGAGATCGATCTCGATGACTTCGTCGTAGTAGGCGGAAGGATTGGAAAGCACTTCCGGATCGGGATTGAGGAAGGCCTTGTACTTCTCGGCCAGATCCGCCACGTCCGCGCGGCGGGTGGCGCGCAGGTAATCGCCCATGGACTTGTGGAACGGGAACAGGGAGCAGGTGGCTCCCAATTCCGCGCCCATGTTGGTGATGGTGGCCTGGGCGGTGCAGGACAAGGTCTCCACGCCTTTGCCGAAGTACTCGATGATCTTGTTGGTGCCGCCCTTGACGGTGAGGATCTCCAGAAGCTTGAGGATGACGTCCTTGCCCGAGGTCCAGCCGTTGAGGGTGCCTTTGAGATGGATGCCCGTGACCTTGGGATAGAGCACTTCCCAGGGCATGCCGACCATGACGTCCACGGCGTCCGAGCCGCCCACGCCCACGGCCATCATGCCCAGTCCGCCCGCGTTGGGCGTATGGGAGTCCGTGCCGATCATCATGCCGCCGGGGAACGCGTAGTTCTCGAGCACCACCTGGTGGATGATGCCGGATCCCGGTTTCCAGAAACCCATTCCGTATTTGCGGGCCGCGGAGCTGAGGAAGTCGAAGACTTCCTTGTTCTCGTTGTTCGCGATCTCAACGTCGCGGGTGGCGCCGTCCCGGGCGATGATCAAGTGATCGCAATGCACGGTGGTGGGCACGGCCACCTTGGCCTTTTGCGCCTGCATGAATTGGAGGATGGCCATCTGGGCGGTGGCGTCCTGCATGGCCACGCGATCGGGGCGGAGCAGGGCGAAGGACTTGCCGCGTTCCATTTTCGGCTGCGCGGCATCGTGAAGATGCGACCAGATGATTTTTTCGGCGAGGGTGAGGGCTTTGCCCAGGGTCTTGCGGGCATAGGCATGCTTGGCATCCAGTCCGGCGTAAATCGATTTGATATCCAGGCCTTCCATCTTCACTCCATCGCTAAAGGGCTAAAACCAGGGTAAACGTTAGAATTTTGCCCGTTTTCCGGCAATTTCGGAATACGGCGAAGTCCCGTTTTGTTTAGGTCCGCGAATAAAATACAAGGCATGCCTGAACGGGCCTGGCCCACCGGTGATTCGATACTGCGCGCTGGAATTGACCGGCCATGCGCGGGTTGACCGGATGCGGGCGGGAGAAAGGATGAATCCATTGAAAGCGGTTGGTTTTCCGGATGGCTCGTTTTTTGATAAAGGTGGGCGACGGGGGAGGGAGAAACGCATGTACGGAACGATTGCCCGGAGAATCGGGAAACATTCCATCGCCGTCAGGACTTGGCTGCTCGCGGGCCTGCTGGGGGCGGGGGCCGCGGGATTCGCCACGCCGGCGCGCGCCCAAGGGCCGCCTCCCATTTCAAAAGGAGACTTCCTCAAGGCGAGCGGGGATCTGGGGCTGGGGTGGGAAAATCGCCTGCAAACCTCGGACAACCTGATGGCCTGGGGAACGCTCGATTCCATCCGCATCGCCTCCGTCGAAAGCAGGTGCCCGGCCTCTATGTGCGCGCCATGCGAGCCGATCCGGCGGCAGCTTCCCGGGATCCGTCTGCCGGGTCCGCGGTTGGCGGTACCGCCTCCGTTCGCTCTCGTCCTATCCGCGCCGGGGTCGGGCGCGGGAAACGTTTTCGAGGCCGTCTTCGCTTTCGCCATGCCCGACGGCAAGCTCTATCGCTATGCCGCTACCTTGCGGGCGGACACCTCTTCCGCATGGGCCTTGCGGCGGTATTCCGTTCCCATCGGCCTTAAGGCGGGCCAATGGCCGATCACGATTGCCGTTCAGCGGGATCCCGATTCCTTGTCCGACGAGAATATCTTCATCAGCGGCGTGGGCGGCCTCCTGCGCAGAGCCGGTTGGCGCCAAGGTGTTCTGTCGGTGCCCGGGGCGGATCTGGCTTCTCAGGAAGTTTTCACCGCTTACGGTGGAGGGCTTTTCGGCGGATTGGCGGGTGGAATCTATTCCTGGAATCAGGATGTCCCGCTTTCCCACCAAGCTTCCGGCATGCCCGGACCCATCCGGGTATTGGATGGCTCCGGAGCGCTGGGGGACTATGGCTTCGCGGCCGTGAAGGAGGGCGGAGGTTGGACTTCCTTCCACTTGGCTGAAGGCGGCTTTCGCGATTTCCAGGTTGTCCGGGATTCGCGCGGGCTGGGAATCCTGCGCTATCCCGCGATCGGCGCGCCAGTCTATTCCCGGTTGCGTGACACTCCATCCGGTTTCGGCGGGATTGCCGTTTCCAGCACTGCGTTCTCCAATGCCCAAAAATCAATCTACTACACCGGCGGATCCAAAAGCGCGCCGATGATCGTCAAGGTACCGCTTTCCGATTCCGAAGGGAACTTCTCCGCTCCTCTGTTCGACTTCATCCGGGGCAACCCAAGCCAAGCTTCCGATACCGTGCCTCTGGCCACAGGCTTCGTGGCCACGGATCCTGCCGGCGGTTGCGCGGCTCCCGGACTCTGCGTCGGCGCATCGGGCGGTCCGCTTATTCTCACGGTGCGGCCGGATTCGGTCATCCTGGATTTCCCGGCCCAATATACTGCCCTGGTCCCCTTAAGTCCCTGCAAGGACCTGTTCCGCGCCGATACCACCCTGCGCATCGCCAAATCCTGGACCTACTGGGACAGCTTCCGGATCGGAGAGGGCAACGCGGAAGTCACTCTGGTCTATGAACATGAGATGGGCATCCGTTCGCTTGGACGCGGGGCTGGCTTCACGGCCGGTCCAGGCGGGGCCGTCGACGCGGCCGGCCGGAAAGTGGGCGGGGCGGAGGGCTTTGGACGCAAGGGAAATATCCACGCACGATTCGTAAGGCGGCTCTGAGCGCTCGGATCCTTCCGGGCTGGATCCGGGGCCCGGCAAGCGGTAGAATTCGATTCTGATGCTGATCCTGGCAACATGCTTCGTCTTCGCCGCCGCCTTGGCTCCCACCGATGAAGATGAATGGGGCCAAGACCCCGTTGCGCCGGCGCAATCGGCCCCGCCGGCGCATTCGGCTCCGCAGACGCTTACTGCGCCGGGCCCCGGCTTCGCCGCCCCTGCGGCTCCCGCCACGGCCGCCGCCACGGCCGCCGCCAAGAAGGCGCAACCCCTCAAGGAAAAGGCCAATCTCCTGTATCGAGCCAAGCGCTTCGAGGAGGCCGGACGTTTCTATCGCCAGGCCGCGGACATGGATTCCGCGGATGCCTCCGTGCGGAATTATATCGGTCTATGCTTCCTGAAGCGCGGCCTGAAGGATTCCGCCTTGGCGGCCGAAAGGGAGGCGCTCCGCTTGGCCGATCGCAGCCTGGCGGGCGGCGACACCTCCGACTGGTCCTTTCCGGATTTACGGGCCCGCAAGAGCGCGTACTTCAACTTGGACAAGCTGGGAGGCCCCATGCCGGAACCGAAGCCGGGCCAATGCGAAACCTGGTCCTCCTTTTCCGAATGCCGGGCCCGTCTGCATGTCTGCGCGGAAACGGGGTGGCGGTCGTCCCAAGGCGGCACCCTGCATTGGAACATCCTGCGCGTGGGCCTGACCCGGTCGCGGGCCCTGTTTTCCTATGACGAAGTGGAGGTACCCTCCCAGGTACCCCATCCGGAAATGCGGGACATGGAGGAGATTTCCATCGAAGGCGTTCCTGAAAGCAAGCTGCGGTGGGTGAACCTGGATTCCTCTGTGAC
>JAQBPN010000008.1 GCA_028287505.1 Fibrobacterota bacterium | reverse complement strand
TTGGCTCCGTGATCGGAGAAGTTGGCCTCGCCCAGGACATGGAGCCCGGGAACGTTGCTCATCAGGTTGTAATCCACCCACAGGCCGCCCATGGTGTAATGGATGGCGGGATAGATGCGCATCGGGGTCTTGTACGGGTTTTCGTCCGTGATGCGGAAGTACATGTCGAACAGGTTTCCGTACTTCTCCTTGATCTTGGGTTCGCCAACCCGCTTGATGGCGTCGGCGAAGTCCAGGTACACTGCCAGGCCGGAAGCGCCCACGCCCATGCCCTTGTCGCATACGTCCTTGGCATTGCGGGACGCGACGTCGCGCGGCACCAGGTTGCCGAAGCTCGGGTAGCGCTCTTCCAGGAAGTAGTAGCGCTCCGCGTCCGGGATGGTCTCGGGCGAACGCTTGTCGCCCGCCTTCTTGGGCACCCACACGCGGCCATCGTTGCGCAGGCTCTCGGACATGAGGGTCAGCTTGCTCTGATGGTCGCCGGTCACGGGGATGCAGGTGGGATGGATCTGGGTGTAACAGGGATTGGCGAAATAGGCTCCGCGTTTATGCGCGCGCCAGGTCGCCGTGACATTGCTGCCCATGGCGTTGGTCGAGAGGTAAAAGACGCGGCTGTAGCCGCCGGTGGCCATGATCACGGCGTCCGCCTCGTGGCGCTCCAACTGGCCGGTGACCAGGTTGCGCACGATGATGCCGCGGGCCTTGCCGTCGATGAGGACCAGGTCCAGGAATTCCTTGCGGACGTGGAGCTTGACGTTGCCCATGCCCACTTGGCGCATCATGGTCTGGTAGGCGCCCAGCAGCAATTGCTGGCCGGTCTGACCGCGGGCGTAGAAGGTGCGCGAGACCTGGGTGCCGCCGAAGGAGCGGTTTTCCAGGAGTCCGCCGTAGTCGCGCGCGAAGGGAACGCCCAGCGCCGCGCATTGGTCGATGATGTTCACGGACAGTTGGGCCAGGCGGTAGACGTTCGCCTCGCGGGCGCGGAAGTCCCCGCCCTTGACGGTATCGTAGAAGAGACGCTGCACGCTGTCGCCGTCGTTGGTGTAGTTCTTGGCGGCGTTGATGCCGCCCTGGGCCGCGATGCTATGGGCGCGGCGGGGGCTGTCCTGCCAGGTGAAGGTATGCACGTCGTAGCCGAGTTCGGCGAGGGAGGCCGAGGCGGAACTTCCGGCCAGGCCGGTTCCCACCACGATGATCTTGTACTTCCGCTTGTTGGCCGGATTCACCAGCTTCATGTGGAACTTATAGTCGTCCCACTTCTTATCGATGGGGCCCGGCGGCACTTTGGGGTCGAGGATCATTAAGGCGTTCCTCCGTGTTGGAAATAGGCCCAGATGGCCAATAGGCTGAAGCCCCCGGTGATCAGGATCGCGTAGGCGCGTCCGGCGAAATGGACGAAGGGGGTGTATTTGGGATGGTTCATGCCCAGCGATTGCATGCTGCTCTGCACGCCGTGGGAAAGGTGGGAGAAGATGAGCAACATGGCCAGCACGTAGGCGCCGGAATACCACCACAGGGAAAACGCGCTCATCATGGTGCCGTACAGGTCGCGCATCTCGACGCCATCGTACGTTACCATGGTGTGGCCGGAGATCGCGCCGTAGCGGAAATGGGCGATGTGGATGATGATGAAAATCAGGATGGCGCTGCCGGTCATCATCATGGACGCCGAATGCAGGGTCTGCTTCGAGGACTTCTTGACCGCATAGGCGACGGGCCGGGCCTTCCGGTTCTCGATGGTGAGCTGGATGGCCAGGCGGATATGAATGAGGACGGCGATAATGAGGAAGATTTCGATGGGAACGATCAATTCCGCCATTTCGTGCAACAGCAGGTAGCCATACTTGTTATAGCGTTCCGCGCCGAACAACATGCCTATGTTGCCGACCAGGTGGACGAGGAGATAGCCGTACAAGGCGATGCCCGTGGCCCCCATCATCTGTTTCTTCCCGATAGAGGAAGCCATGTATTTCTTCAGTGCATGCATCCAGGGACCTTTCCGCAATCAGCGAGAACGATCCGGCGCGCGGTCCTGTAATCGGCGCGTCCGGAACGCGGCAAAAGATAGCATTTTCGCCCCGTTTTGCATGGTGGGCGGCGCCGCGCCGACGTGCGCTTTACTTGCGCGAAGAGGCATTAATGACGCGGATTACCGGCCCGGCGTCCCCAGTTCCCGCGCCAGGAACTCCGCCGTCACCCGCCATTGGATCAGTTGGCTTTCCTGCTCCCGGACCGCGTGGCCTTCCTCGTTGAAGGTCATGAACCAGACCGGGACCTTGCGCGCCTTCAGGGCCGCGAAGATGCGCTCCGATTCCTCATAAGGCACGCGGGGATCGTTGCGGCCATGGCAGAGCAGGAGCGGGGTGGCGATCCGGTCCATCCGGGTCAGGGGGGAAATGCTGTCCAGGAATGCCGCCATGCGCGGATCCCTTTCATCCCCGTACTCGGCCCGCCGCAGGTCCCTTCGGTAGCCGCTGGTCCTTTTCAGGAAGGTGGGGAAATGGGTGATGCCCACCGTGTTGATACCGGCGCGCAGACGCGGCCCGTATTCTATGAGGGCGCTCAGGGACATGAAGCCCCCGTAAGACCTTCCGGAAACCGCCACCCTGGCGGGATCCAAACGCGCCCGCACCTCCTCGGTCCCCGGACCGTTTCCGGTCGCACGGCCGTTCTCGGCTGCCGGACCGTTTCCGGTCCTCCGGGCCCCGATCCAATCGATCAGCGCGCCCAGATCCTTGACGCTGTTCATGCGCAGATACCCGTCATCGGCTTTTTGCCAGGCGCGGCCATACCCGCTGGAGCCGCGCACATTGGGCTGGGCCACCGCGAATCCCATGCGGCCGACCAGGAATTGCAGGAAGGGGTCGAAGCTGGGCCGCGCCTGCGCCTCCGGGCCTCCGTGGACCAGGATGAGGGTGGGGCGGGGACCCGGAAAGGATTTGGCGTCCGGGAGGTACAACCAGGCCGGGATGGTCCGCCGTTGCGGAGGCCGGCTTTTTCCGGCTCCGGAGGCGGCGGGCAGGGAGTCGAATGTGGGGTAACGTATCAGTTCCGGGGCGCGGAAAGAGGAGGCCGGCAGTCCCCCGGTTTCGCTGCTTGTCCACCGGACCGTTTTGGCCTTGGCCATGTCGTAGGCGTAGACATCCCCGGGTTGGGCCGCATTGTTGAGGGTGAAGGCGAATGCCATGGGCCCGTTCTTGCCTGGCCCGGGTCCGGGCCGGAAGACGACTTCGTTGATGACGCCGGAAGGGATGTCCGCCAAGGCGCGGGCCGGTTTCCTCCCGCCTGTCGGCGATCCCTCCAGGAAATAAAGCCGGCTGTAGCCTTCCTGGTTCAGCGAATAGACCAGGGACCGCCTGTCCGGAGTCAGGCTCGCCCACTCCACGTCCCATTCGGCCGGGTCGGACCAGGCCACGGGCTTGGCGCCGCTGTCGGGTCTAATCACATAGAGACGATGGAACTCCCCATCGCGATCCGAAGTGAAAACCACGGACCAGTCCGCACCCTCCCGGGACTTGTCCGGACCGCGGATCCATTGGGCATGATCGGCATAGGCCGGCTTCTCCCCAGGTAACAGCGGTGTCAACCTGCCGTCGGTCAGGTCCAGGATGAACAGTTCCGACTCGGAGGCGGAAACGTATTTCTGCGCCAACAGGCGCTTGCCGTCCGGCCGCAAATCCATCGCGCCCCAGGTGCCGGGAAGGCTCAGCAACAGGGTATCCCTGCCGTCGGTGCGGCCCAGGCGGATGTCCCAGCGGTCCGTACCCGTCGGGGTATGGGAATAGGCGAAGGCGGTGCCGGAATCGTTCCAGATCAGGCCGTCCACGCGGCCCGGCGGCGCGCCCATGTCCCGGTCCGCGCCGGTCCGCAAGTCGTGCATCCTCAGTCGGAACTCTTCGTTGCCGCCCACGTCCTCCGTGAAAAGGAGGGCTTTGGCGGCGGGCAGCGGATTGAGGTAGAAGCCCGCCAGGCGGCGCGGAAAGAAGGTGAGTTGGCGGCGATCAGCGCCCGGCGCGGCCACCTGGTGCAATTGCGGAAAGCGTCCCATCTGGGTGCCGATGTACATGCCCGTATCCGCCCAGCCGCAAAACAGGGCGGATCGGACTTGCAGATAAGCGGGCAGGGCGTCCAGGAGGGTGGAGTCGAAGGCGGCAGGGCCTGAAGCCTGAGGGGATTTCTCCAACCGGAATCCGGGCTCCGCGGCGGAAAGAGCCGGAGCGGCAGGGAGGGAGGGAGCGGCGGCCATGGCCGCGCCCGGGAAGAGTCCCGGAATCAGCAGCGAACCCAATGCGACAACGGCCAGGCGACGGAGAGACATCTGGAACCTGAATGTAGTTATCCGACCGCTGACCTTCCCGTCAATACCGGTACGCCATGGTCAGCAGGGCGCGATGCTCGCGATTGTCCAGACTGATTCCATCCCCGGCCAGGCCCCAGAAGGAATACGAGTAGGCCATGTCCAAAGCCAGCGATCCGCTCACCAGGAACCCGACTCCCGCGCTGAAGCGATGCAGGTTGTAGGTGGGATCGAAAGCGGTTTCCGGAAGCGTGTTCATGGTATAGCCGGCCCGCAGCATGGCGTTGGCCACCGGGAGGAATTTCTCCGCCCCCAGGGACAGGATCAACTCATCCTTGTACCCGGTCTTTTCCAGCGTGGAGGCATCGGAGGTTCCATACCGGTATTGGCTGAAGCCGTTCAGGCGCGCATCCGCGGCCACCAGAAAGGAATTTCCCTGGTAAGCCAGCCCGGACTTCACCTGGAAAGGGTAGCTGACCTGATAATTGTCTTCGGAATTTCCCACGCCCTGTTGCTCGTAGACTTCTTCGAGATTGAAGAACTTCTCCCACAGGACCAGGGAGACTCCCGCCCGCAGGCGCGGGGAAATCTTGAACATCAGGGACGGTTCCAGGTTGAAGCCGTTGTAGTTGCGGAGATAGCCCACCTGCCCGCTGTCGGACACGCGGATCTCCTCGCCGCCGGTCACGTAACCCAGCGCCAGGCCGAAGCTCAGGTCCGGAGCGATATCGATGCCCATGCCCGCCCGGTAATTGTCCAGGGCTCCGTCCGCCTTGTATTCATAGGTTCCCCGCGTGGCGGACAGGGCGTCTTCATAGGAGATGACGTCCGCGAAGGTGCGCGGCCGGTAATAGGCGAATGCGAACGTGAGGCCTCCCCGCACGGTGGGGACGGGCAGCAGCCACGCCAGGGACTGGATGCGCAGATCTTCCTGATGATCGGTGTGTTGCGCGAATCCGTCCGCCTGATCGATGCCGTTCAAAACGGTGCGTTCCAGCGAGAGGGAAAGCTCATGCTTCTTGACCGCGCTCAGGCCCGCGGGATTGTAGTACAACGCGGAGGCATCGGAGGCCACTGCCGTATAGCTGCCCCCCAAGGCCATGGGCCGGGCGGCGATATCCTGGGCGCGGCCCAGGTTGAAAGGCGTAGGATAATCCGTAGCCCGGGCCGTAAGCGCGCAAGCGGCCAGAGACAGGGCCAGAACAATGCGCTGATTCAACGGCGCCTCCCCTTATTCAAAGCAGGATGATCCTCTTTATCAGAAGAGCCGGAAGAGGCGGAACCGCTTTTCGATCCCGATGAGGAATCCCCGCCCGAAGACGGGGCCGATGCGGAGGACCCGGAGCTGGAAGATCCGGAGTTCGACGAACCTTCGCTGGCGGCTTTCGGAGCGGGCGGGGGAATGTAGGTGCTCCCAGACGTGGATCGGTGCCCTTTGGCCGGGCGGTCGGGCGCGGTGGAGAAAATACGCTTGTCCGATTTGTACGGACCGGCGGTTCCGCCTCCCGCGGAAGGATAGGATCCGCCGTCGCGGCGCCCATAGCCGCCCCGGTCATAGCCGCGGCGATACCCGGGATCGCTCCACCAATAGGCTCCGTTATAATCCCGGTAGCGGGAAGAGTAGAATCCGAAGGAGATGGAGGGATATTCCCATTCGTCCACCAGGTAACCCCGGTAATACGGTCTGTCCTGGTAATAGTTGTTCACGACGACGGCGCCCGGACGGTATAAGGTGTCTCCTTCGCGGGCTTGCGCCGCTTGCGAAGAATCGCCGGCCAGAGCGGTATCGGCCGCGTCCCGCGGCGATTGGGCGTATTCTCCCTCCACGGCGCGCGTGGCGTATCCCTGGGTATAGAGCTGGGTATAGCACCCGGTAAAACCGAAACAGGCGGTCAGGGCGAATGCGAGGGTGGTTTTCATACCCTATTGGAAAAGCAAGGGACGTACCAGGTTCCAGGCGGCTCCCGTCGCCGCCAAACACGGCAAAATCACCGGATTCAGGGTAAAGAAGCGGTCAAACGGTGTCCACCGGGTGGACGGTGTCCAGTTGGTGGACAGGGCGAAGACGCAAATCCGTGGACGGGCCGTCCTTTTCAGGCGTTAGGCCGCAATGCCCAGGGATTTGTGAATGCACTCCAGCAAACTGGAGGGGGAGAACGGTTTGGCCATGAAGGCTGATGCTTCGGATACGATTTCATCCTGCAGGATCTCATGTTCCACGTATCCGGACGCGTAGACCACCTTGATCTCCGGCCGGCTGGCCCGTACCTGCTGGGCAAGCTCGAAACCGTTCTGATAAGGTTTCATGGAGAAGTCCGTCAGCAGCAGATGCAGGGTCCCGGGAAACTCCTCGTTGAAGAGAAGCGCTTCCTTGCTATGGCGGGCGCGCAGTACATTGAACCCATCCGACTCAAGCACTATGGCCATCAACTCCCGGACGGCATCGTCATCATCCACCACCAGGATGTTCTCAGGGCGGGGAGAATCGGCCCGAAGCCGGAGCGGATTTTCGGCCAGGGAATCTTCTAATCCAGGAATCAAAACCAAGGCGTTTTGGACGCCAAGACTTTTCCTGCGCAGGGAGTAGGGTTTGGGGCGAATGTTGGGCCTCCTACCGACTTATCCCGTGACCCTAAGGGCCCTAAGGATACGCACAATAGTACTTAGGGGAACTAGGGGTAAAAACCCGTTTTTCAGCGTATTTCGCAAGAAAAAGTGTACAAAATGTGCGTGTTTTCGGATTCCGGGGAAAAACCACGCGCGGCAGGCTTGGGCCAAATATGGCTATCATTTTGCATAGGATGGACAAAGAACGACCGAACATTTTCCTGTTTCTGAATTACCGGGAATTCATCAAGGATTACTGCAAGCATGAGAAGACGATCAACCGTCTCTTTTCCTTGCGGACCTTCTCCGGAAAAATCAGCCCCACCCTCTTCACCTCGGGCCTGCTCTACGCAATCCTGAAGGGCAAGCGGAACATGAGTTCCACCCTGCGACCCAAGTTCGTCCGGGCCATGGCTTTGAAAGAGCGGGAAGCCCAATACTTCGAGTTCCTGGTCCAATTCAATCAGGCCAAGGACATGGAGGAAAAGAACCATTACTTTTTGCAACTGTCCCAGTTTCGCGGCTCCAAGGCCAAGATCCTGAGCGAAAGCCAATACAAATTCTTTTCAAACTGGTATTATCCGGTGATCTGGAACTATTTCGAACTCAACCAAACCCAGACCAACCCGGTGGAAATCGCCAAGAGAATCCACCCCACCGTCACGTCAAACCAGGTGGAAGAAGCCATCCAACTGCTGATGAGCCTGAAGCTCATCAAGAAAATGGCCAACGGGTACGCCGTAACGGACAAACATATCGCCACGGAACCTGAATTCAGAGGTTTCCTGGCCAAGCATTATAATCTCCAATTCATACAAATGGCCGCGAACATGCTCGATTCCGTAGCCCCGGAATACCGACAGTACAATACCTTGGTGTTTTCCACCTCCGAACGTGGATTTGAAGCCATCAAGGAGCGTATAGTATCATTTCAAGAGGAGTTGAAGGAAATCATCGATCGGGAACGTGAAACCGATAGGATTTGCACTTTGAGTATGCAATTATATCCCAATACCAAGATGCCCTGATGTGTGATGCGCGCAATAAAAAGTTCCGGATGCCTTTAAAGTGGAAGACCGCCTTGTGCGGCCTTGTCGTTGTAATGGCATTCACCCACTGCGATTTGCAGATGGCGGGCACCAGCGTGGGAACGGGCAACCCGACGGAGATCGAAGTCGCCTTTAAGAATGATTCCGGGGCGGTGCCGATCACGGGTGACCTCAGCGTTTATGCTTCGACCCAGATCCCTGTTGAAGGTTATGCGCCCGCACCTCTGCTGAAGGTGAATGTGAATGGCATGACCCAGGCATCCCTCAATGTGAAAGCGTTCCAATCGTTGCCGGATTCGTTGTGGCCCAAGGGGTCGAAAAACGGGTCCAACTTTATGTTCAACGTTGTGGTGACCGGGGATAGCCAGGGCGTCATCCTGAAAGGTTTCACTTGGCGTAAGGCTGAAGGCGACTTCGTACTACGGGACGAGGATCAGAAACCTCCCGGCAACGGGGCCACGGCGGTCATTAAGGGGCAATTGGCGCCGCTGGTGGCCTTCCAAGGGATCGTCGATACGTCCAATTTCAGTCTCCTGCTCGATTATTATCTCTTCATTTATGGAACCGGTTATAAAGCCAAAGTGGAACGCGGTGTTTTCGCAATGCCCAATTTACCGAAGGATAAGTACGACGGGTTTCTGCTTTCCCTTCCCAGAAAGGAAAACCAGATCTCCGGTGTGGATTCGGCTTCAGTCTATTCTTTGACGACCTCACTGGACGCAGGCACATCGAACCTCACCAGAGGTGAGGTTCATGAACGGGTACTGCTTCCTGACTCCTTGCGCTCTAACTAAGTCCGCCAACCAAATTTTCTTTGAGACACTTGGATGGAAAAGAGTCAGGTTTTCCACGTACAATTTGTGCGTACTTAAAATGGGATTTTTTCTTTTTTTTAACCCTAATTTGAAGGGAAATAGCTCCGGGATTTAGAGGTTTTCCCTTTCTTCCCTAGTACCGAAATAGGGTTTCCCTCAAAGAAACCCAACGCCCAAACGGCCGGATATCTTCCGCCCTGTATGATTTCCCACATGTCCTCTCCAGATACAATCGGTCGAAACGGTAGTTTCGCCATCCAATTCAATAGGACAATTTCCCAATCGGCTTGTTGCCGTATAAGGGCAAGCGGTTCTCGGTCTGGTGAGGGATCCGCAGACACAATTTGTATCCGCAGTTTCCTAAAAGAGGTGGGCAATGAAAACGTACTCGCGCGTATTCGGTATCTCCATATTCTCAATGGGCATGATTTGGGGGCAAGAAACCCAGGACGGTTCCCGCTATTTCGAATATCCGCATGCAATGCCTGGACGCGTCATCAAAGCGAAAAAGGTCCTTAATTCCGTCACCGGCAGAATGGAAGCGCAGGTGATTCTGGAAGGTTCACCAAGCTCCCTCAGTCTTGACGCCTTGGCGGAGAGTGAAACCGCCATTGTGCACGCGCAGCGCGGACCCTTCAGCGAAGAGTTGGCGGAAAAAATTCCCGGCATGGGACAGCAATCCCGCGCCCAAGTCATTGTGCATTTGAAATATCCCCCTATCAGCTATCCCGATAAAACAGTAGCCTCGACCGAGGAATTGCGTGCAAGCAGCATCGCAGCAGCCGCGCTTGCTCCCATTTCCAGTTTAGAGTCTCTGTTCCAGCGCCATGGGATACTAGGCATGGAGACTCGCGGTAACAGCGTTGCCGAAGGGGAACTGACCCGGTCGCAATTGGAATCCCTGAAACAGGATCCCGATGTCGCGGCAATGGATTTGATCCACGAAGAAACCCGCATGAGCCCGGATCTTTTGACATTGAACAGTTCCGCCTACAATCCAGGCGGAGTTCCATCGGGAGCTGGATCAGGTGTTCACGCCGCCACGTTCGAGACCGGGCTGACTTCCGGTTTCTTGAGCTGTATCGGAGTCACTCCGGTGGCCTATGATGCGAATGTGAGCAGTGACGCATGGGAAATCCGGCACGCCAATGGCGTCTTCCGTTGCTTGATCGCGACCGCGCCTTCAGCTTCCTTCTACCATCGGCTTAGCGTCACGTATGATGGCTCCAATGACGTCAATTACCTCATCAACAATGGCATCCAAACCGTGAACATGAGTCTCACGCGGGGTGGCACTTCCCCCTATCACGCCACCAATTCGGAATTTCTGGTCATGGATGATTTTGCTTACCGCTACCCATATCCCGTATACGTGAACGGTTCGGGCAACGCCGGCTATAGCTATGAAGTAAACTGGCAAGGTTATAATGGAATCAGTGTGGGAGATGTTAGACACACAAACAATAGCACATATGAACTTGCGGACTGCACTCAGACCAAGAACCCCCCTCCCGTGTATGGCAGCTGCATCTCGGGTAGCGGCGCGAATTGCGCTGGCGACAGGGAAATGCCGCATGTGGTGGTTCCAGGCACACCTTACACGGGTACTGATTTTGCGAGCACATGCTTGGCAGGATCCGGTACGGTAGCATGTGGCACGAGCTGGAGTGCCGGGGTTGGCAATGGCATCGCCGCCGATGTGATCGCTGCCGACAGTCGCTTGGCCGGTTGGCCGGAGAAGGTGCGGGCGACCATGATCCTTACTGCGCAGAATGTGGACGGCGGGGATTGGACTTCCGGTACTGATGGCCGGGACGGCTCCGGAGTAGTGTCTGGTTCCGAGGCGGTCTCCTTTGCCCAAAACCACACCACTGTCGCTGTAAGCGGTTCCGCGGTCGAGAAAGGCATGATGGCCGCTTCCATGTACGCGGCGGATTTTTCGGCGGGAAACAAAAGATTCAATTACCTGGTCCCGAATCCGAAGCCGAGCGGAAAACATTTGCGCGCGGTTTTAACTTGGGACAGCAATCCGGTGGTCGGGGGAAGCATTAATGCACTGAGCGATTTGGATCTGATCGTACAGTACAACGGCTCGACCAGGTATTCGTCCAGCTGGGACAACAACGTGGAGGTCGTGGATATCGCGGCCAGCGAATTGACGGCGGGCAGCTCATACTACATCGACGTCGCGCCCTACTCCAACCGGATTCCCGCCAGCGGATCGAGAACGAATTATTTTTACTACGCGATTGCTTGGACTTGGGTGAAGGATCACGCGAATTAGGGAGTCGCAGAGAGCGATTACAGTACCGAGGTGGATCGGCCATCAACCGGATACCCGCGAGCGGAGTCAGGACGAATTATTTCTACTTCGCGCTTGCTTGGGAATGGGTTAAAGATCGCGCACCTTAACTAATAGTTTTTTCCGAATTTATTGAAAAGGTCTTTTATATAATAGGGAGATTGAACCGAGTCCCCTGCAGGGAATAACTTAAAAGACTGACTTGAATCGGTATTCAATGAATCTCTTAAATCGAATATTGGAGCATATCTAACTAAGATAGAGGAAAACGATAAAAGTTTTCCAAAATATTTACCCGGAGGTAATTTGATGTTAAATCTGCCCATGGTGTCAAGTACCGCGTAGAAAGGGCTGCCAGGTACAAAGAAAAAGTGCAGTTGCTCACCCTGCATCGGCACTTCTATCATTCCTTTATATGAAACCAACTCTGATATGGCAATATTTAAAGAGTCAATAGGTTCGGCTGCAATATTTAGAAAACATTTTTTCCTGCTGTCATATTGTATTTGGCATAGCGCCGCACGAATATGATTGGATGGCGCCCCCCATATTATTCCCTGAATGAACAAAGAAAATGGATATATAGAATCAACTCCGGAGTTGTAATCCGTACTTGGTACGGCGCCTTCGATTAGCCACTTTAAATGCTCCTTTTCTAATACAAATACGTTGGAATAGTTCACACTGTAAGTAGAATTCGGAACGGAGTCTAAAACGGGTATTTGATTGCTTGGAAAAATATTTACGGTATATGCCGCCATAGTAGGAGCCGGTCGCGAATATTCAGTGAAGATCAGCTTAAGTTTCGGGGTTGGGGTATCATTTTTGGAGTTACAGATTTCAGTTACCAATACTGATGAATGATCGGTTTGGCAGCTTGATAAAAAAAGAAGAGAAGTCGCCCCTATGAACCCGATTTTGCGAATTAGAGTCAGATTTTTAGCAAATAAAAAAAGATTACCATTCACTGCATTTGGCAAACACAAATCCGCTCGATTATTTTGCATAAACCGAGTCAATGACCTCTGATGGCATGTACGCATCGTTTTTCTCCGTATAGAGGCTATCGCTCACGCCAAAAATTTTTGCTTTCCAAGCTATGCCACTTAAAAGGCCTTCTACTTGGATGACGACAAATCGACCCTCATATTTCCCCTTAGGCACTTGCATAGAAAACGCTCCCATTTTGTCGAGTTTTGAATAAAAAGGCGTTCCTGGGATACATGCATAAAAATCATACCTCTCGATAGCCAGTAATTCTTCCGGAATCTTTATTGAACCGCCAAAGGGCACAGTACGTTGCATGTAAACATGAAAATCGGCACCCGGGGGAGGAGCAGTGCCTTGGAAATATTTTTTGTCGTAATTGTATTTCAAACCTCTGATAACGGCTGCACCCTCTCTTGATTGGACAAGGATGTTAAAGGAGGCAATGGAGTCGTCTGGCATTATGAATGTTGTATCATAGAGGTGCGACCCTATAAGGTCCTCAATGGCGCCTGTCGATAGGTTGAATGTATCTTGATTTACCAGCTTGATGGTTAAATACGGCAGAGAGTCCAGGACCGGGACTTGATTTGCCGCGAAAATACCGAGGCTACCTGAAATGTGCACCCGTGTATCGGCGCTATTTTGTTCTATGAACACTAGTCCTATTTTGGTCGGGTTACCGGTTGTGATGCTGGTGCTAGTCGTCTTTTCGCCGACATTTTGCCAACATGCAATGAACAATGCGCCCAAGCTTAAAATGAGACTGGATTTCCAGAACATTCGATTCATGGGTTAAGAGTGGCCAAAAGGAGGGAAAGATACATCAATCTCCCTTATCCAATCCAGGGGAGCGCGTGTTAGGATACAATTGCACCCCAAGAGTGTAAATGCATTCGGAGTTTGGGTCTCTATCAAGGATTTCCTGTATTTCTTGCTGGAAAACCGTCATCTTTTCCTTAATGACGTCGATGGTTGTCCGCGCGGCGGAAAATACCCGAGTGTTGAAGAGGCGATGCTTCGGGTCCACATGATGAAGGGATTCGTGCGCCAGTTGTAGAAACTGCTGGTTGTATTGGGTGGCAATCAAGCCTCTGAACTCCGGTTCCGTGGTCAAATGGTTGTCGGTCACGGTATATCCGTTTGCGAGTTTCTTGATTAAACCCAGTTCCAAAAGCAAGCGGATGGCTTCCTCAACCTGCGCCGGCGAGAGCGGGGGATAGATGGATAGGGCGATTTCCATGGGATTCTTCTGCTTTTGGTTGATCCCGAAGTAGTTCCACACGACCGGATAGTACCATCGACTGAAAAACAGGTACTGCCCTTCGGCAACCAGCTTCGCCCGGGAATTGCGAAAGCGTGAGAGATGGAGGAAAAATTGATTTTTCTCCTCCATATCGGTGGCCTGGTTGAATTGGACAAGGAGTTCAAAGAACTGCACCTCTCTAGCTTTGAGTTGCAAGGACTGTGCGAACTTGGTCCTTAGAGTCGGACCCAGGTTCTTTTTGCCTTTGAGGACGCCGGAGAGGAGTCCGGACGAAGAGAGGGCGGGAAGAACACGGGCAGTAAAGGTGCGCAAGGACATTCGTTGACCTTTGGAGCATTCATGCTTGATCAGGTCGCGCAGAAACTCCCGATAATCAAGGTATTGAAATACAATGGGACGACCGGATTCCACCCGGAGAATAATAACAGCCGCTTGAGACTTTGCCTATGTATGCGAGGTGCGCCCGTTTGGGCGCAACTTTGTTCCTGAAAAACCCAAACCCGATTTTAAAAGCCTCTACCTTTCTCGATTAATAGGAGGGCTGTACAATGGAAAAAGCATGCCTTATGGCGGGATTCTTGATTTTGGTGGTGGCTATAGGCTTTGCAGCGGGGGTCAATGAACCAGATGTTCCCGTGTGGCAGAAGGACGCCAAAGAGCTGAAGAGGGAAAAGATTCAAGCCAACCGCGAGGAATTGAGGCGTATCAAGCTTGTGGATTCGGTGGGGTGGCTTAAGGTCACTTCATTCCGAAGAGCGGATGAATCGATGGATAAGTTGGAGCAAGAGAGGCAGCAAAGAAAAATCGCCAACTTGATCGATTTCTGCGATGAGGCCCGCTTCCCCAAAAAGGAAGAAGTGGATTCCTTAAGCGAGATGACTGCGGAGGAACGCAATTTTTGCAAAGAGCGTCTTAAACTCGTCAACCCGTTGATTCCCTAGGAAGTACATCCATGATGAAGCGGATTTTTGCCACGTTATATTTGACTATAGTCTTACCACCGGCCTTTGCCGGCGCGCTGCGGATTCATGAGACCACCGGATCCGCCCAGCAACTTTTACAACAAGGCGCAACCGCCGCGAACGTGAAAACCATCGCCCCCAGCGTTTTTCAAAGTCCGGGAAACGGCTCGGGCAAGGTTGTTCACGGAGTTAACCTTTTCACCGGTCAGTCCAGCTATTCCGTCCCCTTAGGGGGTATTTCCGCCCGCGGAGTCTCATTCCCCATTACCCTCGGATATAGCGGGGATACCAAGGCCACCCTCGACAACGACAATGAAAAGGCTCCAACCTCATGGGTGGGTCTGGGTTTCAATCTTTCCACCCCTTTTATAGCCGTCAACCACAAGGGGACCTATTCCTCTTTCGATGATGTCATCTATTGCAACCTAGGGCCCTATGGGGGAGGCCAGATCCTGATCGATAGCGCCCGCACTCGTTACTTCGTATCCACGAACCCCTACATAAAAATCGCATTCGACACGGCCACTACGGGGGAGTATGCAAGCCAGTTCACCAAATGGACTTTCACGTTCCCTGACGGCAAGAAAATGATGTTTGGGCAGGATACCAACGCTCAGAGGTATGTGTTCTATAACAACGGGCTCATCAAAGCCAGTCCGTATTCCTATGTTGGCGCGAAAAGATTCATTTATCGCTGGGACTTACGCACCTTCTATGACACCCTACCCGGCGGCGCCCCAAAAAACATCCTCAACTTCGAATACGAGCGCTTTTTGGATTCCGCCGCGCCGGGTAAATCCTATGTGCGCGAAGGGTATCTGAAAAACATCAAATGGACGGAAGGAAGCCAAGAGGTAGAGCGTTATGAATTCAAAACCGCAGCTAAGGGAAGCGTTGAATATGTGGGCTACGGCCCCAATGAAAACCGTGTCGATCAGAAACTGTTCGAGACACGCCGACTGGATACCTTGAAATGCTACAAAGAGGGAAGCCTCACCCATTTCTACAAGTTCGATTGGATCTCCCAATCCAAAGGCTTATTGGACAAGATCAAGCTCTTCTACCCTAAATCTTTTGCTTCAACCTTTGTCCAGGATAGCGGATGGACGTTCACTTACGATTCTGATCGCTTCTATCTCTTAAAAAGCGTGACTACTCCATCCTCCCGCACGGACACATACATCTACAGCCCAAATTATTTTTCTGGAACCAGCGGCGGGCAAGATGGCCAGAACTATGTCATGAAAAGGGCCGATGGCACAAGCGATATTCCCCTGCCCTCGGACACCGCTAAGCTTTCCAAGTGGAAGGTAGAGTCCTCATGCGACGAGCGTTTTTGTTTTTCCGTCGTGAAAGATGGAGATAACGAGTCGCTTTCCGGCGAATCAGGTATCACCCAGAAAATGTACGTAGAGGTGAAGCGGAACTCCGGCAACTACTTTGACCCGCGCTCCACGGACAACGGGGACCTCGTGACGATGCGTTTGGAGCTGGGCGACGCCACGACCACAGCTGACGAATGGAAGCTTTATCCCGCCGGCAACTATTTCCTCGCAGTTGGAGAGCACTTCGGCAGTGTCAAGCTCTATGAATATGATGGCATTAGGTGGGAGGATAAAACCGCCATACTTAATGGGGATCCACATTGGGTGGATGCGAATGCAAACTTTAACGGAAAGATCAAGGTTTTCCCCTCAGGTCAATATTTTCTTGTGCAAACAATCGGTTCAACCTCTAGGATTGTCGTGGCAATTCGAAAAGCAACGGGGTGGACCACTTTGAACCGCACACTCACCAATTGCGATTTGGACAATAAGGGCGTCTATGGCGACAGTATCAGAGTCGGCTCTTCCGGGGACTGCTTAGAATGGACCCGGAACAGTCTCTTCGTGACGACATCTCCGAACTTTTTTACGGTGGCTGATTCCGCCACTGGCGCATTTACCGCCTATGCAATCAAGCAAGACGGGAGCGGGTTCGGAGAGATCTCGCGAAAGTTCGGAGTGAACACAGTTAATACGACCATACAAAAAAGCGGATATCCCATGAAATGGGAAAAACAGATTCTTTCCGTCTCATCAGGCGGAGACTATATCCTCATCCAAAGCAGAGATGCTGCAGGAGTCAATCTGAGCGGTTTTTCCTTTGATGGCGACACGTTGAAAATGGCGGCAAATTACGGGCAAACCGTGGGAGGGTATATGCAGGTCTTCCCTTCGGAGAATTATTTTGTGGTCGCCGATCCTTTCAATGGAAAAACAATTCGCTTTTTCCAAAGAGGTGCCTATGAATCAGGGACCGGTGATTCTTTTAGCAACTCCACCGTCATTCGCAGCGACATGGACACGGCATGGAAGGTTCTCGTCCGAACGCATCCCAGCGCCTTCAGCATCGAATATTATCTGGATTCGGCGAGCTATGGCCTACGCCCTAGGCACGAGAGTGCCACCAACTATGACTCTCGGATATATCAAGTCAATAGACTTTTACCAAACGGATATAAAGATCGAACCGGTAACCTAATGAAAGATGGTGTGAGCCTTTTCAATATATCATTCTCTCCATCCGACAATATGCTTGTGGCTACATATGGATGGAATAACAACGGCCCTTGCAATGAAAATGTGAATGTGGGATCTTGTGCAATCAATTATTACACGGTGCGCTTCCATCCACTGGATACCGCTGCCTTCATTTACACCTATGGGACACCCGATCGAAATTTGATCAGCAATAACATAGATTGGAAGCCTTTAAAGCAGTCCCATGCCGTGATGACTACCGCTGCCCGTATGGGAATGCAGATGACTTTGGATACCACCGGTTCTTCAAAGAGGATCCGCTATCGGCAATTCCAGTTTGACGGCAAGGGTTTTGCCACTCCCGACAGTCAGTTCGTAGTCACCGGCCTCGTGTCCCACTCTTCTCTGGCTGATGAAAACAGAAATCGGGTTACTTATTACTTCTTCTATGCGCCTTACGGCAGTGGAATTGCTCCGGTGGGCCAGGCGGAATTCAACAGCCATACGCTCACCCCCCAATTTGAATTTGCCGACGTAAAACAGGTGAATTCAGTATTTGGGTCGAACCTGGGCACAAATCGCACGTTCTTCAACTTGGACCATGCCTCGAATACCTTAATGGGGAGAGGTATGTCCCTTATTGGAAGTGAGAAATACTTCCAATCCATGTCTGGCAGCTACGACACAACCCTTTCAATGACCACCCTGTCGGAACCTTACCACAATCCGGTATGGCCTAAGGCCCTGTATGTGACGCATCCCAAGGCGTCCTATTTCCAGAATGCCGCTCGAAATCTAAGTCACATGTCCGACACCACTTCCTATTTCAATTTCTGTGACACTAATGGGATGCCTCGATTTATCCTTCGTAACAATCGTCCCGACAAGATAGTCCTGAGTCAGAGCATTTTTGATTCTCTGGGTTTTTCCAAGCAAAGCTTGGTCTACAAGCTCTCCACCCAACCTGACACTGGGAGCCTTAAAACATGGAACCCGACTACTGTTTACAGCACCTCCAACGTCATTGCGGCTTCCAAAAGCGAATTCAAAGGTTATTACTTCCAGCAGGATTCCCTTTGGCGCGAGTACGATCAGAGTTTAGGCGACTCAGACCTCCGCAACGGCACAGCGCCTGCCTTCAGTTTAAATGAGGGATGGCTTCCCGCCTCCACCATTACCCGTCGCGATACCAATAACTTCTTCCAGACGTTGGAAACCAAAGTCGCGAAAAACAAACTCTACAGCGCATTTAGCGAAAGCTATAGCAGCGTTTTTTATGAGGGTCTCCGCTCGGATCCAGTTGGAGCAGTCCAAAATGCAAAACTTGAAAACTGTGCCATTCTTTTGGGCGAAAACGGAAATGCCGTATTGCCCGACAACAACTTTTTGGATTACCAGAAAAGATGGGAAAAGCAGGGGGGTATTTTCCAATCCTCTCTTTCCCATACCGGACGTTACAGCATTCAGGTCACCGACGGTTACGGTCCCGCCATAAACCTTTCTCTCAAAGATGTCCGGGATCTAGGGTATGGCTTTAGGGTTTCAGCCTGGGCTTACTCCGATACGGGAACGCCCAATCTGATTGTGGAGCGACGGCGGTCCAACAACACCCTTATCGAGACCATCCAGGGTAATCCTGTATCCGGGGATCCCTCGGCCAAAAGGGTCTGGCAACGCTGGGAGGTCAATCTGACCTGTGCGCAGGTTACTTCCAATGACTTGTTTAACGGAAGCAGTGATTTCTTGCGTATCCGGATAGGCACGGGTAATTCTATCGGCAGCAGCAGCCGCATCGTTTATGTCGATGACATCGTTTGCCTTCCCAGCAATGCTTCTTTCAATCTTACAACCTATGATAAGTTGGGCCCCCCAAGCAGCATAACCAATGGCAGCCACATTACCACGTATTATGACATCGGCTTTAAGGGGAACGTCAGCGCAGTACGCGATGATCAGTTCCGTATCTTCACTCAGGCCGGGATGCACAAGATGGGGGAAAATTGATGAAAACGTCCCGATTTTATCTGTTGCTTTTCCTTTCGTTGCCCCTGGGGGTCAAGGCCCTCACGCATTCCCGTTTTTATCAATGGAGTTTTCAAAGCGGAAACCTGGTTGCCAACTGGAGCTTTGAGAATGCCTTGGATTCTTGGGTGGAATTTCCCTTCGGCGGTGCTCTCGACACGCATTTAAAGGCGGCGGGGACGGAAGTAAGTGCAGCCAAATCGGGCAGCTTCGTGGCCAAGGCACAAAGAACCGACGGGGCGGCAACCAGCCCTCACCTCCTGTCCAATAACATACCCTTCAATCCCAATAACCCCAGCTACACGCTGTCCTTTTATTATAAGACCACAGGGACGTTCACTACTAACGGCATACGGCCGGCAATCAATTGGTATGTAAAGGGATTGTTTGACAGTTCCACCACGGGCGCTTACCTGACCGCTTCAAGTACTTGGAAATTCTATTCCATGAATTTTGCGCCTTTGGCCCGGGCCAATACTCTCCGTATTTCCCTAGCGGAATTCGTGAGCAGTTCTGTCGGAACCCTGTATTTCGACGATGTGGTATTGGACGTAGATGCGCTGAGCGATGTATCCGCAGAGGATAGGCGGAAAACAAACTTCGAAACCGTGGCTTTTGGCGATGCTTTAGGACGCATTCATCAAACGCAGGCCAAGGCAACGAGCGTGGGGGACCAATATCTGGTCGGAGGTATCGGCTTCGACAATTTCGCCCGGCCGGAAACCACTTTTCTAGCTACGCCCTATTCGACCTCTACGCCGGTACTCATCAGTTCCCTGCTAAGCGGAGCCCAGACTTTTTATGGGTCGAGCGGTCCTTTCAACGCCAAAGGATATCCCTTCTCCCGGGCGAATTATTCCAATGAGCCGGGCTCGAGGGTCTTGGAAGCGAGCGAACCGGATTCGGCTTGGCAGTTTGGGAAGGGCCACACGGTGAAACAGGACCACTACTACGTTCAGGACAGCATTGCCCCCGCCAACATCGAGAACCCTTCCACCCTAAACGCCGAATGCAAGTATAGACTCGATTGGTCCAAAAATGAGGATAGCAGTTATACATTGACTTGGACCAACAGGCTTGGGCAAGTTATCCGAAGTGCCCACAACATTACGCGAAACGCTTCGAGTGCCACTTCATGGAAGTGGGCCGCCACGCGCTACGAGTATTATCCTTCCGGGGCCGTGAAAAAGGTTTACACCCCCATCGATGATAGCGCGGGCACCAGCAATTTTGCCGAGGTATCCCAGTTTAATGCCCTGGGTCAAACCTTAAGCTCTTATTCCCCGGACCGGAATCTGCGAAAATTCTGGTACAACCGACAAGGTCAGCTCCGCTACAGTCAGGACGAAGAGCAGCGGGCGGGACATTATTTCACCTACTATGATTACGACAACATGGGGCGACTCATCAGCCAAGGTCTCGATACCATTCTCTCGGCCGTTAATCAGGACAGCATGGACTTGGATAGCTATCATGGATCCAGCAAAATCGAACAAATCGGCTATATTTATGACGATACAACCGGCTTCCAAAGTCGTACAGGATTGACCCTGAATGAAACCATGGGTACTTGGAAACAGTATCTCGACATTCACTATGCCTCGGGCCGTCTGATTTGCAAATACAACAAAAATCAGGACAATACCTATTCCAAATTCACCGCCAAGGATAAGTTCGTGGCGGATTTCTTCCGGTATGATGTACGCGGAAACCTCAGCACATCATGGAAGTATATCGGCGCCGTGCGTGACCCCTTGAAGCGGTTGCAAGATATATGGTACCTCTACGATTCGCAGGATCGCCTGCAGCATTACACAAATTATTCTGCGGCAGACGAATATTCGGCATCCAGTTCCCAGACCTATTACTATGACTACCATGGGCAAGTGTCCCAAATTACCGGATTATCAGGAAAACCGCTGGCCGGGTACACCTACGCGAATTGGGGCCCTATTGCCAAGGTCGCCCTGGGGGGAAATGCCTCAGGGGATTCGACTACGGACATGGAGTACTTTTACCACAGTCATGGAGGCCTGCGGGAAATCCGGGCCACTGGACTGGGCCAGCGGATTTTCCAGCAATTCCTGGGGTATGAAAGCAAAGCCTTCGCCGCCTCGGGAAATCCGGGCCTTGTCCAACCCAAATTCGATGGGTCCATATCCCAACAAACCTACAAGTACACGAGCGACCTGGATTCCATTAAGCCCGTGCGCACTGTAAACTATGGGTATGACCAACTAGGGCGCATGCAAACAGCCAAAGCTTATCAGAATACCAATGCCCACCCCTTGGATGGAGGCCAGAATATTGTCTCGGGTTCGCTTACCATGGACACTACTTCGGCACTTTCCAGCGCGTTGGAATACGATCTCAACGGCCGTATCCTGGGCCAACGGAGCGCTGGAACTTCGAGCACTGACTCGGCCAAGTATGTTTACCGGCAAAACTCTTATCGATTGGATAAAGTCTTGGGCAAGCTCTCGTTGGGCAGCACGAGGGACATGTCCTCTTCAGGTTCTTTTGTTTATGACACCAACGGGGCTCTGATTTGGGACAAGTCCAAGAAAATGAATGTGGACTATGGTTGGGACGGTCTGCCGGTTTCCTTTTCTGTGGATAGCGCCGTTGCTAAAGGGATTTTTCGATGCTGCATCTATGACGCAAGAGGTTTGCCGCAGTATTTCAAAGTAAGCTATCCGAGAACAACTCTTTATAACTTTTACGATGCGGATGGAAACCGGGTTTCCCGGGTTGAAGTGGAGAGCAAGCCCAATCTCAGTTTCAATTTCAAACTACGAAGCGTAAATTATGTTTATATGGGTCCCGGGATGATCAAAGAGTGGAGGGAGGAGTACAATCAGGTTGGAAAGATCAAGACGACAAGCGCAACGGTTAGCCTGTTTGGGCAGAGTTCGCAGATTGGACGCATCCGTCCTGATGGGAAATATGATTTTGTTGTCAAGAATCATCAAGGCTCCACCATGGCCACAGTGGATGACCGGGGTGGGTATGCAAATGGGAGGGCGCAGGACTATTTGGCGTATGGGTCCAATAAGGACCTGAAGATCAATACGGCGGACCCCGTAACGCAAAAATATCAAGGCAAAGAATTGGAACTGCTTACTGGGCTTTATGCTTTTGGGGCCAGGTGGCACGATCCAGAGTTGGGGATGTTCATGAGTCCGGATCCCAGGGGTCAGTTCTTTAACCCCTATACTTTTGGTCCAGGCAATCCGATAAATGGCTTGGAGTACAACGGGGAATGTTGGAATCCCTTCGATGGCGACTGCTGGGAAGATGTGGGGAAGGGGATATCCGATGCGGGGGATTTGATTTATCGGAAATCCGGCGAAGCCAAAGATGCGGTTGATCAATGGGCGAAAGGTACTCCGGATGATGACAATACATTTCATTCAATGTACCGGGCTGTTTTTGGCGGTTGTGGTTCCAGTGAGTGTGGTGATCAGGATGGAGATGGTATTGATGATTCTTATAATTCGGGTATTGGTGTTAGTGTTTCGGTCTCAAGTGGAGGTAAATCATGGGGGAGCGTAAACAATGGGCATGGACGGCCGATCATTCCTATTGCTCTGACGGATCCGGAGAAGAAACGGGAAAAAGAAATACAAAGAGACAAAGCAGGAGGCAAAGCCGTTTTTGACTACCATGTGTCACATGAGTCTCGACCGGGGGACAATGTTTTTGCAGGCGCTGGACCACTAGATGGGGATTACCCATTGAGTTTCGGTCCGTCCGCAGCTTACAGGCGCCAAATGGCGATCGCCTATATGATTGCTTTGGGGGGATTTGGGCCGTTGTTGAGCGGTAGTGGAGTTTTTGCCTCAGAGGAAGCTGTTGGAACCAAGGCATTTCATTTTACTACAGATGAATTTGCTGAATCTATAACTCAGACAGGATTGCGACCAGGTTCTTTTGCAACGCCGACAGCTGGGCTAAAACCACTTCAAGCTAGTATTGAACTTGCTTTGAATCCCGCAGGAGGAGCGCGCAACGTCATGTTGGAAATCGATGTTCAAGGACTTCGAGTATCTGGGCTCGAAATTCCAAATGTAACTCGTGTTAGCGGTCAATTCGGAATGCCTGGTGGTGGTTATGAAATGCAATTTCCATATTCGATACCAGCAGAGTTCATAAAGGTCATACAATATTGATAGGGCTACGATGACAAGCAAAGATTTTCGAGAAAAAATGGAGAAATGGTGGGAGGCAACTGATGCCCGGGCAATGGCTCAGAAAGCTTCGCAAGGTGCGTTGGTGGAGCTTATGAAATTGTATAAAGAATTTGATTCGGAGGAAAAAGTACAAGCAGATCAAGTTCTTATTGAGTGGATAAATTCAAAAAATGAGAAAAAGAAGTTTGACGCGCTTGCTATGATTGACCACTTTAAGATACGCTCCGCCCTGAAACAATTGCATGTTTTCCAAACTGATGCAACGCAAAGAACCGATCCGGAGGCCCCCTTTGACTTAAAAAAGGTTAACAGAATCCTAAAGCGTCTTGAAGAATAGCCTTATTGGGTCTAGCTGGGGCAAAATGAGGGTATTTTTTTTAGCAGTACTGACTTCTTTTTTCATGGGGCGTTCCACAACGGTTCACGCTTTGGAATATGGAGTAACTACAGGTATAGGAGACAAATTCGGAAGGGCTGGATTTGGTTTTCAGATCTTAGGTGACCGCGCAGAATTCACTATTGCCAAACATTTTGCGTGGCAGGATTACAGTGCCCAGTTCGCCTTGGGTATGTGGCAATTAAATCCTCGACATTTGATTATGGCGGATTTTACATATGGAATGTTCTGGGAGGAAGCTGATAGAATCTGCATCGGGGTCTTTGATCGGCATGATATCGGAGAAGCCAGGGGATTCAGGCTATATTATGGGATCAACTATCTGCGTTTTCAGTTAAGTCCAAGTCGTCTCCTTTTCATCATTCCTATTTTCGGGACCTCATACAGCTTTTGAAGTGGTTAGGATCGGTATTAGTGCTGCCGGTATGTGCTCGAGAATGGTCTTTGTTCCTCTGGCTTCAGCTTCCTGAAAACCTCCTGCACCTGAATATCCCGACCGTTCTCCCCCTGCCGGCATCTCCTCTTGGAATAGCTCCGCAATCGAAATCCCAAGGCCTTGATCAAGACTCGCTGCTAGGCCGCCTCTGGTTAGATAACACCTTCTAATAGCTCGCGCTCACTTGCTGTTTGAGACCCCCAAGGCCCTTGAAAAGTTGGGCTTGGGTCAGTCTGGCCTTCCTCCGCAACTCATGGAGATCCTTTGCGACGTGCGCCCATATGGGCGCAAAATCGATTCAACAATCTCTCTTGTTCTAAAGCCCCAATGTAAATTTATCCAAAATTAGCCTTATGAAGGCTGTCAAATCAATCCTCAAAAATGGGTTGATTCAATAGACTGGTTTGATATGCAATTAAACCATTTAACCAGATGGAGCTGAAAATGAAATTATCGAAAATCGGAATCATGGTTGTTCTTCTAGGTATTATTTCGACAAAAACTATGGCTACGGTTGGCTGGCTTACAGTTCCGCTAACCGTTCAATCGATGTCCACTGATGGTTGCGGGGGTGGTAGCGGGGCGTCTGTTACCTATTTTTATTTAACGGGTGATACAAAAGCGTATTACTTTCTGAACTCGTCTCAGAGTGCGACCCAGTGGGCATCCCAAATTGGGTTGGCGCTTGCATCGGGTATGCCGATCAATGTCAAATACGATTCAAACGGTAATTCTCCTGGTGCTAGTTGCGGTTTTAATCCGGGCAATCAAATCTTTGTTATTCAAGTCAACCCTTGATTCGGAAAAGTTACTCGCCCCGTATTCCGTACTTCGCCAGCTTATTGTGAAGCCCCTGGCGGCTGAGGCCCAACACCTTGGCCGCCTGGGAAATGTTCCCGCCCGTGGCCTGCATGGCCCGGTTGATCCATTCCACTTCCAGGGACATCACGGCCTCGTCCAGGAGAAGATCTTTGGGTAGATTGGCGGCGCCTTCCGCCCCCAGGCTTGCCGATTCGGCGTTGCTTGGGCTTGCGCCGGAGAGGCTCGCCGCACCCGCGCCGGCGGTCCAGGAGGCCGGGGACGAGGTTGCGCCCTGGAACCGATCGGGCAGATCCTCGGGAAGGACCGTGTCCCGGTCGCCGATCATGTTCAGGGAATATTCCAGGGCGTTTTCCAGTTCGCGCACGTTGCCGGGGAAGTTGTGGGCGGAAAGTCGGGCGATGGTTTCCGGGGCCAGGCGGGGCGTCTTCTTGCCGAACTTCAGGGCCTTCTTGCGGAGGAAATGTTCGGCTAGGATGGGGATATCGTCGCGGCGTTCGCGCAGGGCGGGCGTGCGCAGGGGCACCACGGCCAAGCGATAGTAGAGGTCTTCGCGGAACGTCTTGTCCTTGACCATGGCTTCCAGATCCCGGTGGGTGGCGCAGATGACGCGGATGTCGACGCGCTTTTCCACGCGGCCGCCCACTTGGGTGATGACGCCTTCCTGGAGGAAGCGCAGGAGCTTGGCCTGCATGGACAGGGACATATCGCCCACTTCGTCCAGGAAGAGGGTGCCGCCATTTGCGCTTTCGATGATGCCGATGCGGGTCTCGACGGCGTGGGTGAATGCGCCCTTCACGTGGCCGAACAGTTCGCTTTCCAGGATCGAGTCCGGCAGGGCGGCGCAGTTCTGGGCCACGAATGCCTTGTCCTTGCGGGCGCCGGCGAAGTGGAGGGCGCGGGCCACCAGTTCCTTGCCGGTACCGGATTCGCCGGTGATGAGCACGGTGCTTTGCGATTGCAGCAGGGCCTGGAGTTTGGCCTTGAGGCGTTGCATGGGGGCGCTGAGGCCGATGAGATCGCGGAAGGCGGCGGCTTCCTGGATGGTATCCGCCTTGAGGGTCAGGTTCTCGCGCTCCAGGACTTGGTTGCGGGCCTTGAGTTCGGCCTGCAGGCGCTGGTTCTCATCGGTGAGCTGGTGGACCTGGACGGCTTGGCGGATCACCACTTCCAATTGGATCGGTTCCCAGGGCTTGTGGAGGAAGTGGTAGATCTGGCCCTTGTTCACGGCGGCCACCACGGATTCGAAATCGGAGAAGCCGGTGATGAGGATGCGCATGGTGTCCGGATGGGTCTGCTTGACCCAGGCCAGGAATTCCGAGCCGGGCTCGCCGGGCATGCGTTGATCGCTGAGCACGCAGGTGATGGCATGCGTGCTGAAAAGCTTGCGGGCCTCGGCGGCATTGGGCGCGCCCAGGCATTCGTAGTCATCTTCCAGGGAGCGGATGATGCTGCTGACGATGGCGGGTTCGTCGTCGACGATGAGGATGATGGGTTTTTTCGCGTCCATGTGCTGTCCTATCTGGGCGTCATCAGGGGTAAGGTTACCAAGAATTCGGCGCCCCGGCCATCCGCCGAGCGCGCCAGGATATCGCCCTGATGGGCGCGGATGATTTGATAACAGATATGCAGCCCCAGGCCTATGCCCTGTCCCACCGGTTTGGTGGTGAAAAAGGGTTCGAAGATATGTTTCAGGTTTTCCGGCTTGATGCCCGGGCCGGTGTCGGAGATGGAGATCACGGCCTCGCCGTTTTCGGCGCGGGTGCGGATGCGGATGCTCCCCGTTTCCCCCAGGGCCTGGCCCGCGTTCACGAGGATGTTCAGGAAGACCTGTTGGATCTGGGTTTCGTCCACGTCCACGAAGGGCACTTGGCCGTAGTCCTTTTCCAGGCCCACGTTCTTGCTGAAGGTGGTCTGGGCCAGCAGCAGGCTTTTCTCGATCAGGCGGTTGACGTCGCAGGGCTGTTTGCGGAGGACGGTGCCGGGACCGCCGGTGCCCGCCCGGGAGAGGCCGCGCAGGTTCTGGACGATATCGCGGATGCGGATGGATCCGTCCTGGCTTTCGCGCAGAGCCTGATCGATTTTCTCCAGATTGGCGCGGGCTTTGGCGTCCAAGGTGTCCGGATCGATGCCGTCCAGGTACTTGCGGATCTGGAACAGGTTGGCATAGATGAATCCGATGGGGTTGTTGAGCTCATGGGCGATGCCGGCCACGAGTTGGCCCAGCGCCGCCAGCTTTTCGCTGTGGATGAGCTGCTGCTGGGTGCGGTTGACTTCCCCGATCAGCTCCTGCAGTTCCCGGTTCTTGTCCACGAGTTCGCGGGTATACCGCTTGCGCGCGATGTTGGCGGCCATGGCTTTGAGCACGGCGCGCAGCAATACGAACGACGCGGTGATGCCGAGGATGTACAGGAGGATGGTTTTGCGGCGCATGGGGTCGCGGAGGGTGTAGTAGGCGGCGCGGCCGCCCTGTTCCCACGCGGCGGCGATGAAGCCGCCTTCCCATATCTCGATGGAGGTGTCGGCCGGATTGATCTTCCGGAGCACCACCTTGCCGTTGGGGAAGCGCACGCGCAGGCGTTGGGAATTCCCGGAGTCGGGCAGGTAGAAGGAAGCCGGCCCTACGTAGGAACTCAGGTAGCCTTCGCCGTCGTGGATCTGGGCGCTTTGCGTCAGCGTCCAATCTTCCGCGCTTGCGCCGCCGGGAGCGGCGGCGGGTGTCCGGCCCCAGATGCTGAGTTCGCCGCCAACGCCTCCGACATTGGATTGCACCCCGTGCAGGAATACTTTGAGCCGGCGGAATTTGGGCACGGGTCCGTCCTGGATGGCGGAGGCGCTGTCCCGGGACACGATGACCATTTCCTCGCCGGGCGAGGGCGTCAGGTCGCCGTACATGAATCCCGTGTTGTAGGTGGAGGAGTCGTCTTCGATGCCGACCTCGTCCAGATCGCGGCGCTGGAAGGCGCCGCCGGTATTCTCGTAGTAATAGTTCAGGGTGCGCGTGGTCAGGAACAGATCCAAGTCGCCGTCGCCGTCATAATCCCCGAAGGCGCCGCCGTAACTGTCCAGGGTGTCGGTGAGGCCCAAGGCATAGGATCGTTCCCGGAAGCGGATGGGCTTGGTTTCCGGGCGCCAATCGGCGGGATGTCCGGACGTCCGCTCGGGATCGGCCTGATTGACCAGGAGCAGATTGGGGCCCTGGCGCACCGTGATGAGCAGATCCGGATCGCCGTCGTTGTCGAAGTCTCCGGGCAGCACGGCATTGCAGCGGGTGCCGGGCGGGATGGCCAGGCCCAGGTCGACCTCCTTGAACCGGAAGGGTGAAACCTGCTCATAGATGCGCAGGGGATGATGCCAGCCCGTCAGGATCAGGTCCAGATCCCCGTCCAGATCGAGATCGCACCACAAGGCTCCCTGGGACCCCGTATCCGCGGCGATACCTATGCTGTCCAGGGCGATGGGGAGGAAACGCAGACCGTGATCGTTCCGGTACAGGCGCACCGGGCCAGCCTCGTTGGTGAGGAGCAGATCCAGGTAGCCGTCCTTGTCCAGGTCTCCCCAGACGGCCATGTTGGCGTCCGCGTTCCGCAGCAGGCCGGCGCGCTTGGTCACGGAATAGAAGGTGCCGTCCTTGCGGTTCTTCAGGAGATCCAATGCTTCGCCCCAGCCGCAGATGAGCAGGTCCACGGCGCCGTCATTGTCGAAGTCGGCGGCGCTGGCTCCCAGTTCCAGATTGCGGATGCCCTGGGGCATGAGGTTGCCGCCCACGCCCGCGGGTATGGACTTGTCCCGGAAGGTGCCGTCGCCGTTGTTGATGAGCAGACGGTTCAAGGTGCGGAAGCCCACCATGTAGACGTCCAGCAATCCGTCCTGATCATAATCGGCCAGGGCCACGCCGTAGCTGTCGCGTATGTCCGGGATGGGGGACCTGGCATGCGCGACCGCGGCGGCCAGGCACAGGATGGCGCAGGCGAGGGCCGGGAGCCGGCTCCGTTTCGATAGGCCCCGGAGGGCTTTATGCGGTAGGGATGAGAGAGCGATCAAGGCCTTGTCCGCGCAGCGCGCGTTCCCTGGGATGCGGCTCCGCGGGGTAGCACCCCGTCGAAGCATGACCCCGGTCGAAGTATAACAAAAAGCCCCCGGCCGGGCGATCCGGACCGGGGGAGGGAGGGGCAGTGCGAAGGATATCGGTCCACGTTCGGCGAGCCGTCCCGCCGATTGGGCCCGTATTCACTTGCGGACGTAAACATTCCGCTGGTGCCCGTCCCGATTGTCCTGCCGGTCATAGCGGCCGTCATGCCTGTCATAGTCATGGTCGTCGGAACGCTTTTCGATGACGACCGTCTTGGGGCAAGAGGGCTCGGTCTTGATGATGGTGACCTGCCGGCGGGGTTCCTCGCGGATGACGGTGACGTTGCGGCGCGGCGCCTCGCGGACGATGGTCACTTCGCGGTCGCGATGGCCATACGCATGGCCGCGGCCGTGTTTCTTCTCCACCACCACCACCTGGCGGCGATTCTCGACCACCACCACCTGGGGAGCCGGGCGTTGCTTGCCCCAGTCCGCGCCCACGGTGATGACGCCGCCGGGAACCTGGTGGACCACTTCCACATGGCCGGAAACGTTGCTCCTCACCACGGCGGGGGAAGAACGGTAGCCATCGTTGGCGACGGCAAGGCCGGCCGGGATGAGGGCGGCGGCCAATACCAGGCCCAGGGTTTTCGATTTGAAGGATTGTTTGTCGTTCGAGTATTTCATGGTTCGCCTCCTGAAAGGGTTTGTGTCTGCAGAGGGTATTAATCAAACTTCGGGCCAAGGCGCGCCGCGCGGTCTGGATGGGCAAATTGCGATGGATTCAGGCTTGGAGACGGGAATCGGGGGGAAAGCTCCCGGTGGGAAGGCCGCTCCCGTCCAGGGTGTGGACGGACGTTTGGAGAGAGGTGTCTACGATTTGGTTGTAGGAGGTGGATCCCCCGGGAGCGGGGCGCCCTTATGGAGGGGGGATGAGAAGCGTATCGCTGACCAAGGGCCGCAGGACGTCATGGGTCGACTCCCGTTGGGCCACGACAATCACCTTGCCGGCGCCTTTCCAGATGTTGGCGCCCACTTGGCAGACGCTTGTATAGCATGTCTGGTAGAGCGGCGGGCTCGGCCAAGTAATGAAGTCCCGATAGATGTGGAGATGGAAGCCCTCGAAATTCGTCCGGGTCAGGAATAAAGTAAGGATGTCGCCGTTGACGGTTTGGGAGTCGATATGGACCGAGGGGCGGGCCTCACGGGTCTTCAAGGCGATGGTCGACTCGATGGTATCCCAGACCATGGGGCGGATCCGCATATGGTTCGCGTAAGTCAGGGCGACCAACAGGAACTTCACCTTGGAAAGCGCCGAGGCGGGCCCCGCCAAGTGGGTGGGATCGCCGTCCTGGACCTTGAACTCGGGCAGGGACGTGAAGGTGGACTTATCGAGCACGATCGGGAATCCTCGGCCCGGCTTGGGTTCGTCCACGTCGGGCGCTTGGAAATTCACATAGGTAAGCAGCAGGTGCACCGAATCGCCCTCGCGGTAGGCTTCCGTGATATGCACCTGGGATCCGGCCGGAGCCAGGGCTTCGTCCGCCAGCATGGTATCGGGCTCCTGGACGGGCAAGGGCGTGTGGTCTGCGAGATGCAAATCCACCGTCAGCAAGGAACCGGGTTTGAGCAGGGCGGCGGCCACAACCGCCCCCGGAGTGGTAAGCATGAGAATGCGGCTGTTGCCCACGGTGTCGGGGCCGATATTGAAGTGCCAGTGAACGCCGTTCGGCGAGGAACGGAAGGCGGTTGAGAAACGGACCGAGTCATTGTCCCGCTGCACGCCCTTGAAGAATACGGCGGGCAGGCCCCGGTTGACAGGCACCAGGACGGCCGAGTCGCGGCCGTTCGTCCCGGAGGAAATGAGCGACAGGTAGATCAGGTATTCGCCCTGGTACCCTTCGGCCCGCAACAGCCAGTCCTTGCCCGAGGCGTCGCCCAAGGAGAAGCGCAAGGTTTTTCCGGGTTGCCAGTGCGCGGCATAGACGACGGCGAGGACCTTGGACGTATCCAGCGGATCCACCGCCATCACCCGCATGCTGTCCACTTTGGCGGGAACCCGCGTCAGGTCCAATTGAACTTCATCGACGGGTTTGTCGAACACGCAGGCGGCCATGAGCAGGGCGGCCAGGATCAAAGTGGCCGGGAAGGTCGGGATGGGCAGGGTTCGGCGCAGCCCGGAGGCGGAAGCGGATTCAGTCATGGAGTTTGTAATTCTTCGGCGCGGGATCAATCAGAAAGATGGCGGCGCCCGCGCCGGCAGCCACTACGCCGACCACGCCTCCCGTCACCCACATCCAGGTGTGGGACTGCTTTTTTGGGGCAACGGGAACGGGGAAAGGCGTGAGGGCCTGCGGGGTTTCGCTGTCCTCCTCGGCGGCGATAGGCGGGGCCGCGGCCACGGGAGGCGGCGCTGCGTTCGCGGGCTGCGCGAGGTTGGGGTTGAGCTCGAAGAATTCCTCGCGCACTTCCTTGAACACCGAGCGGGCGCTCTCGCCCGGCAACAGATCCGTGATGGAAGCCTGGTTATCCAATCTCAGAAGTTGGTTGAAGTAATAGCGGCCTTTTTCCCGGGTCTTGGAATCAGCGGCATAGATGACGCCCAGGTATTTGAATGCCAAGCTGCTATCGCTCCGATCCAGGAAGACGACGCGGGGCCGCCCCATCTTGACGTAGATCACCACCGAGTCCAGATCGCCGTTCCGATACACGGATTCAAGTTGTTTGCGGGGAAGCTTTTTGACGGGCGGGAGAGGGTTGGAAAGCGCTCCGGCCCCGATAAGACCCTGGATAGCCAGGACCAGGATTATCGGACCGTACCAATGAGCGGTGAACCGTGGATCAGCCATTACGCCAAAATCTACATATCAAGGGCATGGCCCTGATTATACACTTGCGGGCCGATTGGGCGGAAGTCTTTGCTGCGCCTTCGGGGTTATCGCCTGCTTCCTGGAGGAGAAGCGCCCTGCCATGACCGCTGCGAATCCCGCAGGTCCCGGCTCCAGGCCCCTGGCAGCGGCCTCCGCGGGCTCAGGGGCCCTTCGGCGCTTCTCATCGGAATCGCATCCGATTCGAAATAGATGTCATAGAATCCCGGCACATCCCGTCCGATGCTTTCCCAAAATGCGAGAATGATACGCGCGAGTCTTACCCTCGTGCGTTGGGGTTGGTTTTCGTTCAGGGTCAGATAGCCCAGGAAATTCCCCTGCGGGTCGAAAAGGGCGGGAGGGAACTTGGACCAGCGGTTGAACGGGGAATAGTCGCCGAAGGTGCCGCCATATTTTCCGAAGCCGTTCCAAATGGACGAGTCCTTGGAGAATCCATAACCATGTGCGCCCGACTTGCTCCAGATGGACGCTTCGTCCTTTTCGCAACAATCCATGCAACCGAGGAAGACATCCGATTTCTCTCCGCCGTATATCAGCAACCCCTGCGCCTTGGCCGCCCGGGGCCATCCCAGGACGGCGACCGTGGCCAGTAGTCCGAACAGCATCGCTTTCATTTCATCACCCCGGATTACCAGCGGTAGCGCAGGGCCGCCATCACCTGGTGGTCCTCTCCGTCGATGCGCAGGTCCTGGGGCCCATCCGGGGTGGAGTTCTGCGCGGTGCGGCTGCCGCCGTATTGATACGCGAAGTCCAGGCCTACGCGTTTGGAGGGCATGAACCCTATGCCCGCGCTGACACGGTAGGGATCGCGTTGATCGGGCTGGGGCCGCTCATCGTCCTGGTTTTCCCAGGTGTAGCCCAGGCGCAGCACCGGTCCGTGCCGGTCCAGATGCTGTTCCAGGCCTATGTTGAACGTGTGTTTGTTGGGGTAGTTCAGATCGTGGTTGAAGAAGGCCGCGCCGGCGTTGCGATACGCATAGCTGCTCCAGAAATCGCCATGCCAGTCCGCGGACACCTGGGTGAGGCCGGATTGGAAGGCGAATCCCAATTTGGCCTGGAAGGGATGTTGGATATCGTAGAGGGACTCCAGAGGGCTGCCGCCTTTTTCCTGGTAGGTATCGGTCAGTTCCAACTGTTCCACCACCACGGCCGATCCGCCCACGCTGAACATGTCGGACAGGTGGATGAGGAAGGACGGTTCCACATTGTATCCGGTGTATTCCTCCAGATAGCGGGCCGTAATCCCATCTTGGATTTCCAGCTGCTCCCGGCCGGTCACGGCGCTGACGGCGAATCCCAGGCTCACCTGTTCGTTCACCAGGTAGGCCAGCGCCATGCGGTAATGATCCATCTGGCCGGACGCGTTGTAGGCGTACGCGCTGCCATGGGCCTGATAGAAGAGGGGATCGTCGAAGGAAACCGGCGTGTAGTAGCCCAATCCAAGGGCCCAACGGCCGCCGTCGGTCAGCACCATGCTGAGCGCGTTCAGCTTGGTGGCTTCCAGGCTGGTCGCATGGGGCGTCCCATTGTCGAAGGTGACGTTGTTCTGGAACATGCCGTAGCTCAGGTTGACGCCCACTTCGGAGCGCGTCAATTGGGTCATGCCCGCGGGATTATAGTACAGCGCCGAATAATCGTCGGCGACGGCGGTGAACGCTTCGCCCAGACTGATGGCACGCGCGCCCACTCCCGTCTTCTTGCCCAAGGAGACCAGTTCTCCAGTCACCTGCGCGCCCGCCGTGCCCAGCGCGGCCGTGAGCAGCATGGCGGATATGATTCCGCCGGCTTTGCGTCCGGGCCCGGTTTCCGGGCTCCGCATTCCTTTTTTCATATCGATCGTTTCCATGGTATCCATCCTTTTTTCTCAAACGCCCTGTCTGTGTTCGCCAATGCCGTGCCGCGGTCGCAAGGGTAGGGGCGGGCCTCCGCGGCCGGAAGCGCCGCCCCGGGATTCAATCAGCGGGAGACCAGATGTTGCTGGACTCCGCGCGTCCGGACGGGCCGGCCTTGATCCTCCGGAAAGAGATTCCGGGGCCCGCGGTTCCCGTTTTGGATTACATGGTCGCTTCCATGGAATCCTCCACGATCCCCGTGGTAACCGCGATCATCGCCGCGGTATCCATAGCCTCTCCCCGGCGCGACGATCACGGTGCGCGAGGGCGCATAGATCACGCGTTCGGGAGCCCGGCCATAGACGACCACATCGTGGCGCTCGCAGGAGGGAGGGTCCACGTAGACCTTGCGGACCACCTGGACCTCGCGGTCGCAAAGGACCGGCTCCTCATAGCGCTCGATGACGGTCACCTTCTTGACGTGCCGATGATGATGGCGCTTCTCGATGATGACTTGGTCGGGTTCGTCCGCGTCTCCATCGTATTGGTCGTCCTCATCGTCGAAATCGTCTTCGGCCGGGTACTTGTGGGTGACTTCCTCCACCACGACACGCCGGGGATTGTCGTCCCAGGTCTTTCCCACCGTCACCTGACCGTGGGGAAACCCGAGGGTAATCTCGGCGTGGCCGTATGAATTCCCGTCCGCCCTCGCCTGCCCCGGAAGAAGCAAGAGAAGCCCGACACCGGCAATGGCTCCCAACACCGTTGTGGGAACCCGGGCCGACCCGGACCTTTCCGGACCCTCCGGGGCCTGATAGGGAATGGTTTGAATGGACATATGAACCTCCTTTCGCTGGGTGTATGCCCGCAAGGAGACTAAATCAAGAACCGGGCCAATCCGAAAACCCAACAAAACACCCGTATTTCAAGGCTTTCAGCGAGATTCGCATGTCCAAGCCCTGGACACTGTAAACGGGGTATGGGGAATGGGTAGAGAGAATTAACAAGGGAAAGAAGGATAGGGGAGCGAGAAGAAAGAGGGGAGAAGGAAAGGTGAAGGGGAAAAAGGGAGGGAAGAAAAATGGAAGGCGGAAAAAAGAAAAGCGACCCACCCGCTCATAAAAAAGAAGTTTGCGCCCCTCTATTCCCGTCGCCCGTGTCCGCCCCACCCCCCGAAGGTCCGCAGTTCGTCTCCGCATTCTCCGGAGACGATAAGGCCAGGGTCCCCGGCGAGGCGCGCCCGCGGGGGCCCGGGTATTCTCTTCCCTGAAGACCCCGCAGACATCACCAAAGACTACTCGGCGGCGGCTACCACCTTACCGTCGGTCGCAGCCTTCTTCAGCTTGTCGTTGGCCCAGATGGCCACTTCCACCCGGCGATTGGCCTGGCGCCCGCTCACCGAACCGTTGTCGGCCACGGGATGTTGTTCGCCCAGGCCGGACTCCGTGATGCGGCCGGATTTGACTCCGTCGCTCATCAGCAGATGGCCCACCGAGCTGGCGCGTTCCTGGGACAGCTTGAGGTTGTGATCGTCGGACCCGGTATTATCGGTATGGCCCTGGACCATGATCTCCGTGTCGTCGTATTTGTTCAGTACGGTGGCCAGATTCTTGAGGTTTGTCTTGGCTTCGGTCCGCAACTTGTCCGAGTCCACGTCGAAAAGGATGCCGGAGTTGAAGGTGATCTTGATGCCTTCGCCCACGCGCTCCACTTTCGCATCCTTGAGATCCCGTTGCAGTTCCGCGGCCTGTTTGTCCATATAATGGCCAATCGCGGCTCCCGCCGTGCCGCCCACCGCCGCGCCGATGATGGCTCCGGCCGCGGTGTTTCCCGTGGCCCGGCCGATGAGGCCGCCAATCACTCCGCCGGACCCGGCTCCGATCAGGGCGCCGTTTCCGGCCTTGTTCATATTGGCGCAGCCGGCGAACATTCCCAAAATCAAAAGTAGTGCTGGGTATTTTTTGAGTCGAATCATGATTCCTCCTGCAGTTCACGGTCCCATGTCGGGACTTTAACCACAAATACTAAAAACCCGGTCGAGGGATTATTTGCAAGAAGTTTTGTGATTATTGGCGGAATACAGTTCTTTGGCAAAAACGGGAATCCGGGTTCCGTCGTTTTTTCTTGGTGTCCGGACCTCCGCATACCTATTTTGTTGCTCGGACGGATAGTCTTGAGGGGGAAAATCTCGTTGCCGGGTGATGGTCCTGAATCCAATCAGGACTCGGGTTTCCCTTTTTATTTGGATCGGGTATTCATGAAATTCATATCTGCGGTTTCCGCTTTCCTGCTAAGCGCTGTTTTGGCGCATGCGCAGACGTATTACTGGAACCGGGATCCGGCCATGTCGGGAACCGGAAGTCTTTCGAAGGCCTACAACTGGAGCTCACTCCAGAACGGCCAGGGCAATCCTCCCGCCAGCACCAATGATGATAATTTCGACGGGCCGGTCCCCGACCCGAAACCCGCGTGGACATTTCTCGACTCGGACGGTGTCGCGAATTCCGGAAAGGCTGAAATCTCCCCCGAAGGCAAATTGCTGATCTCCGGGCAAGGCAAAGACCTCACCGCGAAGGACCCCAACAATCCCTGGCGATTCTTCACGGCCGTCCACCGCAAGGACATCAAGGGTGTCTTCGATGTGACCAAAGGTGTCTTCGACGTGACGGTGAAACTTGAAGGGGAAGTGGCGGTCAGCGATTGGACCAAGGCCGGAATCATCATCGCGAACAATCTGGACAACATGAACCAGGGAGGCGTGGCCCTGGTGGCGCGCACGCCGATGAACGGCGTCATCTTCGAATACACCGATGCCGGCACCGCGTCGGGACAGATCACCAAGACCATTTACACATCCCACCTCGTCGTGCCTATGCCCGTATGGCTGCGCCTGGTCCGCGGCGCCACCCAGATATCGGCTTGGTACCGCACGGATACCACCGTGGCCTGGACCCAGGTCGGCGCCGCGACAACGACCGTTGGCCTCAATTCCACCATCGATTCGGACGTGGGTCTGTTCACGACCTCGGTGGACAGCGTGGGCAAGACACCCCAGACCACCACCGCCACCTTCGATGATTTCCGGGGCAGCGGGGACATCGCCTCCCCGAACCTGGATTTGCGTTTCGATGGGACCGGCACCCTCGCCAACAATTCCGCGTCCATGGCCGGAGACTTCCCAGCCGGGTCCATGGATTTCACCGGCTACACGGGAACCTTCCTCTTCAACTCCTGGACCCTGAGCGTGGCCCGGGATCTGCGCTTCAACGCCTCCATGCCCGTCAACGCCGGAACCGGCAAAATCGTTTTCACCGGCGATGCGGGATCCGCCACCTTCCTGACCAAAACCAACGGCGCCCTGCCTCCCCTCCGCAAAACGGGCGCCGGCAAGCTGGTCCTGTCGGGCGGAGTCCTTTCCGCCCCGTCCTTGCGCGTGGAAGCGGGGGCCTTGGACTTCAACAACAATGGCGCGGATCTGGGCGGCTTCGTCTCTACGGGCGGAAGCCTGGAAGGTCTGGGAGCGGACGACAGCCTGATCGTGACCGGAGATGCGGATTTCTCGGGGCTGAGCGCGGTCAACCTGCCTTTGGGCAACGTGATGATCAAATCCATGGGCAGCGCCGTGACGTCCTACTTCAACCCGGGCGGAAAAACCTTTCCGAAGGTGACCTTGTCGACTTGGGCCACCGGAACCGGAGGCGTGACCTTGGTGACGGGACCCGGATCCCTGACGGCCGCCAACGGATTGGTGTTCCGGAACCATGGCGCGGCCACGGGCTTCGATGGCGTGCTGGACTTCCATACCCAAAACCCTTCGGTTACCTCCGGTGGGGACTTTCTGCAGGTGCAGGACGGCTCAGGCTCCAACAAGCAGGTGATCCGGTTGGGCAACGGCATCTGGTCCATCGACGGAAACACCAGCTTCTCCCTGGCCGGCGGCGGCAGCGGGGACAGCGCGGCATTCCGTTTCACCAAGGCTTCCGGAATCCAGACCCTTTCGGTCGGAGGCGGCGCCTTGTTTTCCGTCGAACATGCAAGCGCGGGAACCCTTCGGCTGGGAACGACGCTCTCCGCCACCCACTTCCGCCAGGCTGACGGCGGCGCATTCGATTTCAACGGCTTCAATCTCGCCCTTAAAGGGAACCTGAAGGTCGAGAACGGGGTCGCGGGCACTCTGCTCAATCTCCAGGGACGCACCTTGACCGTGGAAGGCAACGCCTCTTTCGCCGGGAAAAGCATGACCGAACTCCTGGGGCTGAAACCCACCGCCGCCTGGATTCTCAAAGTGACCGGAACCCTGACCGCCGACTCCGCCGATATCGCCAACAGCGACGCCAGCGGCGGAAGCAAAGGCGTGGCGAGCAAAGGCTGCGTGAACAGTCTGGGCAACAAGAACTGGGAGTTCTGGGTTCCTCCCCAGCCGCCCACCATCACCCGCGAGCCCACCGATGTCATCGCCAAACCCGGTTGGAAGGTGAGCTTCTCCCTGCATGCGGGCGGATCCTCGCCTTTGGCCTACGAATGGAGACGCCAGGGAGATACCCTGGTGCTGTCCCGCGACACTTTGCTGCTTTTGGACACCGTCACCGAAGCGCAGGACAACAGCCATTTCTTCTGCGTGGTTTCCAATGCGTTGGGTAAAGACACCTCCGTCCAGGCGCTGCTTTCCGTGCGGGCCTGCGACAGCGCCTATGCGCCCCCGGGGAATCTCACCGCCGTGGAAGGAAGCAAGGTGACGTTGAAGGGAAAGACGGGTTGCGCTTCGGAAGTGGTCTGGGTCCCGGTTTCCGGTCCCATCCCCAGGCTCCTGGATCCGCAGGTCGACACCCTGGTGTTCACCGCCCCGCGCGTGAAAGGCGACTCCCTCCTGGTGCTGCAATTCAACGCGCGCTTCGGGTCCAATTGGGAAAGCAAGACCGTGACCGTCACCGTCAAGGACAGCATTCCCGATCCCGCCGTCAGCCTGGCGGCCCAGCCGTCCTGGGACGGCACGGCATACAGGGTCGTGAAATCCGTGATCGGCAACCAGGCCGCGCTCGCCAAGTTCCCTACGTATCCCCTGCGTTACCTATGGGCGGTCAGCCCCATGATCGTGGACACCACCGCCGGCGGCGATTCCCTGGTCCTGCTGAACCCCATCGAGGATGGTAACGTGGAGGTAACCCTTTGCGCGGACAACGGAGGTTCGCCCTCTTGCGCCAAGACCGTCCTGGAAATCAATCGCCTGTCCTCATCCGTGTTGCGCGGACGGCTGCGCGCGGGACCCGTGTGGCTGGCGGGAAGCCGCCTGGTCTGGAACGCTCCGGGCCTGGCGCGCGTTGTGGATTGGCAAGGTCGGGTGCTTTGGCAGAGCTGGGGAGTCCAAGGCTTTTCGGCGCAACTGCCGGCGGCCGCGGAGCGCTCCATGGCCGTGCGCGCGGCCCGGATGGAATTCCTGACGCCCGCGAAAAAACGCTAGTCGGGCGCCTGGGAAACCGGGTCCGCCCGATCCCGGAGCAGCAGCAGATTGGCGGCCAGGATCAGGGCTCCGCCGATGGCCAGGCGGATGGTGACCGCTTCATTCGCATATAGGGCCGGATTCCGCACCAACAGCTCGGGCAGGAAGAACGCGCCCAACGCCGCCGTCAACGGCTCGATGCAGTAGATGAATCCGGCCGCCACCGGGCCCACCATGGATTGGAAGCGGTTCATGATCAGGAACGGCAGGGTGGTGCCCAGCAACGCCAGGAACAGGGTGAGCCACGCCGCGCGCGCGGAGGCATGGGCCTGGAACAATGCCGGCAGGCCGCCCGGAAGGAAGACCAGGGCCGCCAGACAGGCCATGGACACGGACGCGCACAGGACGAAGGTAAGCCGGGAAGGATCCACCTGATTCCGCGGCACCCGGTCCACCCATAGAATCTGTCCGGCGAACAGGCAGGCGGCTCCCAGGTTTTCCCATTCTCCGCGGCCCAGGGACACGGTGCGCGGGTCGAAACCGGTCAGGGCCGCCATGCCCGCCACCACCAATGCGCAGCAAAGGAACAGCACCGGGGTCATCCGGCGCCTGCCCACCGCCCAGGTGAACAAGGGAACCAGCACGCAATAGAGGGCGATGAGAAAGCCGGCCGTGGAGGCGTTCGTATAGTTTAGGCCGTCCACTTGGAGAAACATGCTGACGGCGGTGACGCCTCCCAGGATGGATCCATGTTTCCATTCGGCGGGGCGGATTCCGAAGGGGGAGCGGCGCGATACCAGCAGAACTACCGCTGCGGCCATGCCGAACCGGACGCACAAGGATGCCGCCGAACCTCCCATGGAACCGGCAAGCGGGGCCAATATGGATTGCTCGGTTCCCAGGGCTTTCATGATGGGGATGCAAACGCCCCACAAACAGGAGGCGATAAACAACATGACGGATGGCATTCGAAAAAGTCCGGACACACCGAAAATATAGGATTTTAAGGCATTGACCCCGGATCGGGGGGAATCTTTCGGCTTAAAGCCGGGTTCGCGTAATTATTATTTGTCCGCGCTAGGATATCGCGGCATGGGCAGATGCGGTGAATGGCGTGGACGGCGTTTTCCCTAGGGAATGGGGAGGCGCGGTTCTCAGGCGAAGGCGGATCCCGTCCACGGCAACCGGACCATGGAATGCAAGGCGGGAAAAACTAGAGCGAGGGGGTTTTGGAGTGGGAAGATGTTCCAGCATTCGTATTCGATTTTTTCCGGATTCAACCGATTGTTCCGCCGCGTCGGCGCGCTTGCGCTGATCCTGGGCGCCAGCGCGCAGGCCCAGACCTGGTATTGGAATCCGTCCGCGCCGCTGCTGAGCGGCGCCGGGGATGTCCAGAAGTCCTATAACTGGACTTCCCAGCAGGCCGGCGGAGGCGCTTGGCCCAAATCCGCCCTGGACGACGATTTCACCAGCGATGCGCTGGGATCCAATTGGACCTTCCGCGACAATGACAACGATGCGGCCACGGGCAGCATGAGCCTGACCGCCGCGGCCGATCAATTGACCCTCTCCGGAAAGGGCGCGGACATCTGGTTCCAGGACAACCAGTATACGGCGGTGTGGCGCAACGACATCACGGGTAACTTCGATGTTTCCGTCAAGGTGGTCTCCCAGAGCAACTCCTTCGAATGGGCCAAGGCGGGAATCCTGGTCTACAACGATTTCACCAATCCCGCCGCGGGCGGGTGTTTCGCCGTGGTCGTGACACCCCAGAACGGCATCAAGGTCCAGTTCGATTCCACCGGGAACATCGGGGAATTCGAATTTCCCGAAGGCGCCGGCGCGACGCCTTTGACGCCCGTCTTTCCCGTCTGGCTCCGCGCCGTGAAGAAAGGCGGCGTCTTCTCCGGATACTACAAGACAGCGCTCAACAATGCCTGGACCCTGCTGAGGACCGCGGTGCCACAAGGCACGGCCGCCAATTCGCAGATCGGCCTCTTCGCCACCTCCCACAGCCCTACCGCTGCGACCACGGTGGTATTCGACGATTTCCAGGCCGGAGGCGACATCCAGGCCAACAACCTCAACCTTTCCTTCAACGGGACTTCGGCTACGGCCGATGCGGATGCGAATCTGACCGCTTCCTTCGGCGCGCAGAGCCTGGACATGACCGGGTATCCCGGCGCCTTCTCGTTCGGCTCGTCCACCCTGACCCTTTCCGGCAACGCGGATTTCTCCAATCAGGTCAACCTGATCGCGGGCACCGGCACCTTGGCCTTCAACGGCACGGGCCTCCAGACGCTGGCCCCCAGGCCCGGCGCGGTCCATCCCAACCTTTCCAAATCGGGAAGCGGCACCCTGCAAATCAAAACCAGTCCCCTGGTCGCCGGAGTCTTGAACATGCAGGCGGGGGTGTTCGATCTCGGAAGCAGGACCAATGAATTCGCCGGCCTGGTCTCCTCGGGCGGAAGCTTCAGCGCCATGGGCGCATCGGACACGCTCATCTTCACCGGCGACGCGAACTTCTCGGGAATCACGTCCATGCCCGCCGGCGGGAGCGTTCAGATCCGCAGCGTGGCTTCGCCTTCCGGGGCGAGGACGGTGCAGTTCAATCCCGGCAATGCGGCCTTTCCCAATCTGTATCTGTGGAACCAGCCTTCCACTTTTCCCGCCTCCATCGTGGTGGCGGCCGGAACCTTGCAGGTGAAAGGAAGCCTGATATTCCGCGATGAGAAGACCTCGGCGGGGCTGCAGGGAATCCTGGACTTCAAGACCGGGAACACCAATGTTTCCGTGGACGGGGACCTGGCGCGCGTGGACAACGGACCCCCAGCCGGAGCCAACTCCCTGCAATTCCTGATGGGAAACGGCACTTGGACCGCCAAGGGCAACGTGGCCCTATCCTTCGCCAACGCGGGAGAGGCGGGCAAATCCCAATTGGATCTGGCGGGGGCCGCGCCCGCCAACCAGATCCTGACCATCACCAATGGAAGCCTGGGGAGTGTGCGCCATATCGGCACGGGCACCATGACCCTGGGCGCCGCCCTGAACGGCCTGAGCTTTTCGCAATCAGCCGGAACAGTGAACTTCAACGGATCCAATCTGAGCGTTACCGGGGCCATCACCGTCACCAACGGAACCTCCGCCAGCCTTGCGGGCCTGGGCGGCCGGGACGTGCATGCGGACGGCTCCATCAGCCTGACGGGGCAGGCCGGCAATCTCCTGAACCTGAATCCGGCCGCCAACTGGAACATCTATGCGGGCGGCGCCTTGAACGCGGACTTCGCCGTCATCGCCAAGAGCGCGGTCACGGGCCCGCAGACGGGAACCGCCACGGCCAACTGCACGGACGGCCTGGGCAACACGCGCTGGACCTTTCCGCCCAATACGACGCCTCCCGCCATCGTCCGGGAACCCAAGGACTCCATCGTGCTGGCCGGAGTGAAGGCCGGGTTCTCCGTCTCGGCTAGCGGCGCTCCCACCCTGACCTATGCGTGGCGGAAGCGCGGGGATACCGCCACCCTTTCCACGGACTCGGTATTCTCCGTGAACGCGCCCGCGGCATCGGACGATGGGGCCCTATACTATTGCACGGTAAGCAATGCTTTCGGCTCCGCTCCCACGCGCGATGCCAAGCTTACCGTCAACGTCCCGGCTTCGCTTGCGCGCGAGCCCGTGGACACGGCGGTGCTGGCCGGAAGTCCGGCCTCCTTCTCGGTATCGGCCAAGGGCAAGGCCCCGTTGGGATTCCAATGGCACAGGGTGGGCGTGGCCAATCCCGTCGGATCCGATTCCGTCCTCAGCCTGGGAGCCGTCACCCCTGCGGACAATGGCGCTCTCTACTATTGCATCGTCGCCAACGCGTACGGCAACGCCACCACGCGCCAGGCCAGACTCACCGTCAACGAACCCGCCCTGGTGACGCGCGAGCCCAATGACACCGCGGTCGCCGCGGGGCGGACGGCCCGGTTCTCGGTGGGATCGAAGGGCACGGGGCCCTTGGCCTATGCCTGGCGCAAACAGGGCGACCCCGCCGTGGTCTCGACCGACACGGTCCTTACGCTGGCCGCGGCCGCTTTGGCGGACGGCGGGTCGATCTACTACTGCGTCGTGTCCAATCCATTCGGAAGCGACACCACGCGAGGGGCCAAGCTGATTGTGGCGGAGAGCGCATTGATCACGCGCGAACCCGCGGATTTCGCGGCGGGACTCGGCAAGCGGGCGGTCTTTTCGGTGGGGGCCGTCGGCGCGCAGCCCCTGGCCTTCAACTGGCATCGCAAGGGCGACACGGCCACCCTTTCCGCCGACTCCGTCCTCTCCCTCGATTCGATCAAACTGAAGGACGACGGCGCCCTCTTCTCCGTCATCGTCACGAATGCTTTCGGCAAGGACACCAGCCGCGAGGCCAAACTCTCCGTGGTGGTCTGCGACAGCGTCTTCAGCGTGACGCCGGAAACCCTGAGCGTGGACGAAGGCCAGCCCGCCCAGATCAAAGGCAAGGCCGCATGCTCCCAGGGATATTTCTGGAGCGTGGTGTCGGGCCCGGCGCCCAAGCTCCTGGACCCGGAGGTGGACGTTCTGGCCTTCATCGCGCCGCGCGTGCCGGCCGATACCGTGATTGTCTACCGCTTCACCGCGGACTACGGGACCAATACCGTTTCCAAGGACGTGGTGGTCAAGGTCCGCGGGGTCATTCCCGATCCTCTCATCACCTTGCCGGTGCAAAGCAATTGGAACGGCGCGGCCGCGTTCATCGTCAGGCCGGTGGTGACCAATGCCGCCGCGTTGAAGCTGTCGCCCTACGCGCCCCCGTTCCATTATCAATGGTTCCTTTCGGTCGACATGGCGGACACGGCGCAGGCCGGCGATTCCCTGGCGCTTTCGGAGCCGGTCCAGGATGGGATTCTGGAAGTGACGCTGTGCCTGGACAACGGCGGCGCCGTGCATTGCGCCGTTTCGGCCGTCACCGTTTCCCGGCTCTCTTCCGGGCTCGCATTCAATCGGTCCGGGGGGCTTGGTCCCATCACTTTAAGCGGGCGGAGTCTGATCTGGAACGCAAAGGGAAGGGTGCGGATATGGAACTGGCAAGGGCGTTTGTTGTGGGAAGGCCGCGGCAACCCCGGCGAGATTTCCGAATTACCGCAGGGCGCCGCCAAGTCGCTCCTGGGACGCCGCGCAAAGCTGGAAATCCTGACTCCGGGAATTCCGCATTAACTATATCTAGGTCTGGATCGGCGCCATCAACCAGCCGCCCGATCCGGACGGAAATGATGGCGGAAGAAGCAGAAAAACCGGGGCGCCAAGAGGCCTCCGCCGAAACTCCCGGTCGCATGCCGGGTCCCGAATTGCCCGATTCCCAACTCGAGTTGCTGCGCCTGGCCGTGCAACACGCCCCTTTGATCCTTTCCGTCTATGACAAGGAGTTCCGTTTCAGATTGCTGATGGGCGGAGCCTTGGGGGAACGGGGCATGAAGGAAAACCAACTGGTGGGATTGGATGCCCGGGAGGTCCTCAAGGATAATCCCGAATTGCTGGCGAGTCTGGAAAAAGCCAAGCAGGGCCACACCCATCGTTGGCTGGGAGAGCGGACAGGGGTCTATCTGGAAGCCTATGTTTCCCCCATTTTCGACGGCAAGGGCGAATTCAACGGGCTGGTGAGCATGGCCTTGAACGTGACCGATCGCGTCAAGGCGCAAGCGGAGGTCCTCCGCCTGAACGCGGAACTGGAAGCCAAAATCAAGGAGCGCACCGGAGAATTGGAGGAGGCGATCCACGAGTTGGAGGCTTTCTCCTATTCGGTTTCCCATGATCTGCGCGCGCCTTTGCGCCATATCGGCGGTTTCCTGGAATTGCTGCTCAAGAAATCCGCCGCGTCCCTGGACGATCAGGGCCGGCGCTACCTGGGCATCATCTCGGATTCGGCCAAGCGCATGGACAGCCTTATCACCGACCTGCTTTCCTTCTCCCGCGTGAACCGCCAAGAACGGCTCAGCCTGCGCTTCAGCATGGCCGAGCTGACGGCCCAGGTTATCCATGACCTGGATCCGGATCTCCAGGGCCGGGAGGTGGAGTGGACGGTGGGAGAACTTCCCGATGCGGTGGGGGATCTTTCCATGATACGCCAGGTGATGGCCAATCTCCTCGCCAACGCCGTCAAGTTCACCCTGGGCCGGCAGCCGGCCCGCATCGAGATCGGCGCGCTGGCGGAGGATGAGGGCAAAAACACCTACTTTGTGCGGGACAACGGCGCGGGATTCGAGATGAAGTACTACGAAAAGCTTTTCGGGATCTTCCAGCGTTTGCATGGCGCCGCGGAATTCGAAGGCACCGGCATCGGCCTGGCAAATGTGCGGCGGATAGTCCATCGCCATGGCGGCACGGTCTGGGCGGAGGGCGCCGTGGGGCGGGGCGCGACTTTCTCTTTCACCTTGCCGGCTCCGCCGGTTCCGAAGCCTGCGCCATGAGGTTTTCCAAGGTCCACAACGATTGGGAGGATGCATGATCAATGCGTTGAAGTCGGTGCTTTTGGTCGAGGACAATGAACTCGACGTGGAACTCACCCTGGAAGCGTTCAAGGGAAACAATCTCGCGAACAGCGTGCAAGTGGTGCGCGATGGCGAAGAAGCGCTGGAGTATCTGTACCGCGAAGGCCGGTTCCAAGGCCGCCCGGAGGGAAATCCCATCCTGGTGCTCTTGGATCTGAAGATGCCCAAAGTGAACGGTCTGGACGTGCTGCGCAAGGTCAAAGCGGATCCGGATTTGAAATCCATCCCTATCGTCATGCTGACCACTTCCAAGGAGGAGCAGGACCTGGTGGAGAGTTACAAGTTGGGCGTGAACGCTTATGTGGTTAAACCCGTGCATTTTCCGGATTTCGTGACCGCCATCAGCCAATTGGGCACCTTTTGGGCCCTGGTGAACAATCCGCCTCCCGGGTCCGTCCGGCAATAACCCTTATTTTACCTTCGGTTTTTTGAACCTCCGCGTACATTCTGTGCGTATCAGGGGGGTGATCGGGTACCGCGCCCGCTCTCCCGGTGCTTATAATTTCCGAATCGAACGCCGTAATATGCAAGAACTCCGTATTCTCCACCTCGAAGATGATCCTTTCTTCGCGGACATGGTGGAAGAATTGCTCAAGTCCCAAGGCATGCGCTTCCGCATCCGGCGCGCCGAGAATTGGGAAGCCTTCGAGGCCGCCCTGCACGACGAGCCCTACGACCTGATCCTGTCCGATCACAACATTCCCGGCGGCGACGGACTCAAGGCGCTTTCCCTCTGCCGGCGCGAATGTCCCACCGTTCCTTTCATCTTTCTGTCCGGAATGCTGGGCGAAGAACTGGCCATCGAATCGCTCAAGAACGGCGCGGCCGATTACGTGCTCAAGTCGAACATGTCCCGCTTCATTCCCATGGTGATGCGCACCCTCAATTCCTTCCGCGAAACCGCCGCCCTCCGCGCCGCGGAAGCCCGCATCCGCCGCGATCAGGCCAACCTGCACGGCCTCATCGAAAACACCACGGATGCCATCTGGTCCATGGATCTGGACTTCAACATCCTGGTCTTCAATTCCGCCGCCAGCCTGCTGTCCCTCAAGATGACGGGGCAGCCCATGGTGGAAGGCTCCTGCCTGCTGGAAAGTCTGGCTCCGGAGACCCAGACCCTCTGGAAGGATGCGGCGCGCCGGACCCGCAAAGGGGATCGCTTCGTCCAGGAACACGAGCTGGAATGGCCGGGAGGCAAGGGGACCATGGAGATTTCCTTCCATCCCATCACCACCGGCAAGAAGGTCACCGGCATGGCCATGTTCGGCAAGGACGTGACGGAACGCAAGCGGGTGGAACTCGCGGGTCTGGAAGTGGAGAAACAACGCAGTCGCTTGACCGGCCTGTACCGGAAGATGCGCATTCCCATGCATGGGCTGACGCGCATGGCGGGATTGCTGAGCCGGACGACCCTGGACGAAGGCCAGCGCCGCTATCTGGGCATGATGCGTTCGTCGGTGGAGCGGATTTTCGAACTGCAGGGAAAGGCCGACGTGTTCGAGGACGATCCGCCGGGGGCGCTGCCGGAGGATTTGCGGCACGAACCCGGCCCCAGGAAAGCGAAGGAGAAAATCCCGTTCGACGGCAAGGACCGGCGGAAAAAGGATCCCTTACCCCTGCGGATCCTGGTGGTGGAGGACAATCCCGTCAATCAGATCATCGTGATGGGATACCTGGAAAAATTCGGATGTACCGCGGACATCGCTCCCAACGGCAAGGAAGCCGTGGCCGCGTATCACCGGAACGGATACGATCTGGTCCTCATGGACTGCCAGATGCCCGTGATGGACGGGTTCGACGCCGCGCTGGCCATCCGGGCCATCGAAGCGAAAACCGGCGCGCGGGCGTGGATAGCGGCCATGACCGCCAATGTCATGCCGGGTACCCGGGAAAAGTGCATGGCCTCGGGCATGGATGCCTACCTGGCGAAGCCGTTGAAGCTGGAAGCCCTCAAGCAGGAAACGGTGCTGGCGCAGGAACGCCGCGAAGCGCGCCTGCGGGAACGGAATCAAGTCCGCTAGGCCCGCCAGGGCCTCAAGGTCCGCCGTTGTCGTCCATGATCGTCTCCGGTTCCGACTGCTCGCCGGTCGAGGAGAGAATCACGATATCCACGCGCCGGTTGCGGGCGCGGCCCGATGGGGTGTCGTTGGAGGTCTTGGGTCGGGACTCGCCGTATCCGGACGCGGAAATCTTCCCGGCAGGCACCTTGAACCGCTCCGTCAATATGCGCACCATGTTGGTGGCGCGGGCCGAAGACAATTCCCAATTGGTGGGGTAAGTGCGCGAGTGGATGGGCACGTTGTCCGTGTGGCCTTCGATGCGCACCGGATTGCGGTACTGGGTGATCTTTTTCGCGATTTCTTCCAGGACCTTGTAGGCCGATTCCTTCACGTCCGCGTTCCCGGATTCGAAGAATCCGCCTTCCTTGAGGCTCACCACCAGACCCCGTTCGGTCTGATCGACGGAGACCTTGTCCAGCATCCCTTTGGTCATGAGATACTCTTCCACCTGCTTCTTGATCTCCTCGAATTCCTGCTTGCCCGCTTCCTTGGTGGCCGCGGGGGGAGCGTTCTGGTTGCCGTCGCCGGTGGGGAGCCTGGATTTGTCCGAGGGGATGCCGTTGATGTCCAGGGCTTCCATGTTGACCATCTTGGCGCCGCTGACGCCGAAGGCCTCGCGCAAGCCCTCCGCGACCGCCTTGGCCTTGCTCTGATCCGCCTTGCTGAGCGCGTACAGCGCCGTGAACGTAGCGAAGAGCAGGGTGATGAAATCCGCGTACGAAACGAGCCAGCGTTCGTGGTTGACGTGCTCCGGGTGTTTGTGTTTTCTGGCCATGGGTTCGACCTAGTGGGCGCCTTCTTTGGCTCCGTGCCCGCCGCCGGCCAGGAAGGCCCGCAGGCGCTGGCTCAGGAAATGCGGATTTTCACCGTTCTGCAGCGCCACCAGGCCCTGGAGGATCATGTTCTTCTCATGCACCATGGCCAGCACGCGCATCTTGTATTTGCTGGCGATGGGCAGGGCGATGATGTTGGCGATGGCCAGGCCGTAGATGGTGGCCACGAATGCGACGGCGATGCCGCCGCCCAACTTGGAAGGATCGTCCAGGTTGGACATCACATGGATGAGGCCCAGCACGGCGCCGATGATGCCGATGGTGGGGGAGTACCCGCCCACGGCTTCGAAGACGGGAATGGGAATCTTGGAATGCTCTTCGAAGGTTTCCAGCTCGGTTTCCATGATGCTGAGGAGCATGGCGGGATCGATGCCGTCCACCACCAGGGTGAGGCCTTTACGGGTGAACGGGTCGGTGTGGGCCTTGGCCTTGGACTCCAAGGCCATGATGCCGTTCTTGCGGGCGAACTGGCACAGCTCGGTCAGTTCCGCGATGACTTTCTCATGATCGGATTTGGGAGGGCTGATCACGACCTTGAGAGCCTTGAGGGTCTGGATGATATGTTCGAGGGGAAAGCTGGCCAGCACGGCGCCCAGGGTGCCGCCTCCCACGATCATGAAAGCGGTGGGCTGGACCAGGGAGCTGATTTCGCCGCCTTCAAGAACCACGGCCGTCAGGATCATGCCGAATGCGACCACGGGGCCTAGGATTGTTGTTATGTCCACGATTTCATTTCCATGGGTTGCGCGCGTACCTGTATGCCGGGTTCATTATCGCAATATCCTCCGGCCCATTACAACCACAACGCGGGTGCCAATCCGTTGCCGGGCGGCCCTTTGCGGCCCCGGGCACCGGCGATATCGACAATCAAGTTGGAGTAAAACTTCAAGTAATGCTTCCAATCCGGGACGCGGGGCCGCAAGCCGGGCAAGCCTTGGCATGAATCCAAGGTTTTAAGAACTTAGAGGATATGTCCAAGGAACCCGCCGCCCTTCCCATCCTCGCCCATCGGCAGGCCATCGTCGACGCCGTCCAAAAGGATCGCGTCCTGATCCTGTGCGCGCCGCCGGGTACGGGCAAGTCCACGCAGGTTCCGAGGTATCTGTTGGACAGACCGGGCAAGATCCTGGTGCTCCAGCCCCGCCGCATCGCGGCCCGCAACCTGGCCTTGCGCGTGGCCGAGGAGATGGGCGAAGCGGTGGGCGGCACGGTGGGCTACCAGGTGCGCTTCGAAGGCAAATCCAAGGAGGACACGCGCATCCTCTATCAGACCTATGGCGTATTTTTCCAGCAACTGCTCGGGGATCCGCTCCTGGACGGGATCGGGACCGTGCTGTTGGATGAGTTCCACGAGCGCACCCTGGAAGCGGACGCCACCCTGGCCTGGATCAAACGCCTGCGCGCGGAAGCGCGACCGGACCTGGCCATGGTGGTGATGTCCGCCACCCTGGAGCTGGAAGGCCTCAAGGCCTATCTGGATCCGGCCCCGCTCATCGAGGTGGCCGCGGAAACCTTTCCCGTGGAAATCTCCCACCAACCTCCCATGACCCAGGAGCCCATGCATCTGCAGGCCCTGCGCGCCTTCAAGCGCCTCCTGTCCCAAGGCCTGTCCGGATCGGTGCTGATCTTCATGCCCGGGCAAGGGGAGATCCGCCGCACCCTGGAGGCATTCGATCCGCTCTGCCGCCAGCATGGCCTGGGTCTTTTCGAGCTGCACGGGTCCATGGACATGGAGGCCCAGCAACGCACCTTGCGCGCCCCCCAGTCCGGCGCCTGCGTGATCGTCTCCACCAACGTGGCCGAAACCTCGCTCACCATCCCCGGCGTCACCGTGGTCATCGATTCCGGCCAGGCCCGCATCGCCGCCTACAGCCCGCAGCGGGACATGAACACCTTGTACCTGGGATCCATCAGCCTGCAGAACGCCCGTCAGCGGGCCGGGCGTGCGGGCCGCACCGCGCCCGGCGTCTGCGTGCGCCTGTGGTCCGCGGATCGCGAGCGGGCCATGCCGGCCGCCTTGGATCCGGAGATCCTGCGCGTGGAACCCACCGACATGGTATTGTCCCTGCATTCCCTGGCCGATCGCTTCGGGCGCATCAGGAAGTCCGCGGCGGCGGACGGGACCATGCTGATCCCCTGGCTTACGCCGCCTTCCCGGCCCCTGTGGGACAAGGCCGAAAAATCCCTGGAGCGCATCGGCGCCATCCTGCCTTCCGGCGCATCCCAGGGTAACGCGCCGGATACCCAATCCGCGGGGGGCAGCCGCATCACGGATATCGGGCGCACGCTGGTCCGGTTCCCGGCCCATCCCGTACTGGCCCGGGTCCTCTTGGACGCCAAGCAGGCGGGCGTGGGCCCGCAGGCCGCGGCCATGGCCGCCGTCCTGGAATCCCAGAACCGGCGCGCCAAGGGCGCCCCGGCGGATCTCTTCGCCCTGGGACTCGACCTGGCCACGGACGTGGAAGCGCGGCGCTTCGATCGCGAAACGCGCGAGTCCTACAAACAGTTGCTGCGTCTTTTGGAGAAGGCGCCGTCGGGCGGGCTTTCGGCCCAGGGCGGGCTCCGCGCGGCCCCGGTCCGGAGCCCGGCCTCCACCCAGAAGCCGACGCCGCAGCAGGAGGAAGACTTGCTGCGCGCCGCGGCCACGCGCTGCTGGATCATCCCTTTCCAGGACCGCATCGCCGTGCGCGCGGAGAAGTCGCAGAGTTTCATCCTGGCGGACGGGCGCAGGGGCGTGGTGGAAGCCGGACAAGTTCCCGCGGGCGCGGCCGTGATCCTGGCGTTGGAATTGCATGAGACGGGCGGGGCCAACCAGAACCGCCAAGTGGGCATTCCCATGCTGCTTCCCTGCGAGCCCGCCTGGGTGCGGGCGGCGTTCCCGGACGAATGCGTATGGACCAAGGTGGGCGGCTGGGACGAGGGGCGGGGCCGCGTCACCCAGGAGGAGCATCTGCTGTTCCGCGGTCTGGCCCTGGAGCGCAAGACCTTGAAGGACGGCGTACTGAGTCCGGAAGAGTCCGAGCGCCTTTTGGTGGAAAAGCTCGTCTCGGGGGAAATCGAACTGGCCAACTTCGACGATGAGGCGAAGCAGATGGTGCAGCGCATCCGCATCACCGCCAAGATCTTTCCGGAGTACGGGCTTCCCAAGCTGGACGAGGACGATTGGCGCCTCATCTATCATGAAATCTGCGAGGGACGATCCTCCGTCCGCGACCTGGAAGGGGTATCCGTAACCCGCGCGCTACGGGACTACCTGGGGGGCTCGCTGGCCTCCTTCGTCGACAAGGCCGCCCCCACTTCCCTCAAACTGATGGGCGGCCGCATGGGGAAGCTCACCTATTTCGAAAACGCGCCGCCGGAACTCTCGGCCCGGCTGGGGGACTTCGTGGGCATGGAAGGCAGAACCGCCATCCTGGAAGGCAAGGTGGAGGTGGTGTACGACATTCTGGCCCCCAACTACCGCACGGTGCAGAAAACCTCGGATTTATCCAGTTTCTGGAAAAACACCTATCCCGAAGTGAAAAAAGAGCTGAAGCGCCGCTATCCCCGGCACCCTTGGCCCTGAAAACGGCCTCCCGAACCCCTGCTTTTGCGTTGAAGCGGCTTTCCGTTCTATGGTAATGTTGCCAGACGTGTTTCCCACGGGCGGGAGCAGAGACCGTCCCCAGGAGCGTTTATGACGATGCCGGAAAACCTGAGCATCCTTTTGATTGAAAGTCGCGGCGGAATCGCGCGGGCCCTTTTGTCCGCTCAAACCGGCTTTACCCTCACCCATGCGGATCGCATGGCCAAGGCGGGAATCCTGGCCTCCCAGGCGCGCGCATCGGGCGGTTTCAGCCTTGTCCTCATCGACCTTACCCTTCCCGACTCCAAAGGCATCGAATCCTATCGCCGGGCCTCCGCACTGCTTCCGGGCGTGCCCGTGGTGGCCCTTTACCGCGGGGAAAACCCCGCGTTCGCGGAAACCATCATCTCCGAAGGGGCGCAAGCCTGCCTGGACATGGACGGACTGGACGGAGGCGCGTTGGCCCAGGCCCTGCGCCAGGCTGTGCTCCGCAGCCGCGCCGAAGCCCGGCGCTTCCGCGCCCTGTTCGACTCGGCTCCCATCGGCATCCTACTCGCCGCCGGCCGGCGCGTCATCATGGCCAATCCCGCCGCCCTGGAAATCCTGGGCCGCACGGAAAGCGACCTTACCCGGCAATCCGTCCTCGATTTCTTTCCCGCGTCCTCGCGGCCCCTGTTGGAAAAGGCCCTGGATGCCGGCGCCGGCGAAATCCAGGAAACGCGATTCTCCGCCGGCCTGGTCCGGCCGGGCGCCGATTTCATACGCTGCCGCGTTTTCATAACCGGCGCCGTGCTCAACGATGCGCCCGCGGTGGCCCTGTACCTGGCCTCGATGGACGAAAAGGAAACGGCCGCCGATAGCGCCGATGAAAGCCCGGAAAGCGGCGGACTGACCCATTCCGAACACGTCCGGCAATCCCGCAAGATGGAAGCCTTGGGGCGCCTGGCGGGCGGAGTCGCCCACGATTTCAACAACCTGCTTACCGCCATCAACGGGTACAGCGAACATCTGCTGACCTTGCCCGGGGCCGAAGGCCCCATCGCGTCAGGCCTGAAGGCCATCCGCCGGGCCGGGGAAACGGCCGCCGCCATGACGCGCAGCCTGATGTCCTTCAGCCGATCCGAAGGCGCGGAAGCCAGGCCCGTGCGCGTGGACGCCGCCATCCGGGAGATGGAGCCCATGCTGGAAAGATTGATCGGCTCCGGGATCGAATTCCTCATCAAGCCGGGCGCGGCCGACGCCACGGTGCGCATGGAGCCGGGACAATTGGAACAGTTGATCCTCAACCTTTGCGTGAATGCGCGCGATGCCATGGCCGACGGAGGGGTACTGACCCTGGCGACGAAAGTGGTGGAGGTGGAGGCTTCCGACGTATTCACCCATCTGGCCTCCGGCCAGGGAACGCACGTGTCCATCAGCGTGGAGGATACCGGCATCGGCATGGGGCCGGAGATCCTGGAATGCCTTTTCGAACCGTTCTATACCACCAAGCGCGGGGGCCGCGGCACCGGCCTGGGGTTGGCCACCGTGTATGGCATGGTCAGCCAGGCGGGCGGCGGCATCAGCGTGACCAGCACTCCCGGTGAGGGCAGCCGCTTCAGGATTTTCCTGGCGCGGGACGCAGCCTTGGCCGGGCCGGAGAGTCCGGATTCCCCCGTCCAGGATGCGGAGTGGAAACCCCAGCCCAACCGGGAAACGGTGTTGGTGGTCGAAGATGAGCCCAGCCTGCGCGAAATGATCATGACCATTCTCGGCCGTTACGGATTCGCCGTTTTGGAAGCCTCCTCCGCCGCCGAGGCCATGGACCTGGTGGAGGAAAGGCCGGACACGGTGGACCTGGTGGTCACCGACGTGATGCTGCGCGGCGAAGGCGGCCACGAACTGGCGGAAAGCCTGCAAAGCATCAAGCCCGGACTGCGCACGATTTTCATTTCCGGACATTCCCTGGAAAGCCTCGCCGATCGCGATATCATCGTGCCCGCGGACGCCTTCCTGGAAAAACCGTTCTCGCCGGCGCAACTCGCCGCCAAGGTGAGAACCGTCCTCGACACCGCGCGCAAATCCTGAAATTCCTCTAAAGAACCGGCTGCCGTCGGATTTTTCCCACGAATATTTCCATTGCCCGGATCGCGGAATTTATTTTCGCTTGTGGGAGACGGGGAATTTCGGCGCCCATCGTCCCGCGCCAATCAATCAGGTGAGGCCTTGTAAGACCTCCCGCAAACGGAGTGAATTCCAATGAAAAGAAGTATGCCTTCAATGGTACCGACATGCTGCGCCCTTTTGTTCAGCGTATCCGCCGCAACGGCGCAAACCCATCCCGCGCAGGTGGCCGTAACGGCCAAGGTTCGGGACTTCAAGGAAATCAGTCCCAGCGACACGGCGGGCGCCCACCCCCATTTCAACAATCAGAATGGCTGCAGCGCCCAGGAGCTGGGCGTCAACTCCGTGAAACCGGATCTGAACGTGAACGGCCCGGCGGACGGCGGCGCCTTTCCCGGGGACAACCTCACCCCGGCGCTCATGGATTCCATGCCATCCACTTTGGCCAAGTGCTACGATCCGCCCGCCCGCTTTGCCGAATGGTTCTCGGACCGGCCCGGGATCAATCGCGCCTTTCTGGTGGAGATGCGGTTCACCTGGGACGAGGCCAAGGGCACCTACCAATTCGGGGACAAGAACTTCTTCCCCATCGACGACGGCAAGGCCTTTACCCGGGTCAATCCCGCGGAGGGCACCTTCGGAAACCTGCAGACCGGCGTCACGGAGAACGGCGTCGACCTGAGCACGCATGACTACGGGTTCACCATGGAGCTGCACACGGATTTCACCTACACCGCGGGCCAGGGCCAGATGGTTTCCATCGAGGGCGATGACGATATCTGGCTCTTCCTCAATGGGAAGCGCGTGGTGGATCTGGGCGGCGTGCACCAGTTGCAAAGCGCCTCGGTCAATCTGGACTCCCTCAAGGACATGCTCGGCCTGGAGAGCGGGAAGACCTATTCCTTCGACTTCTACTTCGCGGAACGCCATACCGCTTCCTCCAGCTGCACCATCACCACCAATCTCGCCATCGGAACTCCGGTCGAGGCCGGCATCAAGACCATGGCCTCCCTGAAGTCCGTTTCCCGGAAAGGGCCCGTGGCCATCTATGATCGCTCGGGACGCCTTGTCCGCACCTTGGCCGCGTCTTCCGGCGCCTCCGGCGCGGAAGGTTGGGATCGCCTGGATGCATCGGGCCATGTCACCGCTCCGGGGGTCTATTTCTGGCGCCTGGCCGATTCCGGCCCGTCCGCTTCCGGCCTCGTCCTGGTCCGCTGAATCCCCGCCGCGCCTTTACTGGCGCGGTTTCCGGTGTCCCCACCCTCCTCGCTCCTTCATTTATGCGCCCTCCCCCAAGGAGGGCGCATTGCCGTTGCGGCCCGGGTTTTGCATTTTCATACCCGACACAAAGACTATGCCTTCCCATTGCCTCCATTTTCCCGACTGCGGCGGCTGCCAGACCCTGGACCAGGAGTACCCGGCGCAACTGCTCCGCAAGGAGGAAGAACTGCGCCTGCATTTCTCCGATTGGAAAGGGCTGCGGATCGATCCGGTCCTGCCCAGCCCGCGCACGGAGGGGTATCGGCATAAGGTGCAATTGCCCTTCGGGCTGGAACGCCGCGGCGCGATCCTGGAAGTGACCTTGGGCTGTTACGCGGCCGGATCCCACGTAGTGGTGGACCAAAGCGAATGCCTGGTGCAGGATCCGGGCCTGTCCCGGATCGCCTGGGCCGTGCGCGAATGGGCCATCGCCCGCAAAGTGCCCGTCTACCGCGAAGATACCGGCATCGGCTGGCTGCGGCATCTGCTGTTGCGCAAAGGGGCGGGCACGGGAGAAATCCTGATGGGCCTGGTGACCAACGGATCCGGCCCGGGACCCCGCGATCTGCTTCCGGATTTGCTGCAGCGCTGCCGCGAAGCCCTTTCCGGGGCGGACGGCGGGGGCGAACTGGTGGGCGTGGTGCAAAGCCTGAACGCCGAACGCACCAATGTGGTGCTGGGCGGCGAGGAGAAACTGTGGTGGGGCCGGCCGCGGTTGCGGGAAAAGCTGGGGCCGTTCTTCTTTCCCGTGGGCGTCTCCACCTTTTTCCAGGTCAATCCCTTCCAGACTCCCCGCCTCTACGATTTGGCCGCCGCCGGCATTCCCGAAGGCGCGGCCGTCCTGGACCTATACTCCGGAATCGGATCCATCGCCCTGTGGGCCTCGGGCCGCGCGGGATCCGTGCTCGGCATCGAAGAGAATCCCGCCTCGGTGGAATCCGCCGCCCAGGCCGCCGCGGACAACGGGATCGCCAACGTCCGTTTCCTGGCGGCCGACGTGGCCGACGCCCTTGCGAAACCCGAACGTTACCTTGGGGACGCGGGGCTCCCCGCCGACGCCATCTCCGGCGCGGACGCCGTCATCCTGGATCCGCCCCGCAAAGGCATGGAGCCCGCGGTGCGGGACGCCCTGGCCGCCTTGGCGCCCTCACGTATCGTGTATGTTTCCTGCAACCCGGCCACCCTGGCCCGGGACGCGCGCGCGATGGCGGGCCGTTACCGGTTGGCTTCGCTCGCCCCCATCGACATGTTCCCGCATACGCGCCACGTGGAATGCGTGGCGGTATTCGACGCGATATAGGCTCCTCGCTCAGGAGTTTGCGAAGGCAAACTCCACGCTCGTCGCATGCAAAGGACGTTAGGCTCCTCGCTCAGGAGTTTGCGAAGGCAAACTCCACGCTCGTTGCTTTCCATTGCTCTGTTAGGCTCCTCGTTAAGTAATTTGCGAAGGCAAGCTCGACGCTCGTCGGGGACCAAGGAAACGGAAAAGAGCCCCCGTTCACACGGGGACTCCTTCGGAAGCGGCGGGCAGCGTCAACCCGCGGGCTTCAGAACAGCACGCCCAGGCGGGCCGTATACAGGGACGTGTTTTTGTCATCCAGTTGCGACAGCATCATCTGGGCGGCGCCTTCCAGGTTCATCTGGGCGTTGGACGTCCGGAACAAGAGGGCCCCCACCGATGCTCCCACGTTGAACCCGAAGTTCCTGTCGCCGGGCACCATGCCGTAGCCCAGGCCCAGATCCCCTCCGATATAGGGCGAGAATGCGGTGGGCGAGGCGTACATGTTGGCGCCCAACTGCAGGCTGCTGAGGGTTGCGTTGTTGAAATCGGAGGCCACTTCGCCCAGGGCCTTGATGGCGGCGAAGCGGTTCACTTCCCAGAAGCGTCCCACGTACACATCGTATGCGGGCATCCTCTCATCGATGTTGCCGAAACCGGCCGGGCCGAATCCCGCTCCCGTGAACCGCTTGGCCTCTTTCCGGTTCTGCAGGACCTTGGTCTGGTCCTTGGGAATGGCGCCCACTTCCGATGCCGTATCCGGAGGCGTGTAAGCCTGGTCGGGAACCGCGACGGTGCCGCCGTTCCCGTCGGGCACGACCTTGTAGCCTTCCGGCACCACTTTCACCGTGTCCTTGGCCTTGTCGGCTTGGTCTCCTTCCACGGTGACGTTGGTCTGGTTTTGCGCTCTGGGTTGCGCCAGGCACGCCGCGATAACGGACAGGAAAGCGAAATGGCGCATGCGGTTTCGCATGAGGACCCTCCTTTAAGGTGTTATCCTGAATAACCATTAATCCCATCGGCCGCAAAAGGGGAAAGCACTAGTGGCAACCGGGGTGGAAAAGGGGGGGTGTCGGGAATGTTACCAACGCCGCGCATGCGGCGGCGCGGGACTAATGGGTGATCGTCACCTGGTAGAAGCTGGCTTCATCGCCGCGGAAAACCTCGATGGGAATGGCCAGGGTGCTGCTCGCATCGATCTTGTATACCGTCGACTTGGCGCCCGTGAAGATGGCGATGTCCTTGATCTTCATGGTCATCGTCTGGGGATCGGAAGGGGTGAGGAAGAACGAGACCGTATCGACCCCGGGGGGCAGGGTGAGCGTATACACCTGCGCTTGCGGCGTGAATTCGGGGAAGAGCGTACCCGCGCTGGGTCTGATGCTGGTAAGGTTCAGGCCGGGCGGCAAAGTGGGGAACAACACCAGGGTGTAGGTCCGCGTGGCGGCGGTTCCCGTGGACATGTCGGTCACCTTGACCTCGATGGTATCCGGCGTGTTACCGATGGCGATGGGTTGGGAGGATGCGCCGGAAGCCACGGGCTTCCCGTCGAAGGAAATCGCGGCCGCGGGATTTTCCGCGACCACGTTGAAGCTCAGCGCCGTGATGCCGGCGGGAACGGTCACCTTGTAGTTCAGCGTGTCCTTGACGAACAATGGGGACATGGAGCCGATGGAAGGGGTCATTTTGAGCAATCCGTTGACGGGCTGGACGGGAGGCAGGTCGGTGTGCAAAACGTGTTTTATCCCGCCGCCCTCGTAGGTGATGACGGTTTCCAGGGCCAGTTGCCGCCCCAGATATCCGGAGACCTTCACGATGAAGGGCTGGCTGGCCAGGGACCTGAGCGAATAGCCCGGGATGTCCTTGTTGGGTGCGGGCAAGCGGGCGTTCCACAAGGTGGCCACCACCTCTTTGGTCTGGCGGTCCAGGATTTGCACCACCACCAGATCGTACCGGCTCAGGGAGTCGTTAAGCTTGACCCACAGGACGGTCTCGGCCGGGGGCGGATCCGTCGTCTGGCAGCTTCCCAGGAAGAGCGAAAACGCGAGGCCCGCGGCCGCGAAAAGGATCTTGGGTATCCGTGTTGACATGCGCGTTACGGTCCGTCGTCCAGCGTGAGGGGGATGTCGGGCGGAGCCGAGGCCGGATGGGCATTGCTCATGAGAAGATATCCGACGGCGATCCCGGACACGCCCGCCACTCCGGCCGCGCCCACCCAGAAAAGCCATTGCTTCGAGCCGTCCTTCCGTTGGGACATCGTCGCGCCAGGAGCCGTCGTCGCGGGTTCGTCGCCGCGCAGTTTGGGATTGGCCGGCGTGCCGATTTCGTAGAATTGCCCCTGCAACTCCCGGCCGCGCGCTTCGAACACTTTGGGATCGAAAGGGCCGGTCCGCCGCGCGGTCAGGCCGAGACGTTTGTTGATCTGGGTCTTGCGGGGAGCGGGGGGCTCATCCTGTTTGTCGATCCTGAAATCGCCGCCGCTGGAATCCTCCGGCGTGGCCGCGCGCGAGCCCGTACCCAGACCCAGATTCTGGGCCGGAGCTAGAACCATGGCCCCCAGGACCACCAGGACACCCAAGACTGAGCCGGGTTTCATTCGTATTTCGCTTTCCCCATGGTGCCGCGCATCGTAAGCCGCGACTCCCCTCGGATTATAAGATAATGCGGCACCGAAGTTTAAAACTTGGGGAATTTCATCCCACAGGGGCCAAAATGGCCGGAATTCAAGGAAACCCAAGACTCAAAAAACCAAAACAAACCACTTTTCATAGTTCCAGCCATATGGGTGTCCGACGCGGACGTACAAACCGCTCAAAACGGAATGGCTCCGTGGTCGCGGGCTCCGGTTTTCCCGGCGGGTGAATCCCCCCCGGAGCGCAATCCGGAGGGCCGTATTAGCTTAGGGCGTTGCAGGGAGATGAAAATGGGCATCGTGGAAAAGCATGCGGCGGGCACCGTATGCTGGGCGGAACTGGGCACTCGGGATGCCGAAGGCGCCAAGCGATTCTATCGCGGCCTGTTCGGATGGGAATTGGAGGATCTTCCCATAGGCGGAGGTTCCTTTTACACCATGGCCCGATTGCAGGGCTGTGACGCGGCCGCCCTATATCAGACCGGGCACGAAGACGGATTGCTTCCGGCGCGTTGGCGCATCCATGTTTCGGTACCGGACGTGGACGTCGCGGCGCGCCGGGCCTGCGACCGCGGGGCGCGCATGGCGGTGGCGCCTTCCGACGTTCCCGGCGCGGGACGCTTCGCGTTGCTGCGTGACGCCACCGGCGCCCACATCGGGATCTGGCAGGCGGATGGCCACATCGGCGCGGAGGTGCTGGGATTGCCGGGCGCCTTGGCCTGGTCGGAACTGGTGACGCGGGAAGTCGATACCGCCAAGCGATTCTACGGCGATTGGCTGGACTGGGAGTCGCACACTCTCGAGCCCGGATCCTATGCGCTTTTCCTGAAGGGCGGCCATCCCGTGGCGGGCATGATCCGCATGGCCGAGGAACGCATCGACGCGGCCTCCCATTGGCGCGTTTACTTCCAGACCGAAGATTGCGGCGCCTCGGTAGGGAAGGCCCTGCGCCTGGGCGGAACCTGCGTGATGCCGCCTACGCCCATTCCCGGATTGGGAACCGTGGCGCTTCTGACCGATCCGCAAGGCGGGTTCTTCGCCTTGATGCAATCTTCTTCCGGTTCCGGCTAGTTCTTCCGGAGCGGCCGACGGGGCGGAGCGGCCCTACCACACGCCGGCGCAGGCCGAACCCAGGCAGGTTTCCATGCGCGCGCGATCCGCGGGGGAGAGGCGCTGGTTGCACAGGGCGTTTTCCTCCGGCAGCTCGAAGGCTTCCGTGGCGCCGTCCGCGCATGTGACGGAAAGGGTGCGCGGGGATCGTTCCCCATAATCCGAACGTCCCATCAAGGTTACCGTACCCGGAGCGTAACCGCAGTCGGCTGGGGCTTTGCCGCCCGCCGCCACCCCCAGACGGCAGCGCACGCTGTCCGGATCCAGGAAGTCCGCCGGACAGGCCAGATTCGCGTCCACGCCGGAGTAGGCGCCGAAGTGCAGCGCATAGCGGCCTTCGCTTTCGATCAGCCCCACGGTTCCCAATCGCCGGCCCCTGGCCACCTTTCCGCCTTCCTTCAGGTCCGGATCCAGGCGCACGTGGCACAGGTTCACCTCCACGCAGGCGGAGTCCATCACGATGCAGGAACTGCCCGGATAATCCGTCTCCGGGGTGATGGAGATGATCTCGGCGGAAAAGGAGGCTTTGACGGCGATGTCCCCCCGGGCGTCGGCGCTGTCCAGGAGGAAGTCGATGCCGGGATGACCCTCGGGGTGGGCGCCTCCATGGACGCCGAACGGCCATAAGGACCCTTTGCCGGCGAACGCAGCCAGATCGACCGGAAAATCGAGCCTGGCGGTGTCCGCGCAGGCTCGATCGCCCGGTTGCCAGGGCGCCTGGCAGGAAAGGAATACGCATGCGGCGGCCGCGGCCAGAAGCCTCATGGCCCTATTCTACCGCCTGCCCCGGTTTGGTGCTACTTTTCGGCCATGTCCAATACCGCCGTCGAAGACTCCATCAAGCTGCTGGAAACGGACGCATTCTCCCTGCGCCGCCGGGGCCGGTTCCTGTCCGCCCATCTCAAAAAACCCCATCTTACGCTTTCCACCTCCCACGTGAACGGGGGGCAGACGGAACTTGTGCGTTACCTGCTGAACCACCAGAGCTGCGAAGGCAAGGGGCACATGGGCCGCCATGAATCCCTGGAAGGACAGGGCCAGGAAGCCTACCATCGCGCCGCCTGCGCGGAGGCCGGCGTCCCTCCCGAAGCCACCGCCATGATGGGCACGGCCGCCAACATGCAGTATGCGGCCGTACGCGAAGAGTCCTTCGAGGACACGGTGGTCTGGGCCGTGGTCACCGCCGGCGTCCAGGGCAACGCGGGCCGGGCCGGGGATCCGGCCACCTGGCACGAGTCTTCGGGCGCCTGGAAACCCCTGCATGCCCTGCCCGGGACCATCAACACCATGCTGATTTTCAACTGGCCGCTCCTGCCCAACGCCCTGGCGCGCGCAGTGGCCACCATGACGGAAGCCAAGACCGCGGCCCTGCTGGAGCTTGCCGTGTCCAGCCGCTATTCGCCCCATCTGGCCACCGGCACCGGCACCGATCAGTTCTGCCTGGCGGCTCCGCTGGACGGAGCGCGCAAACCCAAGACCTGGACCGGAAAACATTCCAAGCTGGGGGAGATCCTGGCCCGCTCGGTGATTGAAGCCACCAAGGAGGCGCTGCGCTGGCAGAACGGCCTCGATCCATCCCGCACGCGCAATCTGATCCACGCCTTGGGCCGCTTCGGTACCGACGAGGCGCGTCTGCTGGAGGCGGCGGGCGCGCATCTGGAGGAGAAGGATCGCGCCTTGCTGCAGGCGAATTTCCAGGCGGTGCTCCATGAACCTTTGGTCGCCGGCGCCGCTTACGCTCTGGCGGCGGTGCGCGACCGCATCGCCTTCGGAACCCTGCCGGAATCCTCGGGACGGGAACTGCTGGCCAACCAGGCGGCCATGATGGCGGCCGGCCTGGCCGCAAGGACGGAAGCCTTTCCGGCGTTCCGGGCCGCGTTGGCGGCCGATGATCTGGACGTCCCGGCTTTGGCTGCCAAGGCTCTGGCCCTGGGCTGGCGGGAAAAATGGAAATAACCGGCCAGGGTTGGCCGGCGCTCATAAGCCCGGGGGGGCTCCTCCGAGATCCCCTCGTCTTCCTGGGCATCTGCCTGGGATTGGACATGGTCCTTGGCGATCCCCAATACGCCTGGCATCCCGTCCGGGTAACCGGCAGGGTACTGGCCGCGGGGGAGGCCTTCCTGCGCAAGGCGGGCCTGGACGGCCGCTTCGGCGGATTCCTGTTGTTCCTTATTACGGCCGCGGTATGCGGCGGCGGGGCCTGGGCCGCGGCGGCCGGATTGCGCGCGGCGGGCGAAGCCCTGGGAATGCCCGCGTTGGGATGGACCCTGGACTGGCTATGGGAAGTCTACCTGGGATACAGTCTGTTGGCGCTCGGGGATTTGATCGTCCACGGGAAGCGCATCGCCAAGGCCGCGGCGAGCGGGGACGTCGGCGCGGCGCGACGGGCCGCGGGCATGCTGGTGGGGCGCGACACGGACCGGATGGATGCGGCGGCCTGCAACCGGGCGGCCGTGGAAAGCCTGGCGGAAAGCCTGGTGGATGGGGTGCTCAGCCCGCTGTTCTGGTTCGCATTGCTGGGCCTGCCCGGCCTGATCGTTTTCAAGATCGCCAGCACCATGGATTCCATGGTGGGCTACAAGGACGAACGCTATCTCCATTTCGGCTGGTTCGGCGCGCGGCTGGACGATGTCATGAACTACCTGCCCGCCCGCCTGTGCCTGCTTCTCATTACGGCCTGGTCGGCGATCGCGCCCGGTTATTCGGCGCGCAAGGCCTGGGCTACATCCTTGGGCCAGCATGCCCTGCTTCCCGGCCCCAACAAGGGCTGGAGCGAAACCGCCGCGGCCGGCGCCCTGGATATCCGCCTGGCGGGTCCGATTTACAAGCATGGAATGTTGGTCAACGAGTTGTGGATCGGACCGGAAAACGCGCCCGAAGGCGGATCGACGCGGGACGTCGATCGCATGATCAGGCTGGCCTACGGGACCACGGCCTTGTTCATGGCGCTTGCCTGGCTTCTGCTGCGAAGCGGTTGGATGGCCTGGCGCGGCTGAGGCGCCCGTTGGCGTCGTGCCAGGAATGCATGGGCGCGCGGAAGCGGGACGCCTGGGTTTCGGCGCGGAGGATGGAAGAGGCTCCGCCGGCCGCATTGGAAACCGTTACGGTCGCGGACTTGCAAACCGGGGACCCGGAGTTGTCCAGGCACAGACCCACTTCCAGTCTGCCTTCCGCCAGGGCCTTCTTCAAGAGCAAGCCATCCCTGAGCCAGGCCGTATCCGCCTCCATGCCTTTCAAGGTCCACGTCCAATGCAGGGCCGCGTTGCCGGCGGCCGTCATCTGCGCCATGTTGGCGATGGAAGGCCGGAAGGCCATGGTATCCGCGCCGTTCCAGATCGGATTGGCGGGAAGGGTGAAGACCGGGTCCGGTATGGCGTTGCGGACGCGGACGGTCACGTCGTCGTGGAAGGTGGAATCCCCATAGGCGGCGGCGAAGCGGTAGACGATTGCCGTGTCCGCGGCCACGCGCGGCAGGGTCACGATCAGGGTCCGGGATTCGGGATCGAGAATGCGCGGAGCGGGACCGGACAGGGCGGTCCAGGATAGGCTCGCCGTGCAATCGGCGGTGCCGTCCAATCTCACGGTGGCCCCCTCGTCGGCGATCATGTCGGCCGGGCCCTTGAAATTCGAGACGCATACGGAGGTCGGCTTGAAGACGACGAAGGCCTGGCCGCTTTTCTGGTTCTGGTAGCAGAGCTTGATCCAATTGTCGCTGCGGCCCACCTTGGTGATTTCCGGTTCGTCCAGCATGCCCTGGAAGTAGGCATCCCAGGCCCAGCCGGATTTCCCGATGAAGTTGGAGGTGCGCTGGTTTCCCGAGAATGCGTTGCCCATCGCGCCGGAAGCGATGATGACGCCGTTCTTGAAGATTTTCACGTTGCCGCCCGAAACCGTCACGGCGAAATGCTGCCATTGGTTCAGGGAGATGGCGGCCCCGGTCTGGAGCTTGCTCATGGGGGAGCCGGAGATGTAATTGTCGAAGCGGATGTTGTCGGTGGTACTGTCGCGGGTGAGCATGATATTGTCCGCATTCTCGCCGTTCCCCAATTCGAAAAAGCGGGCGTACTTGCCGGCCGCGGTGGGATAGGCCCAGACCGAGAACGTGAAGCCGGCGGAGAAATCCTGATAGCCGTCCCCGATGTCCAGATAGTCCCCCGGATCCTTGCCGTCCAGGCTGTCCGCGAAGCCGATGATGCCGGTACGGGATTCGTCGCCGTCGTAGTTGGACGGAACGGCCGCCGGGCCCGCGGCGGAATTGGCGCGAGCGCCGGTCCCGGTACCGCCCATGTGCCAGACGCCGATTTGGTTGGTGGAAAAGACCGCCTTGCCGTCCGAACTGTCGGCGGCGGTAGCGTTGCCCCAGAACATTTTCACGATTTGGCCCGCCTTGTTCCCGGCGATGAGGTCCACTTTCACCCAGACTTCCGCCCGGGCCTGGGCGGAATCCCAGCGCTCGATCTCGTAGTCCAGCGGCGTGCCGTCCACCTTGGCGAAGCGGATGTCCTGTCCCTTGCCGCGCGCTTCCGAGAACGGGAAATCGGCGGAGGTGAGGCGGACCAGCATGGGGAAGTTGATGACCTGCCCGGGAACGTTCGCGCCAGCGGGCGAGGTATCCATGATCAGGTCGGCGGATCGGCCCCAGGCGGAGTAGTTTTCCGCCGCGCCGGCGATGTTGATGGCCGCGGCCGCGGTGCCGAAGAGAAGTCCGCGAAAGCCGGATCGGACGGTCGGTTTGTTTTCCACGTGATCATCATGACGTTTCCAGACAATCGCCTGGTACCATCATGCCCCCCGGCCATAACGATAAGGTGCCCGCAAGGGAAATCGTTGTAGGATTTTGGGAGCGGGCGGGATTTATTTTTCGCGGAAGCGCGGAATCCAATTGCGGAAGCGCGGATCGACCGGAGTGGAAGCGCGCCCCATGGCGTCGCGGCCCCAGTCTACGGTGCCCTGGCCGTGTCGTAACCGGCCCGTTTCCCCATCCGCCCGGGAATCGAGCGTGGCGGTGGCGGCCGATACGTTGAGGTCCGCGGACTTGCAGACGGGCAAGGAGCCGTTGTCCAGGCACAGGCGGATTTGCAGTTTGCCGTCGGATTCGGCGCCCATGAGCATTACGCCGTCGGGGAGGGAGCCGGTTTCCACGGCGGGGCCGGTGAAGGACCACGCCCAGTGCAGGACGGAGTCCCGGCTGGCCTTGATGGCGGCGAGATTGGAAATGACGGGCCGGTACGCCAGGGAGTCCTTGCCGCTCCAGGTGCCGGGGGCCGGCATGGTGAACGCGGGATCCGGAATGGCTTCCCTGATGGTAACGCGTACGTCACGGACGCGCGCGGAGTCCGCATAGTTGGCCGTCAGGCGGTAGACCATGGCGGTATCCGCCTGCACGCGGGGAATACGCACCACCAGGGACTTCGTCTCCGGATCCAGGATGCGGGGAGCGGGGCCCGAGACCACGGACCAGGAGAAATCGGTGGCGCATTCGACCGTGGCCTCCAGGGTCAGGGTCTCGCCTTCCGCGATGGTCGTATCGGCCGGCAGGGCGATTTTGGCGGCGCACAAAGTGGGCTTGAGGACGGTGGCCAGGGTTTGCGCCGAGCGCTGGTTCTGGTAGGCCAGCTTGATCCAGTCCGCGCTGCGCGCCGTCTTGGACAGTTCGGGTTCATCGATCTTGCCCTGGAAATATTCGTCCAGGGTCCAGTTCGATTTTCCCAGGAAGTTGGTGGTGCGCGCCACGCCGGTAATGGCGCCCGGCATGGTATCCGCCAGGATCTGGGCCCCGTTCTTATACATGCGCACGTTCCTGCCCGCCATGGTCACGGTGATATATTGCCATTGGTTCAGGGCCCATTGATTGGCGACCTGCTTTGCATAAGCGGTCGTGCCGTTCCAATTGTGGAATCCCAGATCGTTGCTGGTATCCACCCGGTTCACGATGATATTGTCGCTCCCGATGCCGTTCCCCAGGTCGAGCACATGTGAATATCGCTTCATCGCAGTGGGGTAGACCCAGACGGAATAGGTGAAGCCCGCGGTGAACTCGGAATAACCGTCGCCCACGTCCAGGTAGTCGCCCGCAGCCGCGCCGTCCAGGCTGTCCGCTCCCGCAATCATGCCGGTCCTGTTCTCATCTCCGTCGTAAGCCACGGGTACGGCGGCATTGCCTCCCGACACCGCATTGGGCCTGGAAGCCGTTCCCGATCCGTTCAGGTGCCATGCGGCCACGAAATTGTCCGCCGCGCGGAAAACCGCTCCGGCATTGGAGCTGTCGGGCGCGGAAGGATTTCCCCAAAGCATTTTCACGATCTGGCCCGCCGTGTTCCCGGCGATGACGTCGACCTTCACCCAGATTTCCGCGAGGGCGCGCGTGGAATCCCACCGCTCTATCTCATAGGCGAGCGGAGAGCCGTCCGCTTTGGAGAAGCGGATGTCCCGGCCGTTTCCCAGGGCCTGGGAAAAGGGAAAGTTGGAGGAGGTGAGGCGCACCAATACGGGGAAGTTGTTGACCGTGGAGGCCACATTCGCGCCGGTCGCGGAGGTGTTCAGAACCACGTCCGTCTTGTAGGGCCACGCGGAATAATCCTCGGCGGCATGCGTAGTTTTTGGGCAAAAGAGGTAGAAGGCGGTGAGGACGGTAGACCTAAGAACGTTGCGCAGAGCGCGGTTCCCCATAATGATTATCTGGCATTCCCGGACGGTGAATCCAGGGTGCCATTCCCCTAATCGATCTTATCATAAGACAATCGTCAAATAAAAGTCTTTCGAAATTTGGGACGGGAAACGGTTTTTTTCGTTCCGGACCGCTAGCTCATGGAAAAGCGGACCGGGTCGGGCCCGACCATTCAAAGGGTATGGATGGGGACCGCGGATTCCGCCGGAGTGATCCGCATCAAGGCGAAGGCATCCTGTTCGAATCCGCGAATGGGGGCCGAGAGTTCCTCGACCGTGCAGGCCGCGGCGTTTTCCGCCAACCAGGCGGCCGTTTCCGGATCTTCGCCCACGTCGCGGGTGACCACCAGGTCGCCGCCGGCGCAGAAGCCCAGCAGGCGCGCGGACAGATTCAGGGTGGAACCGAAGTAATCCAGCCGATCGTTCTGGTTGACGGCGATGCACGAACCGCAGTGGACGCCGGCCTTGAGGACCAGGGACGGTTGCGATTCCTTCAGGCGGCGATGGGCCTCCAGGCCCGCGCGCACGGCGGCCTGGGGCCGCGGGAATACCGCCATCACGGCGTCGCCGATGGTTTTCACCACGCCGCCGCCTTCTTCGGCGATGACCGATTTCAGGATGTCGAAGTGCTCCATCACCAACCCGAACGCTTTGGCGTCCCCGGCGTCCCGGTACAATCGCGTGGAGCCGCGCAGATCCGTGAACAGGAAAGCCAGACTGCCCACCGAGATCTCCTCACCGGGCCGCAGGGCTTCGTCCGCGAACAGATCCCGGAAGCTTTGCAAGGCGGTCACTTCCGCGGCCGTGGCCGCATCATCCGCCCAGGCATTGCGCTCCAGGGCGAAGACCAAGCGGCGATCGGTGGGGTTGGCCAGGGACAGGCGCGGCCTCGCGTTCCAGTCGGCTTCTCCCTTGGGCCATCCGTGGACGGGAGGTTCCGCATGGACGTGGGTCTCTCCTCCTTCCCCGTCTTTGTCCGGGCCGGCCACCCGGATGTGCCAGGCGCCTTCGAAGGAGGGGGAACGCAGGCGGTACCTGCCGGGAGCCAGGGAAAGATCCAGAGTGGTGGCGGTGCGCGGTTCCAGGGTATGCCTGAAATAGATGTGCGGGGTGCGCTGCGGACTGCCCACGCAATACTCGGCCGCTTCGGCCGGACGGATGGAGCGGTTGGCCGCGAAGGTGACTTCCACGGAACGGTCGAAGGCCGCGCGGAAATCGATATTGCAGGAGCTGCAGTGGATGGGGCCTTTGACGTCCCGCAAGCGGGAGGCCGTGAATTTGGCCCCGCGGCAGGACGGGCACAGCAGGTCCCAACGGAAATCGAGCAGTCCGGCCCGGGCGGCCAGCAGGCATATCTCCAGGGTGTCCCTGCGGGAGGCCTGCCACCGGGCGGCCAGCACGTAAGGACGGATGCGGACCAGGTCGGCGTCGTCGGATTCTTCCAACAGCAGGCGGAGGCGCGCGGCCAGGAGCGGTTCCGCGCCCGCCCCCATCAGGTCCTTGAAGCGCGCGGCCAACCGGGCCTTGCCCGAAGGCGCGAAGGTGCGCTCGGCCGGAGCGGTGATGGGCGCTGCGGATCGCAGGGCGGCGCGGTCGTAGGAACGGAATACGGAGGTGAAGCGGCGTTTGATTGCCAGGCGGAAGCCCAAGGCGAGCGGCCATGCCAGCAACGCATGGCGCGGCTTGAGGCTGGTTTCATAGCGGAGGCGCGTGCCGCCGGAGGGCAGCGCATCCAGGTGGACGGAAACCTTCATCTCCCGCAAGGGTCCGGTCAGATAGTGGCGCAATACTCCGAAGCGGCGCGGGCTCGACCATTCGAAGGGATCCTCGGTCCAGGATACCAGAAAGCCGAATCTGCGGAAGGAAATCACCCGCTCCGGATCCTCGCCCTTGCGGACCAGCTTGGGAACGCCGGTGTCGCGGTTGAAGCGATCGGAATCCGAGACCAGGGGCCACAGAGCCTCGGGGCCGGCGAGTAAATCCCATTCCCAGGAAAAGCGGAGCATGGGTCCATTGTAACCCGCGGTGGGACGGCCGGAAAAGGGGGAAAGGATAAAATGGGGTAAGGAAAACGACCCGGCCCCGGGACCTGTGGGTCCGGGGCCGGGTCAGGGGAATCAGCGGACCACAACCATGTCGACCGGGGGCATGCCCAAATCGAGCTTGGAGCCCTCTTTTTCCTGGAACGTATCGGCGTCGAAGATGCGCAGCCGTTCCGCGCCCTTTTTCCGGTCCCCCAGGTAAAGGGTGGAAGTCTTGGCGTCGATGGCCATTCCTCCCACGGAGTAGGGATTGAGGTCCACGATGTCCCGGGCCATGCCATCGGCCACGGAGATGGCGACAATCTTCTCCGCCGCATCCGCGCCGACGTCCATGTACAGGCTCCCTTTGTAGAGGATGGCTTGGTTCACGTTGCCTCCCAGGTCGGCCTCCGTGGCCAGGGTATCCCCGATCGTGAACTTGGACAGATCGACGACGACGATGCCCCCGTCGGCTTTGACGCTGTAATCGGGATTGGAGTAAAGACCGCGGCATGGGATGTAGAGCTTGCCAGAGGCCGGGTCGTAGGTCATGCCCGCGGGATTGCCGTAGGGAAGCTCCAATGCCTGGGTCACCTTCCGGGTGGTGATATCGATCTTGAGCAGGTGCGCCGTCAAAGGCACGAAGCCGTTCTTGGTATCCAGATTCTGGGTCAAAGCGTAGAGAGTGTCGCCCACGAAGAGCAGATCCGAGGTCTCCGGAAGCTTGTCCGAGGAGTCCGCATAGGCGGACAGATCGATCTCGCCCTTGGGAGCGCCTTCGCCCTGATGGTAGATGCCGATCTTGTCGGTGCCGTAGAATGCCACGTAGAGCAGGCTGTCATTGAGTTCCACGTCCTGGGGATTGGAAAGCGAGGGGAACCCGACTTCCAGCACGGTGTGCAGATTGTGCCGGTCCACGATCTGCAGATTGTTCCGGGGGAGCCGGTTGATGATGAAGATGTCGTTGCCTCCCAGGTATCGCACCACCGCGTCCGAATGGATGGGGGCGATCTGGTTCGCGATGAAAGCGCTGTCGATGCCGACGACGGAGTAACTGCCCGTCTTGTAATCCGAGGTCAAGGCGAAGAGAATGCCTTTTTCAGTGTCCGGCGCCGGGTCCTTTTCGTCCGAGGTCGTGCACGCGCTCAGGCAGAGCAGGGCCGCTCCGGCCCATGCGGCGGACTTTTTCGAAAGCCGGGATTTTCCGGGAGCGGCGGAGCCGCGCGTTCGGACGGTGGATGTGTTGTCGGTCATGATGGATTCCTTCGGTTCGGGTATTGGTTTCATGGATTCGCTTTGCCTGCCGCGCGGCCTCAATAATCCGCCTGCAGGGTGAAGGCGAAGTTCAGGCCGGGCAGCGGGAAGTTGAAGAAGTCGAAATTGCGCTGGTCGAAAAGATTGTGCGCGCCCGCGGCGAGCAGGAGATGCTTTACGCGCCAGGACAGATCCAGATCGCAGCGCGATTGCCATTCCGTGTTATGGCTGTAGGAATCGAACAGGCTGGCCCGGTTGGACGGGTTGGGGTATGCCAGGCCTTGGTAATATCCCGTGGCCGCCAGAGTCCAGGCGCGGCGGGTAAGGGTTTGCCGCAGGGAGGCCTGCGTGGTCGGCCGGTAGGGGATGAGTTTGTAGGCTCCGGATCCGGAGCCGCCGGAAACGTCCGCGGCCTGCATCAGGGTCAAATCCAGTTCCGTGCGGGCCCATGGGCGGGGGGCGGCGGCGGTCCGGGATTCCAGGCCCAGGATCCGGGTAGCTCCGGTGTTACGGAATACCAGGACGAATTGGGAGTTCTGCTCCAGGGTGATGATGCGCCTGCCCTCGGTGGCGAAAGCCTGGATGTCTTGGGAATACCGGCGCGACTCCGCATGCGCTCCCAGCGATGCATTCGCGCCTCCCTCCGGACGCAGGCCGGGGTTGGCCAATACCGTGCCCCTGTCCCCGAACCGTTCCAGGAACGTGGGCACGCGATAGGCGTCGCCCGCTTGGGCGGAAAACCAGAGTCCCTCGCGCAGCCGGTATTGGTATCCCAAGCGCAGGGACCAATGATCGCTCCACTCCTCGCCGGAAGCCGCGGTCCGGAACGGAGAGCCGGCGGCCCCGTATTGTTCTTCCATCGTCAGGTTGGCGGCCAGGATGGCCTGCAGGCTGTGGCGGCCCAGCACGTAGGTGGGCGTGAGCTTCCCTTCTCCGGCATACCGGTACAGCCCGGGATATTCCCGGTCCGCGATCCTGTCGCTGTATACGTATCCGGATATCCCATAGGAGACCAGCGCGGACAGGGTCAACCCCCCGGTTACCTTGGTCCTGCCCCAAAGCACGGCCAACAGATCCGTGTACGCGTTGAAATCGTCGTCATAACCGATCCCCACCGACCCGCCGCCCTTGGACGTGTCCACGTAGGCGTCGCCCAGGTAGGTTCCGGAAAGATCGAAGGAGCCCTCCGCGTCCGTCCCGGACCATTTGCCGTATCCCCGCAGGAAAACGCGCCGGGATTCGCGGAAGGCCGAAACCGTCACGGTGGAATCGATGTTGGGGCCCGGCGCGGGGATCTGCTTGTGCAGATCGGAAACGTCCACCTGGGCGCCCGTCTCCGTGGCCGGCGTGGGGTTGAAGGACAGATCCGCGGCGAGTTCGGAAAAGGCGTGGGCGTTGTTGCGCCGGATTTTGCGCGTCAGATCATCCGCCGAGAGGCGGGGCGCGCCGTCCGGATGCCGTCCGGGCGCGAACTCGGTCCCGTTGTCGTCGTAATAGGGGAAATCCCCGTCGGCCTGGTTGCGGGCGGCTTCGAACCGGCCGCGCCAGTTTTCCTTTTTGTATTCCACCGAGCCGTTGGCGCGCAGGCTCCCGAAAGATCCGGCTCCCAGGGCCCCGCGCAACGCCGGCCCGCCGGCATGATCCCGGGTGATGATGTTGATGGCGCCGCCCATGGGGGAGCCCGGCAGATCGTCCGGCGCCAGGCCCTTGTATACCTCGATGCGCTCCACCCGGGACATGTCCCAGTCGCCCAGGAACAGGGAAGGGTCGTTGGCCTGGTTACGGAGCACGCCGTTAACGTACACGTTAACCTGGTATTCGGAAGAGCCCCAGACGGAAACCCCCAGGTAATCGCCTATCCCGCCGGTCCGCACCACGTGCAGGCCCGCGGCGCGCTGGAGCATGTCCCCCAGGTTGCCCAACTGCCGATCCACATCGGTGGGAACGATGACGACCTTGGCGGCGGAGGTAGGCGGAGGCACCGGCTTTTCCGCCTTGGAAGGCTTGAGCTCCAGAGTGTCGTTCCGTTCTTCTCCCCGGCCCAGGGTGAAGGCGAGCAGGGCGCAGGCGAAAAGGGCGCGCAGCGGGGCCCAACGCGGGCTCCCGATGGGGGGCCGCTGAGCGGAAAGCGCATGAAGGCAGGTCCGCGGATGCGGCATCGTGCCCGGAACTCCTTCGGAGGCTTCCGGGATCTCGCCGGCCGCCCCTCGGTGAGAGGACATGCCTTCGCAGCGCAAAAAAAGGAAAACGGAGACGCACGGGAAATCCGGTGCGTGGTTCCGTCGACCTCGGCTTCGAAGGCCAATCAGATCTCTCACAGGTGAGTCTTCTGGCTCGCGGGTCTCGAAGGAGGCGGGGGTCGCGAAGCTTTTTGGAAGCTCCGGTTCCGGCCACGTCCTTCAGCCTACTCCTTCCCCTTCCCGGCCTTCCCTTTCCGGGGCGGCCAGTGGTCGGGAAATTTCCGGTAGGACCGGAAATCCCCTTGGAAGTTTCGTACCGCTTACAGCGACGAGCTCGCTTCCGATTCGCACGGAATTCCTCGTTATGCGATTGAAGGCGCCAAGCACCTTCAATTTAGGAGAATCGCCTTTGGTGATTTTCCACATCCCTGGATTGACCAGAGCGCTTCCTGCAAGACGGCCCAGAAGATATTAAGGGCGGGACCCTTTGTCTAGGAAACGGGAACTCGGGCCCGGTTTGCGGGTGCTCCAGAACCGTAAGCTTTGCCATTTTTTTCCATGGCGCCGGGGGTAATTGCATATATTGTTTTGAGCCCGGAACCGGCCGTTTCGGGGCTCCCGGGAACCCATGCTTTCAGACTTTTCGATCAGGATCGCGGACCCGGAAAGGTTGCAAGCCCTTGCAGCCACCGGTATGTCCGATGGGCCCGTTCCGGAGGAAATCCATAGGCTTCTTCGCCTGGCCTCGGGAAGCCTGCGTGCTCCCGCGGCGGCCTTTCTGCTCTTGGGCGGAAAGGGATTCATGCCGCGGGGAACCCTTGGATTGCCGGATTCAATTTCCGGATTGGCCGAGTGGCCCCTGGATTGGCCATCGCTCCTGGAGACGGCATTCGGGGTAACCGGGGCGGTTACCCCCGCGGCCGCGAAAACGGGAACTTCCCAGGGGGGATTTCCAACGGATCTTTTGCCCGCTTTTCTCGGCGCCCCGGTGGAAGACGGAGAGGGCCGCATCCTGGGCCTGCTCGCTCTCTGGGATGGCGTGCCCCGCCAATGGACCGCCGCCGAGGCGGAAACCCTCAGGGACTTCGCCGCCACCCTTAGGGATGCGCTGGCGGGACATCCGGCCGGTCGCGGCCACGATGCCGCCTTGCGCGGACCCGGCAGGTCCGAGGAAGCGCTTTCCATCTTCCGCAATGAAATAGACAGCATCCTCAAGACCCTGGACACGCCAATCCTGGTCTTCAATCGCGAAGGTAAAACCGTTTTCGCAAACGCTGCCGCCGCCACCCTGCTGGGCTATCGCGAGACCGGCGAACTGATGGACTCCAAACCCGAGGACATTTCCACCCGCCTCGAATTGCTGGATGAATTCCTGCGGCCCTATCCGGAAGACCGTCTGCCCAGCCGGCGCGCCCTGCGCGGTGAGGCGGTCACGGGCGAACTGGTCTGCCTCCGAATCAAGGCCACCGGGGAGACCAAGTGGACCTTCGTCAAGGCCACGCCCCTTTTCGACGCGCAAGGGAAGGTCCGTCTCGCCATCACCGTCAACCAGGACGTGACCGGGATCAAGACTGCGGAAATGGAATTGCAGCGCAGCCGTGATGAACTGTACGTCATGCTCCGCACCATGGAAAGCGCCTGCACGGCGCAGGATACCAAGGGAAACCTCGTGTACGCCAATGATGCGGCCGCGCGCATCCTGGCTTTCCCGGACGCGGAATCCCTGATGCAAACGGATCCGCGGCGCATCATGGAGCGGTTCGAGGTGCTCGACGAGGACCTCAGGCCGCTGTCCCTGGAAGAGATTCCGGGACGCCTGGCTTTGCTGGGCCGCTCCGTCTCCGCCCGGATCCTCTGTTACCGTATCAAGGCGACCGGCGAGGAACGTTGGTCCTTGGTCAACGCCACCCCCGTATTCGATGATGAGGGGAAGGTCCGCCTGGTCATCAATGTTTTCAACGACATCACCGCCATGAAGCAGGCGCAGACGGAAATCCAGAAATCGCGGAATCAGCTGGAAATCGTCCTCTCGGGTGTCGATGATGCGATTTTCGTCACGGAACTGGGCGATGGAGGCCGGCTCGTTTACGCCAACGGGGCGGCCGCCCGCATCCTGGAATACGGATCCGTGGAAGAGCTTCTCAAGGACGGCGCGGCGTCCCTATCCTCGCGCGCGGTCCTGATGGACGAAGCCGGCGGGATGGTCCCGGCGGAGCGCAGGCCCGGAAGGGTGGCGGCCCAGGGGAAGCACTTTCCGCCCACCATGTTCCGCTTCCGCTTGAAACAAAGCGGCACGGAGCGTTGGGTTGTGGTGAAGTCCACCCCCATTTTCTCCGCGGATGGCAAAGTGGAAATGGTGGTCAGCATCGCGCAGGACATGACCGAAGTGCGGCGCGCCCAGGAGTCCGTCGCCGACCATGTGCGATACCTCGAGGGCATGAACCGGATCTCCGTCGCCATAGAGCGGACCCTGGACGTGGAAAGCGCCCTCCCCGCGGCCATGGCCAGGCTTTTGGACGTATTCGATTGCGAACGCGCCTGGCTGGTCAATCTCTCGGATTCCGAGGATTCCGTATTCCGCGTCCCCTTTTCCGCCGATCATCCCCGCCGGGCCGCTCAGGCCGCTTCGGCCGGCATCGAAACCATCCCCGCCGAAGCGGGATTCGGGGCCATCGCGCTCGCCTGCAAGGCCACGGACGATCCGCTCGTATTCGGCCGCGATCTCCCTTTGCCGAACGCCGGGTATTGGAGGGATGCCCTGGGCGTGGGCTCCGCCAAGGTCATTACCGTGCGGCCGCAATTGGGGCGGCCCTGGATCCTCTGCCTGTTGCGCTCGCCGGAAGCCGCCCCGTGGAAGGGTGATGACTTCACCATGTTCAAGGACATCGCTTCGCTCATTTCCAACGCCCTGGGTTCCGTGATCCTCTACCGGGACGTGCGGCGATCGGAAGAGAAATACCGGACCCTGTTCGAGCGTTCCCTGGACGGCATCTTCCGCTGCGGGCCGGACGGCGCCATGATGGACGCCAACCCCGCCCTGGTGTCCCTCCTGGGTTACGCGGATCGCGGACAACTGGTGGGCACCATGCAGCCGCGCCTGCTGCCCGCGGGCGGAGACCTCCATGGGATTTCGGACGGCGGGGATACGTTTTCCGTGGAGTTGCCGCGCAGGGACGGGACCCCGGTATGGGTCGAGGTCAACGCCCAGCCCATCCTGCGCGCCGGGGGCGGCATCGCCTATTTCGAAGGCATCGTGCGCAACATCAATGACCGCAAGCGGGCGGAAGAGGCGCTCAAGGCCAGTGAAGAGAAGCTGCGCCAGTCCCAGAAGATGGAGGCCGTGGGCAGGCTGGCCGGCGGCGTAGCGCACGATTTCAACAACCTGCTCACCGCCATCAACGGTTTCAGCGATCTGCTGCTCATGACCTTTCCCAAGGACGACGCGCGGCGAAACCATCTCGAGGAGATCCGCAAAGCCGGCGGGCGCGCGGCGGCCCTGACCAGCCAGTTGCTTTCCTTCAGCCGCAAACAGGTTCTGGCCCCGCGGGTCCTGGACGTGAATCTCGTGGTCTCGGGGATGGAGACCATGCTGCGCCGCCTGATCGGCGAGAACATCGAGTTCAAATCCCGCCTGGATCCGAATGTCCCCAAGGTGGTGGCGGATCCCAATCAGTTGGAACAGGTGATCCTGAACCTGGTCCTGAACGCGCGCGATGCCATGCCCGGCGGCGGCGAATTGCGGCTCATCACCGGCAGCCGCACGTTCAAGGAGGATGACCACGGCGCGGCCTTTCCGGAAGTCCCCCCCGGTCAATATGCGCTGCTCAGCGTGGTGGACACGGGCACGGGAATGGACGAGGAGACCAAGTCGCGTCTGTTCGAACCTTTCTTCACCACCAAGTCCAAGGACAAGGGAACCGGATTGGGGTTGTCCACGGTGTACGGGGCGATCAAACAGGCCAACGGAAGCATCACGGTGGAAAGCGAGCCCGACAAAGGGACGGTCTTTTCCATCTACCTGCCCGCGGCTTCCAAACTGGAAAGGCCGGAACGGACCCGCTTGCGCGAGCGCGCCCTGCGATCCCTTGGGGGCACGGAAACCATCCTGCTGGTGGAGGACGAGGACGCCGTGCGCCGCCTGGTGCGGGACGTGCTGGAAGTGGGCGGCTACAAAGTGCTGGAAGCGCCGGGAGGCGAGCAGGCGCTGGAGCTGGTGGAGAAGCAGGCCAAGGGCGTGCATATCCACCTGCTGCTGACCGACGTGGTGATGGGCGGCATCAGCGGACGCGTGTTGGCGGAAAAGCTGCGGGAAGCGCGGCCGGATACCAAGGTGCTGTTCATGTCCGGGTACACGGAAGACGCCATCATCCGCCATGGAGTCTACACGGCCCAGGCATCCTTCATCGGGAAACCCTTCAGCCCGGCCGCCATAGCCGCCAAGGTGAGGGAAGTGCTGGACGGTTCGGCCGAAAAGGACGCGGCCGCCGGGAAAGCCGCGGCCCAGGCTTCGGAAAAGGGCGCCGCGACGGGGACCCAGTCCGCCTAGCTCAGGGACGGGCCGCTTACTTGCGCGCCTTGGTCTTGTCCCGTTCAATCATCGCATACGCCGAGTGGTTGTGGATGGATTCGAAGTTCTCCGATTCCACCACGTAGTGGGTGATGCGTTTGTCCAGGTTCAGGAGGTGGGCCGTATCCCGCACCATGTCCTCCACGAACTTGGGATTGTCATAGGCGCGTTCGGTCACGTATTTCTCGTCGGGGCGCTTCAAGAGACCGTATAGCTGGCACGATGCCACCGATTCGACCAGATCGATGATGTCCTCGATCCACAGGAAATGCGGGCCCTCGGCGATGCGCACCTGCACGGTGACGTGGGAGCGCTGATTGTGCGCGCCGTAGTCGGAGATCTTCTTGGAACAGGGGCAGAGGCTGGTCACGGGCACCACCACCTTCAGGGTCATGGACGCCTTGGCCTTGTTGATTTCCCCGATAAAGGTCACATCGTAATCCATCAGGCTCTTGACGCCGGAAACCGGCGCGGCCTTGTTGACGAAGTACGGAAAGGTCATCTCGATGTTGCCCGCGTCGGAGTTGAGCTTCTCGATCATCTCCGGCAGCATGCCCTTGAAGGATTCGACCGTAATCTCGGTCTCCCTCGCATTCAGGATCTCGACGAAGCGGGACATGTGCGTGCCCTTGAAGTTGTGGGGCAGGTACACGTACATGTTGAAGTTCGCGATGGTATGCTGCTCGCCGCCGGTGCGATCCTTCACCTTGACGGGATGTCGGATGGACTTGATGCCCACCTTGTCGATATCGATGCGCCGGGTATCCTCCAGATTCTGCACATCGGCGATGGAGGCGATGGGGCTTTTCAAGCCCGCTGGATCCTTGATTGTCTTGGACGGCTTTACCATTGGATTCTCCGGGAGGCCCGCCGGGCCAGTGTTACGGGCCGTCGGAGGGATTGGCGTCAGCGAATTAAAATAACAACTTTGCCCTGAAGCACGTCCGCGGTTACCGCAGGGTGCCTGGATCGGGTCGGTTACTTGTGGAATTGGGGGGTCAGTTACCGTCCGGGCGGGTTTAACTTCTATATTGGTCCGCTCTCAGGAATACGACAAAAATGAATTCATCCCTTCTCTGGTTCGGATTTCTCCCCGTCTTGGCGTTCCTTGTCATGGATACGTTCTCCGGTAAGCGCCGGGCGCTTTGGGGCGCGCTGATCCTGGGCGCGGTCGAGGCCGGATACACAGTCGCCGCCTTCGGATCCCTGGACTATCTGAGTCTCCTGGCCTTTGTCGTCCTGGGGGTTTTCGTCATCGCGTCCCTGCGCACCCAGGATGATTTCTTCTTCAAGATCCACGGGGCGGTCATCAACGTCATCTTCGCGGCAGCCATGCTGATCGCGTTCTATTTTTTCCATCGCGCCCTGCTTCTCGACGCGGCCAACAAATATCTCGACCTGGACAAGCTGGTGGCCATGAATCCGCAGCTGGACAAGGAAACCGTGGCGGAGACTTTCCGCCTCCTGAGTTTCCAGTTGCCTTGGTGGTTGGTGCTGCACTCGCTGCTGACCATCTACGCGGCCGCCAATTGGGGCAAATGGGCATGGGCTTTCGTGCGCGTGCCCGGCTTCATCCTGATGTTGATCCTGGCTTCCGGGTTCGCCCAGGCCGCCGTGCTCCGGGGGCATTGACCCGGCGCCAACCTGGCGGTATCAAAGGATTCTCAAGGCACCGTGAACGGGATCGGCAACCCGGACGCGTCCCCGCCGTTTTCGCCTTCCCGGCCCGATAGGCCCACCACTTTCACCACATAGAAGACCCTGGTCCCGGGCGCGAGGGCGGAAACGTCGTCCGCATAGGAAGCGCTTGTCAGAACGGTCGAGCGGGCCGTTTCCCGGGACGCACCGTCCAATCGCAGGACCCGATAACCCTGGAGCAGAGGGTATCCGGTGACCGGTCGCCAGGCCAGGGAAACCGAGGCGCGCGAATAGGCCGTCATGACCAGATTGTTGATTTTCGGAGGAGGAGCATTGGGGTTGTAACGGGCCTTGAGGGTCGCCGGCAAGGTGGTGATGCTTCCGGCCAGGACCTGGATGCCCGGGACGGTATCGGGCAGAAAATACCCCTCGGGACCGGCATGGATCACCAAGGCATAAGTCCCTTCCGGAATCCCCTTGAGTCTGAACAGGCCGCCGGTTCCCTGGGGAGCATAATCGGTGAAGGCCTCGTATGGAGTGCCGGCAAGCCCCGCGTGGATGAAGTCGTCGCCTTTGGCGCCGGTACTGACCCAGAGCGAATCACGGGTGGCCCGGCCTTCCACGGAACCGGTGGCCGCCACTTCCAGGGAATCCGACAGCGCGATCAGGCCGCGGACTTCCACGCCCATGCGGATGGCCGCCAGGTCGCCGGACATCGCCGTAACCGTATAGCGGCCGGCGGGCGTTTTGTCGAAGCGGTAGCGGCCGTCGGCGCCGGTGACGGCGCTGTTCACGGCCTTGAGGGTACGGGGCAGGGAATCCGGGGATCCGGGCGCCGCCGGGACGGCGTAGATAGAGACCAGGGCGCCCGGCAAGGGAGAGCGGTTGAACGTTACCACGCCGGCCAAGGCGCCCTGGCCGCCCGCGGAGGTGTCCGCGGGTACCGGCACGGTTACCGGGAGATCGTGGGACGGCTCGGCCTGCCCGCGGTTTCCCAACGCATTGACGGCCACCACCCGATAGACGAGCGCGCGGCCCGCCGGCAGGGCCTTCACCGTGTCCGTGCAGAAAGTGTCCGTCACCGTCCAGGTCCTGTCGTTCGCCGCGTCCAGGCTGTCTTTGCGCGACACTTCATAATGGGCCAGGTTGGCCAGTTTCACGGGCCGCCAGCCCAGGCGGACGGTTCCGGCCGCGGAATCGATCCGCACGGAGAGCCCGGCAACCGCGGGAGGGGGCTGGAACCGGCTCCAGTCCAGTTCCACCGGAGGTAACCGCAAAGTGTCCCCGGAAACGGCCCGCACGGAATCCAGGTACTTGGGCTCGTAGTGCCCGTCCGGGGCCGCGAAGGCGATACGGTAGACGCCCTCCGGCACGTTTTCCAGGGCAAAGGACCCGGCGCTGTCCGAATAGGCGAACCGGTCGGCTCCGCCCACGCGCACCACGATGCCGCCGTTGCCGGCGACTCCCGGGGGCAGGGCATTGGGCCCGCGCGTGACCGTGCCCAGGAGGCGGGCCGGAAGTTTCAGGATCAGAATCCGTTGCAGGGTGTCCTTGGCGCCGGCGACCTGCAGTCCCGGGACCAGGCCGAAGTTCCTGCCCGCCGCGTCGACGCCTTCCACGGCATATTTCGCCGCGGGGAGGGAATCGAACCGGAACCTTCCGTCCGCGCCCGCGGCCGCGGTTTTGATCAGGACCGGCGGGACAAGGGCGGAATTGTCGACCGTATCCGCGGGGGCCTTCACGGCCACGCGGAACAGCTTGACCGTCCCCGCCGCGGGATTGCCTTGGACATCGCGGAGCGTCCCTTCCAGGTTGGGATTGCCCGTTTCCGTCGAGGGCCCGTCCGACATGCAGGAAATCCACGTGACCGCAAGGCCGCCGGCAAGCAGACCGAGCAAGATGCGCCGGAAATGAGGTGAACGGAGTTTCATGGAGCCCCATGGTGCCGCGTCAGCGGAATCATATGCAGGTTCAATTGGTATACCATGTCCTCGCCCATGTCGGCGGAAGCGATGGAAAGGATCTTCTTGCGGAAGGCGCGCAGTTCCGATTTGATGCGGCGGAAGCCGTCCTGGGAAATGCTCATGGTGATGCCGCTGATGTCCCGGGCGGCGGGAGGATGGCGGTCTATGGATCGCTTGGCCAACTCCATGGTGGCGCGGTGGAATCCCGCCACCCCCAGCGAAGCCACTTCATCCCCGGTGGACAAGGCCGCTTCCGTCACCGCGTATTTGCCTTTGGCGTCCTTCTGCAGCAACCCCAAGCGCAACAGCAGGTCCACGGAATCGCGCGCCTGCTTGGCCGTGATGGGCGGGTCCAGGAGCTTCGCCACTTTCTCCCAATCCTCACGGACGCCGGGTCCCGTCAGCAGTTTGGGATCGAGAACCGGCAGCAGGGATCGCAAAGCGCTATGGTACCAGGCGGTCAGATATTCGAATTGATCCTGGCGCAGTTTCTGATGCGCTCCGTACTTCTGGATCTCGGACATGCGCAGAAAGCATTGCTCTTTTTCCGACGTCGTATGCGCCTGGTTGAACTGCACCAAAAGGTTGAAGTACTCGCTCTGTTTTTCGGAAAAACGGAAAAATCCAGACAACTTGGCGGCGCCCTCCAGGGACAGGTTCCGGTCCCCGCGCATGACGCGCATCAGGTAGTCGCGGGCCTTGAACCCCGAGCGTTCCGCCAGCATACGGAGGGAAAAATGCTTGTTAAGGCGCTTGCGTTCTTCGAAAAAGTCCGCCAGGTAGCGGCGGTAATCGGTATAGGCGAATATGGATTCCATGGCCGGGCCTGTGCAAAGGATAGGCCGAGACACCGGAATCCACAAGGGGAAATTCAAAAAAATGGACTAATCTGGACAACAGAATGGGAATTCCCATCAATTACGGGCTTTCGGGCCCGAGAAAATTATATTGAGGAGAATAACGAGCAAAGGACGGGAAGTTGGCCAAGGGAAAGATTCTGGTGATGGACGACGAGGATCTCGTCCGGACCGTGGCCGGCAAAATGCTGGAATTCCTGGGGTATGAGGCGATTCTGGCCCGCAACGGCGAGGACGCCGTACAGCTGTACCAGACCCACAAGGATTCGGGCCGGCCGTTCGACGCCGCCATCCTCGATTGGCTGGTTCCGGACGGCATGGACGGATTCAAGACCATGGAGCAGTTGCGCCGCATCGATCCGGAGGCCAAAGGCATCCTTTCCAGCGGCTATTCGGAACAGGATCAGGATGCTTCCAAATCCGCCGCCGGATTCACGGCCGTCATCGGCAAACCTTATGAATTGAAAACGCTGCGGGAAACCATCGAGAGCGTCCTGGGCACGCCCCAGGAACAGGAGTAAGCTTCACTCCGGTGCGCAATGCCGCGGACCCGGCGATTGGTCAGAGTTTTTCCGGGGCCGCCTTCACGGTCAAATCCACGATCAGCAAATCCTCCGTCTGGCCGTTCTTGTCCGGTTCCAGGATGGCGCGCAGCTTGGTCGCGCGTTCCAGCACCTTCACCTTGTAGTTGACGTTGTTGGCGGTGCGGTTGGACAGTTTCACCACCAGCTTGTTGATGCCCACGTCCTTCACCTGCAGCACGCGGTTGCCGTTGTAGGAGGCTTCCGCCTGGTTGCCGGCCTCGTAGTCCGCCTTGAGCACTTCGCCCAGGGATCCGATTTGCAGGGAGTCCAGGCGGTAGAGTTTCTCGCAGGTGGCGGAACTGGCCCGGAAGAATATCTGCTCGCCGAACTTGCGGAAGATCAGCACCTGGCTCTTGTAGCGGGGGGACTTTTCCAACTGGCGTTCGATTTCCCGGCAGGAACGCTGGGACATGACCTCATCCTCGCCGCGCTTGCCCGTGTGCAGATTGTGCATCAGATAGTATCCGACCAGTCCGGACAGGGCCACCAGGCAAACGCCGATGATGAAGATTTGCGGGAAGGAAGACTTTTCCTGCAAGGCCATCAGTCGGACCAGTTGTTCGTCCTTGGCGGCTTTGTCCTGCAATTGGTTCTGCAGGCTGGTGAGGTTGATTTTGGCGGTGGACAGTTCCCGGCGGGTCTCCACCAGGTTGCGCGTCGCCTTGAGTACTTCCATCTCCAGGCGGATTTTCTCGTAGATGGCGTCGAGGGAGGCCAGCGAGTTCTCGATCTGGCGGATGTACATGGCGGGCCCATCGTAGGAGCAGACGATGGAGCGGAAGGTCATGAAAAGGGCCAGCAGTTTCTGGAGGTTCCGGTCCACGTTGGGGGACATGGCGCGCGTGAGGCGCATTTCCGCCAGGGCGGCCGCGTCCATCCATTCCTCCACGGAATGATAGATGCGGGAACCGGTCTTGGTGGGGGATTCGTAATTGATGATGAAGCGGCAAAGGGCGACCTTGAGATCGTTCAAGCGGATCTTGGCGCGGTGCAATTCCACCAGGCTGCTCTGCGCCTTGGCTTTCAGATCGGCATAGTCGGCTTCGACGCCTTTGTCGAAGGACTTGGGTCTGGTCTGTTCCAGCTGGAGCTGGAAATCCCCCATGTCCTCCAGGGTCTGGAAGGAGTCGCCCAGGGAGGATTCCAGGTAGGTATTGACGTTGTTGAAATTGGTGGCTTTTTCCTGCCCCAGGGAGGTCAGGAGGGAGAGGACGAAGTTGCCGGCCTGCAACCGCGGTTCGAGGAAGAGACGGATGACGTCCGGGGTGGGCTGGATGACTTCTACCAGCTTCATGTGCCTTTCACCCCTATCCTTGAAATAATCGACGAAATGCGCACCCAGGGTTCCCCGCTACACCCTAGCTATCTCCATATAATAGAATACTTTCCCCGGATTCACGTGCCGTTTGTGGGCGGGTTTCCGGACCTTCGGAATCTTCGGAAAGTGTATGAAATGGGCCGGTTACTGTAGCCGGAATGTTTCCGATTCGACGTATCCGGACTTGCCCTTTGGGCAAGCCGGGCCATTCCCAATCAGAAAGTGAAGGTTACTCCCGGCACCCGGAAGCGCAGATACAGATCCGTTCCGCGGGTGGCCGGTTCAGGCATGGGCACCAGGTTCACGGCCAGGCGATCGGTCCAGTCTTGCTTGCGTTGGCCGGTGCGATCTTCCATGCCGTCGGTAAGCAGATTGGTGACGCAGTAGCCCAGCCAGGTGCCTCCCACCAGCAACGAGGAGACGAGGACTTTGTTCCGATAGTCGGATTTGTTGTCGTCGTAAAAAAGAAAGGCGAAGCCGGCTCCCATCAGGGTTCCCGCTCCGGCGCCAAAGGAGTTGAAGAGTCCCCGTTCCTTGCTGTCATAGCTGTTCCGGTAATAGTACAGACCCTCCACGAATCCCAAGGTGCCCCCCAACAGGGCAGCGCCCACCCAGGGGCGGAAATCCTCGGCATCGGAAAGCGCGGCGATTTCGAATCCGGCGGCCGCGCCCAAAGCGGCGTGATCGACGATTCCCGTGTTCACGCCATCGGGAATGTTCTCCCCGCTCCGATAGGAATCGGCTATGAAATGGCCGGCCGTGGCCATGGCCACGGATTGCCCGAGGGCAAGCCGGAAGGTCGCTTCCGTATTCGGCCCGGAGGTGGGGTGCTTGAAATAGAGGAAGGGAGAGAAGAATCCCACCAGCCCCAGCCCCAGCGCGAACTTTTGCTGGGTATCGATGCGCCCGGGCCGATCCAGGTATTTGTCTCCCAGGGCGTAGCCGCCCCAGATGCCCATGGGATAGGCGACCATGGACGCGAAACTGGCGTAGCGATAGGGATCGCTATCCCAATCGATGAGGGAAAATGCGAGGGCGTGGGAAGCATACAGGGAGGCGAAGCTCAGGTAGGTGGTCCCCTTGAGATGCGCATCCTCGAAGGGACGGTTCTTGGCGAACCACAGGTTTGCGCCGAAGGCGAAGGGCGCCACGATCATGGGCGTGGCGATGCGGGCTTTGGTGCTCACGTTATTGTAGGCATTGGGAATGGCCACGCCGTAGACGTAGGTGCTGAGCGCGGTCTGGGTCCCGATGTACAGAATGCGGTTCTTCCGCTCGCTGCTGAGGCTGCGGGCGGTCCGGGGCTTGACGGGGACCTGGGCGGCCGGCTCCGCTTCCGTAACCGGCTTGTTACCCATCTTCGCCGGGGTCTCCGGGGAGGCCGGCGCCGCGGCCTTGGGCCCGGCTTCCTCGTCCGGCGGCGACCAGTGGAGGGTCTTGAGGCCCATGTCGTTGGCCTCGGTCAGGAGCTTTTCCATGGGCTTGGCGCCCACATCTTCCTTGAGCATGCGGGTCTGCCCCGTGGCGGGATCGGCCACCGTGATCATCAGCAGGGTCGCGGACTTCTGCTCCAGAGCCACCACCGAATCCTGCGGTTCCATCTCGAAGAAGACCGAGAGATGGTCCTTGAGCTTGTCCGCATGGGCGGACGCGGCCAGAATGGCCAGCGCCGCCAGTCCCGATCGAAACGGATTCATCACATGCTCCTTGCGGGGGTGCCGCCTGGGTTACTGGAAATCCACCAGCTCCACGTCGAATATGAGGGTCGCGTTCTGGGGGATCACCGGGGGGCGTCCGTCGGGACCGTACGCCAGGTTGGAGGGGATGATCAGGGTGCGCTTCTCGCCCTTCTGCATCAGCATGATGCCTTCATCCCATCCGGGGATGACCATGCCGGTGCCGACCTTGAAGTCGATGGGCTGGCCGCGCTTGTAGGAGTTGTCGAACTCCTTGCCGTCCGTGAGGCGGCCGGCGTAATGCACCTTGAC
>JAQBPN010000004.1 GCA_028287505.1 Fibrobacterota bacterium | reverse complement strand
TCGTGTGCTCTTGCTTTCTGTTTGGTTGGTTGTCGTGTGCATTTCGTGGGGCGTGGGGCGTCGGGCGTGGGGCGTTAAGAAAAGTGAGGAGAGAAAACCGGGCTCTGTTGCCGTTCAGTGCACTTTTCGGTTTTCTCGCCCGACGCCCGACGCCCGACGCCCGACGAATCGTTGCCACAATGTTCTCTGCATCAAATCTCACTGCCGACTCCCCAATCTCTCCCCCGCGGTCTTACCAAAATACACCCTCCGAATCAGACCAGCCTCGGAAATCTTTTCCGCGCCGCCAAAAAACATCCCAGGGACGCGGAAACCAGCGTGGCGATGAAACCCAGGTAGATGGCGTTGGAGTGGAAGAAAAAGGGAGAGAAGGAGGTCACGGAAAAGAAAATGCCCAGCATGACCACGCTGGTCAACTGCGCCGCTCCCCGCACCGATTCCGATATCAGGGAAAGCAGGGTGGACAGGGCGCAGAGGAACAAGGCCAACACCGGCGTCATCAGCATGGCTTTGGCCACGTCGATGCCGAACCCGGGCTGCCAGAAGCCTTTCATCAGCAGCATGCCCGCCATGATCCCCTGGCCCAGCCAGCCCACCATCACGGGAACGGGATACATGCCCATCACCTTGCCCCAGAACAGGGAGCCCATCTCCACCGGCAGGCACATGAGGATTTCCAGGGTGTTGCGTTCCTTCTCCCCGGCGAAACTGTCCGCGCCCAGGGGGACGGCGGAACTGGGCGCCAGCACGGCCAGCATCAGAAGCAGGGAACGCGCCAGGGACAGGGTTTCCGGAACGGATCCCAAGGGTTGGAAGAAGACCGTGTATGCCTGCAGACCCATGAGCAGCAAGGGCGTGATCAGGAAAGGCAGGAGAAAGCGAGGCTCCTTGAAGATGAGCCGCAACTCGTGGCGGGCGATGCTGAACGCGGCGGCCATCCTCAAGGCCCCACCAGGCGCTGGTAGACATCGGCGAGGGTGGCGCGATAGGGCTCGACGGAAGCCAGGGGGAGATTCCGATCCACCAGGGCTTTGATCAGTTCCGGCATCCGGTCCAGCAGGTCCGGAGCGCTGACGTCCAGAACGTTGTTCTCTCCTTGCGAAGGCTCGATGCGCGCCGCGAAGCCGGCGGACAGCCAGGCCAGATCTTCCGGCCGCACCGGACCGGCGAACCCCAGGCGGGCGCGTCCGATGGTCGGGGTGACGGCGTCGGGCGAAGCGGGTCCGCCGCCCGCCCCGGCCAGGATTTGCGCCCGGGCGCCCGCGGCCTTGAGGCTGCCCTGGGCCAGGAATCCGAAATGGGTCGCCACCGTCTCCACCTGTTCCAATCGATGGGTGGCCACCAGCGCCGTGGCGCCGGATTGCGCCAGGTAACCGCGGAGGTACTTCAGGACCCCGCGCTGGGAGACGGGATCGAGGTGGTCGGTGGGCTCGTCCCATAGCAGCAGTTCCGGCCGGTGCAGGAGGCTGCGCGCCAGCTGCAATTTCTGGCGGTTGCCCTGGGACAGCTTGGCCACCGGCTTTCCGTCCAGGTCCAGCCCCATTTCGCCGCACAGGACGCGGATGCGGTCCTTGAGATCGGGGATGGCGTAGAAGGACCCGAAGAAGGACAGGTATTCCCGGGCATCCAGGCGGCCGTAGAGGCCGGGGTTTTCGATGAGGACGCCCATGCGGGCCAGGCGCGCGCGCGATCCCGCCTCCGCGCCGCCGAATACGGATATCGATCCCCCGCTGGGCTCCACCAGACCGGTGATGCAGCGCATCAGCGTGGTCTTGCCCGCGCCGTTGGGCCCGAGCAGTACGAAGAGGGCGCCCTTGGGGATGGCCAGGTCCACGCCGCGAAGCGCGTCCACGGGCCCGGATTTGGATCGGAAGGTGACCCGCAGGTTACGGGCGGCGATTACATCCGGGAGCCGGCCGGCCGCCGAGGCGGCGGGAATGTCGGCGATCGGGGACGGTGCGGGCATGGGGCAAAGGTAGGAATACGGATAGCCGGGGCGGGCGATCAGCCGGCCACGTGCATGGACTCCACCAGCATGTCGGGTACCTTGACCGAAGAGAAGGAATCGGAATATTCCCTCGACAGGCCGCGGATGGCGAGCAGCAATTCGAAGTAATTGGAACTCAAAGTGATCTTGTCCACCGGTTTGATGCGTTTGCCCTGCTCATACCAGAAACCCTGGGCGCCTATGGAGATCTCTCCCGAAATCGCCGAACATCCCGAACCGCCTTCCAGCTTGGTGACGTAAAGACATTGCGGATAAGCGGCGAGTAACTCGTCGAGATTCTTATCGCCCTTTTCCACGATGTAATTGGAAAACCCGGTCCCGGCCTTGCCGGAATAGCCGCGAGAACCGCTGCCGGTGGGCTTCACCCCGGCCTTCTTGGCCGACTCCAGGTTGTAGAGATAGGTTTGCAGGACCCCGGCCTTGATGACTTCCAAAGGCCCGGTCACCACCCCTTCCCCGTCGAACAGATGGGAGCCGGGGGCTCCGGGGATATGCGGATTGCTGGTGACGTTCAGGAAAGGCACGGCGATTTGCTGGCCCACCTTGCCCGCCAGGCGAGATTGCCCCTTTTGCACGGCCTCGGCGAAGAACGGCGAGCCGAACATGGACATGATGGAGGTGCTGACGCGGTTGGAAAAGACCACGGGATAGCTGCCGCTGGGTATGGACTCGGCGCCGAGCAGTTCCACCGCGCGTTCCACGGCCTTGTTGGACATGAATTTGGGGTCGAAGGAAAAGCTGCGGCCTCCATTGGAGTACACGCCCATCTTCTTGTTCTCGCCCTGCTTGGCCACCACGCCGATGCCGGCGCTGACCACGTTGGAGCGGGACGAATAGGCCACGCCGTTGGAGTTGCGCACCATGGACATCCCCGAGGAGCGGCTGGCGCCCAGATAGGGGATATTGTCGATGCGTTTGTCCGCCTCGCGCGCCACCGCTTCCAATTCCAGGCCCAAGGCCTTCATCTGGTCCAGGGTGACTTCTTCCAGGGCAGGATTGTAGGACTGGAGATCGATTCTGGGGAGGTCGGCCGGGAACGGCAATTCCATTTCCACCGTATCCGTCAAAAGAGTATGGCTTACGGCGTCTTTCACCGTCTGGGTGATGGCCTCCCGGGACATCTTTTCCGTAAAGGCGAAACCCGGGCGCTTGTCCTTGAAGAGGCGGATGCCGATGCCGCGAGAATTGGAGATCTCCGTGCTCTTGACCTTGCCCTCGAAGAGCTCCAGCCCCATGCTCTCGGATTCGCCGGCCACGGCGTCGTAACCGTCCGCGCCCAGGCGCTTGGCTTCCGCGCACATGAAATCGATGGCGTCCGCCGGGGAAAGGGATTCGGTGGTTTGCGGATTGGCTTTCTGGATCATCGTCCCCCCACCAGGATGTTGTCGACCTTGATGGTCGGTTGCCCCACCATGACCGGAACCGAACCGGAAGCGGCCCCGCACATGCCCGCCGCCATTTCCAGGTCGTCGCCGACCAGGGAGATGAGGGGCAGGATTTCCGGACCCTTGCCGATCAAGGTGGCTCCGCGCACCGGCTCGGTGATTTTCCCGTTGCGGATCAGATAGGCTTCTTCCACTGCGAAGTTGAATTCCCCCGTGGCCGGGTTCACGGACCCGCCGCCCATCTTCTTGGCGTACAGGCCGTTGTCGATCCCGCTGATCATGGTTCCCACGGGAGTGGTGCCGCGATCGATGTAGGTGTTGCGCATGCGCGAGACCGGAGCGTATTGGTAGGACTCGCGGCGCGAACTGCCGGTGATGCCCGTCCCCGTTTCCTTGCCGCCCACGCGGTCCGACATGTAGGTCTGCAATTTGCCGTCCTTGATGAGCACGGTCTTCTGCACCGGATTGCCCTCGTCGTCGATGTTCTGGGAGCCCCAGGCGTTCTGGATGGTTCCGTCGTCGATGGCGGTGACGGATGGATGCGCGATGAGCTCGCCGATCTTGCCCGCGAAAGGCGTGGCCTTGCGCCGCACCGCTTCGGTTTCCAGCAAGTGGCCGCAAGCCTCGTGGAAAATCACTCCGCCGAAGCCGTTGCCCATCACCACGGGCATCTTGCCGCCCTTGACGTACCCGGCGCCGAGCATGAGGACGGCGCGTTCCGAGGCCATCTTGGCGTAATGGGCGATGTCCAGGCTCTCGAAGAATTCGAAGCCGCGCATGGTGCCGGGCGCTTCGCTGGCGGTGAAGATCTCCCCGCCCGATTCGGCCGTCACGTTCACGGTAAAGCGGCAGCGCGTGCGGGTGTCTTCCGTCCAAAGGCCTTCGCTGTTGCAGATGAGCACGTTGGAGACCACGTCCCCGGCGCGCGAGTTCACCTGGATAATCTTGTCCGAGTAGCCGCGGGCCACGTGGTCGGCGAGCTTGATCAGATCCAGTTTCCTGTCCTGGCCGATTTCCCGCGGGTCCTTGGTGATCTTGTGGCGGTTCTCGAAAATCTTGCCCACCAGCTTGACGGTGGGCTCGGAGGATTTGTTCACGATGATGCCCCGGCTGCGGGCCAGATTATCGACCAGCTTGATGATATGGGATTCGTCATCGTTGCTGGTGTGGGCGTACAGGACCTCGGTCCCGTAGACCAGGCGGATCCCCACTCCATAGTCGGTGCCGGCCGTGGCCGATTCCACCTTCTTGTCGCGGAAGGAAACGGACGCATTGCGGGTCTCCTCCTCGAAGATTTCCACGAAGTCGGCCTTGCGGTCCAGGCCCGCCTGAATGATGCGTTCCGCCTTGATTTTGTCCATTTTTTTCCCGGGATATTATTAAGAATTATAACAAAATCGGGATCCCGAAGCCCGTCC
>JAQBPN010000130.1 GCA_028287505.1 Fibrobacterota bacterium | reverse complement strand
GCGGCATAGCGGCTCCAGGTGGCATAGCTGAATTCCTCATCCACGTACTTGATCGTGTCCACCCCTTGGCGGAAGCCGCTTCTGATCACGTCATCCGTGTTGGACTGCACCACGTCGTGGTACACGTTGTAGTACAGGCTGACGGGCCAGGAGGAGCTCGTATGCTTGATGGATTCGGAGGAAATGACTCCGGAGTACGAGAACTGATAGTTCATGGGCGCGTCCAGACTGGTCCGCTTGGTGACGGCGCCGGAAACCGATTGCATCCAGGAGCCGTAGGCCTCCCCGAAAGCCACGTTCAGCCCCAGGGCCAGATCCGTGTAGGTGCGGTTGCCGGAGATGAAGACGGGCTGCACGGACAGGAAGGGAGTGATGTCCAGCGCCACCTTGGTACCCGTGTACTCGCCGCTTTCGAACACCTTGGTATAGTCCACCTTCTTGGGTTTGAGGTTGGGGAGCGAATCCGTAGGCGCCCCCAGGATGACGTTGGTGCGGGTGAGCGCGAACGGTTGGCGGAAGATGCGGAACTGCTGCTTGCGGTAACCCTGGTAATACAGGGTCCCGTCATGGGCGATCGGCTCCATGGCCTGGCCGGCCACGTGGGTGGCGCGGTATACCGCGGAATCCCCGGGAACGCGCGCATAGACGTCGTAGACGCTGTAACTGGTGTCCAAGGCGTTGGAGGAGTAAAGAAGCGTGTCGTTCTGGAAGCGCAGGTGGCGGTAGGCGCCCGTCCTGAAAGGCGTGACGAAGTTGATCTTCTGGGTCTTGGCCAGGAGGAGGGAATCCGGGAACACGGCGGAATCCTTCGTGGCCAGGAAGGTGTTGAATCCGGGCGCATCCGCGTTGATGGAGACGATGGCTTCCTTCTCCAACACGCCCAAGGTGAAATAGATGGAATCGCCCTTGGGGGTGAAGCGGGGATTGTAGACCTGTTCGCCGTTGGAAAAGTTCGTGAGCTGCCAGCTGCGCCCGGTGGAGTCGAGGAGGGTCAGATTGCTGGAGCCGCTCTTCTTCCGCGAGTAGACTATGAGATCCTTGGCGGGGTGGTAGCTGGGATAGACGGCGCGTTCTTCCCAGGTGAGCCGGCGCCATTTGTCCGACTCGCTCTTCTTGGCGCGGAACTCGTACTCCCAGATGTCCGTGTATTGCGCATTCTCGCTCTGGCGCGTGGTGAGCAGCCGGGTATTGTCGTGGCTGAATTCCAGCCCGGAGGATCCGAATTCCTCGCTGCGCTTGGCATCCTCGATGGCTTCCTTTTCACCCACGTAACCGGCGACGGTGGGCCGATAGCGGGCGGGGCCGCCCGGAAAGGGTCCGAATCCCCTGCCCAGGGCCATGGCCGGGTTGGCGAAACGGGCATGCGGCGCCATGCCGGGGGCATTTCCCACCGGGCCGTTGCCGGGAAAGAAACCATCCTGCTTGGGATCCGGAGTGGGAGCCGGGGCAGGAGAGGGACCGGGGGCGGGATTGGTAGGCGCGGGAGCCGCCGCGGGCTTGTCCACGGGATGGGCGGACTTGGTGACCTCGCCGCCGTGGATAGGCTTCCAATAGATCCAGTTGAGGGGATAGCGGCGATCCGCCTCATTGCCCAGCCAGGCCATGTATTTCCCATCGGGGGAAAAGGCCAGATCCTGCTGGTAGCCGCCCACCATATCCTTGTCGGCGAGGGGATCCGGCGCGATTTCCTTGAAGTCCGCGTAGCGGTCCGCCAGCGAGCGCTTGAAGTCCTCGAACAGATCGGTCAGGTCCCGTCCGAAGGCTTCGTGCACGGAGTAGGAGAAATTCGCGAGCGGTTTGGGCCTGGCCAGATCGCGCACCTTGTCCGCCCCGAAGCGGTCCTTCAGATAGATGAGGAACGCGTAACCCGTGTTGTAGCAGCGCTCCGCCTGGGTCCAGTCCTCGTCGTTTTCGAAGGTCTCGATGAAATCCAGGGTGGGAAGGGTGCCGGTGAGATACGCATCCCGCACCACCATGTCCCGCTGGGAATCCCAGCTGTCGTTGCCGTTCATGTAGGCTTCGAACTGGGCGATGCCTTCCACGTACCAGGTGGGCGCGACGAGCGGAATCCAGGGGATGTGGAAGGAGTAGTTGACGTTGTCCGCGTAATTGTAGGTGCTGCCGTACAGTTCCACCGCGTCCACGGGAGACAGGTAGGCCGCGCGGCGCAGGGAGAAGACGTGGGCGAGCTCGTGGGTGACCACGTTCTGGATCCACATTTGGCGATTGCGCATCACCCAATCCATGTGGGGGGCGAAGATCACCACGCGGGAGAAATTGTAGATGGCGTACCCGTTCGCGTCGTCGCCTTCATCCGTGATCAGGATATCGATCTGCTGGTAATGATTGTAGCTGTCATAGGCCCTGGCCAGGGTGGGCCAGACGCTCTCCGCCACCTTGAGCACCTCTCCCGCCAACTGCGCATTCTTTTCCTGGTACCCTACCCGATAATGGTTGGTTTCCAGGGTGAGTGTTTTCGCGGCGGCAGAAATGGATCCACAAACCAGCGCGAGCAGGGTTACCAGGGGCGCGAAGCGGGGAGCGGTATTTTGCATAGTTACCAAATGTATGTTTAGTGAGGTGAACAGACAACCATATCGTCAATGGAAGAGACAAGCGTATCGTCAGGGAAAGAGACAACCAAATCATCGACGGAAGGAACGACCGGACGGTCGAAGATAGGGACGACCGGCGCAGCGCCGGAGCCTATACGAATTTACGCACGATGCGGATTGCCTGCTCGCCGTAACTGCCATCGAAAAGCAGAAAATGATTCAGCACATGGTACAGCTGATAGAGGGGCATTCTATCGCGCCACCCTTCGGGTAGGGGCCAGGCTTCCTGATAGGCGGACAGGACGCGCTCCGGAAATCCTCCGAACAGGAACATCATCCCCCATTCGGCTTCCCGATCGGCCCAATAACAGGCCGGATCCACCAACGCGGGCCCGGCGGCGGCGGCCAGAAAATTCCCGCTCCAGAGATCGCCGTGAATCAGGGAGGGCACGGGCCGGTGCGGGAGCAGGGCGGGCAACTTGTCCAACAATTTACCGTAGTCGTCCAGGTGGGCGGCAGGCAAATCCCCCCGTTTGGACAGGCGCTCCACCAAAGCGCCCAGGCGTCTTTGTCCATAGAATCCCGCCCAGTCCGCATTCCACGCGTTTTCCTGCGCCGTGAGGCCGCAGAAATTGTCCCGATCGAAGCCAAAACGGGTTTCGCCGCACCGGTGGAGCTCCGCGAGGCCTCGGCCCAGAAGCTCCCATGTCAGCGGGGAGGGGCCGTCGGCGTCCGGTTCCAGATACTCCAGCACCAGGAGGGAAGTCGCGCCGGGATTGTCCGGGGTCAAGGCCACGGATTTGGGAACGATGAGGGAGGTGCCGCTCGCCGCCAACGCGGCCAGTCCTTCCGCTTCCCGCCGGAACATCCCCTCCGGCGCGGCGGGATTCCATTTGCAGAAATGCACCCCGGACGATGTGCGCAGCATGAAGGTCTGGTTGATGGATCCGCCGGGAACGGGCTCAAGGCCGATCAGGACGGGAAGGGGACGGCCCGAGTCCCGATAGGCGGACTCCAGAGCGGCCCGGAAGCCTTCAGGGAGCTGTTGCATCTCCGGTCACCAGCGATCCGCTTTCCATCTTTTCGAGAAGATCGGCGCAGCAGCGGTTGAGCATTTCATAGACGGTGTCGAATTCGTAGGGGCCGCCGTAGTACGGATCCGGGACGTCCGTCCCGCGCTCGCGGGCGGTGTCGAAATCCCGGATCAGCCGGATCTTGCTTCTGAGATGGGCGGGGCAGATGGCGTTGAGATCCTTCTGATTGTTCCTGTCCATGGCCAGGATCAGATCGAATTCCTGGAAATCGCTTTTATCCACCTGGCGGCAGAGGCTGGGAAGGCTGACTCCGCGTTTTTTGGCGACGGCGATGGCGCGCGGATCCGGGGGTTCTCCGCTATGCCAGTTTCCGGTGCCGGCGGAATCCGCCAGGTAACGGCCATCCAATCCGCGTTCGCGGACGAGGTGGACGAAGATCCCTTCCGCGATGGGGGAGCGGCAGATGTTGCCCAGGCAGACGAACAGGACCTTGGCGCTCAAAAGGAAAGCAGCTCCTTGAGGGCCGACGTCACGTCCTTCTGCTTGATCAGGCTTTCCCCGATCAGGGCGGCCTGGATCCCGGCCGCGGCCAGGGCCTGCAGATCCTCCTTGCGGAAGATGCCGGATTCGGAAACCACGGGAGTGCCCGCGGGAATCAGGGGCCGGAGCTTATAGGTGGTTTCCAGGGAGGTATGGAAGGTTTTCAGATCGCGATTGTTGATGCCGATGATGGGCGAGCCCGCGTCCACGGCGATCTTCACCTCGTCTTCCGTGTGGGCTTCCACCAGGGGAGTGAGGTTGAGTTCCGCGCCCAGGGCGATCATGTCGGCGAGCTGTTTGGGCTTGAGGCAGGCCACGATGAGCAGGTACGCGCTGGCGCCCAGCACCTTGGCCTCGAATATCTGGTAGGGGTCCACGATGAAATCCTTGCGCAAGGTGGGCAGTTTCACATTGCGGGAGATGTCGCGGAGATAACGATCCTGGCCCTGGAAATGATCTTCCTCGGTCAGCACGGAGAGGGCGGACGCGCCGCCCGCGAGATAGCCTTTAGCGATGTCCAGGGGCTTGAAGTCCTCGCGGATGACGCCGCGCGAAGGGGAGGCTTTTTTCACTTCCGCGATCACGTGGATGCCGGGTCCGCCGGTCGCGCTGGTTTTGGGCGCGGTCAGGGCGGCCAGGAAATCGAGGGCGGGGGGCGGCAGGCTTCTGGCCTTGGCTTCGATATCCGCGGGCGAAACGGCGCCTTTCAGCTCCGCCAGTCTGACGGCCTTGGCCTTGATGATCTTGTCGAGGATGTTGATTGCCATGCTGCCGTACCGACCGGATTATATCATACGGACGCGTACGATCGCGAGTGGGAAACCCAGTGCTCCAAGGTCTTCTTCGCGGCTCCGGACTCCACCGACTTGCGCGCCAGGGCCACGCCGCCCTGGAGATCGGAGGCCAGTCCGCCCACGTAAATGGCCGCTCCCGCGTTCAGCAGGACGATGTCCAGCGCGGGCGATCGCTTTCCGTCCAAAACACCACGGATGATGGCGGCATTGACGGGCGCATCCCCGCCCTGGAGATCGCCCGGCGTGCACAGGGAGAATCCCAGGTCCTGGGGATTGAGGATATAGTCCGTGATTTCGCCGCCCTTCAACTCGGAGATCCGCGTGGGCGCGACCAGGCTGATTTCATCCATTCCGTCCGTGCCCGCGACGACCATCACATGCTCGGAGCGCAGTTCCGCGAGCACTTCCGCCAGGGTGCGGGTGAGGTTCAAATCGTACACGCCGATCAATTGGCGCTTGGCGCGCGCCGGGTTCAGCATCGGGCCCAGCAGGTTGAAGATGGTGCGTTGTCCCAGCTCCTGGCGGGGACCCGCCACGTGCTTGAAGGAGGCATGCAGCTTGGACGCGAACAGGAACCCGATGCGGCATTTGTCCACGCATTCGCCCACCTGCTCGGGAGTCAGTTCCAGGTTGACGCCCAGTTCCTGCAGCACGTTGGCGCTCCCGCACTTGCTGCTCATGGCGCGATTGCCGTGCTTGGCCACCGCCGCGCCCCCGCCCGCGGCCACGATGGCGGCGGCGGTGGAGATGTTGAACGATCCGCTGTGATCCCCGCCGGTGCCGCAGGTGTCCACGACCGGCTTGGCGGAAGTGGGAACCAGGGTGGCCTTCTCGCGCAGGATGGTGACCGCGGCGGCGATCTCCTGGGGCGTCTCGCCCTTGATGCGCAAGGCGATCAGGAAGCCGCCGATCTGGGCGGGCGTCCACAGGCCGTCCATGATGCCGGCCATGGCGCCCTGCATTTCCGCGAAGGCCAGGTTTTCGCCTTTGATCAGTTTTCCCAGCAGGGGGGCTATCATGTCAGGCGCCTTTCATGGCGAGGAAGTTCCGGACCATGGCCTTGCCGTGTTCGGTGAGGATGGATTCCGGATGGAATTGGACGCCGTAGATGGGCCGGGTCTTATGGCGCAAGGCCATGATCAAGACGCCATCTCCGCCTTGTGCCGCGGCGGCTTCATCCTTGCAGGTCGCCGTGATTTCCAGCTCGGCCGGGAGGCCTTCCTTTTGGACGATCAGGGAATGATAGCGCGTGGCGTTGAAGGTGGCGGGGAGGCCGGCGAAGACGCCCTTGCCGTCGCATTCCATCACGGAAAGCTTTCCATGCATGGGGGCCGGGGCGCGCACCACCTTGCCGCCGAACGCTTCGCCCATGGCCTGATGCCCCAGGCAGACGCCGAAGAGCGGAATGGAAGCGGGAACGTTGCGGATCAGCTCGATCGAGATGCCCGCCTCGGAAGGCGTGCAGGGACCGGGGGAGACCACGATGTGGGTGGGCTTCAGCGCCAGCGCCTCCGCGACCGTGATCTTGTCGTTGCGCACCACCTTCAGGTCGGGATTGATCTCCCCGAAATACTGCATCAGATTGAAGGTGAAGGAATCGTAGTTATCGAGAATGAGGATCATATCTTCCCCGCCGCATCGACGGCTCTCATAAGCGCCTGCGCCTTATGCCGCGTCTCCTCGAACTCCATCTCCGGATCGGAATCCGCCACGATGCCGCCGCCGGCCTGCACGTAGGCGATGCCGTCCTTGATGAGCATGGTGCGGATGGCGATGCAGGAATCCAGGTTGCCGCGGAAGTCCATGTAGCAGATGGCGCCCCCGTAAAGCCCGCGCCGATGGGGCTCCAGGCCGTCGATGATTTCCATGGCGCGGATCTTGGGCGCTCCGGAAAGGGTTCCCGCCGGCAGGCAGGACATGAGGGCGCGCAGGGGATGGTAGTCCTTGCTGAGCTTGCCCTGCACCACGGACACGATGTGCATCACGTTGCTGAAGCGCTCCACGCCCATGAACTGGGTCACCTTCACGCTGCCGAATTCGGACACGCGCCCGATATCGTTGCGGCCCAGGTCCACCAGCATCAGGTGCTCGGCGCGCTCCATGGCGTCCGCCAGCAATTCCTTTTCCAGGGCTTTGTCCTCGGCCTCGTCCTTGCCGCGGCGGCGCGTGCCCGCGATGGGCTTGGTCTCGGCCTGGCCGTTCTGCACCTTGACCAGGGTTTCCGGGGAGGCGCCCACAATCTCGAAGTCCCCGTAATCCAGGTAATACATGTATGGGGAAGGATTGATGGACCGCAGCGCGCGATAGATGGACAAAGGGCTGACCGAAGGCTTGGTGGTGAAGCGTTGCGACAGTACGATCTGGAAGGCGTCTCCGGCCTTGATGTATTCCTTGCACTTCTCCACCCCGGCCTTGAAACCGTCGGGGGTGAAATTGGATTCCCATTTCGCGGGAGCCGGGTGGCCGGGAGCATGGTCGATATGCGGCAAGGGCCTGGCGAGATCCGCTTCCAACTGGGCGATTTTCGCCGCGGCGGACCGGTAGGCCTCTTCCAGGCTGGGGAACTCATCGGTCATGACGTTGGAGACGATGCTGAGTTTGTGCTTGATATGATCGAATACCAGGAAGGATTCGTAGATGCCGAAGTGCAGGTCCGGGAGATGGAAATCATCCTTGCCGGAAGCGGGAATGTTTTCCACCAGGCGGATGGCATCGTAACAGAGAAAACCGACCGCGCCTCCTGAAAAAGGCGGCAGTTCCGGATCGGCGGCGCCGCGGAAACGGCCCATGAAATTCTGGAGCTCGATCAGGGGGTCGCCTTCGATGTCCCGGCGTTCCTTGCCGCGGATTTCGATGTGCCGTCCCTTGGCGGTGAAGGTATAGAGCGGGTCCTTGCCCAGGAAGGAGAATCGGGCGAGTTTTTCCCCCACTTCCACGCTTTCCAGGAGAAAGACGCGATGTCCCGGCCGCTTCAGTTTGAGCAGCGCGGTGATGGGCGTCTCCAGATCCGGAAGGAATTCCTTGTGGAGCGGGATGACGTTCGCCTGGGCGGCCAAGGGCCGGATGTCTTCTAATGTCTTCATGTCATTGCCGAATCTAGCAAAATCAAGAAAAAAGGGGAATTCTCGCCAGGGCCGGCAGGGAGCCTGGCGGATAAATTTCGACAAAACCGAGGCATTCCGGCCAAAGCGGAAAAAACCGGACCCGAGGAAATCGATCTTCCGCAGGCGATGATCCGAGAACATCCGAGAACAGGAAGGGAACCGGTTTCCCCGATTTGGCGGTTACCGTACTCAATGGTTCGCAGCGCAGGATTTTTCGATTCGATATATTATGTGGGTTACTGATTGGTTGTGGTGGGGTTTCGACGGAATTTCAAATTGACTACTGGGGTGTTTATTCGGGTGTCGCTTGCCATGGAGCCGAAAGGCGTCCATGAATAAGCCGATCCTCCGCAAGGTCATGGCGCTGGCAATGTTGCTGCTGGGCTCGAGCCTGGACGACTGCTTCGCCGAGGATGCCGATCCGGATTCGGAACAGGACTGCATTGAGTGCGGCCATTTAGGGCTCCCCATCATCCACCCGTCCGATCGCTTCGTCGGGATGACGCCGCCCGTTCACGGTCCGGCCGCCCGCCTCGCGCCGAATCCGGAGGTCGCGGAGCATTCGGTTCCGCCGTGCCGGCACTCCCTTCAACTTGGTCCGATAAGCATGGGGCCGGGGGGAATAGCCCGCGGCGGCTGGATGGACGCGAACGGAATTCCTTGCATCCCCATGGTTCTGGGCCTTCCGCGCTCACAAGGCCCTCCGGTGGAGGCGCGCCTTGTCTCCGGCCGATCCTCCCCGGGAATCCTCCTTTTCCGCCGCCTCCCCAGCCTCCGCGCGGAACGACTCTCCCCCGATAGAAACCGACCTCTCCTCAATGCCCTTACCGCCGGCGCATTCGTCCGGGACGGCGGGCTTTGCCACCCGGTTTTTCCACTTCTTTCCACCTAAGAGGGACACATGCCCCAATCGAGATACCATCTATTGTTGGCCGCTGCCGTCATGCTTTTCTTCGGCCGTGGCCTCCGGGCCCAAAGCATCGGCATCAGCGGTATCGTCACGGACTCCGCCGGCACGCCGATTTCCGGGGCCGGCCTCCGGCTCGAAAATGCCGGCCTGACCGCCACCACCGGAGCGGATGGGCGTTTTTCATTGGCCACGGGAACCGCAATACATAGTGCGCGCCCGCAGGAGGCGATGGCCGTCATCCGCGAGGGATCGTTGTTCCTGTCCCTCCCGGAAAAATCCGACATCACGATCACGGCCTACGGGCTCCGGGGGAACGCGGTCTCGTCGATACGGCGGCGCTTGGAGGCCGGGTCGCATAGCGTGCAGCCGCCGGGTATCGGGTCCGGAGTCTGTTTCTACAGGATAGCCTCGGAGACTTACGAGATCGTGGTGCGCGCGGTTTCCATCGAAGGCGCATTGCGAAGCGCGTCCGCAAACCCCGGCTCATCCGCTCCGCAATCCCTCTTGGCGAAATCCGCGGCAAGCGCGGCGGCATTGTACGATATCGTTTCCGCGGCGAAATCAGGTTTTCAGAAAGCCTACGTGAGCGTGACGGCTTCGGATGCGAGCGACCTCAAGATCAAGATGATCAAGGAGGGCGCCCCGAAGTTCAGCTACTTCGTGACAAGCATGAAGGCCATGCAAAGCCTTTCGGGCAGCCAGAACGGATTCGGCGGCGATTTCAGATTCGGGGAAACGGGCCCGGGGGCGGGCTTGCGGGGAGCGGACAAGATCTGCGCAGCCATCGCCGAGAGGAGCATGCCGGGCGCTTCGGTCAAGGGCTGGCGCGCCTTCCTGAGCGTCACCGCCGATACCTACGGGAAAAAGGTCAACGCCATCGATCGGATCGGAGAAGGCCCCTGGTATGATCGCCTCGGCAGGGTCATGGCCCCGACCCGGGCCGATTTGTTGTTCACCCGGCCCAGGAACGGCGATCCCATCATACAAGTGGATCTTCCCAACGAAGACGGGATCCCCAACCATAGGCCCGATCCGACCCAACCGATTGTCGACAACCACCATACCGTCACCGGCTCGGATTCGACCGGAAAGCTGAAGTCGACGACCTCAACCTGCAAGGATTGGACTACGTCCGACGGCTCCTCCGTGAACGGCAAACCGAGCTGCGGCTTTTCCTGGCCCAGAAGCGCTTCCGCCGTGGGCGGCAACAAGACCGGCCAGAATTGGATCTCCACGTGGGATGCGCCCGGCTGCGCTGCCGGGTTCGAAATCGTCGATGCCGGCGTCGCGCCTCCCGGATCCATCATCATCGGCGGCGGCGGCGGCTACGGCGGATTCTATTGCTTCGCCCTCAATCCATGAACCGGGAACGGACTATCCTTAAGGAGCCATTATGAAGATGCGGAAACAAATGCGGGCGGTGCTGACGGCAGGCGCGATGCTGGCGGCGCAAGCGGCGTTCGGCCAGAAGGTCAGCGGCATCGTCACGGACTCCGCGGGCGCGCCGATTGCCGCGGCGTCCCTCAAGCTGGAAAATTCCGGCGAGACGACGACGTCGGCCCCGGACGGCAGTTTTTCCCTGAGCGGGAACACTTCCATCCTGAATGCGGTTCCACGAGCGCCCATCGCCGCCATCCGCGAAGGCTCGATGTTCATTTCCCTCGCAGAGCGATCCGAAATCACGATCACGGCCTTCGGGATCGACGGCAAGGCGCTTTCCTCGCTACGCCGGCAGCTGGATGCCGGGTCGCATGCCGTGAAGTTGCTGGAGATCGGTTCCGGCGTCGGTTTCTACAAAGTGAAGTCGGGCCCGCTTGAGACCGTGGTGACGGCCTTTTCCATCGATGGCGCCTTGCGGGCTTCTCCGGTAAGCCTCGGGAATCCCGCCGGGCAATCCGCCCTGGCCAAGAATGCGGCCCAGGGCGCTACGGCGGCCTATGACGTGCTGACGGCGACGAAAACCGGATACCTGAAATACTACCTGAACCTGGGGAGCTCGGATACCTCCGGCGTCAAGGTGAAGATGATCAAGGAGAACGCTCCGCATTTCAGTTTCTTTGTGACCAGCCTGAAGGGTCTGCAAACCCTTTCCGGCAACCAGAAAGGCTTCGGCGGGGATTTGCGATTCGGGGAAACGGGAAACGGGGCGGGCTTGCGGGGAGCGGACAAGATCTGCGCCGGCCTGGCCGAGATGAGCATGCCCGGCTCCGCGTCCAGGGGCTGGCGCGCCTTCCTGAGCGTCAGCGTGGATAACGCCGGTAAGCCGGCCAACGCCATCGATCGGATCGGAGAGGGCCCTTGGTACGATCGCGTCGGCAGGATGCTCGCGCCGAAGAAGGCGGACCTCCTGGGCACCCGTCCCGCGAACGGGGATCCGATCATACAGGTGGATCTCCCCAACGAAGACGGCATCCCCAACCACCGGCCCGATCCGACCAAGCCGGAAGAGGACAATCACCACTTCCTGACCGGCTCGGACGCCACGGGTAAACTATACGGCCCCACCGCCACCTGCCTGAGCTGGACGTCGAGCGCCACCACCTCCGGCCGCCCGCGCACGGGCTTCTCCTTTCCGGCCGGCAACCGCATCAATTGGATCTCGGGCCAGGACGAAGGCGGCTGCGGCGTCGGCGTCAACCTGGTGGAAACCGGCGGGTCCGATCCCAACAACCCCATCGTCGGCTCGGGCGGCGGCTATGGCGGATTCTATTGCTTCGCTTTCAATCCATGAACCGGGAAGAGACATCGATGAAACATTCCAGATCGAGTTTTCCATTCCGGGTTTTGCCTCTCTTCCTGTTCGTTTTCGCCTGCACGAATGATCCCGGCGATGATGGAAAGCCGGCAACGGGAACCCATGCGACCTCCGGCAGCTTCCAGGTCTCCCTGGTGGCTCCGACGGATATATCGCAAGGATTCACCTCGGTGCTGGGCAAGGTATACACGGGCCCCGCGCCGTCGTCCCTCATCTGGGAGGAAGCCGCGAAAAGCGGTGAATGCCGGCTCCTGAAGCCGAGGGTTCCGTTCTGCGAACAGTCTTGCGGCAGCGGAGCCATCTGCGTTGAGGACAACCAATGCCGGGATTTCCCCAAGTCGGTCGGAATCGGAAGGGTGAGCGTGACCGGGCTGAAGACGAAATCCGGCGCGGTTTCCTTCGCCATGGATCCGGTGGTCAACAGTTACCAGCCCACCGGCGGAATCATCCTCGACTTCCCTCCGTTCGCCGAAGGCGATGCCGTTACGTTCTCCGCCAGCGGGGATACCGGCGCTTCCGCCTTCACGGTGTCCGCGGTCGGAATCAGCCCGTTGGAGGTTCTCACCGACAGCCTGACCCTCGCCGACGGCAAACCGATCAGCCTGGAATGGACGCCGCCGAAAAGCGCGGGAGCCACCGTGATCTCCGTCGCGGTCGATATCAGCCATCATGGCGGGATCAAGGGGAAAATCGAATGCGAAGGCCCCGACGACGGCAAGCTGGAAATAGCGGCCGCCCTGGTGGATCAACTCAAGGCGTTGGGCGTTTCCGGATATCCCAATATCGGCATCTCGAGGAAAGCGACCAGTACCAATGCGGCGGTGCATGTGGACCTGGTCCTCGAGTCCGGCATCACCAAAGCGCTCATCATTCCCGGCCTCATCTCTTGCGAAGACAATGACGGGTGCCCGGACGGCCAAACCTGCCAGAAGGACCTCCAGTGCAAATGATGGCGCGCAAACCCACCGTCCTGTTTCCGATGCTGGCTTGCGCTTTGGCCCTGTTGAGCTCTTCCTGCGAGCGTGCTTCGACCGCCGCGCCCAAAAGCTGGGAATGCGCCATCGCCAATGGAGACGCTCCCGCCTATTCCCATTCCATCGGATGCAAAGACGACTTCACGGCCTTGTCCTCCGTGCCCTTGGACGCGACCATCCCCGGGGCGACTTCGCTCAAATCCGTCATCGACTTGGCGGACGGGGGCGCCCTGTATTTCCAGAACAGCAAGGAATACAAAATCCATTGGCAGTTCACCTCTTCCAACCTCTCCGGAAACGGCAAGCCCATCGTGCCGCCGCTGTCCCAATTCAATCAGACGGAATACTACAGCCCTGACCGGCGCTTTATCCTGGGCACTGTCACCCGCTACGAGGGTCCGGGAATCTGGGCCTATGAAATCGCGCCCTATGACAACGCCAGCGCGGAAATGATAACCACGGCCTATAATAAAATTGCCGATGCCTGCTATTGCGGGGACAGCCTGTATTTCCATCCGAGTTCCCAAGCCGTGGAGCTTGAGGCGAAAAAGCTCCCCGCTTCGGTGAAAATCATCACATCGGAAAAACTCTTCCAAGGCATCGATTATCAGCCTCTCAATTACGCGACCGGCATCGGCAGGCTGGTCTTCACCACCGCGAAAGATCTGGAAACGGAATATGTGGGATTCCGCGACATCGTGGTTCTCGACGCCGTGCCCAACGACATCTCGGTCACGAGCGGAATCATCACGCAGGAGTTCCAGACCCCCCTCTCCCATATCAATGTGCTTTCGCAAAACCGCGGCATCCCGAATATGGGCCTCCACGGAGCCGTTACCGATCAAAAGCTCCTCGCCCTTGAGGGGAAATGGGTGAAGCTTGTGGTGGGCCCCGACTCCTATTCGGTGACGGAAGTGACCCAAGTGGAAGCCGATGCCTGGTGGGAAGCCCACAAGCCGACGGCCGTCAGCATAGCCCACATGGATACCACGGCCAAGGAATTGCTGCCGGTGGGGGATATCCTCGATCTGAAGAACCTGAGCCTGGGCGAAGCCATCAAGAAAGCGATTCCCGCCTATGGCGGCAAGGCCAGCAATTACGGCACCTTTCCGCACATGGACACCACGCAGATCAAGTTCCATAAGGCTTTCGGCATTCCCGTCTTCTATTACTGGCAGCACATGCAACAGCATGGATTCAATGACAGTGTGGACAAGTGGCTTGCGGATCCCAAGTTCACGGGAGATCCGGGGGAGCGGGACAGGCGCTTGAAGCGGCTGCGCGATGCCATCCGCTCCGCTCCCCTCGATTCAGCCTTCGCGGACGCGGTGATGAAAATGGTCCTCAAGGAATTCCCCGGCGTCAACAGGATCCGCTTCCGTTCCAGCACAAACGCCGAAGATCTTGACGGGTTCACGGGCGCCGGCCTCTACGAATCGCATGCCGGACTCCTGGACGATCCCGTGAAAACCATCTTCGATGCGCTCAAGAACGTCTGGTCCGGCGTTTGGTTCTTCCGATCCTTCGAAGAACGCACGTATCGCAGCATCGACCACAAATCGGTGGGAATGGCCTTGCTGGTGCATCCGGCTTTCCCCGACGAGGAGGCCAACGGCGTCGCGAGCACCGCCAACCCGTTCGACGAGTCCGGCCTGGAACCGGGGTTCTACGTCAATACGCAGATAGGAGGCGATGAGGAAGTCGTGGCGCCCACCGCCGGAGTTACCACCGATGAATTCGTCTACCATTACGACATGCCCGGGCAGCCCATCGTCTTCATCGCCCATTCCAGCCTCGTTCCCAAGGGAACGACGGTTTTGACCACCGCCCAGACCCATATGCTGGGGATGGCTTTGAAGGAAATCCAAAAGTACTACCAACCCCTATATGGAAAGGATGCCTCCAAATGGTGGGGCATGGAAGTGGATTTCAAACTCGATCAGCCCATGGACGATCCGAATGGGAGTCCGATAATCCTCATCAAGCAGGCCCGGCCCTATCCCGGGTTCAGTAAGCAGTGAGGGCTGGAAGGGTCCGCCGATTATCCCGACCGCCGATTGAATCAATACTTGATCTACAAGCGCCTTTCGGGTCTCCCGGAAGGCTTTCGCTCAGAAAGGCTTCGCCTAAATGCTTGATTTCCTGACTTTGCAGACGACCTCCGCCAACCCTTCGTTCGTCAGCATCCTCTATACCGTCCTGCTTTCCTTCCTGCTGTCCACGGCCATCGCCGTCACGTACGAGAAGACCTTTCGCGGACTTTCCTATTCCCGGAATTTCCTGCAGGCCATGATCCTCAGCTCCATCGTGGCCGGGACCGTGATGCAGGCCATCGGCGACAACCTGGCCCGCGGCCTGGGCATGATGGGCGCCCTTTCCATCATCCGGTTCCGTACTTCGTTCAAAGATCCGCGCGACATCATCTTCATGTTCGCTTCCATCGCTTCGGGAATCGCCTGCGGCGTGTTCGGCTACGGCATCGCCGTTATCGGCACCGCGGGCTTCTGCCTGGCGGCGACGCTTCTCTATTATTCGCCGCTGGGCGAGTACCGCCATTACGACGGCCTGCTGCGCTTCAACATCCCGAGCGATGCCGGCGAAAGGACCGGCCTGGAGGGCATCCTCAAGGATCATTGCCGGAACTTCGCCCTCATCACCCTGCGGGAGACCACGCAGGGAAGCCGGCTGGAGTACGCCTATCACGTCAAGCTCCGATTCGGCAAGACCCGGGACGGCCTCGTGGACGGGATCCGCAGGCTGGGGACGGCCAAGGACGTGAATCTCATGCTCCAGGAAACCACGGTGGAGATCTGATGAAAACCCTTTACTGGGCCTGCGCGATCGCCGCCGCCGCCCTCATCGGCCTCACCGCATTCTACCGCTCCGAGCCGGACACGTTGTACGGCATAGCGGACACCAAGGAGATCGCGGTAAGCTCCCGGAGTCCCGTGGAGATCCGCAGGATTTACGTCGAGCAGGGCCGCATGGTCGCCCGCGGAGACACCTTGCTGGAGCTGTACAACCCCGAGCTCGAGCAGGACATCTCCCGGATCAGCCATGAACTCAACGAGCTCCGCACCCGCAAAACCGCCCATGCCACGCTGTCCAAGTCCGAGATCCGCCAACTGCGGGCGGAGCAGCAGGAGCGCGTCGGCGGGTTGCGGGACGAGATCCGGGAGTTGGAGGCGCAGCTCGAACTCAATAAGCAGCTGGTTTCCCAACTCAGGAGCCTGGATAAGGACAAGGCATCCGCCAAGCAGGAGGACGATGCGGGCAATCCCGTCAGGATCAAGCTTGAGAGCCTCAGGAAGATGCTGGAGCTGGCAGGCGATCCGTCCCGGATCTATGTCGATCGGCTGAGCAACGCCCTCTCTTCCTCCGGCGAGCCTCTCGTCGAGCAGGTGCGCCGCCTCGAAGACGAACTCGGAATGCTCCAGGAGGAGAAATCGGGCCTGATTATGACCGCGCAGATCCACGGGCTCATCGGCTCCGTGAATTTCAAGGAGGGCGAGAAGGTTCCGGCTTTCGCCCCCATCCTTACGCTCCATGCCGAATCGCCGTCTTTCGTGCGCGGCTACATCCACGAGGACGTCTACAGCCGGGTGGCGGTGAATCAGAAGGTCACGGTCCAGTCCAGCCATGACGGGAAGAGCCGCATCGCTGGCGAGGTCGTCGGTGTGGGGGCGCGCATCGTGGAGTATCCGGAGCGGCTGAGGAAGCGATCGGATATCCAGATTTGGGGACGCGAGATCATCGTCAGGCTTCCGCCGGATAACCGGTTCCTGCTGGGTGAAAAGGTGACCATCGCCTTGTCCGGGCCGGAAACGAAGGCTCCCGCCCCTGTGGGCGCAAGTCCCAATGCCAGCGCCAGCGCCGGCCTGTTCCCGTCTCCGGCCCGGCCCGCGGCCGCGCAGCCTATATCCGGGAGCGCCGCGCCGTCCGCATCGACCGCGGCGGATACGGGCGCGGAATTGCCGGGCATCGAAGCTTCCGGTCTCCTCTACCTGGAGGACCTGGGCCGGTTCCTGGTCATCAGCGATGACACGCCCAAGAAGGCCCCGGTGCTCTTTCTTCTGGACTCGGCCTTCCGCAAGGAGCGCGAGACCGGCATCATCGGTCTGGAGAAGATGAACGACATGGAATCCATCACCGCCGGGGACGACGGTTCCATCTACGTGGCTTCCAGCCAGAGCCTCAACAAGAAAGGGAAGATCCCGGACACGCGCAAGCTGCTGGTGCGCGCGAAACGCAAAGGCTGGACCCTGGAACTGAACGGTAAAGTGTCGCTTACGGATCTTCTCGAGAATGCGGCGCGGGAGAATCCGGGGGAGGAATGGGCCGGGTATGTCGCCGGCGCCATCGCGGACAGCTCCTTGGATATCGAAGGCATGGCTTGGCGCGACGGCGCCTTGCTGTTGGGTTGCAAGCGCCCGCTCCTGGGCGGAAAGGCCGTGATCCTGCGCCTCGCCGACGCCAAGGCCGTGTTGGATGGAACAGCCGCCGGAAGAACCGCTGCCGCCTCCGGGAAGATCGGCATCTGGAAGGCCGTGGAATTGAAAGACCTGGAGACCGGAGTCCCTTGCGGGATTTCCGACCTCCTGATGGTGGAGGGCGACGCCTATATCCTGTCCACGGGCAGCGCCGGCGGCGCGGAGGATCGAGGCGGGCATCTGGGCGAACTGTGGCGGTTGCGGGCCGGGGCCTCCCGGCCGGAACGCCTGCGCGGTTTCGGCGGCCGGAAGCCCGAGGGCATCGCCTATCGCGCCGCCGACAAAAGCCTTTTCATCGCTTTCGACAACGGCTCCGGCCGGCCTTCGCGCATACAGAAGTTGGGGGCCGTGCCTTGAAATTTATCCTCGCGGCGGCGGCTCTCATGCTGACGCTGATCCCGGAATCGTCCGCGGCCCCCGCCGGATCGTCCGGCATTTCCGGTTTCCTGCTCACGGCCAAGGAAGACGATGTCATCCAGGCCAGGCGCGCCGATCGGGAATTCGCCTATGGCGCCTACACGGGATTGCCGTTCGTAAGCGATATGGAATTCAGGGTCCGCAACGTCGCCTTCGATTGGATCGGGCAGCGTTACAGCCTCAGGCTGGAGCCGAGGGGCATCGGCGAGGGCGGCGCCTCCAAGCGTTTCAACGGCATCCTGATGAAGCAGAGCGGGCAGCGGAACCGCATGCTCCTGAACCGCGCCCTGGCGGAGCGGTATGCCATCGTCATAGACATGCTCATGAAGCGGGAACTTCAGCTCCTGTACCAGGAAATGATTTCCGTGTCCGAAGACAAGATCATGGTATTGGACAAGCGGAAGACGAGCGAGAATTTCGACTTCAACACGCTCATCGAGGCCGAGATCGAACTCTCCAAGCTCAAGGCCCAGAACCTGGAAGCGATGAAGGAAATCCGCGTCCTGGAGTTGCGCGCCGGCCAATACCTGAAAGGACCCTTCGCCGGGTTCGACACCACCGGCCTGGTTTCCGTCGATTCCATCATCGTCCTGGCGGAAAAGGGCGGCTTCACGGTGGATACCAACCATGTCTACATGGACTATCTGGAGTTGAGCCTGGATCTGGCCGAAAGCCGCTACCGCCTGGAAAAGGCCAAGGGCCGCCGGTTCCTGAGCTTCCTGGAGTTTTCCTACGACGTGGAGAACAGACTCGACGAACAGGTCCGCAGGGACGAGGGCCGGGACTATGATCTCGGCCGCGCCTACATCCTGGAGGCAGGCTTCCGCCTGCCCGGCCTGACGGACGGCAATCTGGAATTGAACCGGCGGAAGGAAGAGTTCCTTTCCGAGAAAGAGGACTTCGAAGAAAAGAAGCGCGAACTGAAGAACGTGATGGAAAAGGACATCGAGGACATCGCCTCCCTGATCTCGCAATACCGGTATCTCAAAGCCAGGGAAACCGAAGTGGATGCGAAAGCCTCCCTCAAGAAGTACCTGCAATTGAGCGGAGTCGATCCCCTGATCCTCCTTTCCCTCAAGGCCAGCAATCTCCGGAACTCCATCAAGCTGGAAGAGGTGAAGTACGGCCTCATCCTGAACTACGTCAAGGTGATGGATGCCACGGGTAAACTCTCCCAGGCTCCGCTCCGCAATTTCCTGTCCGCGCGCAATGAGGTCCTGGCCCAATGACCATCGATAAAGGCGCCGCGGGCATGCTGGAGCGGTTCGAGCTCAAGTACACCATTCCGGTCGGGTTGGTGGAGGCCGTGTCCGCATTCATCCGGCCCTATTGCTTCCTGGATCGGTATTCGAACCTCTCCGCCGACGGGTACTACCAGGTGAACAGCCTCTACCTGGACTCTCCCGATTACGTGTTCCTGCGGAACCGCCTGGATGGCAGCGAGAACCGGTTCAACATGCGCGTGCGCACCTACGGCGAACGGCCCGGTTTGCCTTACTTCCTGGAGGTCAAGCAGAAGCAGGGCGACATCATCCGGAAATACCGGGCCAGGGTGAAAGACCCGGATCTGGAAAGCGTCCTCGACCCGGCCCGTTCCGATCACGCCTACTTGGCGGACGCCGGTGAGGCCGGCGAGGCCGCGAGCGCCGCCCTGTTCCGCCGGCTGGCGCATACCTACAACGCCGCCCCCGTGGTCATGACCAGCTATCGCCGCAAGGCTTTCGTCTCCGGTTGCGACGACTACGCGCGGGTCACTTTCGATTCGGATCTGCGGTTCATGGTCCAGCGGGAATACCGCCCTCTTTTTCTCGGAGACGCGATGGCGCCCTCCGATGCCGAGAACTTTTTCGACGAGGGATGCACCGTGGTGCTGGAGTTGAAATGCTTCTCCAAATACGTGCCGCTCTGGATGGTGGATCTCATCCGGACCTTCGAACTCAGGCGGCGCGGTTTTTCCAAGTATGGGGCCGGGGCCGCCCAGGTATTCCAAAGGCATACATTCGATGAATCGCTCAGGGTTTCGCCCTGGGCCGGTTTCCGGAAGGATTGAAGGCGATGGGCATGACAATAGGGATGGGCATGACAAGAGGATCGACGGCATCGGGAACATGGATCGGATTCTGCCTGGGAGCCGCGCTGGCGGCCGGCCTCTCCGGGTGCGGCAGCCTGGACTCATCGGATGGATCCGCATTCCGACCGGAACTGTCGGCTCTCCGCTTCACGGAAATCCATTACCATCCCGCGGACCAGGATACGGTTTCCGGGGACGAATTCGAGTTCCTGGAAATCAAGAACACGGGCGCTTCCGCTCTCTCCCTGACCGGGATCGGGATTACGGACGGGGTGGACTTTCTCTTTCCCAAGGATGCAAGACTGGAGGCGGGAGCCTTGCTGGTCCTGGCCGCCAATCCGGATCGATTCGAACAACGGTACGGGTTCGCTCCGTTCGGGGCCTATACCGGCAGGCTCAACAACGCCGGCGAAGCGGTGGTCCTGACGCACGTGCCGTCCGGCGAAAAAATCGACTCGGTGGAATATTCCGACAAGAGCCCTTGGCCGGCCCTGGCGGACGGCGACGGGTATTCCCTGGTTCCGGCGGCGGACGGTGCCGCGCGGACCGACGCCTGGCGCGCCTCTTTCGCCATCCACGGTTCTCCCGGCAAGGACGATCCCGCCGGCGTGGTCATCAACGAAGTCCTCACGCATACGGACTTTCCGGTCCTTGACGCCATCGAACTCTTCAACCCCAACGACGCGCCTGTCGATGTCGGGGGCTGGTTCCTTTCGGACAAGCGCACCCAGCCGATGAAGTTCCGGATCCCGGCGGGCACCCTCATCGCCGCCAAGGGGTACGCGGTTTTCGACGAGGGCGACTTCAACGCGGACTCCACCTTGCCCAACAGTTTCTCCCTGGATGCCCATGGGGAAGAAGTCTGGCTGTCGGCGGATTCCCTCGGGTGCGGAGGCCGGTTCTGCCAGGGCGTCGCATTCGGCGAGATCGAAAACGGCGTCACGCTCGGCCGGTACGTCAGCGTCCACGGCCAGGTGTTTTTCCCGGCCCAGAAGGAACCCACACTGGGGCGCGCGAACGCAGGGCCCAGGACGGGACCCGTGATCTTCACCGAGGTGATGTACCATCCCGCGGATGGCGCCGCCGATTCCGGCGAGTACGTGGAGTTGGCCAACATTTCCGCCGATACGGTTCCGCTTTTCGATCCCGACTTCCCGGAGAACACGTGGAAAGTCGGCGGCTTTGGTTTCGAGTTCCCGATCGGCGTCAGCTTGGCCCCTGCCGAAGTGGTGGTGATCCTGTCCAGGAACATGGTGGATACGACATTCCGGAACCTGCATGGGATTCCCCCGTCCGTCCGCATTTTCCCGGGGTCCAAGCGGCTTTCCAACGCGTCGGACTCGTTGGAACTGCTCAAGCCGGAAGAGCCTTATCTTCGCGGCTCGGGAACCTTGGTTCCCTATATGACGGTCGAAAAAATGGTCTATACGGACCAATCTCCCTGGCCTTCCGGCGCCGATGGGAGCGGGAAATCCCTGGGGCGCACCGATCCCGGGGCTTTTTCCGGGGATCCCGTGAATTGGAATTCCATCGAACCCACGCCGGGAAAGCGTCCCTAGCCCGGAACGATCGTTTTTCGCGGGTAAATTCTTCCGGACCGGATATAATAAAGAGGTCCAAGGGGGGTGCTTATGCGCGCAGGTCTATTCATCATCCTCGCGGGGATCCTCTGTACCGGGGCCGGCAGTCCGGCCCGGGCGCAACCCGATCCCATCGTTTACAACGGCCGGTGGAAGAACGGGATTCCTTCCGACACCGCCTTTTTCCCCATCGCCGTCTGGTTGCAAAGCCCCGCCAACGCGGCCAAGTACAAACAGGCGGGCGTGAACCTCTATATAGGCCTATGGGAGGGGCCCACCCAGGCGCAATTGTCCGCTCTGGCCACCGCCGGCATGCGCGTCATTTGCGATCAGAATGCGGTGGGCCTGCAGAACGCCGCTTCCAAAACCATCGTGGGATGGATGCACAATGACGAACCCGACAACGCCCAGGCCAAGGCGGATGGTTCGGGATATGATCCCTGTATCGCTCCTTCCCAGATCGTATCCGGGTACGAGTCCATGCGGGCCAAGGACTCCACCCGTCCGGTTTATCTCAATTTGGGCCGGGGAGTGGCCGTGACGGATTGGATCGGCCGCGGCACTTGCACGGGCAAAACCGATATGTATGCCCAATACGCGCAGGGTGCCGATATCCTGTCCTTCGACGTGTATCCGGTCAATTCCGGCGAAAGCAAGGTGCGCGGCAATTTGTGGTACGTCTCCAAAGGCGTGGACAGCCTGGCGCGATGGTCCGACCGCGCCAAGCCGGTCTGGACCTGGTTCGAGACCACCCGGATTGCGGAGACCCCGGCGGATAAGCCCACTCCCGCGCAAGTGCGGTCCGAAGTGTGGATGGCCATCATCCACGGCGCTACCGGCATCGGCTACTTCTGCCATAGTTTCTTCCCGGCCACGGTAGAGGCGGGTTTCTTCGGGGACAATGCCATGCTGACCGGCATCACGGCCCTGAATCTGCAGATCCAGTCGCTGGCTCCGGTTCTGAATTCGCCCACCGCGTCCGAAGCGGCTACCGTCGCTTCCATTTCTTCAGTGGCGCCCATCAATATCCTGGTGAAACGGCACGGCGGCTATACCTACGTATTCGCCGCGGCCATGCGTCCGGGACAGGTTACGGCCACCTTCACGGTGCCCGAAGGCGTCGAAGCCGTGGTTCTGGGAGAGGACCGGAGCATCCCTCTGGCCGGCGGGAAATTCAGCGATACCTTTTCGGACTACGGCGTGCATCTCTACAGAATCGCGGGAAGCCGGACTGGATTGGCATTCCGGAACCGGAATCTGGAGCAATCCGGAGGAGCGTATTTCTTCAACGGCATGGAAAGACCCCATTTCGCGGGAATGATCCTGATCCCGGAAACAGCCGGCTCCGGGTTGGCCGCACCCTGGATTCTGGATGCCGGGGGCCGGTTCCGCGGTCCGTGGACTCCCGCCGCCCGAGATGGCGCGCGCCGATGAGGCGGAGCGGCCCGGAATTAGTTAGAATATAAGACCATGAATCCGCTTCCGGGATCGGCGCTTAAAGCGCTGGTCTTATTGGTCCTGGTCTCGGTGACACGCTTGTTGGCGGGGGGCTCGATCGAACCCGTCAAAGTCTGGGTCACCTTCAAGGACAAAGGTCCCGCCACCACCGCTATTTCCCATGCCTCCCGGTCGTACGAAAACCTGTCCGTCTACGCGCCTTATATCCAGGCGCTGGGCGCAAGCGGCCTGGCCGCGGAGGTCCGCCTCAAATGGCAGAACCGCGTCTCCGGGTACGTCGAAGAAGGATCGATAGGAACCATCCGGAGGCTTCCCTTCGTCGCTTCGGTAGAACTCATGCCCCGCAAGGCCCCGTACCGCGCGATGCCGCGGCTCCCGTTCCAATGGCCCCCCAACGGGCTGGCCAAACGGGCGGCGGAAGGATTGGACTACGGCGCGGGCCGGCCGCTGATGGAATCCCTGCGCGTGGACAAGGTGCACGCCTACATGACCGCGCTGGGAATGCCGCCCGGCAAGGGAATGCGCGTGGCCGTCATTGACGCAGATTTCCACCTGGGCAGCCCCATCTTCGCGGCGATGAAAAGCCGCATCAAGGATCAGTTCGATTTCGTGGCCAACAAGAATACCGCCGTTACGGACAGCCTGCTGGACAGCCATGGGGCGGAATGCATGTCCCTGATCGGGGGTAACGCGCCAGGTACCCTGGTGGGCGGCGCCCCGGAGGCCGATTTCCTGCTCTACCGCGCGGAAGAAGCCGCCCAGGAGCGCTACGTGGAGGAGGACTACGTGGCCGCCGCCATCGAAAGGGCCGTGGACTCCGGCGCCCAGGTGATCAGCATCAGCCTGGGGTACCGGTACGACTTCACGGACGGCAGTCCGAACCTCCTCTATTCCGAATTCGACGGCCGCACGCGCCCGTCGTCCCTGGCCGCATTGGGCGCGGCCCGCCGCAACGTGCTGGTCTCCGTGTCCATGGGCAACGACGGGGCCAAAGACGCATCCGGCTTTCCGTCCCTCAGCACCCCCGCCGACGCCGACAGCATCCTGGCCGTGGGTATCGCCGACGCATTCCGCCAGCGGTGCTCCTATTCTTCCACTGGACCCAGCGTCGACGGCCGGGTGAAACCGGACGTCATGTCCCTGGGGATCGCGGGTAATTGCTTGGTGGCGGTGGCCGACCCCGGATCGGCCGTTGCGGCCTCGGAGGCCGCCGGCGGCACCAGCTTCGCCGCTCCCGTCCTCGCCGGCATCGGGACCCTCATGCGCCAATTGCGCCCGGAGCTTTCCGCCGAGGACATCCGCCAGGCCCTTATCACCACGGCGGATCATTACGCCCATCCCAACGGCGAGGTGGGCCATGGGGTGGTGGACGCGGCGGCGGCGGTCCGCAAGACCGGAGTTCCCATCTTACCTCCCCTGGTGGAAACGGGGATTTCCCGGCTCTACCATTCGGGCGGCGAAAACCCCATCATCCTCGGCTGGGATCCGGGCCGGCCCAAACCGGATCTGCAATTGATCGACCTGTCCGGACGTCGCATTCCGGTTACCGTGCTCAAAAGCGGCGTCCTGCTTATGCTGCGGCCCAAGCATCCATTGCAGACCGGGGTCTACATCGCCCGCGTCCCCTGACGCTCCTCCTCCCGCTTTCAATCCGAAACCGGTATTTTCCCGCCGGAGTTCCGCGGCGCCGCGGCAATCTTTATTATTCCTGCCGGTGGTTCGGGAAGTAACAGGGAGAGTCTATGCGCCGGTGGGGTCTGTTTTCAGGCATTGCGGTCAATCTGGTTTTATCGGCTTCCATCGGCTTCGCGCAAGAGGGCAACGGCTCCGCGGCCAGGCAATATCCGGATGGTTCCGAGAAGTACGCTAAGGATCCCGGAGCGGGTTCCCCGGGCACTGCGGTTCAAGGTCCCCAAGAAGCGGCCCGCCCCTTCGCGCCCATCGATCCCATTCCCATGCCCGCCGCCGCGCCCTTGGGCAAAATGGCCGCCGCGGCCGCCGCCATCGCCATCGACGTGAAGCCAGCCGCCGCCGCGGTGGATCTTTACCGTCCCCTCTTCGCCACCATCACCATGGCCGTCAACTACGCCAATCCCTATGACCAGAACGATGTGAAGGTGGATCTGGTGGCCACATCCCCTTCGGGCAAGACCATCGTGCAACCCTGTTTCTTCAAATCCGGCACCACGGCCGCGTCGGTCTGGGAAGCGCGCTGGACGCCCCGGGAAACGGGCGATTTCACCTACAGGATCTCCGTGCTCAAGAGCGGGGAAACCTCCCTCTCCGCCGCCCAGAGCCTCACGGTCAATCCCTCCAACCTGGACGGCTTCCTGCACATGGATACCACCGGGTCCTTCTACCAGTTCCGTTTCGATTCGGGAAAACCCTGGCGCGGCGTGGGCGAGAACTTCGGCTGGGAGAGCGGCAAGTACACTTTCGAGGTGATGTTCGCCCTGCTCAAGCAGAACGGCGCCAATTTCGTGCGCACCTGGAAGGGCCCGGGCAACTTTTACCTTGAGCAGGGCACGGGCAAGGCCGGCTGGTACCAGCAGGACACCGCCAACCGCCTGGACAAGGTGCTCAACCTGGCGGAGCAGAGCGGCATCTACCTGATGCCCACCTTGGATCCCGTCATCGAATACCAGACCGGCGTGGACGGATGGAGCGGCGAGATCAAGTGGCAGAAGAACCCTTACGGAACGTACAAGGGCGGGCCCTGCAACGGCCCCATCGATTTCTTCAACGGGGCCAAGGCTCGGGACATCTACAAGAACCGCCTGCGCTACGCGGTGGCGCGCTGGGGCTACAGTCCTTATATGGCGGTATATGAATTCTTCAACGAAGTGGACTGGGCCAACATCACGGAGCATGTGCCCGCCGCCGATCTGGGCAACTGGCACAATTACATGGCCTCGTACCTGCGCAGCATCGATCCATACAACCATCTCGTCACCACGAGCCTTTCCCATTCGGACTTCCCCGAAATATGGAGCCTTAAGAACATGGACTTCACCCAGCGTCACCTGTACGGGTCCACGGATCAGTTCATCACCTTTCTCGACAGTTATTCGAAGAATTACAAGAAGCCCTTCGTCTCCGGCGAGTTCTCTTTCGACTGGCAGGGCGTGACCCAGCATCCCCACGACCAGTACGCCAAGGAGCTGCACCTGGGCTTGTGGCGCGGCATGTTCTCCGCCACGCCCATCCTGCCCCTCACCTGGTGGTGGGACTTCCATGCGGACAACAACGATTACTTCCACTTCGCCCGCGCCCGGGACTTCATGGACAAGATGACGGCCGATACCAAGGGCGTTTCCAGCCTGGCCACGGAATCCGTCGCCAACGTGGAGGCGCGGGCCATCAAGTCCGACCGCGGCGTGTTCGTCTGGCTCTACAACAAAGGCGGCGCGGCCACGAACAACTATCAGGTCAAGGTGACCGGCGTGGCCAACGTCGCATACGATTGGAAGTCTTTCGATACCTGGAAAGGCGGCTACGGAAACGCGGCCGGCGTGACCGCCACCGGCGGCGTCTTGACGGTGACCGCGCCCGCTTTGGCGGCGGGAGCGGACATGGCCATCTGGTTCGCGGACAAGACGCCCAGCGTCACGGCGGCGCGCAACGTTCTGCCCGGCGAATGGTCGGCGGCGTTCGACGCCGGATCCGGACGCTTGAACCTGGTCAACGGTTCGGCGACAGGGGAGAAGGTCGGCTACGCGTTGGTGGACATGGCCGGGAAGACCCGGGTGACCGGCGCGGTGGAGGTGGCCGGAAACGGACGCGCCGCGGTCGACCTGGTTTCCGGGGAGCGGAAGGCCGGCGTCTATGCCCTCAGGATTTCCATGGGGAACCTTAAAGTTACCCGAAGAGTGGTGCTTTCGGCCCGCTAGGGGCGCTTCCGCTTCGTTTCCGCCTCGCTACCGCTCAGGGCGCGAAGGGGGACCCTCACATCGCCGAAACGAACATCGGCATCCCGCCCCGAGGCCGCAGCGTGACAAGGGGCTTCATGCCCACAGGTCCCGGGTTCGCTTTCTTGAACCGGAACCGCCGCAACAGGCAGGCCAGCACCAGGGCCCCTTCCGCCATGGCGAAACCGCTCCCGACGCAGATCCTGGGTCCGCCGCCGAACGGGAAGTAGGCGTAACGCGGGCGTTTCTCCGCCTCCCCGGCCGCGAACCGCTCGGGCTGGAAGGCTTCCGGGTCCTCCCAGTAGCGCGGGTCCCGGTGCATGGCGTACGGGCTCAACATCACCGCCGTCCCCTTGGGGATGCGGCAATCGCCCAGCATGTCGTCCGCCAGGGCGGTGCGCGAAAAGACCCACACCGGCGGCCGCACACGCATGGACTCCTCCAGCACGGACTTCAGGTAGGGCAGGCGGGGCATATCCGCGAAGACGGGATCCCGTTCGCCCAGCACCGCGTGGAATTCCGCCCGCAGGTTCTCCTCCACGATGGGATTCTCGTCCAGGAGCATCAGGGTCCAGGCCAGCGAGGTGGCCGTGGTCTCATGGCCCGCCAGGAAAATGGTCATCACCTCGTCCCGCACCTGGCGCTCCGGCATCGCGGAGCCATCGTCGTAGCGCGCGGAAAGCAGCATGTCCAGCAGGTCGGAGTTTTCCGACGCCGCGGGGGCGGCCTTCCGCCGTTCCCGGATGATCCGATACACCACGGACTCCAGGTGTTCCAACGCCCCACGGGCTTCCAGGTTGCGCGGGGTGGGCACCCACAGAGGCAGGTCGATGACGGAATAGAAGCGGTGGTTGGAATGCTCGTTCAGTGTCTCCACCGCATGGGCGATGGCGGACATGTCCTCCTTGAGCTCCGTGCCGAACATGGCCTTGACCACGATGGACAGGGTCAGGGCGGACATCTCATCGGCGATGTCCACGATCCGTTTCTCTTCCGCGGCCAGCGACAGAATGGGCACCCGGGCCAGGGTCTCCGAGACCATCAGCCGCGTCATGCCTTCCAGGCGATGATGGGCGAAGGCGGGCTGGATCAGGCGCCGCTGCACGGCCCAGAAATCCCCTTCCGAAAGCAATAGCCCGTTCCCGAAAGCGGGCCGCATTTTTTCGTAGAGCACGCTCTTGGGATAGTTGGCGCGGTTGTCCTGCAGCACGCGTTTCACCAAGTCAGGATGGTTCACCTGGAAGACCTTGCGGATGCGGAAGTCCAAAGGCACCACGTCCCCCAGATCGCGCGCCTCCAACAGTACGCCGATGGGGTCCTTGCGCATGCTGGGCAGAAGCCCGAGCAGGCGGGAGCCTTTCAAAGCGGGTTTCGCCGCGGAGGGCCGGTTGGGAAGGAGGTTGGAAGTGGCCATGAGGCCAATATAATTAGGCGGAGTACGCCCAACCCGATCGGATTTCCCCCCGGGTGATGCACCACGCCCAAGGTGTTCGGCCCAAGCCCCGGTCGGCCGGCGCCGGGGCGCTTCAGCCCAAGTCCGCCAAAAGCCGGGCTGCTTTAGCCTAAGTCGGCTAGATGCGGGGCGGTTTTAACCTAAATCGGCCAAAGCGGCTTTCAGCTTCTCGACCTTGTCCTTCTGCGACTGCAGCTTGGTCCGCTCCCCGTCCACCACGTCCGCGGGCGCGCTCTTCACGAATGCGTCGTTGGACAGCTTCTTCTCCTGCGCTGCGGCGAAGCTTTCCGCCTTGCCCAATTCCTTGGTCAGGCGGACCTTTTCCTGGGCCGGATCGAGGATGCCTTCCAGGGGGATGAAAATGCGTCCGCCCGGGAACAGGCCAGCGGCCGAGAACGCCGGCTTGGCGGCATTGGTCTCGATGACCAGCGTCCCGACCTTCTCCAGGCTGGAAATCACGTCCGCATGGGGCTGCAGCCGCTTCAGCAGATCCGGCGAATCGCAACTGATGCGCACGTCCGTGGCCTGAGAGGGCGGCAGGGTATAATCCCCGCGGATGGCGCGGATGGTATCCACCATCTTGAGCAACAGCTCCATGGTGGCTTTCGCCTCCGCATCGCCATGCGAACCCTTGCCCGCTTCCGGCCACTTGGAGGTGATCAGCAATTCCTCTTTGCCCAAAGCCTGGCGGATTTCCTCGGTGATGAAAGGCATGAAAGGATGCAGCAGGGTGATCAGCTTTTCCAGCACCGTAGCGAACACGGACACGGCCTGCTTCTTGGCGGCCAACGCTTCCGGCGTCGCCGTAGCGGCATCGGCCGTGATCACCTTCTTGCGGATTTCCAGATAACTGGAACAGAAATCGTCCCAGGTGAAGCGATACAAAGCCTGCGCGGCCTCGGAGAAGCGCAGGGTGGGCGGCTCCAGGCTTTCCGTCACCGTCTTGATGGTCTCGTCCAGGCGGGCCAGGATCCAGCGATCGGCCAGATGCAGTTCCCCTCCGCGCAAAGGCTCGCGATTGCCGGGGTCCCCAAGGGCCCCTTCCAGGTGCGGCAGCACGAAGCGCACGGCGTTCCAAAGCTTGTTGGCGAAGTTGCGCCCGGTCTCGAATTTGACCGGAGACAGCTTGATGTCCTGGCCTTCCGTGGTCAGGATCATCAGCGCGAAGCGCATCGCGTCCGCTCCGTATTTCTCGATCATCTCGATGGGATCGATGCCGTTGCCTTTCGACTTCGACATGCGCTGGCCCTTTTCATCCAGGATGGTCCCGTGGATGTACACGGTATGGAACGGCTCCTTGTCCAGGAACTCGAGACCGGAAAAGATCATGCGCGCCACCCAGAAATAGATGATGCCGCGATCGGTCACCAACACATCGGTGGGATAATGCGTCGCCAGTTCCGGCGTCTTGTCCGGCCAGCCCAAGGTGCTGAAAGGCCACAGGGCGCTGGAGAACCACGTGTCCAGCACGTCCTCCTCCTGCACCAGCACGGCATCGGGCCCGTATTTCTTTGCGGCCTCCGCTTTCGCATCCTCCACGGAACGCGCCACTACGAAGGGCGTATCCTGGCGGCGCTTGCCGTCGGTCTCGCTCACCACGTACCAGGCGGGAATCTGATGCCCCCACCACAACTGCCGCGAGATGCACCAGTCCTTGAACGGCTCCAGCCAATCCCGGTAGGTCTTGGTATAGCGCGCCGGCACGAAGCGCGTGCGCCCCTGCTCCACCGCTTCCAGAGCGGGCACGGCCAACGGCTTCATGTTCACGAACCACTGATCCAACAGATAGGGCTCCACAACTTCCTCGGAGCGGTAGCAATAGGGAATGGGGATCACGCGATCCTCCACGCCGGCCAGCAGGCCGGCCGCTTCCAAATCCGCCACGATGGCCTTGCGCGCCACGAATCGATTCATGCCCTGGTACTTGCCCGCCTGATGGTTCAGGGTCGCGTCCAGGTTCATGGCGATGATGGGCGTGAGGTTGTGCCGCTTGCCCACTTCGTAATCGTTGAAATCATGCGCAGGCGTGATCTTCACCGCGCCCGTGCCTTTGGTGGGATCCGCATGCTCATCGGCGATGATGGGAATGGTCCTATCGGTCCCGGGAATCCGCACCTGCTTGCCGATCAGATGCTTGTAACGTTCATCCTCCCCGTTCACGGCCACGGCCACGTCCCCGAACATGGTCTCCGGACGCGTAGTGGAAACGGTAATCGTCTCGGAAGGATTGTCGGCCAAAGGATAACGGATGGACCAGAAATGCCCCTTGGTCTCCTTGCTGTCCACTTCCTCGTCGGCCAGGGCCGTCTGCAGCTTGGGATCCCAATTGATCAGCCGCGTACCGCGATAGATCAGCCCCTCCTCGTGCAGGCGCACGAACACCTCGCGCACCGCCTTGGACAAGCCCTCGTCCATGGTGAAGCGCAGGCGCGACCAATCGCACGAGCTTCCCAGGCGCATCAGCTGGTTCACGATCCGGTCGCCGTACTCGGTCTTCCATTCCCACACCTTGGCCACGAACTTCTCGCGGCCCAGATCCTGGCGCTTCACGCCCTCCTTGGCCAATTGCTTTTCAACGACGCTTTGCGTCGCGATGCCGGCATGATCCGTCCCCGGCTGCCACAGGGTACGGTACCCCTGCAGGCGCTTGAAACGGATCAGGACGTCCTGGAGCGTGTTGTTCAGGGCATGGCCCATGTGCAGGGCGCCCGTCACATTGGGCGGGGGGATGACGATGGTAAAGGGTTTGCCCGGGCCCTGGGGCTTGAACGCCCCGGCCTCGCGCCAAACGCGGTACCATTTTTCTTCAATGTCCTGGGGGGAGTAGCGGCTGTCCATAGTTGTCTCAAAGGGTTGGTTTTTACGAATATAGGTAAAAAAAAGAGAGGGCCGCCCAGGCGCACCCCCTCCCAACCCGTTTTCAGACCGAACGGGCCGCTTTATCCGGACCGTCCGCTTCCCATGCGCTTATCAAGGCCCAACGGATGGGCAAGAGTACAGATCCGCCTGAACGGCGTTGAATCGGGTCGCTTCGAAAAGCGTGCCGTCCATGGAGAAGGATCCCAGGAGGAAGTTCTTGCCCCCGGAAGTCAGGACGTCGGCCAGGTCCAGGCTCTCGACATCGTTGGAGCCCTCATAGATGACTCCGCCCCGCATGGTCGCCGCGTTCACGGCCAGGAGGTTGTTCTGGAACCCGCCGCCGAATACGCGCTTGAGGGTGATCCGGGAGGATGAGGGGCCCGTGCAGCCCGTGGTATTGATTGAATTATTGGTCCACTTGACCACCCCGCCCATGGTCCTTTGGAGGACGAAGTCCTTGAAAACATTGGATCGCCTGATCGTCACCACGGCCCCGCCGCTGCTGACGTCCGAGTAAGCGAAGGACACTACTTGCACAACCTTGGTCGCCCCGGTCGAATTCGTCCAGGTGAAATCCGCGTCCCGGCCGCTGGCATCATCGCTCACGCCCACCACCTGGATCAGCCGCGCCGTTGCCGAGGGTCCGCTGGTCTCGTAGTATCCCACCAGGACCGGATCGACGTTCACTTCCTCCGGGGTGCGCCGTGTGAATACGCGCAGGGTAACGCCGGGGTTTATGCTGAAAGCAAACCTGGAAGTATAGGGCAAATCGAAATTGAAATTCTTCACGGTCCTGTAGGTGTTTACGTTCCTGGCGGCGGCGGCGGCCTTTCCCAAAGCGCCCTCCTGCGGCGCCGGGGCCGCTTCAGTCCCCGCGGGGTCGGCAGGTGCCTGGACGGGATATCCGAAACGCGCCATGGTCTCGCGCATTTTCTGCTCGAGTTTCCCCTGATCCGTTTCCCCGGCCTTGAGGGCCAGCATCTCCTTTTCCAAAGCCATTCCATGCACCGCGGAATAATCCGGATCCTGGGAAGGCGTGGAGGCGGTCGGAGCGTTATCGGAACGATTGCAAGCGGACAGGGCCAACCCCAGCGCCAACGGGACATACACAACAAATCGATTCTTGAACATGGAAGACTCCTTTGATTTCCCAACTCTATGCTGGAAAATATAGAGTCACGACCGGAACCAATGGGTTTCAAACTCAAAGCAAGCTCGGACGTGTGATCCCCGACACAACCTTTATTCCGAAGTTACCGAAGTTCTTATTCCGACAGCGCCGGAGGTCACAGTTGCACTCAGACGATCAACCGCGAGCGCGACCCTAATCCGGCTCGTCGAGCAAATCACCCAATCGATCCAACTTCCGTTCCCACATGGCGCGGCGCTCCGCGATCCACTTGCCCGCCACGGAAAAACCCGCGGGGTCGATCTGGCATGTGCGCACCCGCCCCACCTTTTCCGATCGCACCAACCCGCACGCTTCCAATACCTGCAAATGCTGGAACACGGCCGGCAAGGAGATCTTCAGCGGCCCCGCCAGCAGCGAAACCGACACGGGCTTCTCGCTCAACATCTCCAGGATCTCCCGCCGCGTCGAATCGCCCAACGCATGGAAAACCTTATCGACGCCTTTCTGCTTAAGCGTGGGCATCCAACTCTTTCGCCAACATTTCCAACAGGCCGCGGGTGCCCTCCTCGCGCCCCTTGAAGCTGTCGATGCCGTCGAAGAAGGCCCCTTGTTCCGTCAAGATGAGGTCCGTGCCCTTGTCGGTGGCCAACAGTTCCATGGTGGTCAAAGACGAGGACATGCGATTGCCGCCCATGGCCATTGAATAGACGAACACGATGCGCTTCTCGGGGACGATGTCCTGGTACATCAGATCCATGGTGATGAGGGGGCCTCCCTGGTAGCTGAAGCTGGCATGCTCAAGGCCGCCGACCTTGAAGTCCATTTCGAATTTCTCGATGGTGAAGCCTTCGCCTTCCACCTGCCAGCGGCGTTTTTTGGCTTTGTCGGAAAGGGCGGAGAAGACGCGTTTGGGGGTGGTGGGGTAGTGGCGTTCGATGGAGAAGGTGCCGTGGGTGACGGTGGGGGTTGAAGTGGGTGAGGACATTGGGGGCCTTTCGGGAGGGGAGTGGGGGCATTCAAAGGTTAAGTATATACTTAAGTATAGTGCGGGGGGACGGGGATGTCAAGGGGAGGAGGGAAAGGGGACAAAGGGGTAAGGGATGGGTGGCTGGGGCTAGTGGCATGGCGTTCGTAGCCGCTTCTAGGGAACGAAAATAGGTCGATGGCGTAGATGGAGGCTCTATATGGATTGGGCTGATGGGACTGTGAGTTAGCTCTCGATGGGTGAGCCTCAATGCATTAGTTGTGCGAAGAGAATCAAGATAATCGGGCCAAGGAGGATGAGCGTGCGAGGCGACCACATTTGCGCCGTAGTATACCTAATTAAATCCACAATCATGCAAATTTGTTGCACCATAGACCGAGTTGACTGCAATTTAAGTGGTCAAAGGAGGCGCGTGGAAAAGGCGGAGACTAATATTGTTTAAAATCAGCTAGTGAGTTAAGGCGTTTGGCAACAGCCATCAACGCAGATACATTTTCTTCCACCGGTGGAAGCCAATTCTTAATGTTGGCATGTCGAGGTGGAACATTGTTGTACGAGACGGCGAGTTTTTCAGATTCAAAATCTCTTCCAAATAGTATGGCATGCCCATAAAGCTTAGGAATCTTTTTATTGACAACATACCTTTCTCCGTGGGCCTTAATAACTGAGTAACGGAAACCAGTTACATCGTAGACAGACATGTCGCGAGTTTTCTTGTTTTGTTTGAAAACTTGCCACCGCAAAACATTGTTATTTCCGATGTCTTCTTTCTTGGTAATGTACCGAGAAAAAGGCGCCTTAGAAAAATTCCCACGTTTGTAGCGAAATTTAAAAAATTCGTTTAATCCATAGATCAAAGGAATCAGGAAATTTGTCACCTAGTAATTCCTTTCCGTGATGCACTGATTGTCCATAAATTGCCGCATAATTCAGGTAGTTCCCTTTTCCAATACTTACGCTAAATGTTTTAAACTTTGTTAAGGTCCAATCGAAAATTACTCCGAAGTCGATATCGACACTGATTTCGGGAGTATGAATTGTGCTGGGCAAAGTATCCGCAAAAAGAATGGCATTTGAAAAGGAACTCATTATCTGTAGACGTTCTTCTCCTGTCAAATCTTCATCACTGAGAAATTTGTAAACCTTTTTGTACAAATCAAGTTTGATTTTCTTCTTGTCCCAACCGGTAGAAAGGGGTTCAAAGTGGTCCTCAATCAAATCATTGAATTCTTCAGTAACCTCCATTCCCTCCTCAGAAATAGAGGGACTCCTTATCAAGGGGGATGTTAATAATTCGATTTCCTCTTCAAGGGTTGAGGCCATTAGGCGAACTCCTTCAATTTTTCAGAGGTTAATTGCATGAAAAAGATTGAATTTTTTAATTCGCGCAACGAATCAAGAGTTTTCCATATTTCGTCGCCGTCCATGAGGAATGCCCCGACATTAAAAACGTCTATGTCAAATATCAACTTGCGGTCTTTGCTTGCATCGGTCTTCTCAACGGTTGTGGTAATATGCCCTTGATTGGAATTCGAATTGCTTCGAATTGTTGTTCTATGCAGAAATCCAGTTATCGTACAATCTATGCCATCGGATAGCCCATGGAATTCTGTTAAAATATCATCCAGTTCGAATTTTTCTGCCGGTAATGGAATTGCATTAATGAAGCGCAATCCAATTCTACTAATCGGACCCGAACCAATTTCAGTTTGCAAATAGGACCAGTACAGTTTGGCTTGAGATACCAAATGAGTCCAATCAATATAGGGCTTTAGTCTATTGTAAGTAAATCCATTCGTCTTGTACTGGACAACGCTTAAATCATCCTTGGATTTGTAAAGGAATCCGATTGGCTTTATTGTCGAAGCAGCACTAGAAACTAGACCCTTTGGTCCGATCTCAAATTTGCCGAGAGACTCGTTCAACGCTTCTCGTTTTGGAAAGTCCTTCTTAAAGTTCGTATAAGCGCGATCAAACTTTTCAAAGTTAAAATCATTTGGCAACTGGAACCGAAAATCAATAAGAGCTTCTCTGATTGGGGCATTGGTCAGAGTCGGATAGTTCTGCATAATTCGCTTGATTCACTCCAATTAGCTACGGACACGCTATAGTTTACCACTAGGCTTTCCTTTAAAGGTACATTCCTCGATCCCGAACTCAAGCCTTCGCTGAAATCAAAATACCAAAAATGAATGTATTGAATTAGCCTTAACGCTTTGAATTAAATTGAGATGCGCGCCTAAACCGGAGTTACCAATGGGAAAGTCCGATCTCGTTCCAATGCAAAAGGTGCGCACGAAGGAAATACTTGCCAGTTAAGCTCGTACTGCTTAAGGTTGACTACCAGAGGGCAGGCAGCACGCACCAGTTTCGGGGGGGCTTGGACCCCACTCCATTCGCGCCCTTGCAAATCGGGCAAGCCCCAAACCAAATTCACCCTCGGCAACATTGAGTGGAATACGGGTTCTTAGAGTGTTGCCCTCAATCTTTCCAGGGGGAGAGCAATTGGCACGAAAACTTTGTTGAGGGGCAAGGAGCGAATTAGGGTATATCGAATTTCTATTATTAAATCTTGAAAACGAAAGAAGGGTCTGACCAATGAAAACGTGGGACATAAAAAAAACCCTATATAAAACCGCCGATTTTTTAACCTGGCAAAAACAAAAAGCCTTAGAGTTAAGTCCTCATTTTCAAAGGCGATCTGTCTGGAAATCTGGGGCGAAATCATATCTAATCGACACAATCATTAGAGGTTTACCGGTTCCAATCATTTTTATTCGAGAAAAAAGATCGAATCTGAAAACATTCGAGCCTAAACGCGAAATCGTGGATGGCCAACAGAGGCTTCGAACGGTCATTTCTTTTATAGCCCCAAATATCCTAAAGGATTTTAACGAGTCTACAGACGAATTTGTGATTAACAAAGCGCACAGTAAAGAATACGGTGGATTTTCATTTAAAAGATTACCGGAAGAGATACAGCAGAGAATCTTGGACTATGAGTTTAGTGTTCATATTTTGCCAGCCGAAGTTGGAGATCGAGATGTTTTGGAAATTTTCTCAAGGATGAATGCAACGGGTGTGAAATTAAATGACCAAGAGCTTCGAAATGCCGAGTGGTATGGCGAATTTAAATCCATCGCATACGAATTGGCGACTGAGCAATTGCAAAGGTGGAGAGATTGGGGGATTTTTTCCGAGAGCGCAATTTCCAGAATGGAAGAGGTTGAGCTGACTGGTGAGCTGTTGATGCTTATCCGGGATGGAATCAGAGGAAAGTCCCAAGAAGCAATAGACAAATACTATCAAGATTACGACCAGTCTTTGCCAAATAAAAACGTCATGGAAGTGCGTTTTCGGTATGTAATGGACATCGTCGATTCTACACTTGGCCAAATAATCAAGGAAACCGAATTCAAGAAAAAGGCATTGTTTTACCCACTTTTCGCGACCGTTTATGATAAATGTTATGATCTCAATTCTAAATTGCAAAACAAAAAGCCAAATCCGCTGGCGACGTCGTTTGGCGCGGCATTGAAAAAAGCGAATCAGAAAATCCTAAACGCTACTGCGCCGCAGGCTGTTCTTGAATCACTTGCAAGAAGAACAACACATCCTGAGTCAAGAACCAAATTAGTTAAGTACTTAAATTCCTTTTGATATATGACGCTTTACAATATTCAAATAAAATTTGAGAATAATTTGGAATCCATTAATCGATCCCGAAAAAGGATGGAGCGTCTTTTCAGCAAAAAAATCCTAATTCAAAATGATCTCTACCAAACGTATCGCGGACTTTTTCTGTCTACAATCACCTCTTTTGAAACCTATATCGAAGAGCTTTTCTATCACATTATCACAACGAGCGACAAACCAGTTCTTCGAAAATATAAGCCGATCATTATATTTAAAAATGAAAGCATAGCGCGTGCAATTGTTCATGTCGATAAAAAATATTTGGACTGGCTTCCATTTGATAGAGCACAAAAGAGATTGGAAATCTACTGTAGCAGAATGGATAGTTTTAAATCTATTGACAAGAACGAAGAGAATGCGCTTAGGGAAATGATAACGGTGAGAAACGTGCTTGCCCATAGTAGTTCCCATTCAAAGGATGTGTTTTTGAAAGCAATAAGCAGCTACAAGCTCCCTCCTAAAGAGCAAACACCCGTTGGTTACTTAAGATCCGTTTACAGAATAACTCCAGATGAAACCCGATTTGAGTTGTATCAAAACTACCTCATTTCAATTTCAAAGAAATTCATTGCATAGCAATTTTTTTGAGAACACACCCCCCCCCCTCAAAAATGCAACAAGAGCTAGTACGTTCACTCAACAGCTACCAGCCAAGGATACATGAGTATACTGTACGGTACTCCCCAATTTGTAGACCGCTAGATGCCCCTGGGAATGAACGCTACCCCCGATCTCGGGCAGTCGGCTTAGTTAAGATTCTTCCTCTCTAAATCCACCTTCCCGCTTACATTGATGTCAGTACCGAAATGTCCGCACTACTTCCAATCATAGCTTCCCTGCTAACTCTTATCGCCATTGGTACGCCCAAACCATCCCTCCCAAAAGAAAACGCTCCCAACTCCCCCCAAGAACTCGCCGTCTTCCGAGACAGCCTGATGCGCGACCCCCACAGCCAGGAAGCTTGGCTGAACGATTTCAAAACCGCCCTCGGAAACTGCCGTGCCCACCCCACGCAATCATGCCTTGAAAAAGCCTACAGGGACCTGTTCCTCTTGGCGGAATCCAACCCCAAAGTCCAGTACGTAGGCGAAGCCATCGACTCATCGGCCGGCTTGATCCTGGAATTGGAAGGAGAGAAGGGGTATGCGAGATTGTTGGCGCGGGTCAGGATCGATTCGGCTTCGACATATCCGGAAAGTAAAATCATCGATAAGCTCCTGAAGGCGCGTCTCGACAGGGCATACGATCAATTTTGCTCTTCCCCGAAGAGGGCGGAATCGGCGCCGACCTTGGCAGGAGTCCCATCCGTCGCCGCCCCAGGCAATCTGCCCGCTGCCTTTCGCGAAGGGTGGTCCTATCGGAGAAGTCTCTTGTTCGAGCCCCGTAGATCCGGAGCAATGGAAATGGCCTCGTCGGTCAAATGGACCTATACGGAGTTGTACCGCGATATTCTGGAGTTCCTTCGGGAAGAGAAGCCGGCCGCTCTGGAACCCATTTGGAATTTCGAATGGGAAGGTTGGTGCGGCACTGGCAGCCAAGCCTTGTATGGGCCTAAGGGAATGGCCAGATTGATTGTTCAGTTGGATCGGGGGGATTTCCTTCCGGCTTTGCGCGCCACCCAGGATGGCGAGCGGGTGCGGCAGATGTTGATGAGCCGGGGCCTGGACTGGGAATTGTTTTTCCTGGGCGAGACAGTCGACAATGATTTGGAAGGCCGGGACAGGCCCATGCGGATCCTCGCCCGCTATGGATCCCCGGAAGCGGCGCGCAAACTCTTGCAACTCAATCCTGATTCCTCATACGGCGGTACCTATCTCTATGGATATGAGGAAGCCCTGGGGACGTTTCTGCTGGGCCCCGGAGCCAGGCTGCCGATAGGCGATGGCACCTATGCTGAATCCGACTATGTCCGGGATCCGCATGCAGCGGCGCTATCGGCGGATCTCAAGCGCCGGATTCTGGAACGATTGATTGGAAAGATCGATAATAATCCTTATAGGATAAATGCTTTGCTGTTTGTCCGGATATTGTCCCGGTTCGATTTCCCTGAACAAGGGGTATACCTGAGCCGCTTGGCCGCGGTTCCCGATCGCCGTTCCAGGCCGGAAGCATTGCAGGCATTGAAGAAAATGGGGCTTCGCCCGGGTAAACTGCCATCCCTGGAGCCCGTAACCCTGCTTATCACTTCCAACGGGGGCCGTTTTCCGGATGGGTCCCTGAATTTAGGGTTGCCGTGTCAGGAGGGGGTCGAGCCCTGCCCCGGATTGTGTAACAGTTCATCAATCGAAGGTGGGAGGTGTAGCCTTGACCGGACAAGTTACCTGTACTTATGGCATGGAGCCGGAGCGGCTCATTTATCTCACTATTATCCGGGTTCCCAGGATCCGCTTCACGGGAGTATGTATGGGGTGACGATTCCCTTGGTGGAAACGCCTGAGGAACCCCTGCGGATCGATATTCCCCTGCGACGCGTGGAGCTGCGTTTCATTTTCCCTTCCGGATACATCCCGAGGCCGGAAAAGCGGATGCGGGCGATGTTCAGGCGATTGGAACGCGAAGCCGGTGAGTACGGCGCTCCATTCGACATGGATGTGCGACCGGACCTGGTTTTTACGGGCCTTGGGGATGGAGCGTATGAATTCGCGGTGTGCGTTCCGGGCATGCAGCCGTGGGAGTCCGGGCGGTTCGAGGTGCATGGAGATACGACCGCTTCCGTGGGGCTTCGCAAGGGAGTCGATGTGGAGTACCGGGTTCTGGCGAAGGGGGGAGGCAGCGAGCCCATCCAATTGAAGGTTGAACTGCGCCACGCGGTCTTTGGAGTCGTGCGGCGCGGACCCATCTACCGGGCGGAACATAGAGCGGGACAGTTCACGGACCAGGCGGACATCTTCCAGGGGCTGGTGCCTGGTTCCTACGTATTGGAGGTCGCTTCCGGACCTGCAGCAGGCGGTTCGGGACCAGCGATGCGCCAGGTTCGGAAATTTGTAATCACGGATTCGACCCCGGCCAATATCGGTCTAGGGGATATCCGACTCAGCCCTTCCCATTAGTTGTTCGGTGAGCCCTGCCCAATCCGAAAGGGGAGGGATTACCCACTCCCCATTACAGTTAAAAATCCTGAAAAAATCGCCAAGTAGTGTGCCCAGGTTTGAAAATCACCCGGGTTAAGCATAAATTCAATACTATATCCACTTAGAGGCTTGGTGGGCATATTTCGCGACGCATTTGGGAGTAGCAGTAATCCATCATGAATCCATCAACTTCCGGCATGCATGAGTCCCTTCGCCAGGACGTCAATCATTTTCAACTCCTGGTGGACGCGGTCACGGAATATGCCATTTACACATTGGACCTGGACGGCCGGGTGGCCAGCTGGAACACCGGAGCCGAACGCATCAAGGGGTATGCGGCTTCGGAAATAATCGGCCAGTCCTTCCGGTTTTTTTTTCCCGAAGAGATGCGGGCCGCAGGGCGGCCGGAAGCATTGTTGGAGCAGGCCAGAAAGACCGGCATTGCCAAGGACGAAGGCTGGCGCATCCGGAAAGACGGCACCCGGTTTTTTGCCGAGGCCGTGATTTCACCCATATACGACGGGGACTCGAATCTGCGGGGGTTCGCAAAGGTCACCCGGGACGTCACCGATCGGAAGGTCGCCGCGGATTTGCAGACCCTCAACGATAGGCTGGCGGAAAGCGAAAGCCGGTTGGATATCATCCTGAATGGCGTGGACAATGCCATCACGGCCCAGGACGTAACAGGAAAGCTGGTGTTCGCGAACGCCGCGGCCGCCAGGAATCTGGGCTATCCCTCCGCCGAAGCCCTCTTGAGCGCCCCCTTAACCGAACTCATGGGACGCTATCGGATCCTGGACGAGGATGGCAATCCCTTTCCCCTGGATAAGATGCCGGGGAGGCTCGCCTTGATGGGCATGGACGCCAACGCCGTGGTCATGAGGTATCACGAGATCTCGACCGGAGCGGAAAGATGGTCCTTGGTCAGGGCGACTCCCGTCCGGGGCCCGGACGGCAATGTCTCCATGGCCATCAATTTCTTCCAGGATATCACGGAACTGAAGCGTAAGGAGCTGGAGGAGCGGGCGGCCAAAGAGCAGTTGCGGGTCATTCTGGAAGGCATTACGGATGCCATTTCCATGCAGGACGCTAAGGGAAAACTCCTCTATCTCAATCAGGCCTGTGCCACCCTGCTGGGATTCGCTTCCCCCCAGGATGTGCTCGATCTGGCGGCCGATCCCGCGAAAGCCGCGGTCATCGCGAAGCGCATTTCGGTTTTCGACGAAGGCGGGAACCCTTTTCCCCAGGATGCGACACCCGGAAGACTGGCGCTCAAGGGCGAGGCGTCGGCGCCCGTATCCCTGCGTTTCAGAATGTCGGATGAGGACAAGGAGCGCTGGGTCATCAGCAGCGCCAAGCCGATCTTCGACGGCAAAGGCGCTCTGATGTCCGTGGTCAGCATATTGCACGACGTCACCGAACTCAAGGAGGCGGAGATAAAGCTGCGCCAATCCCAGAAGATGGAAGCGGTCGGGAAATTGGCGGGCGGCATCGCGCACGATTTCAACAATCTTCTCACCGCCATCAACGGCTACAGCGACATCGTCCTCGGCCAACTCGAAGAAGACGATGATTTATTCGGGCAGGTCACGGAAATCCGCAATGCAGGGGAACGGGCGGCGTCGCTGACCCATCAGCTTCTGGCTTTCAGCCGGAAGCAGATCCTGGCCCCGAAAATAATCGGATTGAACGAGATCCTGAGCGGTATGGATACCCTGCTCCAAAGACTGATCGGGGAAAACATCGAACTGCGCACCATGCTGCATCCGGACCTGGACAGAATCAAGGCCGACCCGGGACAGATTGAGCAGGTAATCCTCAATCTGGCGCTCAATTCCCGGGATGCGATGCCGGATGGCGGCAAGCTCACCATGGAAACGGCGAACGTCGATCTGGATGAAGCCTATGTGAGCACCCACCTCGAGTCCAAGCAGGGGCCGCATGTCATGCTGGCCATCACCGACACCGGGATAGGGATGGACGCCCACGTCAAGGCGCGGTTGTTCGAACCTTTTTTCACGACCAAGGGGCCCGGGAAAGGGACCGGCCTGGGTCTCTCGACCGTATTCGGCATCGTCAAACAAAGCGGGGGGAGCCTCAATGTGTACAGCGAGCCCGGCCGGGGCACCACCTTCAAGGTCTACTTTCCCGCAGTCGAAGTCGCGACTGCGGCCTTGGCCGAACATGGAAACAAAGAGGCGCCGGATGATCGCCCTGGCGGCGAAACCGTTCTGATCGTCGAAGACGAAGAAGGGGTGCGCAAGCTGGTGCAGTATACCTTGTCCGAATGCGGGTATCATTGCCTGGTTGCGGCGGATGCCGAATCCGCCTTGAGAATGGCCGGAGCCCATGCGGGTCAAATCGATCTCCTCCTGACGGATGTGGTCTTGCCGGGAATGAACGGCAGGCTATTGGCGGAAAAACTCCTCCGGGCGAGGCCGGGCCTCAAGGTCCTGTACATGTCCGGGTATACCGACAATGCCATCGTGCATCACGGGGTTCTTGATGCGGGAACCGAGTTCATCAACAAGCCCTTTTCCGCCCAGACCCTGAAGCACCGCGTGAGGGAGGCCCTGGCGGCCAAATCCTGACGCTCCCGGGGAATGGTCCCCGTAAGAGCCGTTGGAAGTCCGGAAACCCCGGTTCTTTCTCCAACTCCTAACCCCCGGTAGCCGGTACATTATTCCACGGGGGTCCTATGCATATCCGAAAAGCCGTTTCCCTTTTTCCCATCCTGGCATTCCAGCTTCTCCAGGCCGCCCCCGTCCGCTACAAAGACCCCGTATTCACCACCGTCACCGCCACCTCCAACATCAAATACGGCTCCGCCATCAACCACTCCGGCGCCACCGAAAACCTCCTTCTCGATGTCTATCAGCCCAGCGGCGACACGGCCAAGGCCCGCGCCCTGATTATCTTCATCCACGGCGGCGGCTTCTCCGGGGGCGCCAAGACGGACGGCGATATCGTATTCCTCTGCCAGACCTTCGCGAAAAAAGGCTATGTCACCGCGTCCTTTGCATATCGTCTCGAGACACCACTCAGCACCGCCCAGGCGATGGGGACGGAAGTGGTGCGAGCCGTGCAGGATGCCAAAGCGGCGGTGCGATTCTTGCGGGCCCATCGCGCGGAGTATGGGATCGACGATACCCGGATCATGATGGGCGGGACTTCGGCGGGCGGGGCGCTGTCGCTCGATTACGCTTATATCGATGCGGATGAGATGCCGGCCTATATCGATACCAATGCCATCGGTGGTATTGAAGGCCGGAGCGGGACGCCGGGCGTTTCCTCGGCCATCAACGGCATCATCAACTGTTGGGGCGGAGTAGGGGATTCCACCATACTCAAGAACGGCAAGCTGCCGATCATCAGCTTCCACGGAACCGCCGACCCCACCGTGCCCTACGACATCGGGTATGCGCTGGGGAATCCCGCGCTGGTCACCTTCGGCAGCGCCTGCGTGCATCGGGTTTTGACCCGCGCGGGCGTCCATTCCGTGCTCAAGCCGTTCCCGGGAATGGGGCATGGCTTCCCCTCGCTCACCGATGCCCGCGTGGATACCATGCTGACCATGACTACCGCGTTCGCGTACGACTTGCTGTTCGGAGCGGGCGCGTCGATCCGGCCTTCGCTGCAACCGGCCGGCGACCCGGCGAGGGCAGCCGCCTTTCTGCCCGGGATATTCTTCCGGACTGCGGAGGGCGGTCGCTTTGCGCCCACGCGGGCCGGCGTGGTTCGGGGCCTGGATGGAAGGGCGGTTTCGCCTCTTTCAGCGGCCTCGGGAATGCTCCTGGTCCGGCCGGCCTCGCCCTGAGTCATCCCTGGGGGGAAATCGCCCTATAGGAAGACGGCGGTGTTTTTGAAAAAATCCGAGATGTAAAAGATTTTCCCCGAGGCATTGTACTTGATCAGGGAAATGAGATTGTTCTCATAAAGCTTTCCGGAGGTAAAGGTGCCGAAGGACCTCATCTCCACCAGAATGATGCTGTCCGACGCCTGATACAGTTCCGTGATTTCCCATTGGATGTCGCTATAGCGGCGGAAAATCAATTTGAGCAAGAGGCTGATTCGCTTGGAACCCTGGACGAGAGGGGCGGGCGGAATCCATAACTGGGTCTCTTCCAGGAACCACCCCATCAGTTTTTCCAGATCCCTCGAGTTCAAATCGAGGATGAATCGGCGCGCCAATTCCCGGACCGGTTCGCTGGGAGGCAAATCCTTCACTTGGGCATTCCGTCCGTCTCGAGGATGGACGCAAACAGGTTCCGGAGTTCATCGGAGCGGTTTTCGAAATCCAGGGGCTTGCGGAGAAATTCGAAGAAGCGGTTCCGGCGCATGGAATGATAGAGAAGGTCATCCTGATTGTTGGGGTTCCCCGTCAACAGGATGAATTTCACGGCCGGCTTCAGCGCGTGCACCCGATCGCAAAGCTGGTTGCCCGTCAATCCGGGCATCACTTCATCGGTCAGCACCAGCGCCACGGTCGCATCGTTCAGGATGAATTCGAGAGCGGCCAAGGGGTCGGAGAAATACTTGATCGAAAAGTATTTGTCGAAGCGCCGTTTGAATACGAACAGATTCGAATCTTCATCGTCCACGTAAACCATACAGGGGGCGGCGATGCCATGCGCCAGCGAAGTTGAGAGGGAATCCAGGAAATCGCCCAAGGTGACGAGAGCGGAGGGGTTGGCCAGGCAGGAGCTGAGGTCTTTTCCTCCGAAACGTTTTTTCAATTCCATTACAATATCGGGCAGGAGCAGCGGGTCCAGGCCGATGGATTCCAGGGCGGCCTCTTCGTTTCCCATCGCCGGGAGCGGGGAAAAGAGATCGCTGGCATGGGCCAATTCCCGGACCGCCTCCTTCAGAACGTCGTAAAGGTCTTTATTATTCACAAATACCCTGGGTTGGTCTCAGGTAAGAGATTAGTAGGTCCCCTTAAACTAGATCCCAAAATTGCCGCCGTCATGGCGGTCCATCCCATTTTTCAGATTAATTGGCCTTGATCGCCTCATAAAAAATGAGGACATTAATTGCAGGAAGATGCTTTGGCCCGGCCCTCCGGCCCCATGGTTTCCAACCTCAACGCTCGGAAAGGTCCCTTATGGAACACGACCAGCTCCCGACCGAATCCCACTATTCTTCATCCGATGCCGAGCCGTCCTTTCCGGCTTATGTCCCGTCCCGGGACATCCGCAAAGCGCGGCGCAAGGAAAAGCGCTATCTGAACCAGGTGGAGCGCACTCGCATCCGCGAACACCTGCAAGCGGGCCTGCGGGATCCGGAATGCTTTCTGGACCTGGAGGCGCGCAAGAAGAACACGCATCGGCTGCTCTCGAGCGGCGCGGCAGAACGGAAGCTGTTGTTGGAGATCCAATTGCGCAAGGTCAAATCGGAGCTGGGGAACACGCGGGACCTGGATACCTTCATCCAAAAGACCAGCCGGTCCCGGACCATGTATGCCTTGATTGGCATCGGGTTCTTCCGCGACGTGCTGAGGTCGGAGGCGTATCGGGACGATCACCGGTACAAGCTGGCCATCCGCAGGGCCTTGGAGGAACCGGGCCTGGCCAAGTCCATCCAGAGGAAATGGGATTACTTCGATAAGGAGTTTCCCAGCCGATTGCGGCAGCAAACCGGGTAGGCGGTCGGGCCGCCGTACCCCGGTCCAAGATCCTCAGGCCAACATCATCAGGTCCGCATCAGCTTCTTGGCCGCTTCCACCAATTGTTCGGTGGCTTTGCCCCAACCTTCGTGGAACCCCATTTCTTCGTGCAGCTTGCGGTCTTCCGCGTTCCTGTGGATGGCCGTGGCCGTGTACTTGGTTCCTTTGCCATGGGACTCCATGGCAATCACGGCCGTGAATCCGGATAGGCCGGGCACGGCGGGTTTGCGGGACGGCCGGAATCCGGCCTCGAGGGTGTCGGTCCAGATGAGCCTTTCGTTCTTGGTGATTTCCAGATAGCAGCCGAGGTTCGGGAACTTCTCCCCTTCGGGCGATTGCATCACGGTGCGGAACATGCCGCCGGGACGCAAATCGATTTCGCACTCCACGGTTTTCCACGGCACGGGCGTGAACCATTGCATGAGATGTTCGGGCGTGGTCCAGGCGGCCCAGACGAGCTCTTTGGGCACATCCACGATGCGCTCCAAAACCAGGTCCAGATTGGGATCGGCTTTGATGATGATGGAATTGTTCACGGTTTTTTCTCCTTGAGTTTGATGAGGTATGAATCCAACTGGTTGAGGCGGCGTTCCCAGACCACGCGTTGGCTGCCCATCCATTGCTCCGCCACTTTGAACGGCAGGGGCTCGGCGAGCCGATAGGTGCGCACCCGGCCCGCCTTTTCGGACAGGACCAGACCGCACGCGTCCAATACGCCCAGGTGCTGCAGGAACGAGGGCAGCGCCATGTCGAACCCCTGGGCCAGCTCGCTGACCGGGGCGGGTCCCTTGCCCAGCCTTTCCAGGACGGACCTCCGGGTGGGGTCCGCCAAGGCATGGAAGACTGAATTCAGGACGGCGCTTTGGTTAGGCATTTGCCTTAATATAAGGCCAGGGAATACTTAGGTCAATGCCTTTCTTTTAAAAAAAGGCGGGAGAATCGGGGACGGACAGGCGCGGCGGCCCTTTGTATCTTTTTCTCTACCTATGCGAGTCAAAATCAACGGCCAGCCCGCGGAGCTGGAATCGGGCATGAACCTGGAACACCTCATCAAATTCTATCGCCTGAAAATCGATCAGGTGGTGGTGGAGTTGAACCGGAAAGTCCCGCTCAAAAGCGCCTACGCCGCCACTCTGATCCAAGAGGGTGACGAAGTGGAAATCGTGAAATTCCTGGGCGGCGGCTGATCCCCGATTTGCTTCCTGCCTAATATTTTCGGACGCCGCAGTAGCATTGCGTTGCGAAGTTAGCGGGCGCGCAAGGATTGTTTCCGTTCGCGAAACGGGATCCCGATAATAGCGGCCGGAAAGCCCGATCCCGCCGTGTCCCTTGCGCTATATTGGAACCCGGGGGAAATGGGCCGGCGCGATTTCGCGGCGGCAGGCGCGTGGGGTTCCGATGTTGCTTAGATTCCTTTTATTGGCCGCCATTGCCGTGCAGGCCGCACCCGATTACCTGGTTCCTTTGTACAAGCTTTGCGACGGCCTCATCGCCACGCAGAACCTGACCGTCGGGAACAAGAATTACGGCGCGCTGGTCTGTCCCAGCACCAATCCCGACAACCATCCCACCCATTCCCGCGGCGGCGAAGCCATCTATCCGTTCGCCGTGGCCTTCAAGCATGGCGGGAACGCCAAGTATGCGGACGCGGCCGTTAAGCTGGGGAACTGGATGATCACGGTGCAGAACGCGGCCGGGGCCTGGGGCGAGGAATGGCCCAACTACGATGGCTGGGACGGAACCACGGCCGATCAGGTCATCTCCATGGCCGGCGCGTATATCATTCTGAAGGACCGGCTCACGGCGCAGGAGAATACCGCCTGGACCAATTCCCTCACCAGGGCCTCGAATTGGATCGAAGCGAATTTCCCCAAGGGCAATCTCAATTATCTGCCCACGGGAGCCGTGGCCCTGAAGCAGGCCACCACGGCCCTCCCGGGCGCGCCGGCCAAGTGGATGACCAAGGCCGCCGCCTTGATGGTCACCACCATGCAATCCATCAACGCGGACGATTTCATCACGGGCGAAGGCGCCGGCATCGACCTGGGTTACAACATCGCCCAGTCCATCGGCTATATCGCCTTGTACGGTATCCTCACCAACACCAAGGCGGACGTGGATTTCGCGGCGCGGATATTGAAGCCCCATGCCAAGTTCATGTACCCCAACGGAGCCATCGACAATTCCTGGGGCACGCGCTCCTATAAGTGGATGCTGGAAAGCGGCACCAAGACCGCTCCCGGCATCCCGTTCTCCTTCGGACTTCTGGCCGATCGGGACCCGGCCTTCCTGCGGGGCGCCGAGTTGAGCGTGGATTTCCTGAGCAAGAATTTCATCGGCAGCAACAACCTCATTCCCTACGGACCGCACGCGTCCAAGCATGCGAGCAGCAATCCGCCCTGCATCTATTCCGCCTTCGCTCGGGCCCAGAGCCTGGCCACGGCCCTGGAATACGGCCCCACGGCCACGGCCAGCGGCCCCATTCCCTCCGAAGGCAAGAACTGGTTCCAGTATTTCCCCACGGCCAAAACCTCGCTCATCCGCACGGACAAGATCATGGCCACCGTCACGGCCTACGATGGCATCGGCCAATACGACCGGGGCGAAGTGGTCCGGGGCGGGAGCATCACCGACCTATGGTTCGAAGGCTACGGATCGCTCGGATTCCTGCAGGTATCGTCCCAGACCGTGTACAACCGGGAAGAGGCCATGCACATGCCCACCGAGGGAGCCCTGTTGCCCCTGACCGCCCGTATCGAAAAACCGGGAACGCCCTACTACGCCAATCTGTATGATGAGAAGGCTACCCTGGGCGTGGTCGCCGAGGCCGGGGGCTTCAAGGCCACTTCGGCCGGTGCCTTGCGCGATGCGAACGGAGCCAGTTCCGGCACCGGGTTCACGTGGATCCACCGCTTCCAGGCCGACAGCTATTCCAGCGAGGTAACCGTCACGTCACCCACGGGCGTCCGCATCGTGGAGCCTTTCGTGGACAATGCGGGAAACCAATACGCTTTGGCGGGCGACAGCCTGTTCCGCATCACCACGGCGGAAGGCGGAGTCTGGGAACTGCGGGTGACTTCCAGCACCTCGCCCGTGACCTTGGTTTCCGGCGAGGACCGGACGAAATACTGGAGCCCGTTTCCCGGTCTGGAATGCTATCCCTTGATCATCAAGCTGAGCGGCACGGGCAGCCAGACCGTCAAGTATACGGTCAGCCAGAGCAAGCCCACCGGCATGGTCGCACGTCCTGCGGTGAAGGCGGCGGGCGCGGCGGGCCGATTGGTGGCGAGGTCGGTGGGAGAGGGACGGCTTGCCTTCGAGTATTCCCTGGCCGGGTCTGCCCAGGTGCGGATTTCCCTGCGCGCCTTGGACGGGCGTAACATCGCGGAAGTGTTCAGCGGTTTTGCGCCTGAGGGTGAAGGACAAGGAATCTTCGATGCCTCCCGGCTTCCCCGCGGGACTTACTTCCTGGAACTGGAAGCCGGCGGGCGCATGGTCCAGAGGAAGCGGCTGGCGCTGTTCTGAGCCGGCGCCGCTACGGGCCGGTGTCCGTTTGGACATTCGCGGTCTTGGTCCTACCTTGATGGGTATGTAGCACGGGGTCCCGATTCCCCGTCCAAGGGGGCCTGCGTGCAGAAGATCCTATTCGCCACAATGCCTTTCGATGGGCACTTCAATCCCTTGACCGGCATCGCCATGCACCTCAAGGAACGGGGTCATGACGTCCGGTGGTATACCGGGCCCAGTTATGCGGCCAGGTTGGCCAAACTGAACGTGCCCCATTTCCCCTTCCAACGCGCGACCGAAGTGAACGCCGAAAACATCACCGAGCTTTACCCCGAATATTCCAAGCTCGGAACCGGGCCCAAGGCGATCGAGTTCGCCCTGACCCGGATCTTCTTTTCCAACCTGGAAACCCATTTTCACGACATACGGGAATTGCGGGCCGGTTTCCCTTTCGATGCGTTCATTTGCGATGCCGCGTTCTATGCGGCGCATCTGGTCGCCGAGAAGCTCCAGCCGCGGGTCTATGTCATCTCCCCTTCGCCCACGCCCGCTCCCACCGGCGGAGGGACGCCCCCGCCTTTTTTCGGCCTCAAGCCGCCGCGGAACGTCTTCCACAAGATCGCCCACGGGGTCGTCCGCATGCTGGTGGAAAACTCCACCAAGCCGGGCATGAAACTGCTGAACGAACTGCGGACCCGGGAAGGACTGCCCGCATACCGGGGAAGCGTATTCGATCTCCACGTAGGCAGGGCGAAAAGGATTTACCAGATAGGGGTTCCCGGATTCGAATACCCGCGCACCGATTGGCCTTCAGGCTTCGAGTTCATCGGTCCATTGCTGCCGCACAAACGCAAGAGCGGGGAAGGGATCGGGCACGAGGAGAAACTGCGCAAATATCCCACCGTCATCGTCGTTTCCCAAGGTACCATGGACAACCGCGATCCGGAAAAGCTGTTCGTGCCGGTCCTGGAAGCCCTTAAGGACGGGCCGCATCTGGTCATCGCCACCACCGGCTACCGGAATACGGAAGCCCTGCGCAAGCGGTTTCCCCAAGACAATGTCATCATCGAGGATTACCTCGATTTCGACGTCCTGCTCGGGCATGCGGATCTGTTCATCTGCAATGGCGGGTTCGGGAGCATTTTGCAGGCGTTGATGAAAGGCGTACCTCTATTGTCGGCCGGAAAGCTCGAGGGCAAGAACGATATCAACGCCCGTATCGACTGGCGCGGAGTGGGAATCGATCTTCGGACGGAGCGGCCCACCCCGGAGGCGATCGCGAGCGGAGTGCTGCGGGTTTTGGGGGACAAGCGCTTTGCTGAGAACGTGGCCCGCGTGCGGGCGGAGCTGGAAGCCTACCACCCCTTCGAGATCATCGAGCGCGGGTTGGAGATGGAGCCCAAACCGGCCGTAGCGGTTACTTGAACTCTACGACTTGTACGCCTGAATAATAGGCCTGGATAATCTGCACGAAATTCTGGTTGGCCCGCGCGCGGCCGATGGCGCCCACCTGGCATAGGCCCACCCCGTGGCCGAAGGCCCTGCCTTGGGCCGTGACCTTGCCGCCTGCCAGGCTTACGTTGAAGAATGCGCTCGGCAGGATCTTCTCCGGCGTGGCCGCGGGGCGCATGGCCCAGCGGACCTTGTCGCCTTTGACGAGGATGGGTCCTTTGTCGGTCTGGATGGTCAAAAGGCGGATGCGCCCGCAGGTGGCGCGTTGGGAGACCTCGAAGCCTTTCACCGTGGAGAAGGACGGGAAGTCCGCCACGCCGGCCGAGCGCAGGTTGCGCTTGAGGATGCCGGCCATCTGGGCCTGGCTCCATTCCTGGGTCCAGGCGGAGTATTTGGAAGCCTGGCAATAGGCATCGCCCATATTGTCCAGGTCCGGCCGCGAAACCAGGTAGGCGATGCTGTCCCCGCCCCAGACCTCATGCTTGCTGGCGGTGCGGCCGCCGCAGGTGGAGAAGTAATAGCAGATGGCCAGGGAGTCCCCATGGCATACCGCCATGCCCCGCGTCTCCCACACGGCACGGTCGCTCAGGAGATACTCCCCCCGCACTCCTTTGTACACCTGATCCTGCACGTCGTTGTAGATATGGAAATCCCGGGAGCCGGGGCGCATCATGCGCTTGTACGCGTAGGTGCGCGCCACGATGGCCTGGGCCTTCAGGGCTTCCAGGGCCTCCCGGTCCACGGTGCCCAGTTCGTAGGGCAGCACGCCCCGCAGATAGTCTTCCACCCCCAGCACGTTGACGGTGGTGATCTCCCCATTGGCCTCCCCGATCAGATGCAGGCTGCCGCGGTACACCGATCCGCCCACGTCCACCAGGTTGTACGGGTTCACGGAAACCATCCGTATCTTCTTCGCGGACGTGGACTGGATCACTTTGCCGCCCTGCTCCACCGTGAAGCCGCCGCCCGATCGCTTGATGAAGAACCGCCCCTTGAGAGTGGTCAGCCTGGTGGCCGTCACGGTTTTGCCGCCGCCGGATTCCGATACCACTTCCGCCAGGATCTGCATGTCTCCCAGGGAATATAGGGAAAGCGGCTTGGCGGACTTGCTCAGGAACACATGCACGCGTTCAGGAAGATCCTTGGGGCGCGGCTTCTGGACGATGCCATCCGGGCGCGAGACGGGAGGCAGGGTTTGCGCCAGGGGGCGCGTGCGGGAACCGGTATTGGGGCGGTGGCCGGAGCTGTCCGCGGCGGCGCGGCCGGTGTCCGATCCGGTATCGGTGATGTCCCAGCTCAGGGTGTCTATGGCTTCCGGGAAGGGGAGCGGCGAGCCGGATCCGGCTTCGAATTGCGGCTCAGGGGAATGCGTGGTCGTGTCAGGATGGAATTCGTCGTTCACCGCGCCAACGGGGTGCAGCACGGGAGGCGTGCACGCGAAGAGGGAAAGCAGCAGAAGGGGAAGGAGGAGGGCGAAAAGCCGCGCGGGTCCGGTGCGCTGCATCAGTTTGGGCTAGGCCGGGACCGACTTGGATTCTTTCGAAAGCTTCTTCAGCTTGCCCTCGTTGAGGGTGCGGTCCGTGGCCGAGATCTTGTCCACGAAAAGGACCCCTTCCAGGTGGTCGATTTCATGTTGGATGCACCGGGCCAGGAGACCGTCGATGTTCTTGAGCACCTGTTTCCGTCCGTCTTTGTCCAGGGATTCCACCGTGATGGTTTCCGGCCGTTCCACGTCCGCCCAGACTCCGGGCACGGAGAGGCAGCCTTCTTCGGCCACGCAGTCGCCCTTCTTCACGGACACCACGGGGTTGAACATGAAGTAGGGTTTCCGCTCCTCATCCTCTCCCGTCACGTCCACGACGATCAGGCGGATGGAGTGGCCCACTTGCGGGGCCGCCAGGCCGATGCCGGCGGACTTGTACATGGTTTCCAACATGTCCTCGGCCAGCTTGGAAAGCTCCGGGGTGACCTTGGATACTTCCTGCGCGCGTTTGCGCAGGACCTTCTGTCCGTAGAGATAGATGGGTAGCACCATTTTGGATTTCCTTACGGGAACCGCCGCGGCCTTGCTCAAGCCTTGACTTCCTCTTTCTCATCCACCGCACGGGTGATCGCCGACTTGATGAAGTCGATGCGCACGCCGCCTTCGAACTTGAGTGTAATGACATTATCCCGGATGGCGGCGATTTCCCCGTACATTCCCGAGGTGGTCAGGACCCGATCCCCCTTCTTGAGGGCTTCCAGCATTTTGGTCTGGGCCTGTTGCTCCTTCTTCTTGGGCAGGAAGATCATGAAATAAATGATCGCGATCATGGGGAGAAAGAACATCAGGTCTTGAACATTGAATTTCATGGTTTTTCCTTAAAAGTGTGCCGGCGGGAGGTCCCGGGAGGCGGTCCAAGCAATATAATAATTTAGGCCTCGGAGGTTTTCGGGCCTTTTGAGTCTGGCCCTGCGGCCTCGAGGCCTCCCGGGGTCTTTACCTTCCCGGCCGCCGCCCCGGATACTCGGGGTATGATGGATCAGTGGCGGCCCTACCCGCCGCCTTCGGAAAAACCGCTCTTGGGGACGCAATCCCTGGTGTCTCCGGGCAACGGCATGCAGTTTTCGTTCACCACCATGGAAGGCCTGGTGACGCATTTTTCCCAATGGCTGCCGCCCCAATACGTGCATACCCTGATCGAACACGAGAAGGAAGTCTTCGTGGTGCGCCGGGAAGTCTCCCTGCAGGAAACCCGCCTGCAATTCCTCAAGAAGTGCGAGAACGCGATGATGCGGATCGTGCACGATTTACAGTCCGGCCGGACCTCCCTGGACTGGACTTACCAGGCCCCGCAAGGCTGATTAAAAACTTTTCGACTGTGCCGGAAGGGGGGCCCGTGGGGAGCCCCCTTTTCATTTGCGCCCGTTCCTTAGGGTGATTTCTTGATTTGCGGGAGCAGGCGCTTTCCGGAAACCAAGTACTTCCGCTTCGAAGTCCTGGCTCCCACCGCCCGCCGGTTCGCCGCCGCGGTTTCATGGATCGCCGCAGTCCCGGACCAATCCACAGAAATGAGAGCTTTCCCGGGAACGGCCTGTACCAGGATGCGATCCGCTTCTACGGTCACGGGAAGCGGTGTCGCGGACCCGGCGCGGTAGGCCTTGGCTCCCGCGGGCGCGGCCCCGGTTCCGGAATAGGCGACCGCGAAGGTCAGGGGGACGTTGAAGCGGACGCTGTCCAGGGATGCCTCAGCCGTGAAGGAGGCTTCCGTCGCGGTCTGGGTCTTGATGGTGATATGGATGGAATCCTTTTCGATCAGGTATTTGCGGATCTCGCCGAAGGTGGCCACCCACAGCTTGCCATCGTCCATCAGCTTCTTGCAGTATTTCAGATGCTCCAGGAATTGCGCCGGGTCCATGGGGGCGTAGGGCTCCGTAAGCCCATGGATCATGCCTATCTGGAAGCTCTTGCCGGCCACGGCTCCGTCCACGTATTTGTTCATGGCCTCCGTGGTGTTCGCGAACCCGGCCACATCCCCGTATGCGACCTGGGACGTGCGGGCGGCGATGTAGGTCTGCAACATCGCTTTGCCCACAGTCGCGTTGAAGGCGTTGTACGGATAGGCCAGGGTAACGGGAGTGATACCGATCTTCTCCTTGATGATCTTCGCCGATTCGGTCAGCTCGCGCCCGAGCGCATCGGCGGCCAGGGTCGTCAGGTCGGTATGGGTGAGAGTGTGCGAACCGATTTCGTGGCCCTTGTCCGAGATCGCCTTCCAATCGGCCCAGGTGGTGGGTTTGCCGATGGCGGCGTTTCCGGCGGCCCCGTCGATGACATTGTTGGTGATGAGGTAGAAGGAGCCCTTGAGGCCCACTTGGTCGAGGTAGGGGGCGGCGTAGATGATTTGGCTGGGGAGGGCGTCGTCGAAGGTGAAGGCGTAGGCGCCGGGGAAGTCCTTGCTGAACTTGGTGACCGTGACTTGGGCTTGGAGGGGGGCGGTGAGGAAGAGGGAGGCGAGGAGCAGGGCGGGGAGGTAAGGAAGGGCGAGTCGGGTGCGCATAGGGTCCTTTGGGCCGCTGCAAACAGGACACAGGCGGCGTAGACCCAAGATAGCGCGGGGCCGGGGCCGGGTCAACACGGGACTGCGGGGAGAGAGAGTAAGGTGCTTGGAAAGGGAGGCGTGTCCGGACAGCGTGGCAGGGAAAGGGGGGCGCGGATCCGGGTTTGGGGGCGAAGGCTGGGTTCCGGGCGCCGGAAGGGTTGCAAGGTGGGGTGGCGCTTGATACCTTATGGGCCGCGCGCTCGGGCAAAACCCTTGCGATCGCATTTATGCCTTCAGGCATCCGTAGCTCAGTGGATAGAGCAGCGGTTTTCTAAACCGTTGGTCCCTGGTTCGAACCCAGGCGGGTGCAGTTTTTTCCTCATAAGTTATTGATTTATAGGAAGGGCCGGACGAAAGTCCGGCCCTTTTTATTTCCAGTCAGCCCATTTTCGAAGAAAGGGTACGCCTGTGGGTACTCTTTCAGGATCACTGAATCAAGTTTACTTTTTCCATTCCGTTTAGGCGGATTTTTCCAAGAAGGAGCGTTGGTTTTTTTGTCCGTGGCTCTTCTCGCATCCAGGAAATTGAAGGGCGTTTTCCTGCTTTCCCGCATCAATTCATGCGAATTGGAACCCCAAGATACCGGAGGGAGCAACGGTTATTTTAACCGATGGACTTGTTTGAAATCAGTCTTCAAAATCGCCGAAGCTCATCATCAGAACCGGAATCTATCCTGACGTCGTAACGGTTTTCCTGATCAGAATCTCATTCATGCGCACGGCAACCCAAAGTCCCGAGGCGAAGGTCAAGGCGGCAACAATCCACGTCGCTCCCGGCAATCCCAGTAGATCCGCCGAGATCCCGCCACAGGCGGTACACGCCTACTCCGGATGCCCTCCAGGTAGGATGGGCGATGTCTCCGATCGAAGCGAGCAGAGTAGGGTACACTATCGCAGTATCGAGACCGAGGAAATTACCACCCATGGAAAAGCCGAACACCGTGCCTGAAAGGATGATCATGCCGATGCCGAGGGCTTGGATCCACATACCCATCGCGATCAACCATTTGCGACCCATGCGATCCGAAAGCGCCCCGGTTCCGAGTTGCTCGATGCCCCACGTCGCGGGATAGATGGCCGCCAGGATTCCGATTTGTCCCAGGGTCATGTTGGCCGCGGCGAAAAACAGCGGGAACAATCCCCAGGACATACCGTCGTTCAGGTTGTTGACCAAGCCAGCCTGGCCGACGCTCGATAGATTCCGGTCGCGGCGCTGGTACGGTGGACCGGAAGCCCATGGCCGGATATCGCGGTCGGGGCATGCATTTCGGCCCTGTTCCTGCGTTCCTCATTCGAGGTGCTTCAGACCTCGGTTCCGGTGCTGCGTAACGCCTAGCGGGGCATCACTCCGGTAGGAAAAGCCTGCCCGTGCCTTTTCGGATCGCTATTTCATCCAGGTGGCCCATCCGCTTGCGGTCTCCGGTAATCAGATGCGCGTGGACAAAGGTGTCATGGTGGGTGAAGATGGCTTGGTGTTCAGTGGAAAAAAATCCCAGCAGATCGAACTTTTCGCCGCGGATCGTGAAGTCTTTTTGACCGAGGTGCGCATCGGCTGGGGACGATACTTTTGAGCCCTTGGGAATGTTCACGACGTGGATGTTCGCGCTATCCGCCACTGCGGTGATTTTGAAAAAGAAGGGACGCGCCCGCTTCTTGGGGGCTATATTCAGGTAGGCTTCCAATTGCGGAAGCGTTGTCACGCTGTCGGGTAGAGAGGTCACTGTCCATTTCCCGATATTCGCATACCCGAAAAACGGTGCCTTGATCTTCAACGTTTCGGTCACCTTCATTGACGTATCGCTGAGGACTTCGGATTTGTATCCTGTTCCATCCAGGATCAGGATCTCGCCAGCCAGAAATTCAACAGGGCCCAATCCGTAGAGATGCCTTTTATCGGAAAGCGTATCGATGTCGATCTGCGCCGATAATCGGCCTTCCCACATGACCTCCTTCATCGCTCCGATGATTTTCGGATCACCCGGTTGATTTGTAGGTTTGAGCGAGGGCGGGTTGGCTTGGATGAATGAAATCAAAAACGCGAACAGAAAATATATGCGGCGCCGTTTGTAGAAGGAGTTCATCGGCCTCCTCGATCGAGGAGGCTGACCCGCGGTTCTCGCTCTAGGTTCTTGTGGAACAATGTGTTCATCTGGGGCATTACCTGATTTCAGAATCCGGATGAGTCCGTCTTCTCGTATGAATACTTCACAAATGTGGAATAATCGGCGATGAATGTAAGCGGAATCGTGCCGGTGGGCCCCAAGTTCTGTTTTGCCACGATAATTTGCGCCTTTCCTCTTTCCTCTTCGGGGTCGAACATCTCTGGTCTGTGAAGGAGATGCACGACATCGGACGTGGTTTCGATCGCGCCTGAGTCGCCTAAGTCCGATAGGCGAGGTTCGGCGCTATAGCGATCCCGGGCAGAACGATTCATCGACGATAGCGCCAGTACCGGAATATCGAGTTCGCGGGCGAGCCGTTTCAATTCATTTACGACGATGGTCACATCTTCATATTTGTTTTGCTGCTGGGGGTTCACGAGTACCATCTGAAGGTGGTCTACGACCAATAATTCCAGGCGCCTTTGTTCTCGAAGCGACCTCGCGGCCTCGACCACCTTCCGAAGTTGGGTTCTCGGTTGGCAATAAAACTCAATGGGGGCGCCGGAAAGCGGTCCGACCGCGAGGGACAGCTTTGGAAAATTGCGTTGAGGCAATCTGCCTGTTCTCAGGAGAAATCCATTGACCCCTGCTTGCGCATTCAGAATGCGCTGTGTAAGCCCTTTGGTCGTGTCCTTGGTGGAAACATAAAGGCATGCTTTTTTGAATTCAATGGACGCCGTTGCGGTGATGGCCAAGGCCAAGGAAGTCTTTCCGGTCCCGGCAACTCCTCCTAAGATGCTGAGTTCCCCTGGATGGAATCCGCCCGCTGTCAGGTTGTCCAAATCCCGGAATCCCGTTGGCACGCCCGCGGACTCACCTTTTGCGTAGCCCTCTATATCCTTGAATGAATCCGATAGACCCAATCGTATGGAATCCGTCTGGGATATTTCGCCGTCAGCTAGGTTTTCCGGGTTATCTTCCACTCCTCACCTGACTCCTTCTTGCGGCAGAATTCGGTTTCACCCGAAATGACGCGATTCTAGGTAAATGACATTCAAAGATTCGAATTCAAAAATAGTTGCTTTACAAGGGGGGATTTCCAAAATTTCGGTTGGAGTTTGCTAGATGATCATGGTTGGTCCCTTTGGTTTTGCCACGACTTAGGGCATAGCCAATCAAGAATTCCAAAAAGAACAAGTCATGTCAACCCGGGATATGCTAAAATCATTTTAGGCCAATGATTTCAGGGGTGACAAGCATTTTAATGGTTGTTACAATTTGACCCGCGGAGGGGTACAGTCGGTGTACACTTCCCCGAGTGGAAGTTGGGAACAGTGCCGAATTCCCTTGGAAAATACCACTTCGAACCCCTGCCGATTGGTTTTCTAAACCGTTGGTCCCTGGTTCGAACCCAGGCGGGTGCAGTTTTTCGGCCGTAGTGCTGGCGCGGCTCGCACGCCTTGCGTGAAATCTCTACGGGCCATTATCCCCTTTGGGATCCTGTCGGGTTTTTCTTTTATCTCCTGCCAGCCGCTTTGTCTCCTTCTCGAAGTCGCTTTCAAAACGGCGATCCAGTTCGATGCTCCTGCCACTTGAACTATTCGAACTTTTCGAATAGTTGCCGCTTCCGCCAACGCTCCCGATTTGAAAATTACCTTAAGATGATAGTTGTTAGTGCTGGTCCGCTTCCGTAATCCGTACGTCGGGAAATTACGATAAGGGGCATTGCAATGAAGAGCTGATGGCCGCCCAATGAGGACTGCGGGATAGGCGCGGCCGCTAGGCGACCGGCCGAAGGACTTTTTAATTTCGGTTCGTAAGATCGCTGCGCAGCCACGCATTCCGCAAAGCGGATACCGGAATGGTGTCCCGCACCGCCCGGATGTTGATGGCGAAACTGTCGGCCACGGCTCCACAGAAGTACCCATCCCCGTTCCCGATATTGCTGTACCGCAAAACGTTCTGGGGACGGCTGCTGCCTCCGCCCAGGCCCCCGCCTCCTTCCGCTCCGGTTCCGATCAGACCTTTGTAATACTCGTAGTAGAGCGGGTCGACCGAATAGGCAATCAGCACGTTGCGGCCGGTATATCCCCATTCCATATTGGTGACCCGGAGCGTATCCGGATACCCCTGGATGCCGGAATAATAGGAGCCGGAGACTTTCAGCGGCCTCACTTCCCCCCGCTGGTAGAATCCGGCGCTGTCCAGATCCCCTCCCACCGATGCCAGGATGTCTTTATACATGGGAGAGTAGATGCGCGCCCGGGAGGAATCGAATCGCTGGGCGAGGATGACTCCGCCGAAGTCACGCTTGTCGATTCGCTGGGTGAACAGATAGGAAAGGGAGTAACGGCGAAAGGACGTACCGGTATAATCCGTGGACGGGGTACCGTCGTAGATGGAGTAGACGGTGTCCTCTTTGCCCACGGGCCGGAAGACGGTCCGTCCCTCCAGATAGGCCGCGAAATCGTCCTCGGTGATGCCTCGCGCCGCCAGGGATCGCACGTCTGGCAGCGCGTTGAGGCTGTCATAGACGGATTGGCGATAGGCCGGTTCAGCCAGTGCCCGGGTGACCATCGCCGACGGCAGGCCGACGGAGAGGCTGGGATGCAAAGCCTCGGCCGGCACTTGCACCGTGGAGTCGAGGGCATAGGCGGCGGGCACGCGCGTCTCCGCGGTCAAGGTCTCGTTGCGCCAATCCGCGCCGGAGGGGAATTCCTTGGAGGCGTTCCAGCGCAGGCCGGCTTCGAGCAGGTACCAGGCGCCGCGCCTGACGCGGTAGGCGGTATCTTCGGCGACCCATGCGGCCGCGCGTCCCTCCACGGGCCGAAAATGCAAGGTATCCCCTGCGGCCGGGTCCATGATGGCGATCCGGCTTTCCGCCGCGTCCACGAAGAGGACGGCGGGATCGGACTTGCGGTCCAACAGCAGGGGGCGCTCGATCCATAGGGTATCCAAGGGCCTATCGGCGATCAGCAGCATGGAAACCCAGAGCTTGGGATCCTGCGGGCCTTCGTCCGGCTGCATGTTCCAGGGGCCGTTGCAGGCCGCCAAGCCCAGGGTCGCAAGCGCCGCCAGGGTCTTCAGAGTCGCGAGGGCCCCTACGGTCGTGAAAGTCACGAGAGTCTCCGGCTTTTCCATCCTCGGTTTGTTCGTCATCAGCTTGTTCATATCAGCCTCTTCAAAGGATTGTTTTTTCGGTCCGGTTTTAGGAACTGCGAAACCGGTATCAGAATTGGAATTCATAGCCCACCAGGATCGGAAGGAGGGGTATCTGGTAGGTTTCCTTTTTCTCGGGAGGATTCTTGCTCGTGTCGAAGTTGATCAGGAAGACGTTCTCGTTGTCGGTGATATTGAGGACGCTCCAGTACAGCCTCCAGTGTCCCTCGCGTCCCCAGTCGATCACGGTCGCGTCCAGGCGGAAGTAATCCTTGCGGATGGCGTCGTTGCGGCGGCCCTGACGGAGGTAGGTGTTGTCCTTGATAAAAGCCGGGGGGCCGGACCCGTTGGCCCCGTCGGCTCCCTGATTGGGTTCATGGATGGCGTAATAGTCCTGGAAGGCGGTATAGGGCAGCCCGGTATGGTAGTTCGCCAGCAGGCTGGTGCGCAGGAACCGGCCCTTCTTTCCCGAGGTCCAAAAAGCGTTCTCCTTCGCGCCCCGCCAGTTGAGGTTCAGTTTGGCTTTGACCGTATGGCGCTGATCCCAGTCGGCCGCATACGGCTCGAAGGTGTAGGTGCCGGTGGCATTGGTGAAATCATCCTGCTTGAGCACGGCTTTGGAAAGGCCCCAGCTGGCCTCGCCACTCAGCGCGCCTTCGTCCCTGGCCACGGTAAGTTCGGCGCCGGCGGAGTATCCGCTTTGGGTGGTGAATTCGTCGGCGATCTGGTAACCGCCCGCCGCGCTGTCCTTGTCCTGGACTTCCGACTGGGTGCGGTTCGGGAAATAGAGGGGGAGATCCCGGATGTCCTTGTAGTAGGCTTCCAATCCCACCCGCAGGCGCAGGGGACCGATATCGCTCCGCTCCGCGCCGGCCGAAACCAAGGTGGAACGGGACGGCTTGATGGAGCTCTTGGCCGGATACCAGAACTCATTGAAGGTCTCCTGGTCGGTCCAGCGGATGCTCGAAATGAACTGATGGTAGATGCCCGCATGCGCGTCCAGGCGCCAATCCCTGGTCGGACGCCAGGTATAGGTGGCCCTGGGATCCCAGGCCGTTACGTCGAGTTCCGGGTAGGCGTAACCCCGTATCCCAGCCGTTACGGTATGCTTCGGGGAAATCGCCCAGCGGTCCTGGAGATATCCGGAATACAAATCCGCCGTGGTCCTATCCAGGGTGTGGATGGCAAGGACGGGCTGATCGATTTGCAGCTTGGATTCGTAGCGGTTGAACTCGCCTCCCAAGGTAAGCAGATGGCCGGCGCCCGCATCGAGAGAGACTTCCTGGCGCAGGTTCCATTCTTTCATGAACATGGTGGCCCGGGTGACGTCGCCGAAGCCGAATAATTGCGAGAAGTCGGAGAAGGCGGCGGTTCCCGCATAGGACCAGCGATCCGAGAGGCGGAGCTTGAGGTTGATGGGGACCGCGGTGTTGCTCCAATCGATATGGATGGGGCCCAGGGACAACTGATCCAGTCCATGATACATGGAAACCCTGAGGGTATCGCCGTCATGGCCGTAGGCGGCGCTGCCCTGGGTGTCGTAGAAATAATAGGGAAGCTTGATGTCGGTGAGGCCGGCGGCCCGTCCCGCTTCCAAGGCCCGATCGATCCAGGTGCGGCGGGCCGCGATCACCCAGGAGAAGTCGCCCTTGCGGCCGTCGGTTTCCAGGGATCCGGACAGGGTGGTGACGCGGGCGGTGCCTTGGGCCCAGGTGTCCTTGGCGGCGCCGGTATCGGTGGCTCCGCCGTTCTTGCTCTCGACGGCGAGCACGGAGCTGAGCCGGTTGCCGTACCTGGGTTGGAAGCCGCCTTTGTAGAACTCCATCCCGCCCACGGCGTCGGCGAGGAAGGTGGAGAAGATGCCGCCGAAGTGCATGGGCGAATACAATACGGCATTGTCGAACAGCACCAGGTTCTGGTCGCTGGACGATCCCCGCACGTACAGTTTGGTGGAGAAGTCCGAGGATGCGACTACGCCCGGCAGGGCCTGCACCGCGCGGATCACGTCCGGCTCGGCGAGTCCGGGCAGGCGTTTGATTTCCGCGGAGGTGACGCGGGTCTGTCCCGAGACGCGCAGGGGTTTGCGCTTGGCTCTCACCTTGACCGTGCGGCCGGCGGCTTCCCGGCCGTTGTCCACCACGCGCGCGGAATCCCCTCCTGGCTGAATGGGGGCGGAGGCTGCCGATTCCGAATCCCCGGCCTGCGGGAGAGCGTCGGGAAAGGATACGCCGGTGCCGGTCGTGGTCGACAGGAAGGTCGACGGAGCCAACTCGACGGTATCGAAAGCGCCCGGATCGAACATGGTGCACGCACGGTCCTCGCCTTCGAGCAGGCAAAGTTCCCGGCGGGAAGATCCTGCGCTATCGGGAGAGACCGCCGCGGTCCAATGTCCCGTGGAATCCACGGCGAACACTTCGCCTCCTATGGATACTCTGGATCCCGCCGGGGCCGTTCCCTTGACGATTACCGCGCGGGCCGGGACGGCCGCCGCGAGCAGCGCCAGGCCCAGGCCGAGACGAACCGAAATAAGACTGAAGTTTTTCATCCGCTTCCTTTCGCAAGCGCGGTTGCGCTGCTTACGAAAGGAAATATATGGCCTGCCGGCCGCTCCCCGGCTTGTCCGTACGCGAACTGTCGGTTTGGCATGGCGAAACGCAAACGGCCTTCGGAGCGCGCGTGGAACCGCGGCAGCCGGCTTCCGTGTTAACTTAGGAGTTACGATCCGCGAAGTGGAGGCGCGGCTTGCCTGGAAGAGCCGGCCTTCGAGAGTCCGGCCGCGAGGGCCTGCGGATCGGTGATGCGGATCTCCGCCATCCAAGGGGGATCGAAAAGTCCGGCGCGCAGGGACCAGCGGTCGGGATAGCATTCCTGGAGGCGGGCGCGGACGTATTTGAGGCCGGTCTCGTCCTCGCCGCGCTGCCAGCGTGGCTTGAGCCTGGCCTGATGGGATAGGCGCAGGATCAGGCCTTTCCCGTCGAGCCGCTCGAGAAGGAACCGGATGTCTTCGGGTCCTTCCTCCGCCTCCTCCAGGCCCATCTCCATCAGGGTATGCATGACCATGGGCGGTATCCGCTCCTCGCCATCCACCTCCCGGGTATCCAGGGCCAAAGTCCGATGACGCCTCAGTCCCATCACTTCGAGGTGGGTGCGGCAGAGATTGACCTCCTCGCGGAGGCTTACCACCCGCTCCACGGTCATCTTGAGCATCATCCGCAATTCCACCGCCAAGGCGCTCACCAGCCGGGCCGCCACCTTGGGCTCCCGCTCGAGCAGATCGGTGATGGATCGGAGGGAGGTGAGCAGGAAATGCGGTTGGATGTTCTTCTTCAGCAGCTCTATCTCGAGTCTTGCCCCTTTGAGCTGGATTTCCTGATAGGCCATGTTTTGGCGCGTGAGGCTGCGCGTCAGACCGGCATTGAGGAACAGGATAAGCGCGGTCAGCCCCAGCGGCCAGGTGAACTGCAACTCGAAGATCACCCCCAGGGCGACCCCGGCGAGCATGCAGAGCAGGCCCAGGCAGGCCAGGAGGCTGTTTTCCTTTTTGCGGTAGACGGCCCACCCCGTTACGCCCAGGCAGGCCCCGATGGCGGCGAAGTTCGCGATGTCGTTGGATACTTTTACGATTTGGAGCAATGAGCTGGGAAAGAGATCGAAAATGTAGCCTTCGCAGGGCAGGATTACGATCGCCGTCATCGCGGCCACCACCCAATACCATTTGCGCGATAGCGAGGAGAATTCGCTGAAGAAGCACAGGGGCAGGGAGCACAGAATCACGCTATACCCCAGGTATTGCAGAGCGTGGAACCATCTGTTGGCCACGAAGTCCACATTGCAGTAAAAGGCGAAATACCGTGGGATGGTCTGCAGGACGCAGCCGAGGCAGATGAGGCTGAACAGGGCGTAGGTCCGGTTGATGCGGGCGAAAAAGTTGGCGAAAAAATAGACCCCGGTAATGCCGATGATACCCACCTGGAAGATGAGCAAGGCCCATTGTCCATAGAAAGAGTTCTGCAGGGGTTTCCAGCCTCCCAGCTTCACTTCTCCCAGGCCTCCGGTCGCATTGAAATAGTTGGAGACCCGGAAGGCCAGGAGGTGATCCCCGGGTCCGGTCAACCGATGCGGAACCCGCGCCGATTGGGCTATCAGTCCCGATCGCTCTTCTTCGGCGGTCCTGCCGATGCGGCCGTTGGTGGCGATGAGGACGCCGTCCCAGTAGATCTCCTGGGCGGTGGGGTAGTGGATGATATGTATGTATAGGGGATTCAGGGAATCGGCCCTGGATACGAGATGGATGCGGGCGCGGTACCAGCCTATTCCCCTGTCGGGCAATCCATTCAGCACCCAAAAGGCGCCCGGCTTGTCGGCAATGATCCAATCCGAGTCGGCCGTCTGCGGGAGAGCCCAAGCCGGATCATCCCCGAACTTCAGCTTCCAGCTGCCGACGAGGGTCACTTTCCTGGACAGGATGTCCACGGTGAACCGGGCGGGTTCGGCTTTCCCCGCGGTTGGCGGGGAAGCGGAGAAAGCCGGCGTTGCCGAGCCGATGGCCAATGCGAAAGCCAGCGACCGGGCGGCACGTGAAAAGCGCAGGGTTTTCATGCCTCAGATCCGCTCTTTCAATTCCTTATACTTGGTCCGGCTGACCGGCACGAGACGTCCGCCCTTCAGCTCCATGGAATATTTTCCCGCGCCTTCCAGGACCAGGCGCTTCATGCACCGCATGTTCGCGATGCAACTCTTGTGAATGCGTTCGTAATGGGTCGGAAGCAGGCCCGATAGGGCCTCGAGAGTCTTGGTGTGCAGCTCCATACCCCCATCCGCGAGATGGACCTCCACGTAGTTCCCGGCGCCCAGCAGATAGAGCACGTTGTCGACCGGAATGAGTTCCACCTTCCCGTGCTTGCGCACCGAGAGGTAATGGGCCGGAGACTGGCCCGGCCCCTTCATATCCGCGCGGTCCAGGGCCAGCTTGAGCCTTTCCATGTCGACCGGCTTAGGCACGAAATCCACCACTCCGAACTTGAAGGCTTCGATGGCCCGGTCCGAATTCGCCGATACCACTATGGTCTGGAAGGATCCGGCCGCTGCCAGCCCCAGCAGATCGTAGCCGTCCTCTTCATTGAGGTTGAGATCGAGGAACAGCAAATCGATGGGCATCCCGAGAAGGTATTCCTCCGCGTCGGCGAGGCTTTCCTTGAGAATCATGCTCTCGGCCCGGTCCCCCAGGATCTCCCGCACCATGCGCTCCAGCCGGCGGGCCGTCATGATTTCATCTTCGACGATCAGGATGCGCATGCGATCCCCTTTTCAGCCCGTTTCATGTTTTATTTCCAAGGTGACCAGCCATCCGTTCCCGACAGGACCCGAATCCAGGCTCCACCGGCCCGGGAACGCCTCTTCCAGACGGGTGCGGACATAGCGCAATCCTGTGCCCTCTCCCTTCTTCTCTTTCCCCGCCTTCCGCTCCCTGGGAACGCCGTCGTTGAACAGGGAGTAACGCGCGCGGCCCGGAAAATCCTCGCGCTTGAATGCGAATGCGCCGTTGGTCCTGCCCGTATACCCGTGGGTGAGCCCATTCTCCACCAGGGTATGCAATACCATGGGCGGGATGCGCTCGTCTCCGCGGATACCGGTATCTTCCAGGCTGTAGGTCTTGTCCTGGCGCAGGCCCATCACTTGCAGATGAAGCCGGCAGAGATCAATCTCCTCCTTGAGGAGGATGGTCTTCTGCGAGGAGATCCGGAGGAGGATACCCAACTCATCGGCCAGGGCATTGACCAGCCGGGCGGCGGTCTTGGGCTCTTCCTCCAGCCAGGCGATGATGGAGCTGAGGGAATTGAGGAGGAAGTGGGGCTGGATATTCTTCTTCAGGATTTCGATTTCCAGGCGCGCCGACTGCAGGTCCATCCCGCGATGCCTGGCCATGCGTTCCGACATCCGCCGGGTCTGGGCCCAGGCCAGGAAGATCACGTGCGCGGCCACGCCTGCGGCCCATGCCCATTCGATCCGGAACGTCCAGGTTACGACAATGCCGGCCAGCATGCTGAGAATGCCCAGCAAGGCCAGCCCGCTGCCGGACTGCTTCCTCCATACCGCCCAGCCGATGACCCAGATGGATGCCGCCATGCTGAGGCTGACGAATACGTGATTGGTGAAAACGACGGGCGCAATCCAATCGAGGGGCGCGTACCCGGTGTACACCAAGCCCATGGGAACGGCCGCGAAGAGCCCCCCGGTGAGGAGGGCGGGAAGCAGCCAACGGTAGGGAAAGGATTCCTCGAAGATGAAATAGTCCGGAACCATGCTGATCATGAAATACCAGGCCACAGAGAAGCCCAGCCGGACGGCCAGTTGCTGCCCGGCATTCAGATCGACGATGGATGCCAGATGCACGAGCACGATATAGGCCGCGCAGGAAAGGACGAAAACCGAGAAGAGGAGGGTATTCCGCCTGTATCCGGAAGCACGGTAGTTGAGGAACCGGTAAACGGCTCCGCATACCAGGATACCGGCCAGTAAGGACATCACCATCATCTTGTGGTTGGATTCCAGTTCCAGCGTCCTGATCTCTCCGATGCTCACCTGCATGGAGTTGGGATAGAATAGGGGATGATGTGCCCATAGCCGGATAGCCAATACATGCCTGCCGGGACCGGACAGCTCCGCGGGTATCCCGGTGAGCGTCACGTCCCCGCTACGCTCCTCGGCCTTCGAGGCGCCGACGATGCCGGTCCTTCCGATCAGGTTGCCGTCCCAGTAATATTCCTGGGGCGTGGCGGCGGGATGGAGGATACCCAAGGTTTTTTCCGACTCCGCTCCGGGCGGGAGCTCGATCTCGAGCCGGTACCAGGCGAAGCCATTGCGCAGGACGGTTTTCCTACCGAGACCATGGCTGAGAAGGACGGCATCCCAATGGGAATCCGGATAGTCGGATCGGGCCCATGCGGCGGAGTCCCCGGCGCGGAATTTCCAGACTCCGTCGAGGACTTGGGGTTTATCCCAGACCGATAAGACATGCCTTATGGCGGAGACCGGGGCCGCATCGACGGCTTGCCCGGCGAACCCTTTCATGCCTGGACCCAGAACCAGCCCAAGGGCCATTACCCGGACCGAGACCCGGATTAATCGGAAATTGAGCGAATTCATCCGGGCCCAATATAGACTCAGTCCGTTCATGTGGACGGTACGGTATACGTCAAATGCATATCCGGAGGGTCAAATGCCGGAATCCACTTCCTATTCATCCGGATTCTCCGGGTCCGCCGGGTTTTTTCGAAATCATGCAGACGGTTTGCGGCACGCAATTGCGAATATCCCGCCTTACCATGCGGCTTCCGACCGCGATGGCGAGAGCGGCGATCATCAGAACCGCCGAGACCGCGAACGTGAAGCGCATACCGGCGGCAACGGCATCCGGATGGGCCGTCGTGATATCGGTGGCCGCCGATGCGAACGCGAATACCGCGCCCATGAGCGACGCGCCGGTTATGAGCCCGAGATTGCGCGATAAGTTGAGCATGCCTGAAATGACGCCGCGTTGGTCGGGGCGGATGCCGGTCATGACTCCGGTGTTGTTGGCGGCCTGGAACACCGCGTAGCCGGCGGTAGTGCAGACAATGGGCATGATGTATCCGGGTAAGCCGAATATCATCGGCAGGGTGGATAGAACGGAGCAGCCGGCGGCCATGCCGATGAGCCCGGCGAGGGTCATGCGTTGCGCGCCGAAACGGTCCACCAGGCGGCCTGCAGGCACACCGGTCAGAGCGGCGACGAGCGGGCCGGCCGATAAGGCGAGACCCACAAGGGCGGTTTTGAGCCCGAGCGCCCGGGAGAGGTAGAATGGTCCGACGACCAAAGTCGACATCATCACCGTCGAGACGAGCGTACTCAAGGCCAGGCTCGCGCTTAGCACGGGATTCCGGAACATCGTCAATCGGATCAATGGGGATGCGGCCTTCGCCTCGATTCCCACGAAAAGGGCCGCCCCAAGGATGGCGCCCGAGAGCAGAGCCATATTGACGACTCCGAACCGTCCCCGTCCGATGGTCATGGCAAGGGCATAAGCCGCGAGCGTAAGGGCAAGCGCCAGCATGCCCCGATTGTCGAAGCGGGCCCGATCCGCCTTCGGTTTAAGTTGATCGACGGGCAGATATCGATAAGCCAGATGAAAATTGAGGATGCCCAGCGGAACGTTGACCAGGAAGATCGAACGCCAACCGAGGCCGGCGATCAGTAAGCCGCCCAGCGACGGGCCCAGGGTAGTGCCAATCGCGGACATCGTTCCGAGCAATCCCATGGCGCTGCCGATCTTTCCTTTCGGAACCGTATCGCCGATACTCGCCTGGGTGAGGGCTATCATGACCGCCGCTCCGAGACCCTGCATCGCCCGGGCGGCAATCAGAAACCAAAGGGTGGGAGCGACTCCGCACAGGAGCGAGGCCACGGTGAACAAGGCGATTCCGGCCAGCAGCAACCTCCGGCGGCCTGAGATGTCGCCGAACCGTCCGACGCCGACTATCAGGGTGGTGATGGCAAGGAGATATGCGAGGACGACCCATTGGACCGTCTGGAAAGGGGCGGCGAACGCATGCGCCAAAGTCGGCAAGGCGGCATTGGCGATGCTGGTATCAAGCGAGGGCATCAACATGGATAGGGAAAGGCTTGCCAAGACCCAACCAACGGCAGGCGCGCGCTCCGCATGCCCGGCCGGCGCCCCATTTGCTTTTTCAACTTCCGTCTTCAAAGGGAACTCCGCTTTTTGTGTGACTCCCGAAATGGGCTATCAGAAGGCTACCCTCTTTTTTAACATGGCGGAAGACGCACCATTTGCACTTTATGCGTGCGTTTGACGCCATATCATGTTAAATTCAACGAATGTCGGCCCTGGATTTCAATTTGCTCGCCACGCTCGATGCGGTGCTCGCGGAGGGAAGCGTTGCCCGCGCGGCCAAACGTATGCGGCTCAGCCCCTCGGCCATGAGCCGCGCGCTTGCGCGCTTGCGGGAGACGACCGGCGATCCGCTTTTGGTCAGGGCCGGACGAGGCCTGGTTCCCACGCCTCGGGCGCTCGAACTCCGGGAGCGGGTCCGTCAGGTTGTCCAGGACGCGGAAGCGATTCTCCGCCCTGCCGAAAAACCCGACCTCAAGCGGCTTGTCAGGACTTTTACGATTCGCACACGCGAAGGTTTCGCCGAGACCTTCGGACCGGGTCTCATTGCGCGCGTCGCCAAGGAAGCGCCCGGCGTGCGGCTCTGCTTTTTACAGAAACCGGACAAAGCGGGCATGTCCCTGCGCGATGGGACCGTCGATCTGGAGACCGGCGTGCTGGAGAAAACAACCAGTCCGGAGCTCCATGCGCGCGCTTTGTTCAGGGATCGTTACATCGGCGTCGTGCGAAAAGGTCATGCGCTCGGCAAGAGCAAGGTAACGCTTTCCCGTTATACGAGCGGCAAGCATATCTGCGTTTCGCTGCAAGGACTCGACAAGGGACCGCTTGATGAAGCCTTGAAGGCGTTCGGATTGGAGCTGGAAAATGCCGCCATCGTAGGCGGCTTTTCAACGGCTCTGGCCTTGGCCCGGGCCTCCGATCTGATAGCCACCGTGCCCGAACGCCACACCGGAAATCTGCGCGCCGGAATGCATAGCTTCCCGCTTCCCGTACCTTTGCCGGAATTCACGGTGTCTCTGCTTTGGCACCCGCGCCTGGATGCCGATCCGGCCCATAGCTGGGTGCGCGGGTGCATTCGGGACGTTTGCGCAGAGTAACCCATATATTCAGCGGCTGCTTCCCGTCTTTATACGCTGTGCTCATACAGCCGTGAGCGCACCGCCTTGTCGGCTCCCTTGCTGCCATCTCTCAGGTCCTGCAGTCTGTGATAGTAGACGTAAGACACGGCCAGGATACTGAGGAACGTCACATGCGGCGCCACGAACCAGACAGGATCCCCGCTTGATAAATGGGCGATGTCGGCCGAGACGAGAGTGAGGCCGAATCCGAAGTAGGCGAACTCCTTGGTTATCCGGGGTGCGAAAGGAAGGACGAGCGCCAGGACGCCCAGGAATTTGGCGGTGGTCAATTCCAATTTGAACCAATTGGGAAGGCCGAGATGGTGGAAGGCGCCTTGCATATCCTTGTTGAATGCGAAGTTGAGCGCGCTGACGAACATGAGGGTCGCGATGATTCCCGTGGTCGTCCAATAGATGATTCTGTCTTTTTTCATGGTTGTTCCGCATCTTCCTAAAAGGGTTTGAATATCGCCAGAAAGCTTGCCGCCAGGCCCAGCAGGAGCGCAATCGGCAGCACGAATCGTTTCTTGCTTGGGCTGCGGACCAGCAGGGGCAAGGGTCCGAAGGAAACCAGGATCAACAGCTTCAGCTTCACCCAAAGCGGCACACCATGGGCGCCGTCCAGCCCCAGGCTGTAAACCATCATGACCCCGCCGATCAGGATGAGCAATAGACCCGCTCCGTGGAGAATCCGGGGCAGGCGCACTGTCGCGGTCTGGGAATTTCCTGATTCCAGATAGGACATGAAAACCATTCCTCCGATGCCGCTGAACAGGAATAGGATTCCCAGAAGATGAAGCAGTTTGAAACCCGGATAGCTCACGATTCCTCCTTTGTGTTACTTTGCGATTCCTACGATTTTCTGGAGATGGCTTTTCTGTTCCACCACATCGAGCATGAATGAAGCGACGGCCCTGCGAGACAGAACGAAACCCATTTTTGGAGGAGCGCCTTCGCGGCTCCGATAGGTTGTCGAACCGCCGCCGGTGAGGCGGGGAGGACGGGCAATTGTCCACTCCAGACCGCTGCTTTCCACTATTTTTTCCATCGCCAGGCAATCTTCCATATGAACCCGAAGAATTCGGCGGGCAATTCCGTTCAGGAATCCGGGAAAGAGAGCCGCTGCCGACAGAATGGCCAGCCTCTCGACTTTGGCGCGTTTCATCGCCCGGGTCGTGGCCAGGGCGCTTTTTTGCAGCAGAGTGCCGGCCATCGAGGTGTCGACCGGTCCCAAGACGGAAAACACGGCATCGTGGTTCTGCATGGCTTCCGCAAGCCGTTCCTCGTCGGTGGGGGATCCCTTCCATACTGCTATCCGCTTGCCATCCGAAGCAATCTTTTGCGGCGAGCGCACATAGGCGGTCACCGTATGCCCCCTGGGAATCGCCAAGCTAAGGATTTCCTGGCCAGTACGACCCGTAGCTCCAATCACGAATAGCCTCACGATAACCTCCCGGGATAAAAGGCTTTTCAGCCTTGACCCTGACCGCGTTTATTAATGATAATAGTTTGCCATATCCAATATGTCAATCTATATCCAATTTGAGGGCTCGGCCGCGGGAAACATACGGGAGAGTTCAAAAAACCGGAGTTTTTTGGGAAATGACGGCCATCCGGGGAAAAGGGATGGAAGTTGGGCGGACTTGCTGCTAGATTTCGGGGGTACGGGCGCCTTATCCCGTCATTTCCAAGTTACCTCTATCCCGGGCACCGCTGACATGGCAGGCAAACGCAAATACAACTCCGAGTCCCGGATCGCCGGGGCCGAGCTGACCAAAAAGCGCATTCTCGGCGCGGCCAAGCGGCTTTTTTCCAGCAAAGGCTTCGACCATACCACTATCGACGCCATCGCGGTTTCGGCGAAGGTGTCGACCCCCACCGTGTATACCCTGTTCAAGTCAAAAGAAGGGATCATGAGGGAATTGCTGAACTCGGTGCTTTTCGGGCAGCAGTACCAATCGCTGGTCGAGAAAACCATGACCCTCAAGAATCCGATTGAATCCCTGAAAAACGCTCCCAGCATCGCGCGCATGATCCACGATGCGGAAAAGTCGGAGATGGGGCTTATCCGCGGGGTTTCCGCGCTGTCCCCTCAGCTGAAAAAAATAGAGGCGGAGCAGGAACGGCATCGGTATGAACGCCAGGAAAACACGATCATGCGCCTGGAAAAGGATAAGGCCCTGCTGCCGGGGATCGACATCGGCCGGGCGCGGGACATCCTGTGGACCCTGACCAGCCGGGAAGTCTATCGCATGTTGGTCATGGAACGGGGCTGGTCATCGGATGAATATGAATCCTGGCTGCGTCGTACGCTCCTGCAAAGCCTGATAGGGACCGGCAAGGCCGCCGGGGAGTAGATGCTCGATTAGTCGGTCCTGGTTCGAAAAAGTCACGTAGAATGGCTGCGGTCCGATTCCGTTCCGTTTACAAATCGAATCCCAGGCCGACGAAGATCGTCCCTTCGGTATAGTTCTCCGAGCTCGGAAAAAGCTGGTAATGGGCGAAGGGCCGGTCCGTCCCTTGATCCCCGTAAGTATCCCGGATCCCGAAATCGTAACTCAGGTCGAACCGATCGGGCAGCAAGGGGCTGTCTTCCCATTCCGCGAAGAGCGGAGCGGAAACCTTGATCCCCAGAAGCAGGGATTTGAATTGGGAATAGCGCAGGTCGACGGATCGATACGATTCGTCCCCGACGTAGTGGTCCTTGTAAAAGGCCGTGGCTCCCTGTGCGTATCCCCTCGCCCGCAGCCGTACATAGGCGCTCCCTCCGAAGTACTGATACCATTGGAGCTCGGCATCGTCCGCGATCAGGTCCCAGCTGTCCATGTAATGACGGTATTGCAAGTGGAAGGATCCGAGCGTCCCGCCCAAGCGATATCCCTGGACCAGTTGGGCGGCGACCGCCCAGCTGGTCTTGTCCCCGGGCACCCGCTCCTCGATCAGGAAACCGGAATCCAAGATAACCGGATTATAGGGATGACCAAGGTATCCGTTGGCGTAAATCCCCGTCGCGGTCAGGGAAAGCATGGTGAGCGGAGTCAGGATCTGGTTGGCGGAGAGCGTAAGGGAACGGATTTGCTTGCCGCCTCCCTGATCCGAGTAGGCGCCTTGCGGATGGAAATCGTCGAAGAACCAGGCGCCGCTTGCGCTGAGCGTGGTGTTCCTTTCGTTGAAGTCGCGGCTGAGGGTCAGGGAAGGGGAGAAGGACCGGTAATCCGGCTCATCGCTGTAGTAGATGCCTCCGGAGTAGACGGACCCGTTTTTCGAGTAGGTGAGACCGGGGTTTTCCGAAAGGCGGATTTCCCGTTTGGACGCGCCGCTGACCGCGTCGAAAGCCGGATCCTTCCAGGGATTCGCGAAGGGCGTGCCGGTGGTCGTCCGCTTGGAAGCCCCGCTGGTGGCGTCCACGCCGTGATCGCCGAGCTTACCGGTGTTGTCGGAGCCTATCCTGCGGGAAGCGCCGGAAACGACATCGAATTCCTGGGACCATTTGAAGCTCCAGGCCGGCGAGAGGAAGGTGAGCCAATCGAAGGCGGGAGTGTGGTTCCATACGCCGTTGCGATCCCAATAATACATGTATTTGAAATCGAGGTAATCCCCGGAGCCTTCGCCGGTTGCGGTGCGGACGGAGAGCGAGGCCATCAGCACCGCACAAAGCAACGCCGCCAGCGTCCGCGCCGTCCTGCGGCCCGGCCTCAGCATCCGCAGCCGCCGCCAGAGCCGCTGGACCCGCCCACCGCCCCTTCCCGGCGGGGGAGATTATGGCTTTCCATTCCATCGGCCATGGGGTCGGTCGATCGCTGCATGATAGGGTCGCTCAGGAATTCGCGATCCTTCTGGTGGACCCGGGCGCATCCCGAAAGGGCCAAGAGGGCAATCGTCAGGGACAGGAGGAAAAAGGCCGCCTTCATTTGAGACTCGCATTGACATTGAGGCCGGTAAGACCTTTGGACGGCGCGGGCCAGCGATAAGGAGTGCTGTGGACATGGCACGCCACCGCCGAGCAGGTTTCCATGACCGGATCGAAAACGGCGGTTTTGGAATTGTACCGTGCGGGATCGCTGTTCGCGGGATCGAATTTCACGTCCATGATTCCGTTGAGATGATCCACGCCGGTCATCCACTCCTGCAGGAACGTCACCCGGTCCGCCGGTCCGGGAAGGGGAACAGGTCGATGGTGGACCAGGGTGTCCACGCGGATCAGGTTGTATTGCCCGCTTCCCACCGCGGAGCGGAATCCCGCGCTGGATGCGGAGTCATAGGCGGAAACGGATTTGCCGCCGCCAATCGCATAGATCGAATCGAAAATGGTCTGGTCCCGCTCGACGAGGGTTTTGCAATGGCAATCCAGGCAGGTGATTGGACCGTTCCCGGTCTTTAGGCTGTCGGCATGCATCAGGTGGAATTGATGGTTGACGCCGCCGACCGGATAGGCGTGGCACCCGGCGCAGTTGGAACCGGTGGGGGCCGTCCCCGTCCGGCTTGAGAGAGACGGTTCCAGGGGAACCGGGTTATTGCACGCCCAAAGGCCGAGCCCCAGGAGGAGGGTCGCTATCCGCAGCATATCGGTCGAGGGAGGAGCAACTCGCGGACTCACCGGGGTATTATACAAACCTGGCCGGCGCATTTTTTTTCCGCATGGATAAAAATCAGGTGCGACACGATGCGTTCCATGATATCGAATCAGATTTGATTCGATTCATCGCGGCTGTTTACAATCGGTTTACAATAAAGTCGGATGGCCAATTCCCAACTCTTGTAATTTCTAATCCGATTAGGCCAGGCCTTCAAAGAGAGTTCTCCCATTTGTTGGATAAGATCTTTCAAAAGCATCTCCAGTGGGTCGTGACCTTTTTCCGGGAGAAACCTAATGGCTGATGCTCCTTCATTCAGGGATTCGCTTTGGACGCGGATGCAGGATTTTCTTGAGCGGCAAAAGCTGAAATTTCCGCCAGGCGAAAGCCTCCGGATTGATCTCCATTGCCACGACTTCAACAGTGACCGACCGGAAGAACTCCTTGGACGGATGTTGCGAATGCCCGAAACGTGGCTCCCCACCGAAACCCTAGTTTCCACCCTGAACGCCAGGAAATGCGATGTCCTGACCATCACGAACCATAACAACGCCCGCAGCTGCTATGCTCTGCAAGATAAAGGGATCGATGTTTTGGTCGCGGCAGAATTCAGTTGCACGCTCCCGGACCTGAAGGTAGGGGTGCACGTGCTTACCTTCGGCTTCACTCCCGCCCAAGAAGCGCGCCTGAACGAATTGCGCAAGGACGTCTATCGCTTCCAGGAATACTGCTGCCGGGAGAATATCCCCACGGTGCTGGCGCATCCGCTCCATTACTATAGCCCCACGGGTATGCCTCCTCCCGCGCTCATGGATCGGTTCGCCTTGCTTTTCGAACGTTTCGAGGGGATCAACGGGCAACGGGATACCCGGAGCAACCTGCTCACCGTGGATTGGGTGCAGAGCCTGGATATCGAAACTCTCGATGCGGTTTCCCGTCGCTGCGGCATTCCGGTGGATGCATTCTGCCGCAGTCCTTTCCGCAAGCGCATCACCGGAGGCTCGGACTGCCATATGGGAATCTTCGCGGGCACTACGGGAACCCTGCTGCATGTCCCCCTATTGAAAGGCCGCAGGGAGCCGCGTTCCCAACTCGCTCTTGAAGCCTTGCGGGAGGGACGCGTGGTCCCATTCGGCAGCGGTCGCGGCGAAGACAAGCTCGCTCTCGCATTCCTGGATTATTTCTGCCAGGCGGTCCTTTACATGGAGGACCCGGGTTTGTTGGGCGTCCTCCTCCATACCGGCGACGCGATGCAAAAGGGAATGGCGATGGGAATCGGCAACGCCCTTTTCGAGCTGCGCCAAAGCCCGAGCATTGTGCGCTTCGTCGGGCTCTTGCATGCCTCCCTATTGGGCAAAGGCCCGGGTCTCCTGGCCCGCGTTTTCGCCCCGCCCCGGTATCGGCCGATGGTGCGGGAGCTCGCCGGTCTCGCCAAGGCGCGCAATGGAGATGTTTCGGTCTACATGGATCGACTGGAGAAGCTTTTGCCCTTATTGTACAAGGGTTTTTCCCGGATTTTCTGCCAGCGCCTCAATCGAAGCATGGAAAGCAATGCCGATTGGAAGTCGATCCGGTTCGAGGACTGCGTTTCCATGCTGGATCAACCTTCCCGGCTCCGGACCTTCTTCGGTATCAGGAAACCGGCCCGGCTGTCCCCATCCGACCGCGGCATGGCGAAGAGCCTGGAGGGCTTGCTGTTCCCGTTCCTGGGCGCCGCGGCCTTGGCGGGCGCCTCCTTCGCCGGCGACAAGATCCTTTCCGATCAAATCGACTTCTCTGAGGAACTCGCGACTCGCCTGCGGAACCCGAAACCCTCCCCTCGCGCCTTATGGCTTACCGACACCTATGGAGATCGCAATGGGGTCTCGCATGCGCTGGGCGCCATGCTCAAGGAGGTCCAGAAAAACGATCTGCCGATCGATTTCGCGATTTGCTCGAGCACGATCGAATCCGAGGCCCATTTGATCGTGCTCCCTCCGGTGGCGGAATTCGCCCTTCCGGTTTACCGGGATCAGAATCTCCGCATCCCCGATCTCCTGGATATGCAAGGTTTTTTCCGGAATGGCGCCTACGACCGATTGGTCTGTTCCACCGAGGGGCCCATGGGGTTGATCGGCCTGTATCTCAAGCACGCTTTCCGGGTGCCCGCTTTCAGTTACCTGCATACGGATTGGATGGATTTCGCGAGGCGATCCTTGGAGTGGAAGGACGCACACTTGCGGCGCCTGCAACAGATTCTCAAAAGGTACTATAAGGCTTTTGACGGAGTATTCGTTCTCAATAGCGAACAGAAGGAGTGGCTATCGTCCCCGGAAATGTCCCTTCCCAAGGAGAGCGTCTTCTCCACCGCCCATTGGGCCGAGAGCCATTTCAGGCCCGTAAGCGGGGCCCGGGAGCGTTTATATCCCGATCTCCGGGAAAAGCCCATTCTCCTTTACGTGGGCCGGTTGAGCGAAGAAAAGGGAGTCTTTGAGCTGCCCGCCATCTTCAGAAGCGCGCGTTCGGCCATTCCGGACGTGGAGATGCTGGTGGCGGGAACGGGCCCCGCGGAAGCGAGGCTTCGCCGGGAATTTCCGGAAGCCCGGTATTTGGGTTGGATCTCCCACGAAGACCTCCCCGGACTGTATTCTTCCGCGGACATCCTATTGTTGCCTTCCCGGTTCGACACTTTCGGCTGCGTGATTCTGGAAGCATTCAACTGCGGCCTTCCGGTTATCGCATACGATACCAAGGGGCCCAGGGACCTCATTGAAAACGGCAAAAGCGGCTTCCTGGCCAATACCATTTCCGATTTCGAGGAGGGGATTTCGCTGTTGTTGCAGGACCCGGACAAGTTGGAATATTGCCGCGTCCAGGCTTTGCGGCGCGGAAGGGACTATCGCCGCGAGGACATCCTGAAGCAGTTGCTGTCGGACCTCGGATTGGGGGAGGGGAAGGGGAAATCCCGACCGGGAAATGTGAAGAGCGAATCCCATATGGAAAACTCCTTGAAAACGTCCGCATGCTGACAAGGGCCCCGCGGAAGACGCGGCCGCGGCTGAAAAAAGCCTGGGTCTGGTCGCGATACCTGGGTGAGCAGGTGGTTTCCCGACCGTGGTGGGTGATTGGAGCGTGGGCAGCCCTCATTTTGCTGGCCGTCCCTACGGCCCGGAAAGCGCCTTCTTATTTACTCAGCGGATCCGGAGAGATAGCCCATAGCCCTTCCTTCCATGCGGACAGCCTGATCCGGGCCGATTTCGAAAATCCCTATTCCCAATTGCTGGTCCTCACCTTGAAGCATCGAAGCCCGCTGCCCGTCGATTCAGAGTCATCCGGACCGGTGGTGTTCCGGGCCCTTGAAAAGAATTTTTCGGGACTGAGCCAGGTTACGACTGTCATGACCCCGGCGAATATCCTCGATAAGCGTCTCTTGCCCGCGCCGGGGACGGGGGAAATAGTCCTCATCGGCCTCAAGGCCGAATCCATCCGGGACGCTGAGCAAGCCGTTCCCATAGTGCGGAACGTAGCGGATGGGATACTGAAACCCCTGCGACGCGCAGACACGACCTTTGAATGGGCCGTGACCGGCCGTCCGGCTTTGTCCTACGATTTCAATCTTTTCAATGCCCGGGAAACCGCCAAGGCCGAAAGACGGATGATTCCCCTGACCTTGCTGATCCTGCTGGTGACTTTCGGATCCCTGGTGGCGGCCGGCCTGCCCCTGCTTTTGGGGATTCTCAGTACGGTATTAAGCATGGCCTCCGTATCCATCATGGCCAGGTATTGGCCCATATCCAACCTTGTGCAAACCGCGGCCAGCATGATCGGCCTCGCCGTGGGAATCGACTACAGCTTGCTTCTGATTCATCGCTACCGTGAAATCATGGCCGTGAAACGCGCGCAAACCGGAGCGGCCGTCCTCAATCGCCTCATGCGGAACGAAGCGCTGGTGGAAAGCGTCGCCATCGCCGGAAAGACCATTTTTTATAGTGGAGCCACGGTGATGATCGGTCTGGCGGGGCTTCTTTTCACGCCGGTGATGGAGACGCGTTCAATCGGATGGGGCGGTTGCATAGTAGTGCTCGTATCCCTTGGCGCGGCCCTCACCTTCCTTCCCGCCTTGTTGTCCATCTTGGGACCCATAGTCGATTGGCCTGGGATCTGGTCCCGCAAGTTCGCAGGCCCCGGACCCGGCCGTCACTGGACGGCTTGGTCCAATTGGGTCCTCGGAAAAGCCCCGATTGCCGTGATCGTCGGTTTGGCGGCGTTGGCGGTCCTGTCCTATCCGGCCCGATACTCCCGTTTCGGATTCCCGGAAGGGCCTTTCATCCCCTCCAAAATGGAATTCACCCGCGGTTTTTCGATGTTGCGCGACATGGGGCTGCAAGGCGTGCTTTCACCCATCAACATCATCCTATCCACTTCCAACGGGGAACCGATCCTTACTTCGGAACGGATACCCGCCTTATTCGCTTTTTCCAAACGGATACGCGGCGAACGCGCCGTGGGCCACATTTTCGGCCCGGTCGACTTGGCCGACAATTGGCCGCTGGCCAAATATCTATCGATTTATTCCGATGTCGCCGACGCCCTGGACGGTATGCCTTTCGTGACGGAAAAATTCCTGGCCAAAGACGGTAAGTCGCTCCTGATGCAAGTGGAGCTGAAACAGGACATCCCGCTGGACGAAGCCAAGCGCATAGCCCGCGAGTTGCCTCCGTGGGCAAAGGAAACAGGCCTCAAGATCGAGGTCGGCGGACAAGCCGTGCAAACCAATGATTTTGATCGGGCCATGTACCGGGCCTACCCCGCTGCCATATTCTTCGTCCTGGCGGTCACCTTTCTATTCCTGCTTTTGTTTTTCCGGTCTCCTTTGATCGCCATGAAGGCCTTGATTATGAATGCCCTTTCCGTACTGGCCGGATACGGAGTGGTCGTATTCGTATTCCAACTTGGCCATGGACATGCCTTGTTCGGAGCGCCAAGCGCCACCCAGGTGGTCCCCTTGAACGTGCCGCTGATGTTGTTTTGCATCCTGTTCGGGTTGAGCATGGACTATGAGGTCTTTTTATTGAACCGGATCCGGGAGCGTTTCCTCGAGACCGGGAACAATACCCATTCCGTGGCGCACGGCTTGGCCGCCACGGGGCCGGTAATCACCAGCGCAGCGCTTATCATGACGTCGGTCTTCGGGGCCTTCGCCTTCTCGCAAATGATCATGGTGCAGATGCTGGGGCTGGGATTGGCCACCGCCGTCCTTGTCGATGCCACCCTGATCAGGATACTATTGGTTCCCGCCATCATGAAGCTGGCCGGGAAATGGAATTGGTGGCCCTATGGGGTAAAAGGGATCCTCTGACCCGGCGAATGGCATGGGATTGCAATTTACGGATTGATTGCCGGTTTCGCGGGGCAAAAGAAAAGCGGGTGCGATTCGGACGCCGAATCTAAACTGTTTCCACCTTTTTCAGATTGGGTAGAAACGCCGCGGCCAATCCGATCAACGGCAGGAATGCCGTGACCTTGAAGACGAACCCGATGCCGGTATGATCCGCCAGTATGCCCAGCAGCGCCGATCCCAATCCGCCCATTCCGAATGCGAATCCGAAGAAGAGGCCGGACACGGTTCCCACCTTGCCCGGCATCAGATCATGGGCATAGACCAGGATCGCGGAAAATGCCGAGGCCAGGATCAGGCCGATGGGAACCAACAGGATTCCGGTCCACAGGAGATTGGCGTGGGGCAGTATCAGCGAGAAAGGCGCGACGCCGAGGATGGATCCCCAGATGACGTATTTGCGTCCTATCTTGTCGCCCAATGGACCGCCTAGCAGGGTTCCCGCCGCGGAGGACACCAGGAAGATGGCCAGGAACAGTTGGGCGGTTTTCACGGTAACATCGAAGCGATCGATCAGGTAGAAGGTGAAGTAGCTGGAGAGGCCGGCCACGTAGAAATACTTGGAGAAGATCAGGATCATCAGGATTGCGAAAGGAGCCCACACCTTGAAACCGGGCCGTGCCGGCGCAACGGTTCCGGTAGCGCCCTTGGCGGCAAGGCGGGCGCGGCGCAAGGCATCGTGGTTGCGCTTCCATTTTCCCACTTGGATCAGGATGAGGATCCCCAGGAAAGGCAGCAGGGAAAACCACGCGATGCTGGATCGGCCGTGCCGGGCGACCACCAAGGCGGCCAGGAGGGGACCGCCGGCGCTCCCTGCGTTTCCGCCCAATTGGAAAATGGATTGGGCCAGTCCTCGCCGGCCTCCGGATGCCATGGAGGCGACGCGCGAGGATTCCGGGTGGAAAATGGAGGACCCGATTCCGATGCAGCATACCGAAAGCAGAACCAGCCCGAAGGCATCCATGCGGGACAGCAGCAGCAATCCGATCAAGGTGAAGCCCATGCCGATGGGAAGGGCATAGGTCAAGGGCCGGCGATCCGTGAATGCGCCGACCGCGGGTTGCAATAGCGAGGCCGTCAGGTTGAACACCAGGGCGATCAACCCGATTTGCGAAAAATCCAGGTGGAACGATTCCTTGAGGACGGGATACACGGCCGGGATCAGGGATTGCACGGTATCGTTCAGCAGATGGGATACGCTGATGGCGGCCAGGATGGCGAAGTGGGTGGAACCGAGAGTGTCCCGCAATGGGGTGTCGGTTGCGTGGGCGGTGGCGGTGCGGGACATGGTTCTTCCGGGTCTAGCGTTCTTCTTCCAAGTTAGCAACGGAACATTCCGGCCGGGCGCGCAGGCGGGCCGGGCCGGCACGCCGGGGGGAGAAAGATTCGGGCAGGCTCAGCGGTGGGCGGGTTCGAACAGGTAGGGCGCGAATGCTTTGGGATCGACAGCGGTCCGGCCCAAAGCATCGTGTCCGGGCACGGTCAAGCCCGATAGTCCCCGTTGGCCGGGGCTGCGCCATGGATGGAGAATGCCCGTGCCCGGGCAGGGAAGGTCCGGGTGCAGGGAATCCGGGACCATGCAAGCCAGGTAGGCCATGGGCTTGGGGCCACCGGGGGCGTCGAGATCGTCCTGTGTGAAGGCTGCGGAGACGCCCATTTTTTCCAGGACGGCGCCGGAGTCCCGATAGCAGGGTTCGGTATTCTTGGTGGAGATCCAACCTTCCCGGACCAGGTAGGTGGAGCCGCGATCACCCGAAGAATTGAGGTGGAGGAACATTCCGGTATAGAGCGGGGTGGAGGGCATGGTCGGGAGAGAACTGAAGGGCAACGGGTTCTGCAGTTTCGCCGCCAGGACCTCCGTCAGCCGGTGCACAACCGTCGACTCCACCAGGATGGTCCTGGGCCTGGGCCGGCCGGAAAACATGTTGAGGGAGATGGACAGGGAATCTTCGGCGGCCCGAGGCATGTGTCCGGAAAGGATGGGCGCCAAGCAGAGGAATGCCGCGACCAAGCCGGAGAAGAAACGGATTGACTCCACGAAACCTCCTGCCACCATGCGACCGGGAAACGCTTCCAATTATAATGTAAGGAGAGATTCCCGGTTTGGCACGGCGAAGCGGAGCCGGGGGCGTCAGGGACGCCCCCGCGACGGGATATCCGGTAGTCCGCCGGAGCCGGTTACTTGGTTTTGTTCAAATCGGACTTGATCCCGCCGACCAGGGCCTGCATGGATTCTTCCTGGCCGGGCATGGACATGTCCTTCTTCGTCTCCGCCAAATCCAGGAAATAGCGTTCCAACTCATGGTTGGAGTCGGTGCGGTAGGCTGATTTGGAGTCGAGGTTGTTCACCTTGCCTTTGCCGATGAAGGAACGCCGCGGGGCCCGCGTCTCGCCTTTGGGCAGGGTGATGATCATGCCTTGGTACGCGGGAGTGCTTTCCAAGGGCTCCAGAGCGCCGGCGGGGGTGCCTTCCACCGCCGCTTTGAGGCGTCGCACCGTTTCCTCCTTCTTATCGTCTTCGCACAGGAGGTATTGGGGCCGGGGCCGCCCTGAATACATCATCAGCTCAACCCGGATGCAGTTTTTGGCCGCCGATTGCTTGGCGTCCGTCTCGCCGGGCGCCTGCGCGCGGGGCGCGGATATGCAGAGCGCGAACGCTCCCAAGGCCAGTCCGATGTGCTTTCCCATGGTTATCTCCTCCTTCGGTCTAGCGGACATTGGCGTCTCCGCCGCAGGTGCAATAGAACCCGCCGTTATCCGTGTAATTCAGTCCTCCGTAATTGCGATTGGCGGTCAATGGGTTGGAAATCTGGTTCCCGCTCGCATCCACGTCGGTCGCGGGGCTTCCTCCGGGCTTGTGAGTCCATTTCGCATTCGCTTTGTCCAGCCGGTACCAATGGTAGTCCGTCTGGGGGGCCACGGTCATGAACACCAGGGTTCCGGAGTTGGGGCAGGTGTAAGTGTTGCCGGGAAAATTCCAGCCCACCCAGGTCAGCCCGTCGTTGAGAGCTGCCGACCGCACCAGGGTCACCGTCATGTCCGTGGCGGTGGCGCCGGAGGCGCGTCCCGGCTGGGCGAACGTGTAGGTAGCCTGGTTGTTGCCGTAATTGTAGCAGTTGTCCAGGTTCTGGACCGAAAGGTCGGCATTCCATTTGCTCAGCTCCGTTACCGGGGCCGCGCACAGCGAGACGTTTTCCACCGAGCCCTGCATGTACAGGTTTCCATTGTCGTTCACCGAGGCCATCACCGTGCCGTCGGCTTTCTTGAACTGGGTCCGGCCGGGAAATGACGACTGGTTTGCCACCGTGGTTCCCTTCAGGAACAGATCGTTGTTGGCGAACGACCCCACCACGTTCCCGGAAGGATCGAGAATATCCAGGGTTCCTTCCTCCGGGAAGCCGCCTCCGTTCCATACCGTTCCGGGGGGGACATTCGTGAATATCCTGCCCTCGGGCCTGACGTTTCCGGTCGATTTGAAAATGACTCCCTTTCCGAATATGGGAGAGGAGATCTTCAAATCGATGGCGGAGGCGGGCATGAGCCCGGTCGCCGTCACGGCCAGCCAGACCGAGGCGAAAATGCCCGGTCGCGATATCGCGCGTTTTTTCATCGGTTCCATCCTTTCTCCCATTATGGGGTTCACGGCTTATTTGGAGAGTTTGGCCAGGGCGTCTTTGAGAGCGGCGATTTGCGCCTGCTGTTCCTTGATGGCGCCGACCAGGACCGGAATCATGCCGATGTAATTGACGCTCTTGAACGTGGCGGAGGGATCCAGGGGACCGCTCTTCAGGTCCGGGGCATCCGGAGACAACGGGATCTCCGTGATCAGTTCCGGCAGGACAGCGGCGACGTCCTCCGCCAGCAAACCGATTTGTTTCTTTTCGGGAAGCCCTTTGACGTCCGTCCGCGCCATGTCGAAGTTGTAGCTGCTGGGACGCAGGGAGGAAAGTTTCTGCAAGGATCCCTGGAGCGGTTGGATATTGGTCTTGAGGCGGGAGTCGGAGGGATTGGTGAGGGTGCCGGATATGTAAACGTTCCCGGCAAAATAGCCTGCGAAGGAGCTCGTCCCGGAGGCATAGCTGTATACGCCGTAGTTGCTGCCGGTTCCATTGTAGGCATTGAAATAACCGCCGAAGCGGGAGCCCGCTCCGCTCACGACCGCATTGCCTTTCACGCCCATGTAGCCGCCGTCCCCTTGGACTCCGATGCCCCAGTTCGGCTGGGGACTGGATTCACCCTTCACGGCTATGCCGTCGACGGCCGCCGTGGAAGTATTCCGGGAAGATACGTTGGGGTTGGTGGACGCATCGCCGTCCGCATTGAGTTGGGCGCGCCCGGAGGCGGCCGCCATGAGCACGCAGATACCGCCGATGATCAATCGATTCGAGAGCATGCAATCTCCTCCTGAGGGGGTGGTTTCACTGGACCCGGATAATCTCCGGTCGTGGAGGATTTGCCGCAGCCGGTTCCAGTTCAGCGATTGCTGAACACCCTCTCTCCGATGCCGTGTCCGGAGAAGAAGCCCGCGAGGACGCTTGTCCGGATCCTGTTATCCTTGATCTTGCGGAGGATGAAGAGATGCGCCAGGAAGTCCCGTTCCACGCCACCGAGTTTGAACAGCCTGGCCAGGCCGTCCAGGGTCTTTGGGGAGGGCTCGATCCGGCCGTTGATGATCTGGCAGAAAATCGCCGGGGATTTGAATCCGAGGGATGCGGAAATATACCGGTGGGAAACCCCCGGCTCGGCTTCCTTCAATGCCTGGTATTTCAGCTTGAGAAAAGCGCCGGGGTCGCGGAATTCGAAAATGTCGATGTGCATCCAATCCTCCGGAATGAAAATGCCCGCATCCCATTAGATGTTTCCGGCGGTCTCCTTGGCACGGGGTAATGCAAATGAAATGCGGACAATTTGCACGCTCGCGTCGCCGAAATCATCGGTAAAGACGGAAATTTCTCCAGCTTCTTGTTCAGAAAGTCCGGTACTGCAGGGTATCGGACACAATGCGCCGATTGAATCTGGGAAAGTCGCCGGTTCCGAATAGCACCAATAAAAATGGTGACGTAAGGCCCTGGCTCCGCCATGGCTGGGTCAACTTTCCTGGATAAGCCGGACTGCATTCGGGCTTTCCGGTTTCCGGCCAGGAGGTAACGACAAGCCCACCTTTCGTAACATTCTTACTATTCGAAACGTTGCATTCACTTTTCATGGTCGTTTCAGTTCCCTGTTCTCCGGAAAGTGCACGCTCACTCACCCGGCTTGGGGGCGGACTTGATTATTTTTTGCCCGATTCGCGCATTTCGCAAAGGACATTACATGGAATCGAAGTACATCTTCATTTTGAAGAGAATGACCGTCTGGCTGGCGCTGGCATCGACCCTGGCGATGGCGCAGACCACCCTGGGGACCAACCCCACCTCCCTGACCTACACATTCAATCCGGCCGATGCGCCGGCGGACCGGACCGTGGTGGTGACCAACACCGGCGCGGCCACCGTGACCGCGATGATTTCCACCTCGCAGACCGGGCAGCCGGCGGGGGCCACGGCCTTTTCGGCGGACGCGGTGGCGATCGAAACGGCTCCGGATCTGGGCCAGATCTATTCCTCCAAGGCCTTGGCCGCGGATTTCGCCACGGACCGGGTGATCATCTGCTTCAAGGACGGGCAGAGCGACATCACCACCAATGCCGCGGCCGCGGCGATGGGGGGCGGGATGAGCGAATTGGCCACCGCCCGGATTCCCGGCACCGGGAAGCGCGCCCACAAGGGACGCCGCCTGATGGTCAGCCGTCTCAACGGCAAGTCCCGCAAGGCCGTGTTGGACGCCATCGAGGCCATCCGGCAGGATCCGAACGTGGCCTACGTGCAGCCGGACTATATCCTGCATGCCCTGGACGTTCCGAACGATCCGGAATTCAACAAGCAATACCATCTGGACAACTCGGGCCAGACGGGCGGGACGCCCGGCGCGGACATCAAGGCCACGGCGGCTTGGAGCAAACAGAAATCCGCCAAGAAGATCGTGATCGGCCTGATCGATACCGGTATCGATTACCTGCATCCGGATCTGGCAGCCAACGTGTGGACCAATCCCAACGAAATCCCCGGCAATGGGATCGATGACGACAACAATGGATTCGTGGACGACGTGCACGGCTGGGACTTCGTGTCCAACGACGCGGACCCGATGGACGACAATCTGCACGGGACCCATTGCGCCGGCATCATCGCCGCGGCGGGCAACAACTCCATCGGCGTGAGCGGCGTGGCCTGGCAGGCCCAGATCATGGCCCTCAAGTTCCTGGACGGGAGCGGATCCGGTTCCACCTCGGCCGCCATCAACGCCGTCAACTACGCCAAGGCCATGGGCGTGAAGATCACGAGCAACTCCTGGGGCGGCGGGGCCTTCGACCAGGCCCTGATGGACGCCATCGCGGGCTCGGGCGCGCTTTTCGTGGCCGCCGCCGGCAACAACAGCCAGAATACGGACTTCGCCCCGGAATATCCGGCCGCTTACGACCTGGGGAACGTCCTCAGCGTAGCCGCCACCGATGAGTTCGACGCGCTGGCGTCCTTCTCCAATTTCGGCGCCTCCACCGTGGACGTGGCCGCTCCCGGCGCGCGCATCTACAGCACCACGCCGCGCGAACAGACCTTCGCCATGCTCAACGGCAACATCTCCGCCATGTACGCGCCCCTATCCGGCACCTCCATGGCCACGCCCATCGTCTCCGGCATCGCCGCCCTGATCGAGCAGCGCAACGGATCCCTTACGCCCACGGACGTGAAGAACATCATCATGGGGTCGGTGGACGTGCTGCCCTCCCTGTCCGGAAGATGCCAGAGCTCGGGCCGCGTCAATCTGGACCGCGCCCTGGACAATACGCCGGCTTCCTGGCTGACCGTTACGCCCGCCTCCCTGACTTTGGCCCCGGGACAATCCCAGTCCATGGTGGTCCGGGCCAGCCCCGCGGGCTTGGCGGCCGGAGCCTGGCAAGGCCAGGTGGAATTGAGCGTTCCGGGATTCCCTGACAAGCTGCTGCCCGTCTCCATGAACATTTCCGGGTGCGTCTCCATCCAGGGCCCCGCGTCCGTGGACTTCGGAAACGCCTGGACCGGCTTTCCGGCCACCCGCTTCATGCGCCTGAGCAATTCCTGCAACAGCACGCTCAACGTTTCCGCCATCAACTCGTCCCATCCCGCCTTCGCCAACGCTTCGCCTTTGCCCGTGGTAGTGGCCCCGTTCGGCAGCGTGGATGTTTCCTTGCGGATGCTGTCCGCCACCGCGGGCACTTTCAGCGGGACCCTGTCGGTAATCTCCAATGCCCAGAACGCGCCCACCCTGAACGTTCCCGTGTCCGGCCGCGCCCTGGTGCCGCCGCATCTCTCGGTCACCCCGGCTTCGCTTTCCGGCACCGCCGCTTCCGGCGCCGAGACCAACGTCAGCCTGGTCCTCAAGAACACGGGGACTTCCGATCTCACCGCCGCGCTCAGCACCGTGGCCCTGGACAACGGCACCTGGCTTACGGCCTCACCGGCCTCGGTCACCCTGGCCGCCGGGGTCAGCGCCACCGTCACCGTGCGCATGAACGCGGCCGCCTTGTTGGGCGGCTCCTATGCGGGAGAAGTCCGCATCGCCCACAATGACCCGGCCGTCGCCAACCCCTTTTCCGTGCCGGTCGCCTTCACGGTCACGGGCGTGCGCAAACTCAGCGTCCATCCCGCCAGCCTCAACTTCAACCTGCAGTCCACCAACCGGAACACGGCGTTCACCAAACGCACGGTCAACACCGGCTTCCCCATCTATAGCCAATTCCGCCTGGCGGACATGGACAAGGACGGGGATCTGGATCTGGTCGCCTGCAACGAGAATTACCGCGGCAACAAGCCGACCATCCTGTGGCTGGAGAACCGCAACAACCATTCCGGATCGTGGCCGCAGCACATCGTCATCGAGAAGAACGTCTCCGGCAATTATTTCTATGAGGACCTGCAGCCGGTCGATCTGGACAAGGATGGGGACATGGACGTGGCCGCGGCGGTGGGCCTGCCCTTCAACGGCGGCGGCGTGGTCTGGTTCGAGAAAACCGCTTCCGGATACGCCGAGCACGTGGTTTCCACCAACCTCAAGTATGCGGCCAGCATCAAGGCCGCCGATATCGACAAGGACGGGGACATCGACCTGATCACCGCCAGCAGCACGGACGACAAGGTTTCCTGGTTCGAAAACAACGGAAGCCAGATTTTCACCGAGCATATCGTCTCCACCACCGCGGACAACGCATTCGAAGTGGATGCCGGGGATCTGGACGGGGACGGGGACCTGGACATCGTCTCCGCCAGCTACAACGACGGGAAGTTCGCCTGGTATGCGAACAACGGCTCCGGCGCGTTCACGGAGAACTTCATCGCCACCGTGGAGGGCGCCCAGCATGCGGTGGTCTCCGATCTGGACAAAGACGGTGATCAGGACATTGTATTCTCGAGCCTGACCGGCGGGGCCGGTTGGTTCGAGAACAACGGGCACGGCGTCTTCACGGAACATCTGCTCTTCCTGTCCACCGCCGATATCTGGTTCTACAAGATCGCGGTCGCGGACATGGATAATGACGGCGACCCGGATCTGGTGCTGGGCAACCGCAACGGTACGAACTATGCGACTACCTGGTATGAGAACGACGGCCAGCGGAACTTCACGACCCCGCACGTCATCTTCAACGATGTCGACCGCGGCTTCGCGGTGGCGGATTTGGACGGGGACGGCGATATGGACCTGGCGGGAGGCACGCCTTTCGAACCGGCACAGTTGCCGGCGGCCACACTCTACGTTGCCGAATCCGGTTTCGCGACCAATTCCGGCTACGCGCAATTGGTGAACGACGGCACCGCGCCCACCGCGGTCTCGGCGCTCACCCTGAGCAGCAACCGCTTCAAGACCACCTCGGGCGCGCCCCTGACGGTACCGGCCAAGGATTCGGTTTCCGTGGGCGTCACCTACGCCTTGGCCACCGGCACCAAGAACGGCACCCTGGCCATCGCGAGCAACGCATCGGACAACCCCAACCTTTCCGTGACCCTGAACGGAACGGACCCGGCGGGCGTGGCCCTGCCCGGGCGCATCCAGGCCGAGGATTACAAGGCCGGCGGCGAACTGGTGGGCTATCATGATCTGACGGCCGGCAACACCGGCGCGGTCTATCGCACGGACGGTGTGGACATCCAGGCGACCACGGACGTGGGCGGCGGCTATAACGTGGGTTGGACCCAAGCCGGCGAATGGATGGCTTATGACGTGAACGTGGCGCAGACCGGGACCTATACCCTGACCGCGCGCCTGGCTTCCGGGGCCGCAGGCACCAAATCCATGACCGTGACCCTGGACGGTTCGCCGACGGTGGTTGCCGCCTTCTCCACCACGGACGCCACGGGCTGGCAGAGCTGGAAGGACGTCGTGGTCGCCAACGTGACCCTGAGCGCGGGCTTCCATGTCCTGCGCCTCAACCTGACTTCCGCCGACTTGAACATCAACTATCTGGACGTGGCCGTCGGGACTCCGGTGACCTATATCAACCTGCCCGGCCGCGTGCAGGCCGAGGACTACAAGGCGGGCGGCGAACTGGTGGGCTATCATGATCTGACCGCCGGCAACACGGGCATGGTCTACCGCACGGACGGCGTGGACATCCAAGCCACCACGGACGTGGGCGGCGGATACAATGTGGGTTGGACCGATGCGGGCGAATGGCTGGCATACGATGTGAAGGTGGCCCAAGGCGGCGTCTTCAATCTGACCGCGCGCCTCGCCTCCGGATCAGCCGGCACCAAGACCGTGGGAGTCTCCATCGACGGCGTCGCGCTGCCCTCCTTCAGCACCACGGACGCCACCGGCTGGCAGAGCTGGAAGGATGTGGTGGTGAACAACGTGAACCTTGCCACCGGCACCCATGTCCTGCGCATCACTCTGACGACGGGCGGGGTCAACTTCAACTACGTGGACGTGACCGCCAAGGTCAACCAGTCCCCGGTGGCCAACGCCGGCGCCGATCGCTCCGTCTTTACCAACGTGGCCGTCACCCTGGACGGCAGGACCTCATCGGATCCGGACAACTATCCCCAGGCGCTCACCTATGCCTGGACCCAGGTCTCGGGCCCGGCAGTAACCTTGACCAACGCCAACACCAGCCAACCTTCCTTCACTCCGGCCGCGGCGGGGACCTATACCTTCCGCCTGACCGTGAACGATGGCGCGGCCACCTCGACGGACGACGTGATCATCACGGCCACGACTCCGACGACCTTCATCAGTCTGCCGGGCCGCATCCAGGCCGAGGACTACAAGGCCGGCGGGGAAGGCGTGGGTTACCATGATCTCACGGCGGGCAATTCCGGCGCGGTCTACCGCACGGACGGCGTGGACATCCAGGCGACCACGGATGTGGGCGGGGGCTACAATGTGGGCTGGACCCAGACCGGGGAATGGCTGGCCTTCGACGTGAACGTGACGCAAGGCGGCCTGTACAATCTGACGGCGCGTTTGGCCTCGGGGGCCGCAGGCACCAAGTCCATGACCGTAACCCTGGACAATTCCCCGACCGTGATCGCGACCTTCAACTATACGGATGCGACGGGCTGGCAGAGCTGGAAGGATCTCACGGTCAACAACGTGAACCTGACCGCCGGCAACCATCTGCTGAAGATCAACTTCACCGCGGCCAATCAGGATCTCAACATCAATTACCTGAACGTCGCGGCCGCCACGGCGCCGGAACTGGTCCTCAACGGCAACTTCGCCAACGGCCTGACCAGCTGGCAGACCGCCGCCACGGGCACTTCCGCGGCGACCTTTACGAACGACGCCGGGAGCGCCAAGATCGCCATCACGGCCGCGGGGGCCAATCCCTGGGACATCCAGCTCTTCCAGCAGGTCTCCCTGACCGGCGGCAAGCTGTATACCCTGGAGTTCGATATGAAGTCCGAGGCCACGCCGAAGAACTTCAAGGTGGTGGTGGAACACAACGCGGATCCCTGGACCAAGTACCACGAGGTGCAGTACACGGTGACGGCGGCGGCCAATACCTACCAGCATTACAAGATCACGTTCACCCCCTCGGCCACGGACGCGACGGTGCGGTTGGGGTTCCATTTCGGGGTGACCAACCTGAGCGATTGCTGGTTGGACAACGTGTCGCTGAAGTAGAACCGTATGGGCGGACCGCTCCGGGTCCGCCTTAATCCAATCCGGGTGTTGCCGCTCACGGGCGCACCTTCTTCCCACCGCTCTTTTCCAATTCTCCTTTCCCGCCGGGACCCCCCGGGGTTTCCCCGCAAAGCGCCTTGAATTTCCCTGAATACCGGAAAGCCGCCGTTTCAGGCGCTCCTGCGGCAGGAGCGGAAATGAGAGGCGGGGGGTTCTCGGGGGTGGGGGAGGTGAGATATATTGGAACCAGCGCATGATCGATATTTTCAATTACACCGATTACCGGAAATACCTGGCGGACTATTACCGCGAGCAGAAGGCGGGCAATCCCAAATTCAGCCACCGCTATTTCTCCCTGCGGGTGGGATACAATTCGTCCGGGTTCTTTTCGGACGTGCTGACCGGGAAGAAGAATCTTACCGGCCCGGTCCTGCTCAAGCTGGCCAAGACGCTGAAGCTCAGGAAAGAGGACGAAGAGTATTTCATCAACCTGGTGAACTTCAACCAAGCCGGCACCATCGATGAGAAGAACCGCTTCTACGAAAAACTGATCGGAGCGTCGCGAGTGCGCGTGGACGTGCTCCAGATTGACAAGTTCGAATATTTCAGCAAGTGGCACCATGCGGCCGTGCGCGAATTGCTGTGTTTCCATCCGTTCCGGGGGGACTTCCGGGCGTTGGGGAAGAAGCTGGTCCCGCATATCACCCCCGATCAGGCGAAGCAATCCGTCCGCCTGTTGCTCGAGCTGGGAATGCTGAAGATAGACACGGAAGGACGATACCTGCCCGCGGCTTCCATGGTCGGGACGGGCGAAGGGTTCCTGTCCCTCAACGTCGGGAACTTCCAACGGGCCTTCATGGATCTGGCCCGCGAGGGATTGGACCGCTTCCCGCGCGAGGCGCGGGATTTTTCCACCGTCACCTTTTCCATGTCCATGGCGGAACTGGCGCAGGCCCGCGAAGCCATTACCGCGCTTCGCCGCAAGCTGATGGCCATCTCGGACAAATGCGCCAGGCCGGACGTGGTCTTCCAGTTCAATTCACAATTGTTTCCCTTGTCCGGGAGCGGCGATGCGTAAGCGGGGGATCGGACGGACGGGTGCGGGATGGATACGGCCCCTGATTTGGGCTTTGGCCGCGGGCGCCATGGCTGCTTGCATCGGCACGGAGACGACGAATCCCAACGAGGAAGACAAGCCCGTGCCGGGACTTGCGGGAACCCTGGTGGACGACTACGGAAAAGCGGCGGAAGGCGCCACCGTCAAGGCATTCCAGGAAGGCGGCGGGAGCGCGGCCAAGGGCGTATTCGATTCCGTCTTGACGGACTCCAAGGGGCGCTATCGCCTCACCGGTCTGCCGGAAGGCTCCTACAACCTGGTCGGAGAGGACGGGAAGCGCAATCTGGCCGTCTACATTCCGCGCATTCCCTATCAGGGTCCCAAGGTCTCCCTCAACCTGGGAGTGGATACCCTGCGGGCGCCGGGGCAGATCCAGGGATCGGTGACGTTGGGAGGGAAACCCCGCGAAGCGGTCTTCTGCTACCTGCCGGGCTCCTCCTACCTTTCCATCTCCGACGAGAACGGCGGCTTTTGGATCGCCAACGTCCCCGCGGGCCGCTATGCGCTCAAATACGCCCAGACCGGATTGGCCACGGCCACGGACACGGGCGTGGTGGTGAAGCCCGGGGCCATCACCAAGCTGCCGCCCAGGGAGATGGTCCCGGATACCGCCTTCCCGCCTCCGCAGCCGGACAGCGTATGGCTGGAGCAGGACACCGCGGCGGGCACGATTACGGTGCGCTGGCCCCGGGCCCAGGCTCCGGACCTGGACGGGTATTGGGTGTACCGGAACGATTCCGGGACGAATGAACCCGTACGGATTTCCGATCACCTGGTGAAAGACACCTTCTTCGTAGACACGGTGTTCCGTACCCCGCAGGATACGGTCGCCCGCAGCCTGACCTATCGGGTCAAGTCCCAGGATCGCCAGGCCTTGCTCTCCACGGCCTATAGCCCGCCGCGGACCCTTTCGGCCGCGCCTCCCCAGATGGCTAAGCCCCTGGTGATCTTCACCGCTCCCGACACCCTGTCCCGCGGGGACGTCATCCGCATCATCGCGGATTTCCGGCTCGGGGCCGGGCGCATCGATTCCATCCAATGGGAACGGGACTATAACGATACCACTCTGCCTCCGTTCCGGCGGAAGACCATCGCCGCGGCCGAGGGTAGCGATACTCTTGTCATCAACGTGGATGAGGTCTCTCCCAAGCGCCTGGATTCCCGCCGCCTCCACGGCCAATTCCTGAGCCTGTGGGACGGAGCGGGACGGCGCTGGCGGGTAGGCTATCCCTTCCAGGTGATCGCGGATCCGCCCAAGGCCTTCGCGGGCAACGACACATCGGTGGGCGTCAACGCTTCCTTCACCCTGCATGGCCGGGGCAAGGATCGCTTCGGCCGGATCATCGCCTATTACTGGGACTTGGATGGGGACGGCCAGGCCGATCAGGGTTCCAAGGACACCGGGGACATCACCTTGAAGTTCGCCACGGGCGGACGGCGGACCCTCATCTTCTCCGTGGTGGACGACGATCAGGAATCGTCCAGCGATACCTTGATCCTCGACGTGGGGACGTCCCTGGATTTCGATACCCTGCCGCAGGATACGCTCCTGGAAAAATCCGGAAACCCATATTGGATCAAGCGCCCGCTGACCATTCCCCTCGGGAGGCGCATGGAGCTGGGGCCCGGCGTGGTCTTGCGCTTTTGGCCCAAGGCGGGTCTAGACGTCCGGGGTATCCTGATTGCCCATGGCGGCGCCGGAGACAGCGTGCGCTTCGAGGCGCAGGGAAACTCATATTTCTCGCCGCCGGGCACGAGCTACGGGCTGCGATTTCTGTGCGAAGAGGCGCCCAATCCGGTCCGGGACACGGCATCGAGTTTGACGTATGTGTCGTTCCGGGATTCCAAGCTGGGCATCCAACACTGCCGACCCCGCATCGAGAATTCCGGCTTCCGTTCCGGATATATCGATTCTTCCAGCCTCGGAGTTCCGGCCATGGCGTTTTATTCCTCCTCCCGCCCCCGGGGCGAGTGGGTTTGCCGGAATAACTCCTTCACCGGATTTCCCATCTACATCGAAGTCAATGATCTGGCGCGGGTTCCCGCGTCTCCGGCCGTCGTCAACGGGATCGTCCGCTTCGAAGGCAACGCCATCGCGGGCGACATGGGTCCGCGGGTGGAAAACAGCAATCGCGACTCCGCCATCATGGAATTCACGGGGAACACGCTCAGCATCCAGGCCACCGGCACAGCCGAGCATTCCGGGTTCGAATTGTCCGGGACATCGCGCGTCATGGTGAGCGGCAACCGGGTCAGCGGCGCCGACCAGGCCATCCTCGTGCGCATGGTGTGCAAGGCCCAGATATCCGGAAACGATTTCATCGCGAACAGAACCGCCTTCCGTCTCGTCCATGGGGTGGGCGACGGGTTCATGGACTATTCGGGCCGCTTCCATCACAACCGCGTCTCCGGCAGCTCGGAATCGGCCTTCTCGTTCGCGGTGCACACTACCGGCGTCTTCGATTCCAATTGGGTGTCCGCGGATGCGGGCGTTCCGTTCGTCCGCGATGAGTACAGGGATGGCGGTTCCGCGCTGCATGCGGGCAAAGATATCGATATGCGCGCCAATTATTGGACTTTGCCTGCCGGCCCGGCGGACGCCGCTTCGGTCCAAGGTAACATACAGGTTTCCCAAGCCGCCGCCGACAGGGAGCTTGGAAAAATACTCGTCGAACCCGTATTGGCGGCGCCGCCCGCCGGAGCGGGAAGGCCATGAAAACGATCCAAAAGGAGCCGCCCATGAAATCGCCCTTCCGCCGCGCTCTGTTCGCATTCGTCTGCCTGGCCTCGGCGACCGCCGGCCGGGCCCAGTCCTGGGAACGCAGGGGCGGACCGGAAGGCGGAGCGGTGAACGACCTTGTCGCCGTGGACGGAAAGCTGTGGGCGGTGGGAAGCGGGGCCTACTTTTCCGCCGATTCCGGCAAATCCTGGGAACCGGCCAATCGCGGGCTGCCTTCGCCCAGTGGGTTGGGAATGTGGGTGGGGTCCGTTGCCGCCTACGGAGGCGGCCTTCTGGCCACGGGCGTATCCGGAATCCTTTCCGCTTCCGGAAACGGAGACTGGTCGCTCTTCAACGACGGGCTTCCCGCTTTCAGTCCCGATCAGGTTTTCGCCGAGGACGTGCTGGTCCTGGGCGGGACCGCGCTCATCCGTTCCTCCCAGGTCGGGGTGTTCCGCCGCCGGCAAGGGGATGGCGGCTGGGCCAATGTAACGGGTACGTTACCCATGCCGCCTTTTGGGGGCGGGCCCCGCCGTCCATTCGCCATCGCCTGGGGACGCGTGCTGGCCTGTACGCACCAGGGAGGAATCGATTACAGCGCGGATACGGGGACCACCTGGAATGCCACCGGTTTCCCGCGCAGCCATTCGGTGCCCAGCGTCCAATTCGATCCGGACGGCACCCCGCATCTTGGCCAGGCGATCACGGAAGCGGTCGACGTCATGGCCCTGCAGGCTTTATCGCGTCCCGGCACCTTGCTGGCGGGCACCCGCAACGAAGGGGTCTATTTCTCGCGGGATTCCGGAACTTCGTGGACACGCGCCGGTGCGGGCCTGCCCAAGATCGACAGCGTGCGTTATTTTCCCGTGACCTCCCTGGCTTGGATGGAAGGCACCGCTTATGCGATTGTCAAGGACGGCGGCCGATTGCCGGGGGCGGATGCGAATGCCGGCCTGTACCGCTCGGCCGATTCGGGCCGGACATGGCTGCCCCTGGTGAGCGCGCCTCCTTTGCGCGGGTCGCCGAATTGGGACGATGAACGCTTGCGATCCTTCGGGAACAAGCTGTTCCTGTGCGGACCCTACGGAATCTGGCTCAGTCCGGACGGCGGCATGACCTGGTCCCGCGCCAACCGCGGACTGACCAACCAGCGCATCCAGGCAATCGCCGTCGACAGCGCCGATTTGTACGCCGGCACCGATAATGGGATCTATCATTCCGCGGATGAAGGCCGCACCTGGGAACTCCAGGATTCCACCGGCGCCGTGCAAAGCCTGTTGGCCTATGCGGGCAAAGTCTATGCGGGCACGCCGGAGGGCGTCTATACCCTGGGTTCCCGCTCCGGCGCCTGGAAAAAAACCCTCCCATTCCAATACGCCAATACCTTCCTCGCCGTCCTTAACGGCAAGGTCCATGCCTGGAATACGCGGTATCTCGACTTCCAGGGAAGCCTGGATGCGGGGATGGTCTACGCCGCTTCGGACGGCGAAGCCTGGACAGGAATACCGGAGATGCCGGGTTTCTCCAGCGTGATCCAGGACGGATCCAAACTCTACGTAGGCGCGAGCGAAGGGGTTTTCGCATCGACGGACAGCGGCGCCACATGGTCGCTGACGGGTCTCAAGCAGAATATTTTCCGCATGGGGATCCAAGGCCACACCTTGTTCGCCTTCGCATGGAACACCGGAAAGAAGATGGAAGACAACATCCCCATGATCTACCGCTCCACGGACGGAGGCGCCCAGTGGCGCGAGGTCACCGGGGCCGCATTCAGGGGCCGCTGGATTTTCGGGTATGCGCTGGAGGATTCCCTGCTGATGGTGGGCACGGATTCGGGCGCATATTATTCCTTGAACGGGGGCGATGGCTGGGCGCCGCTCCGGGCCGGATTGGATCCGGATCTTTCCGGTGACAGGATGTCGATCGCGCCGACGCTCGCCGGAGGCAAGGCCTATCTGGCGACCCGCAGCGACAGCCGCATCTGCGTCCTGGATGTTTCCGGGCTTGCCGCCACGCCCATCGCCATCGCGCCGGGTCCGCACAAGCAGGGTCAAGTGCGCCTGCTGGCCTCCGGCGGCCTGAGCCCGGTCCTTTGGTACGAGATTCCCGGGAGCGGATCCATCCGCATTTCCATGCATGACCTGCGCGGCAAGGAGGTGGGCGTGCTGGCGCAACTAAGAGTGGAGAAAGGGATCCATCCCATCATGATTCCCGCCGGAGTTCCCCTGGGCCGCGTATACCGGCTGTCCTGGCGCGCGGAAGATGGCCGGGAAGGGAAAGCGGTTACGGTGCGATGACCGCCCTCGCCGACTTCACCGTCGTCCCGGCCTCCAGCCTCACCACATAGGTTCCCGCCGGCAGGGCCCCCGCGCTTTCCAATGGAAACGCGCGGAGGCCCACTTCCGGCTTGCCCCGGTAGAGATGGCTGACCAGTCGCCCGTCCACGGCGAACAGGCTCAGATCCACCGCTTCCGGTTGCATTGCCGAGGACAGGGACAGGCGGACCTCGTTGCGGCCCGTGATGGTATTCCGGGCGATCAACAACTCCGGATCGTTGATGATATGGCGGGCGTTGCCGTTCCAGATGGCGGTGGTGATCGCCGGCCGGTATTGTTCGAGCATCTTGAAGACTTCCACATGGCGGGCCGTTCCCCGCACCGCCCATTGCATGATGCCCCCGTAGCCGTTGGTGATGGCGAACTGGACCTTGGCCTTGGCCAGGTTGGAATCCGCGTCCACCATGCCCCCGCTGGTGCCGATGCCGATGCCGACTCCCAGCTTGGTCTTGGGCACGCCTTTGCTGGTCAATTGGTTCATCTGGTTGGGCATGCCGCTGGCCGAGGTGCCGTAGCTCATGAGGTTGAACTGATCCACGTAGGAATGGACGATGGCGCAATTGGCCGCGAAGTAGCCGGCACCCGCCAGGGTCAGCAGGGGCCTGGGCGTGATCTTGTTCAGGGAGTCGCGCAGCATCTTGTGGAAGGCGACCATCTTGGCGTCGTCGAAATCCTCCTCCCAGTCGGTATCGATGCCGTCGTATCCGTAATTGCGCATGAAGTCGAGCAGGTTCTTGACGAACTTCGGAAGGATGTCCGGAGCGGTGGCATTCTTGAAATGTCCGGCCACTCCCGCGCCGCCGATGGAGAAGACGATTTTGACCCCGTTTTTATGGGCTTCGGCCACGGCCGCTTTGCAGTTGGCGTCGGTGAGGCCCAGGTGCAAATCCAGGGATCCGTCGTCGGCGGGAAAAACGGTGAAGTGGGAGACGTGGGTAAAGGCTTTCCAATCGACTTGGTCGGGAGGGAATCCGGCCTGATCCCAGCCGCAGTAGTAGCCCAGGGACCAACCGACCTTTTGGACTTGGGCCGCGGCCGGGACGGATAGCGCGGCAGCCAGGGCCATCGAAAGGAAATGGGATTTTTTCATGAGGAGTCCCCAAGGCCGTCCCGGAGCGGGACTGGCGATCGGTCGTAAACTAATCCGGCTTGGGAAATATGGGCTGGGGAATTTCCGGGTCGATACGGGGGATGTCCTGGGATCGGCCCTATCGACGTCAGGATGCAGCGGGGAAACTCCGGATCGCTTCCCAAAATGGAGGGTTTGCGCGGAAGACGGAGCAGACGGAGCGTTTTGTGCGCTCCGCCTTGTTTCCGGACGGGAAACGCTTTCTCGCGGGGAATCGGTTCAGGGCCTCAGAAAGGACGCCTTCCGCAGGGATCCGCCTTCTTCCCAGGTGGCGAAATAGAGCCCGGGCCGGAGCGAGGTCAAATCGAGTTCGGGGCTGAAAGCATCCGCACCGATGCCGACCCGGAAACCCCTCCGTAACTTTCCGGTTACATCGATGAGCGAGAGCGCCACGGTCGCGCTCGGACGGCCTTCCAGGCGCAGGCCCCGGCCGTTGGCGGCCATATGCAGGCGTATTCCGTCGCGGCCGCGGGCCTGGCCTCCGGCGGGCGGAAGGGAGATGGCCACGGTGGAGACGGAGCGGGACGCCTTGAGATCGGCCGCTTGGCCGCGCAGTTCCCCGTCGGGATGGCTCTGAGTGTGGATGTTCAGGTACAGGCCGGAAGAATGGAAGGCCTCGGCGAGCACCGGCGTCAAGGGGATGGCGTCCCGGTCCGTCCACACGCCGGAGGAGGCATTGTCCGAGAAGGATCCGGTGACATTGAGCGCCAGGCCGCCGTTGACGCCGAACGCGCCCTGGTGGAAGTGGGCCATCTTGAGGGGGGAGGACAATCCGTCGGCCAGGGTTTCGAATTTGATGTTGGTCCCGTCCGCGTCCAGGGTGGCGATGGCCGCCGCGAACCCGCTTCCCGGCACCACGGGCACTTCCTGGGCGCCGGTCAGGTTGAAGGCGAAGCCGATGCGCGCCGGCAGGACGACCTGGCCGCGGATCTCGCCGGCCGTGTTGGCCTTGGTATGGACGTTGACGTAGATGTTACCCTTCACCAGGTCCGCCAGGAAGGCGTCCTGATCCGCCAGGTTGCCCAGGACGATGTTGGCCGTGACGGAGTTGCCGGAGATTCCGGAAGTGAGATTGACGACCACGGGGCCGCTGGTTCCCGGGGCGCCGCGGTGGAGATGCGCCGCGGTGACGGAATCCTTCAGGCCTCCGAACACGACGTTCACGGTGAGCAGGGAATCGTTGTCGGACAGGGTGAACAGGCCCAGGCCCGTGGCCGGCGTGACCACGGCGGGGGCTTCGTTGGCGCCGTTGAGATTGGCCTGGAAGGCGATGCCTTGCCTGGGTTTGAGTTGTCCGCGGATTTCGCCGCTGGTATTGGCCTCGGTATGCACGTTGACGTACAGGCTGCCTTTTTTCAGGGAGTCCAGGAAGGCGGCCGGGCGCGCCAGCGAGGAGACGCGGATGCGGGCCGCGATGGTATTGCCCGAGAGGCGGGATACCAGGTTGGCGACCACGTTGCCGGTGGATGCCGCCCCTCCTTCATGGATATGGGCGCCGGTGACGGAGTCCGGAATGCCCTGCAGGTAGGCTTTGACCGTGAGGATGGAATCGTCCGGCGACAACTGGAAAATGGCCACGCCCGTGGCGGGAGTCGCCACGGCCGGGATGGCGTTGCCGCCTTTCAGTTCCGCGGTCCAAAGCCGATCCATTTCGGGATCGATCTGGCCGCGCATTTCCCCGTTGGGATACGCGGACGTGTGCACGTTGATGTAATAGGCGCCGCGCAGGAATTGGCGGACGTCCTTGGGGCCGAAGCCGGTCCAATTGGCGGCGATGGTCCTGTCCTTGACCAGGGGGAAAACGTCCAGGGCCACGGGGCCGGCCTGGCCTTTTTCCCCGGCGTGGATGTGGAACTTGGTGACGGCGCTGCTGAGGCCCTGGAAGGCTCCGTATACGAGCATGGTGTCCTGCGTTTCGTTCAGCTTGAAACCGATCAGTCCCTGGGGGTCGCCTTCCAGCGTCACCTTGGGGACCTCCTGGGCCGCGTTGGTGCGGGCCCCGAAAACCAGGCCGTGATTGCCGTCATGGGCGTAAACGGCCGCTGCCAGGGCCGCGGCGAGGACGCCAGTCTTGATTCCATTTCGATTCCACAAAGCATTCATGCGTCGATCTCCGGTATTGATGTGTTCAGTCCCCTTGCGAGGATCAATACGGAGAGCCTTGCCCGATCGGATTGCCCGCCATGGCACTAAATGGGAAAGCCATGTAACCAAACCTTGCGGCCAAGCGCCCGCCGTTGCCCTTAAGGGCCGGAAGGGGATGGGGTTACGGCGAAGGAAATGAAATAGGGCAAGCGCGATCGCTCCCATGCCCAGGAACGTATATTCCCAGCAACGCACCAGGGACGTGGATTTGGTCTTTACCGCATGGTACATCATTCTGGGTTGTCTCCTGGTCTCCATGGCTTTGACCAGTTCCTGGGTCAAGCGCCTTCCCCTCACCACGTCGCTGTTGTACCTGGGAGCCGGCGTGGTATTGGGCCGCTATGGTTCCAACCTCATCGACCTGGGTTTCCGGAAGCACACGGTTTTCTGGGAGCATCTTACCGAAGCGGCGGTCCTGGTCTCCCTGTTCAGCGCCGGGTTGAAGCTCCGCGTCAAATGGCACGATGAACGCTGGCGCATGGTCTTGCGCCTGGCCTTCGGATCCATGTTGGCGACGGTGGCCTTGATCACCCTGGCCGGATTCTACCTGCTCAAGCTGCCCCTGGGCGCCGCCTTGTTATTGGGGGCCGTGTTGGCGCCCACGGATCCGGTGCTGGCTTCCGACGTGCAGGTCGCGCATGCGGGAGATCGGGATCGCCTGCGCTTCAGCCTGACGGGGGAGGCGGGCATGAACGACGGCAGCGCGTTCCCGTTCCTGATGCTGGCCCTGGGCCTGTTGGGTCTGCATGAGATGGGACCTTGGGGCCTGCGGTGGGCGGCGGTGGATCTGATCTGGGGAGTCGTGGGCGGAGTGGCCATCGGCGCGGGCCTGGGCATAGGGGTGGGCAAGGTGGTGCTGTACTTCCGGCGGGAACACAAGGAAGCGCTGGGACTGGACGACTTCCTGGCTTTGGGCCTGATCGCCTTGGCCTACGGAATCAGTCTGCTCTTGCATGCCTATGGCTTCTTGGCCGTCTTCGCGGCGGGCATCGCCTTGCGGCACATCGAGAACCGGGGATGGGAGGGCGCGGCCGCAGTGGACGCCAAGATCGCCGCGATCGCGGGCAGCGCGGAATCGGCGGCCAGCAATCCGGAAACGGCTCCGGCCTACATGGCCCAGGCGGTGCTTGTGTTCAACGAACAGATGGAACGGATCTGCGAAATCACGGTGGTGCTGTTGTTGGGCGGGGCCTTGGATCTGCGCTTCTTCACCCTGGAAGCCTTATGGTTCATCCCCATGCTCTTCCTGCTGATCCGCCCCATATCCACATGGATAGGATTGTGGGGCACCCAGGCCAACGCCCAGCAGAAACGTTTGATCGGCTGGTTCGGCATCCGCGGGATAGGTTCCCTGTACTATATGGCTTATGCTTTGAACCGGGGGCTGCCGCCGGAGCTGGCGGACAGGATCGTTTCCCTGACCCTGGCCACCGTGGCCGTATCCATCGTGGTGCACGGCATTTCGGTCACGCCATTGATGAACAAATATTCTTTCCAGAACCGCAAGGCCCGCCGGGCCACGGGTTCCGGCCGCTAATCTAGAGGACCACGCGGCGGCTTGAAACCCGGTTTCCGGTTTCCACTTGAATCAGAAATACGCCCGGACCGGGATTCGCGAAGACGAAGTCCCCGTCGCCCGTTCCCGTGGCTTGCGCCACCTTCCGGCCGGACAGGGCGTAGATCCGCACTACATGTTTCCCGGCGCCCAGGATTCCGACTTTGAGGACGCCATCCCGTAAGGAGGTTTTGAAGCGGGCGCATGATGACGCTTGCGATTGAATCCCCGCCAAGTCCGGGACCAGGCAGGACGATGCCGAATATTCCCTGCCGGCCGCCCAGCACAGGGAGAAGTGGTAAAGATCCTTGATCATGGGATCCTGGATCATATCGGGAAAATATCCGAGCGAGGTATGGAAAAAGCGGCCTTGCCGGCCGTTCCCGGCAAATATCGGGAGCTTGCGCGCCCAGGCTACGGGATAGTCGCCGCCCAAATGGCTGGACGTATCCATGCTCCTGGCGTCCACCGTCATGAGTACGTCCGCGTTCCGTCTGGGATCGGTGGTGAATTCCATCCACCGATCGCACCAGTCCCTGCCGTGGGCGGGAAGCATGGCCAGCAAAGGGGCATACTCCGGTTTCCGGGCCCGCACGGTTCCGGAAGTGGGAAGCGTATCGACCTGGATACGGGTGTATTCCATGGGATCCCGCAATGGGTCGCATTGGTTGCCGGGCGTATTCCAGTTATGGAAGTTCGTCATGGCGACGCTGTCCGCGAACCACTTCCACGAATCCTGATGCATCATCACGCCGTGCAATCCCACCACGCCTCCCCCTTCCCGCATCCATTGGGCGAAGACATCCTGGGCGGTACCCTGGATCACCCATCCGATTCCGCTGTTGTGATTGAGCAGAACCGCGTCGAATCCACGCAGATAGGGAAGGGTGAAATCGTTCGCGGAATCCGCCACGGTAACCTCCAGATTCCAGGCTGAGGCGTTGCTTTGGAGCATCCCGGTCACGAGCCCGGCGAGGTTGGTAAAGGGATAACTCCCCATTCCCTTGACTATGAGGACTTTGGTCGGGATTGCGGCGGACCCGAATGCTCCGGACATGAAAAACAACAGGATGGTGCCTGCCAAGACAGTGCGAATGGACTTAATCATGGAAATTTCCCCCCAGGGAAAACATAAGACTATTCACGGGATCGGAACGCGGAATCGATTCAGATAAAGTCGTGACGCTGGAAACAAAGAACGGGTCAGAGACTGCGTGTCAAAAAGCGAAAACCGGACCGGGATGCGCCTGTTGCCTGCTCCGGGCGCCGTTGACGGAAAACTCCCCGCGGCCCGCCAGGGTGCGGATTGTCCGGGAAGGCTGGGCAATACGGAGGTCGCTGGGAGGGGGGAACAAGGCGGCAAAGATGGCGTCCGCCATGACTTGATGCCCGGCCGGGGTGGGATGCACGCCTTCCGCGGTCCAGGCGAAGGTGGGATTGGTGCGGCGTTGGGCCTTGGCCCAGACGCGGAGCGGGTTCTGGATATCGATGATCATCTGCGTGGAAGACTTGAACGTGAAAACGGAATTCCCATAGGCGGTCAACACCGAATCATAGCCGCGAAAAAAGCTTTTGAAGTAGTAGGGAGGCGCGTTCACGATCAGCGGCACCGCGGTGAGGGAGTCGAAGGCGGTGGGGGTCATCAGGATCAGGGGGGCGCCGGCTTTGGTCACCTTGGCCAACAGAGTGGCGACGCTGTCGTGGTAGGCCTTGAGGTTGGCGGCATTGAGCGGGTTGTAGCCGCCGTCGTTCATCCCATAGGTGGAGAAGACCAGGCTCGGTTTGTTGGTCGAAAGCACGCCGTCCAGGCGCTTCATCAGTCCCGGCATGGATTCCCCGCTGATCCCCACGTTGACGAACCGGGCTTTCAGCTTCGGGAACTTTTTCAGAAGGAGCGCCTGAAGATCCCGGATGTAACCGCCATCGGCGGTGATGCTGTCCCCCAGGAACAGGATCACGGAATTGGCGTTGTTGAAGAAGGTTTCCGAGAGATCGGGAGTGTTGGCGGAGGAGATGGATAAAGACAGGGCCAAGGCGATAAGGGCGGTTTTGGGCTGCTTCATATCTCCTGAATCTAACCTTGTTGCCTTTACGGCCGGTCCCGGCCGGGGAGGCAAACGGGACTTCTTTGTATTTCCCGGGATAGGCCTAAATGCGGGTCGCAACCTTCCTGAGAGTGCTCACCAGTTCGACCTCCGAGGTGGAACCGTCCACGGAGGCTTTGCCCGTGATGCGCAGAGTGGAATCGTCGGGATACCAGACTTTGAAGGAGAGGATTTCGTCCTTCCCGCTGCTCACGCTGATGTCCCGGGAATGGGTATGCAGAAACAGCCATCCATCGCCGGTCTTTCCGGTTTCCGACTGTGGAACGCTCGCCAGGTCATCGGCCCGGAATACCCTGATCCCGGACTTGGCCGGATAGGGCGAGGTCTCCTTCTTCTTGTCGTACCCGGTCAGGAGAGTGACTCCATCGGGCGCATGCGTGGCCAATGTATAAGGCAATTGATCCGGGCGCGGGTTGGAGAGTTCCGCCAGCCCCCATTGGACGGCGCTTTCGGCCGCGAACTCGGCGCGGATCCGCTTCCAATCGTTGCCCGAATGCGTGATGTCCGTGCCTACGTCCCGGAATACGGCCAACCCGAGGATGGACAAGGTCAGCAGAATGCCGAGGATATAGACTATGGAAAAGCCTCTTTGACCGGCCTGGTGGATTTCCTTTCCGGCCCGCGACCGGAACGCTTTGCCAAGGGGCGTTACCATATATACGATCGCTTGCGCGCGGAAGTCTTCATCACCACCAGCGACAGGCCCTTTACCTGGAAAATGATATCGTCGAAATCGAAGTCGGATTTTTTCGAATTGAAAAGCGGGTGGAAATCCTCGAAACCGAATTCAATAGTGCTTTTGTCGACCTTGCCCGCAACGGACCACCGGTGGCCATAGCGATCATTGGAATCCTCCGTAAAATATTTGTCTCCCGGCAGGTTGGGCCCCGTGAAAATGGGCCCGTTGTTCTCGGGATCATACATGAAGACGAGGGTTCCTCCCGCAGGCAGGGACATCGATTTCATCACATCGATTTCGGAACCCGGAGCGTCCCGGTTGGAAAAAAGCCGCAGGGTTTCCCCGGAGGCGGGATTGATAGCGTACAGGACGCCATCCTGGGAGGTTTCCGCGCTTTTGAGGGTGACGGTGATGGGGCCCCCGTCGAAGTACCGGAAGTCGGGGCTGACATACAGGGTATCCGCGGACCACGCCGCCTTGCCGGATGAAGGGGTGAAGATCTCGGTTTGGCAACGGGCGCCGCCTGCCAAGCCCGCAATCAGAAAAGCCCATCTTACGAATTTCATAACCGCCTCCGCGCCTCCATTATATGGAGAGGAAGAGGAGGCCGTCCGGAACCATTCAAAATGATGTTCTCAGATGAGAACGATGAAAAATGGAAATATCCGGGAATACCCCCCCGGCGCCTTGTTTCCTTTTGTAAACAAGCCCCCCAGGAACGGCCGGTATTTTCCGCGTCGGGCCCTACCTTAGCCTCTATCCAATCCGGGGGGATATGATATGCGGTTTATGTTGTTGCTCTTGACTATGATTTTGTCGGCGGGCCGGATCCATGCGGCCATCGCGGACGCGGCGCATCCGGACTTCGATCTCACCGAAGTCCCCTTTCCCTCCAAGTTCAAGACCATGGGCATCTCGTTCCTGAAGGACGGCCGCATGGTCCTTTCCGTGACCGATTTCGTGGGCGGAGGACAGGTGGAGGCGGCCAAGAGCGCCGCCGTCAAGGTCTACCTGGTGAGCGGGTACGACGGCACCGCCGCAGCCTCCGTGAAGATGGAAGAGATATCCAATACTTGGTACCAATTGGTGGGCCTGGTGGTGGCGGAGGAAAAGGTGTACGTCTCCGACCGCGACGGATTCTACCAGATCCTGCAATTGGCCGCCAATGCCGCGCCCGCCCAGAACCGGAAGCTGATCGTGAAATGGCCGGATGAGAATACCTGGAACACCACCTTCCAATGGCATCAATTCGTATTCACGCCCATCTACAACAAGGGCTTCTTCTATGCGCCCTATTCCGGCAGCATCCGTGGCGGCGGCCCTTCCGATGCCAATCCCACCTCGCATATGAGCGGCGGCTTCCTCAAGTGGGATCTGGCCACCGCCAAGCTGGAAGCCATCGCGGGCGGGTTCCGGTCCCCCAACGGGGCCAACCTGGATTCGGCCACTGGGGAAATGTTCGTCGCCGACAACCAGGGAAGTTGGTTGCCTTCCTCCACCTTCGCGCGCATCCTGCCGGGCAAATTCTACGGCCACCGGCAGGTGCCCCAGACCCTGAATAGCGCGGGGGCCGTGACGGCTACCCATCCTCCCAATTGGGCCGAAGGGCTTCCGTACGATCCGCCTGTCGCCTGGCTGCCCCATGGGGACGTGCGCGCCTCGCCGTCCCAGCCCGTCCGGATCCGGTCCGGCAAGTACGCCGGAGATTGGCTGATGGGGGACGTCAACAATCCCGGCCTCATCCGCGTGGGTCTCGACAAGGTAGGCGACGGCTACAACGGGGCGGTCTTCTTCTTTTCCAAAGGGACCAAGAACTCGGCCATCAACCGCTTGGCCTGGGGACCGGACGGGGCTCTCTATATGGGCACCCTCTCCACCATTTCCGGGAACTGGCCCAACGGAAACGACAATGCGTTCTATAGGTTGGCGCCCAAGCCGGCCGCCACGGCATTCGAAATGAAGGCGGTGCGTTCCCTGTCGGACGGCCTGGAGTTGGAGTTCACGCAGCCCGTCAATCCCGCCGCCGCGGCGGCCGACTTTTCCGCCGAGCAATGGCAATACATCCGGCAACCGGGATACGGGGAAGGCCGGCAGCCGACCCAGAGGCTGACGGTCGCGGGCGCGGAGATTTCCGCGGACGGATTGCGCGTCCATCTCAAGATCGCGGGCCTGATCCCGGATCGGGTCGTGCACGTGAAGCATGCGGGCCTTGCCTCTGCGGCGGGGAAGACCGCCTGGAACGATGAGACCTGGTTCACCCACAACTACATATCCACCCGCTCCTGGAGCGCGGCGACGGCGGTCCGGGAGAGCGGCCGCACCGGGGCGACTTCCGCCGGCGCTCTCAAGGTCCGGAATACGATCCGGGGAATCCTTTCCGCCGCCATCGAAGCGGAAGGCCCCTGGCAGGCGGTCCTCACCGCCCCCGATGGAACCGTGCTTGCGCGCGCGTCCGGCATCGGCGCATCCGAAATCACCCTACGTCACGCGCCGGTTACCGGAGTGGGCATCCTGAGCGTCCGCTTCGCGGGCGGCGTCCTGGCGCGCAAGGTCTGCTTTTGATCCTGCCCTCGGGGACCGGCTCGCCGCGCGCTTTTCAAGGATTGAAGGAAGGCGGGTCGGTAGGCAGATAGACCTGGATGGCCGTGCCTTGGCTCGGTTCGCTTTCGACATGGATGGTGCCGCCGCATTGATGGATGAATCCATAGGCGCTGGAGAGGCCCAGACCTACGGCGAACCGCCCCATTTCCTTGGTGGAAAAGAAGGGGTCGAAAAGCCTTTCCTGGATGTCCTCGGGTATCCCATGCCCGGTGTCCCGGATGGAAACGCAATCGTAGATTCCCGGTTTGACGAGGACCCGCTCCGCTTCCACCGGGTCGGAAAGATCCAATCTGTGGGCCGAGATGTTGAGGGCGCCTTCTTCCACCATGGCTTCCTTGGCATTGGAGAGGATGCTGAGTATGGCCTGTTCCAACTGCTCGGGTTCGGAAAATATCTGGGGAAGGTCCGGGTCCACGTCCAAGGAAAGCCGGACCTTTTCCCCGGCGGCATCCCGGAAATGGGGAAAGCGCTCGTTCAGGAAAGCCGCCAGCTGGATCGGTTTCGAGACCAGGGGTTGTTTACCCGCGAAGGCGAGCAGCTTGCGGACCAGGTCCGCCGCCCGCTTGCCATTCTGCAGAATCGCCTCGATGCCGGGCCGGATCGGGTTCTGGTCATCGAGACGATCCAGGAAGAGTTCTCCATAGCCGATGACGGCGGTCAAATCATTGTTGAGTTCATGGGCGACTCCGCCCGCCAATCGTCCGATGGATTCGAGCTTCTGGGCTTGCCGGAAACGTTTCTCCATGGCCTTGAGACGCTCTTCGGTCCTTTTCCGCTCCGAGATATCCATGAACGTGACGACGGCGCCGATCACTTCTCCGCTGGTGCGGACCGTATGGATGCGGTACTCCACCAGGAACCGATTCCCGTCCGCCTTTTGGAACACGGCTTCACCATGGGATTCCTCGCCTTTCAGAACCTTGGACACCATCAGACAGTCCTTGCCTTGGCAGGGTACGCCGTCCGGACGGCCATGGGGAAAAATAGCGTGGAGGTCGAGACCCAATATCCCCTCCTCATCCGGGAAACCCAGCAGGCCGAGAGAGGAGGCATTCGCGAAGCTGACCATGGCATTCAGATCGTAGCCGAAAATCCCTTCGACGGTGGAATCGAGCAATCGCTTATATCGCCACTCGCTATCGTGGGCCAGGTCGTCGATTATTTTCTGATCCGTCCTATCGCGGAGGATTTTGATGTAGCCCTCCAGTTCGCCCGGCGCTCTCCAAAGGGGGGTCACCAATCCCACCGCCCAGAGGCGGGAACCGTCCTTCCGGACGTGCCAGCGTTCATCTATGGCCCGCCCTTTCTCCCTGGCCAGGCGCATTTCCAATTCCGGGATTCCGGCTTTCCTGTCTTGCAGGGAGAAAAAGGCGGAGGCGTGCATCCCTTTGATTTCATGCTCCTGGTATCCGAGTATCCTTCGCACCTGGCTGTTGCTGCTGACGACGAAGCCATGGATGTCTTCCCACAGGATGGCTGTATCCTGCATTCCTTCGATGGCCGCCCGGTTCAGGGATTCCTGATCCTTCAGATTGGATTCCCCGATGGGAGGCTCCGGTACGCCGATGACTTCCGATGCTTCGGTTTCCCGGCGGCCCTCCTTGGAACGGCCGACCCACATTCTCACCTTGGTCCTGAGAGCCTCCGGCGAAACCGGCTTGGCGAGGAAATCCAGATTCCCCAATGGAACGCCTCTGGCGGCCAACGCATCGCTCTCATCCCGCATGGACAATAGAAGGATGGGCGTCGTCCTGGATTGCTCTCTGTTTCTGATTTGCGAGGCGATCGAAATTCCGTCCATATTGGGAAGCCGGACGGAAAGGATGATCAGGTCGAAACTTTGCCGGAAAATATGGGAAAAGGCTTCGCGCGCCGATACGGCGGTGGTGAGGGAATATTCCTCACCGGACAGGATATCCACGAGTATCCGGAGTCCTTGCGGATTGGATTCCACAAGCAGGATATCGAAAACATCCTCCACAACTCACCTCGGAATCTATCAACGGGTGGGTCACCGGACCACTCTTGGAATCCAAGGCTTCAATCTATCTTCATGGACCGTGCGGGAGCAAGGAAAAATTCCTCAGGGAGGCGCGGTGGCGAGGCCGAGCACCTTCTCGACCAGGCTCGCCAGGGCCGTGACCTTGATCGGCTTGATCAGGAACCCGGCGGCTCCGGCCGATTTCGCCTGTTGCACTTCGCCTTTTCCCGTATGGGACGTTGCGAAGATGACGGGAATGCCGCTCCAACGGGCGTCCGCTTTCAGCCGCTGAATCAATTCCAGACCGGACATTCCCGGCAGCTCCCAATCCAGGATGATCAGGGCCGGCAGTTTCATGGGAGGCTGGATGCTGGTGAGGCAGGTCAGGCCTTCCAGGGCGGTGGAGACCATGATGGGAGTGAATCGGTTGAGGACGCGTCCGTAATTGAAAATCCCCTTATAGGTCATCTGCTGGACCCGGTTGTCCTCGACGACGAGAATCATATCCTTGACGGGCTGCGGGGCCGGTTCGCTTTCGATCTTCTGCGCGGATTGGGTATCCATATTTGCGTCCTGCGGTACGGCGACAAATAGATCGCGCTGGAGTCGATTATAAGCATCTCCAGGCGGTTTCGACAACACTCTTTGTGGGTATTCCAATTGGAATCAAGCCAAGAACCTACCATAACGCAATGAATGGGAGGGACGGATCCTGTCCGGACCGGGATTTGTAGATTTCCTGAAAAGGCGGGATATGCGTATGCTTAGAAAATCCTTGTTTCTGTTGCTTGTGGGGATGGCGGCCGCGGCCGTATTCATCTATTCCGGCAGGTATGATATATCCGCGACCACTCCCCATTGGAAGCTGGTCAAGACGGCGATCTCCATGACGGTGGACCGTTCCGTAAAGCACCATGCCAAAGGCATAGTCGCGCCGGAATTGGAGGATACCGCCATGGTCCGCCTGGGATTCGGGCATTACCGGGAAATGTGCGTGGAGTGCCACGGCGCGCCGGGAGTCGAACGCTCCGAGTTCGCCGAAGGGTTGTATCCCAAGGCTCCCAAGCTGAAGGGGGCGGCGGATGAATGGACGGCCGCGGAGCTTTATTGGATGACGAAGAACGGGATCAAGATGAGCGGCATGCCCGCCTTCGGGAAGACGCACTCTGAGCATGAGCTCTGGGCCATCGTGGCCTTCCTGAAAAAGCTGCCGGCGATGGATTCCTCCGCTTATGCCGCCTACACGGCGGCTTCACCGGAATCCGAGTAGGGTCGCGCGTTCCGGACCACTTTCACCAGCTCCATGGCGAACAGGGGAATCGAGGCCAGGCAAAGCAAAGCCATGACTTCCCCGAGGGGAAGGGGCGCGGTTTTCAGGAGGGTTTCCAGGGGCGGATAGCGGTGGAGAAGGATCTGGGCGGTGATGGAAAGGCCGACCACGATGAAAAGCCGGGGGTTTCCCAGAGGGCTCAGGCGCCAGATGGGCTTGGACTCGCTGCGGGCCCCCAGGGAACGCAACAGCTCGGCGAAAACCAGAGTGGAAAAAGCCGCCGAGCGGGCGGTCCCGATATCGTAATTCCTGAGCCCCCATAGGAATGCCAGCATGGAGACGCCCGCGGTGAGGAATCCCGTGAACAGCAGGGAGTTCCGGAAACCGGGATCGGACAGGAATTCCGTCTGGGCCCGGGGCGGGAACTTCATGACGTCCGGATCGATCCGCTCGGACGCCAGGCAGAGGGCGGGTAACCCATCCGTTACCAGGTTGATCCAGAGCAGATGGATGGGCAGCAGCGGTGAGGGAAGCCCGGCCACGATGGCCACCATCATGAGCAGCAACTCTCCGGTATTTCCCGCCAGCAGGAACTGGAGGGTGTTGCGGATGTTCTGGTAGATGCCGCGGCCCTCCTCCACGGCCGCCACGATGGAGGCGAAATTGTCGTCGGTGATGATCATGTCGGACGCCTGTTTGGTGACCTCGGTGCCGCTGCGGCCCATGGCGATGCCGATGTGGGCGCCCTTGAGGGCGGGGGAATCGTTGACGCCGTCCCCGGTCATGGCGACCACGGCGCCCAGGGATTTCCAGGCCCGCACGATGCGGAGCTTGTGGGCGGCCGTCACGCGGGCGTAGATGGCGGTGCGCGGAACTTTTTCCGAGAGCGCCTTATCGTCCAGGGCATCCAGGGTGGATCCGGTCAGCACGCCGTCCCCATCCACCGCGATGCCCAGACTCTTGGCGATGGCGGCGGCCGTGGAAGGATGGTCCCCGGTGATCATCACCACCCTGATTCCGGCCCGGTGGCATTCGGCCACTGCCGCGGCGGCTTCCGGGCGCGGCGGATCGTACATGCCTGCCAGGCCCATGAAGGTGAGGCCGCGTTCCGCTTCCTCCATACCGGGCATGCGCCCCTGCTCCGGAGCGAATTCCCGGTAGGCTGAGCCGATCACACGCAATCCCCGGGCCGCCATGGCCGCGTTCGCTTCGAGAATGCGCCGGCGTTGTTCTCCGTCCATGGGCTTCGGGCCTTCGGAGGTATCGACGCGGACGCACAAATCGACCAGCAGGTCGGGAGCGCCGTTCACGAAGATCCGTAAAGAGCCGCCGGGCCCTTTGCGGATGGCGCTGGCGCGCTTGCGTTCCGAATCGAAGGGGTAGGCGATCACTTTGTCCGCGGCCGAAGTCGATTCCGCCGCCAGCCCCACCTTTCCGGCCACGGCCAGCAAGGCGCCTTCGGTGGGATCGCCGGCCACCTTCCACTCGTCCCCTTCTTGGTACAGGCTGGCGGTGAGGGTGCCGGTCTGCACCCGGGCCAAGCGGCGCAAGCGGTCGCTCTGGGCCGCATCCGGCGGGCGCCCGCTGATGCTCACGGATCCCGATGGCCCCAGCTCTCCGCCTTCCACCAGGAAGGTTTCACCTGCGAGATACAACTCCCTGACGGTCATGCTCCCCGCCGTGAGCGTCCCGGTCTTGTCCGTGCAGATCACGGAGGCGGAACCCAGGGTCTCCACGGAAGGAAGCCGGCGGATCAGGGCGTTGCGCTTGGCCATGCGCTGGACTCCCAAGGCCAGGGCCACGGTGACCACGGCGGGCAGGCCTTCCGGCGCGGCCGCCACCGCCAGGCTCACCGCGGTGAGGAACAGTTCGAATGGCTCCCGGCCGCGCAGCAGTCCCAGCAGGAAAAGCGACGCCACCAACCCGAGGCAGATCCATACCAGGGTCCGGCTCAGGGAATCCATGCGTTTTTGCAAGGGCGTGGCAGTTTCTTCCGATGCGGATTCGAGCAGGCTCGCGATCTTGCCTATCTCGGTGCCAAGGCCCGTGGCCATCACCACCGCGGCTCCGGCTCCCGAGGCTACGCTCGTGCCCATGTAGACCATGTTGAGCCTGTCGCCCAGGGAGAGTGCGCCGTCCGGAATGGGATCGGGAATCTTGGCCACCGGTTCGGATTCGCCGGTGAGGGCCGCTTCCGCGCAGCGCAACCCGGAGGCCTCCAGCAAACGCGCATCGGCGGGAACCAGATCGCCGGCTTCGAATTCGATGATGTCGCCGCGGACCAGGGAGGACGCCGGAACGTTGCCCGTCCTTCCGTCCCGGCGCACCTTGGCGGAAGGGGCCGTCATTTTCCGGAGCGCGGCGATGGATTGCTCCGCATTGTACTCCTGGAAAAAACCGATGATCCCGTTGAGGACGACGATGGTCAGGATGGCCGTGGCGTCGACGATCTCGCCCATGGCGCCGGAGACGATGCCCGCCGCGATCAGCACCCAGATGACCAGGCTGTTGAACTGGCCCAGGAAAAGCTTCCAGGCGCTTATGCCGGCCTTCTCGGGAAGGAGGTTGGGCCCGTCGGAAGCCAGCCGGCGGACGGCCTCCGCTCCGGTAAGGCCGAGTTCCCGCGACGATCCCGTCGCATCAAGCGCTTCTTCGACGGTAAGGGAATGCCAGGGCTTGTCTTCCGCAATCGGACGCGGCCCGCGTTCCCGTTTTTCCAAGGCTTCCATCTTCCCATTGATATAGCTTCGCGCCCGCGACGGATCCAGGCCCGCGGCTTGATTCATGGCATTTTCGGGGAAGGCCGGCGCGCGGCCCGGGGTCCGCGATAGGATCAGCGGCTATCGGCCGGCGAATGCGCGGCCCGGTACTGCGTGGCCGACTGGCCCATGTACTGGGAGAAGTAGCGATTGAAATGGCTGTGGTCGTAATGTCCGGTCTTGAAAGCGATCTGGGAGATGGAGAGCTGGGTTTCGGCCAGGAACTGGCAGGCCGCCTGGATGCGGATGGTGCGGAGATATTGCATGGGCGTGGCGCCGAAGTTTTTCTTGAACCTGCGTTCGAACTGGCTCGGCGACATGGCCGCTTTGGAAGCCAGGGACTTGAGGCTCAGGGGGTCCGAGTAATTGGAGAGGATGTACTCGATGACCTTGGACATTTCCATGTAAGGCTTGAAGGAGGAGTGGGACTTCTTCACGTCGCGGGCGAACCCGGCCACGCCGCGCACGGTTCCGCTTTTGTCGCGGAGGGGAATCTTGGTGGTGCAGAACCAATCGGATCCGCCTTTGGCGTTCTTGCTCAGCTCCAACTTGTTGATGATCGGTTTGCCGGACTGCATCACCTTGCGGTCGTCCCGGCGGTAGCCTTCCGCAAGATGCCGGGGCCAGACGTCCAGATCGGACTTTCCGATCAGGTCGCTCTCGCTTCCCAGGCCGGCGCCTCTTACGAAGGCGGCGTTGGCGGCCATGAACCGGCCGTCCAGATCCTTGGCGAAGAAATACGTGTCCGGCAGATATTCAAGCAGTTCCAGCGCCGGTTGGCTGGCCAGTTGCTTCAGGAATTTCTGTTTGAGTTCCACGATATCCATTCGATTTACGCCTTGATAATATCCGCGGAAACGCCATCGAAACCGGGCCTGCCGATATTATACACACATTTGCCGATCCTGTACCCGGGTGTAACCCGGCTTCCGCTATTATCCGCATACGGTGGATTGGACACCAGGGGGTGAGACTTGGGCACGGGGTTATCGCAAATGCCAAAAATACAAAGCCGGCCGGCGGGCCATTGGCGCGCAGGAGCATGGATCGCCGCGCTCCTTTTGGCGGTGGCCGCCCCTTCCGGAGCCACCCCTGTGCAGCAATACGGCCTGCTTTCCGTAAAAGGGAACCGCATCGTCGACAAAAACGGCAATCCGGTCGCCCTGCGCGGCATGTCCCTGTACTGCTGGTCCACCGCGGGGACGCAGTTTTACAACGCCAATACCGTCAACTGGCTGGTCCGCGACTGGAAATGCAACATCATCCGGATCGCGATATTGCCCGGCAGCTACCAGGGCAATCCCACCGGGGAGATAAACAAAGTCAAGACCGTGGTCGATGCATGCATCGCCAACGGCATCTATGCGGTGGTCGACTGGCATTCGATGGACGGCGCCCAGAACAACGTCCAGTCCTCCAAGAACTTTTTCACGGACCTGGCCAAGGCCTACGGCACGACTCCCAATATCATGTATGAAACCTGGAATGAACCGATGCAGGAGAGCTGGGCGACGCAGATCAAGCCATACCACGAAGCGGTCATCCAGGCGATTCGAGCCGTGGACCCCGACAATATCATCATCTGCGGTACGCGGAACTGGTCGCAGGATATGGATGAGGCGTCAAAAAACCCCATCACCATCTCCACCAACATCGCCTATACCATGCATTACTATGCCGCCACCCATAAGCAGGCCCTGCGCGATAAGGCCACTACCGCCCTCAAGAACGGCATCGCCCTGATGGTGACGGAATACGGCACCGCCGAGGCCACGGGGAGCGGATTCCTCGACGCCCCCGAAAGCCACAAGTGGTGGGACTTTCTGGATCAGAACTTCATCAGTTCCTGCAACTGGTCGGTAGCTGCCTTGGGCGAGACCACGGCCGCGTTGAAACCCGGGGCCAGCGCCGCCGGCGGTTGGACCGCCGCGAACCTGAGCCCATCCGGCACCCTGGTCCGGGACGAAATCCGCGCGAAGAACCCGGACCCCACCGGCATCGCGCTTTCGGCCCCGTCCCGCCGCGCGGCCCTCCTCGCATTCAGGCGCGCCGGAGCGGAGTGGCTATGGACCGGGGGAGGAGACAACTCCGTCCTTTTCGTGGACGCCCGGGGCAGGCTCAGGGTGGCGCCACCCGGGTCGGGAACGGATTATCGCAAGGAACGATCATATGGCAACCAATAGACGGTCCGGTAAAAGCCTGGTTGTCCCGTGGATTTCCCTTCTCGCGCTGGGACTGATCATTTCCGCCGCGCGCGCCCAGGACAAGCCCGGCTGGCAGATGGTCTGGTCCGACGAGTTCACCGATCCCGTGATCAACGCCTCCAAATGGAGCTTTGAAACGGGACCCGCCAACGTCAACTCCGAGCTCGAATATTATTCCAATTCCGCCAAGAACGCATTCGTGGAAAACGGGTCCCTGATCATCCGCTCTCTCAAGGAAAACGTGGGCGGCAGGAATTACACCTCGTCCAAAATGCAGACCCGCATGAAGGGGGACTGGCTCTACGGAAGGATCGAAGTCAAGGCCAAGCTGCCTTCGGGCAAAGGCATATGGCCCGCCATCTGGATGATGCCGACCGATAACGCCTACGGCGGATGGCCTGCCAGCGGCGAGATGGACATCATGGAACTGCTGGGCCACCAACCGGCCAAGGTGTACGCCACCGTGCATTGGAGTAGCGGCGGGAATCAGCAGCAGGGCGGTTCCAAGACCCTTGCCAGCGGGACCTTCGCCGACGACTTCCATACCTTCGCTTATGAATGGGAGGTGGGCGCGCAGCGCTGGTACATCGACGATGTCCTGTATTTCAGCACCGCCCGCGGCCAGCCCTTCGACAAGCGCTTCTACCTGATCCTCAACGTGGCGGTGGGCGGAGGATGGCCGGGCAACCCCGATGCCACCACGGTTTTCCCCACCGATATGTCCGTGGATTTCGTGCGGGTCTATAAAAAAGGGAACGGGACGGGAATTACGACCATCGCCACCTCGGCTTCCGACTTCCGGATTTCCCAGAACCCGTTCGCGGACCAGGCGCTCGTCACCAACGAGGGCGGGGAAAGCCGGGTCGCCGTTTCAGATCTGTCCGGAAGGGTCTTGGAGCGCCGAGTACTGGGCGCCGGGGAGACCTTGGCCTTCGGCAAGGACTTGCCGAAGGGCATCTACTTCTTCGAGATGATCACGGGCGCCCAAAGGCGCACGGCCAAGCTCATCAAAACCCGGTAGGCCCGGGCGGTTAAAGGACCTTGCGTCCGCTGATGACCCGCAGCAACACCATGACGATGGCGATGACCAGCAGGATATGGATGAATCCGCCCACGGTGTAGGATGAAACCATTCCCAGCAACCACAGGACCAGAAGAACGACGGCTATCGTGTATAACATGTGAATATTCCTTTCAATGAAAAGGGCCGCGCAATGCGCGCGGCCCTCGGAAAACGCCCGACGAAGATGGGAATCCCCGGAGGGATTCCCCAAGACTAAGGGTTGTACTCCTTGAGTACTTCTTTATTGAGGACCTGGAGTTCCGTGCGACGGTTCAGCTTGCGGCCGTCGGCGGTTTTGTTGTCCGCCTTGGGCATGGATTCCCCGTACCCGCGGGCGGTCAGCACGTCCCGGAGTTCGGGAGCCACGCTGGACATATAGTTGGCGACTGATTCCGAGCGGCCCTGGCTCAGGGTCTGGTTGTGCGCGTCGCTGCCCACGTCATCCGTATGACCGGCCACTTCGATGCGGAGCTTGGGATACTTGGTCAGCATCTTGGCGATGATGTTCAGGTACGGCTTGGAGTTGATGGAGATGTCCGTCTTGTTGGTTTCGAAGTAGACGGCATCCATGAGCAGAAGGCCCGTGGACAGCAACTGCTTCTCCGCGTCCGAGCGCTTGGATTTTTCCAGGGCCAGGTTCTTCTGGGATTCGGCGAGGGCGATGGAATCCTGGCGGGCCTTGTTGGCCATGGACAGGGAGTCGGCGCTGTTCCTGGAGGCGGCTGCTGCGGCGGCGGAATCGGAAGCGGCCTTCTGGCGGATCTGGGCCAGGGAATCCTCGCGGGCCTGTTCCTTCAGGGACCGGTTCGAATTCTTCAGGCTGTTCTTTTCCCCCGCTTCGCGCTGCGCCTTGGCCTTGGCTTCCGCCCGGGCTCCGGCTTCGGTATCGAGGGTGAACGTCAGGCCGGCGAACAGGCGGAAAGGTTCCAGGGCGCGCGTGCCGGCGGCATCATTGCGTTCGCCGGAAAGGGCGATGTCGGCGCCAGCCGACAGGTTGATGTCATAGGCGGAGCGGAATTGCACGGAAGGCGTCATCCAAAAGGGATCCGTTCCGAACTCGATGGTTTCGATGGGCGAGCGGGAATGGAGTTCCAGGCCCAGCACGGCATTGAACATATTGACCTGGGCGCCGGTGCTCAGGAGCAGCAGCCCGTCCGTGCCGTCTTCGGCCGATGTGATCACGCCTTCGTTGAAATGCAGCTTGAAGCCCGTGTCTTCATTTCCGAGAACCAGGGACTGGATGAGCTTGCCCATGAAGTCCAGGCCGGTCCTGGCTTCGAAGTAGCTATACCCATCCGCGTAATTGGTGTCGATGGGGTTGTTGGTCAATCCCTGGTAGATGCCGACCTGTGCGGCCATTCTGACGGGGGCGGACTGGGCGAAAGGCAGCGTGCCCTGTACGCCGGCTCCGACCGTTCCGGGACCGGAAGCCTGCTGGCTGTTGTAATTGGTGGAACCGAAACCGGTGATGGAAGCGAAGGCATCCACCTGGCGGTTCAATCCGAATGCGATCGATCCGATGCCGGTGAAGAACTTGGCGTCCTTGTTGGGGCTGCGGAGGAATGCCTTCTGTTGTTGGTAGAAGGATCCGTTCAACCCGAAAATCAGGCGGCCCATGCCCAGAGCTTCCGCGGAACCGGTCTGGCTCAGGCCGCGCGTGCCGTACCAGGTGTTGGTAGGGGCGACGACCCGGATCTCGGTATTCGCGTCGATGTGTTCCATGACCGGCGGATCCACGTCGGTTTTGGCTTCTTGAGCGAAGGTAAGCAGCGGAAAGGCTAAAGCGATGGCGGAGGCCAATTGGCGGGTGAGTATCATGTTTTCCTTTTTTATCGCTCTTCTAAGTGGATGGAGGGTTCCGGCCAGGTGAGCGTTGTTGCTGAAGTACGTTTCCCAGGGGCACCCCCCTAGGACTATTTGATTTCCGATGCAATTAGTTGTAAGAGCGGCCGGAGTAGCGTCATTTGCGCGGAATCAGAATAAAACCAATTCTAAGGCCCGCTGCTTCAGCGGCGTACCGCTGCTTCAGCGCCCGCTGTTTCAGCGGCTGGATCGCAGGTACCCGAACCGGTTCAGGATGATGCGTGAGCCCGCGGGAACGAGGGTCTCGTTGCCCAGGCCGTTGTGCGAGGCTCCCGCCTGGGCGTTGATGATCGCCCGCAGGATATAGACTCCGCTGCCGACCATGGCGCCGTTCCTGGCCACGGGCAATACGCTCATCACCACCGCCACCGAGTCCCCTTTCCTGGGCATGGTCAGCCATTTGGCCGCGTCCACGGAACCGTTGGATTCGTTCACGAAGTTTCCCAGGTTGTCGTAGATCTTCACGGCATAGGAAAAGGGCGAGGCGGTCTTGAAGACGAAGCTGGGAATCTTTCCCGGGTCCCCCAGGCGGATCGACTCGGTGGTGCAATTGGAGAGGCAGCCGCCATAGGTGACATGCGCCGAGTCCGGCGAGGTCCGGACCAGGTTCGCCCCGCCGTAGACCACCACCGGATCCTGGATGGCCCCGTCGATGACCTCGCCCCTGGTGACGTCGCGGACGCGCTCCACCTCTATGAACGGCGGAATGACCGGGATCCGCTGGCCGGGCAATTCGTAGTTCGCGAACTCGCGGGGATCCCGGGGATGCACCCAACTCAGGATCACCTTTCCGCTGGCGTCCGATTCCAGGGTTCCATTGTGGGCCGTGGGAGTTACCGATCCGCCGTTCAAGGGCTGGGCGCCCTGGTAGGTGTTGCCCGCGCCCGCGAGGTTGAGGAGGACGGATTCGGCATCGCCCCAGGCCGGGCCCCGCGCGGAGTCCCGGGATACCGAGGTAACCAGCACGCTACTGAGGTCGTTGGTGGCCCTGGTCAGCTTCACCGTATAGTCGGCGGTCCCGGACAGGTAGGCGGTGTCCGGCTTGCCTTGGGCGTTCAGCAGGGTCAGGACGGGAGGATCGTAACAGGTCACTTCGGAAGTGGAGGCCGGAGCGATGGGCCCGTCCGCTTGCACCTTGACCGCATAGGTGCGGGTGAGGGTGTCGTTCATGGTGATCTTGACCTGCAGGTCATTGCTTCCCAGCCTTAGGCCGATGATGCTGTCCAGGGACAGGCTCATGCTGCTGTCCGCGTTCCGGACCAGGTTGGTCGATCGGCTGATCTGCGGCGGCGCCAACGAGGTGTTGGTGACCTCGATGGAGCGTGGCACGGTGGTCAGGAGCAGGGACTGGATGATGGACTGCATCACCTGGTTGATGCCGGCGATGTTCTTGGGATCCACGCGGTTGAAGGTCCCATGGGTGAGATCGGAAAGCTGCTTGAGGTTGGCCGTGTCCGCCGTGCTGGTGTGCCCGAGAAAAATGCTGAAGATGGGAATGGTGGAATCCACGATGGCCAGGTAGCCATTGCGTCCCCCGTCGTTGGGCGCGCCGTCGGAGATGAAGACGATGGCATGTTTGGCCGTTTTGACCACGGCCGGGTTTCTGAGCCAGCCGTAGGCAAGGCGCAGCGGCGGGCCGTAATTCGTGCTGCCCACGCTGTCGATCAAGGCGCTGTCCTTGACCTGGGCCACGTTGGCGGGGACGTTCAACTGCAGGGGGGCCAGGGGGTGCATGGTGGTGAGGGCGAATCCCGTGATTCCGGCGGTGGAGGTGGGCGAGGTCCGGGCCATATAGTCGATGGCGGTCTTGATGACCTGGGCGCGGACTTCATAGGGGTCGCCGGAATAGTCCCGGCACCCGGCGTTGGAATTGAGCATGGCGCATACGAGCGGCCCATTGGCCGTCTGCAATGTGAACGTCCCGGAAGTCGTCCTGTCCGCGCAACCGCCCGGCCCGTTGTAGAAGGTGGTGTCGTTGGTGGCAGGGTCGACCCAGGCCAGCTGGGCGAACATGCTCCCGCTGTTGTCGAAGATGAAAACGACGTCCGCTTCCGCCCCGGTCTGCACTTGGAAGGCGTTCTTGCAGAATCTCAGGCCCGTGCGGCTGATGCGCGTGACATTGCCCGCGGTCTGGATGGCCGTGCCGCCGTTCGCCAGGGAAACCAGATCCAGGCAGGTGCTGTCGGTTCCGGCCCCGGGCGTCGACTTCACGATCAAATCGCAACGCTTCTGGGCCTGCGCCCGCACGTGTCCGGCGAACCCCAGCAGGACGGCCGCGAAAAGAATGCCCCACGCTCGGGCAGGCGACGCCGCGCGGAAGGGCGCGGCGATACCTTGTTTGCGAATGACGATCATGGAATTGCCCCCGGAAAAAAGCGCTGGGAACCCAGCGCCCCTAGGCCGGTTAACATATCCGGATCCGCGTCCGCAAGCGTGGAGACTTTTGGGAAGAACGGATGGACTTTTCACAGTTGTGAATTCCCCGGGGGGTAGCATACGTGATTCGGGGCGAAAAACGCGCTTACCGGCGCTTCGGACCGGGCGCAATCGGGGAGCGACGTTTCGTGCAAAGAAACGGTTTTGTGTAAAGGCGGGGGTACACCCGCGGCAAAAAGGAATGGATCGATTCCCATGTCTTCCGGATCCCGGCGATTTTATTTTCGATATAGGCATTCCCGGGCGCGCCGCGCCACCGCGCCGCCTTGACCATCAGGCATGAGGCCATCCGGCGTTACGGGATGCACTGGAAAACCTGAAAAAACGGGAGGGCCGCATGCCCAAGCAAACCGCCGCGGAAATCATGGTGGATATCCTCATCGATTGGGGCGTGAAGGTCGTATTCGGCCTTCCCGGGGACGGCATCAATGGAATAATGGAAGCGCTCCGGAAAAGGCGGGAGGAAGTCGCCTTCGTGCAGGTGAGGCACGAGGAGGCCGCGGCTTTCATGGCATGCGGCTACGCCAAGTTCACCGGAAAGCTGGGCGTCTGCCTGGCCACCTCCGGGCCCGGCGGGCTCCATCTTCTGAACGGATTGTACGACGCCAAAATGGACGGACAGCCGGTGCTCGCAATCACGGGCCATCATTTCCACGATCTGATCGATACGCACGCCCAGCAGGACGTCGATTTGGATCGCGTTTTCACGGACGTGGCCGTCTACTCGGCCCGGGTCATGGGCGTGGCCCACGTGGAAAACGTGACCCATCTCGCCTGCCGCAACGCCTTGGTAAAAAGGGGCGTCTCGCATCTGAATTTCCCCGTGGATCTGCAGGAGGAGACTTCCGGCGCGGAGCGATCCAAACGCAACGTGCCCGGGCACAATGTGGAGACCTTCGCCGCATCCGCCGGCGTGCCCGCGGAAGCCGATCTGCGGCGGGCGGCGGAGATCCTGAACCAGGGCGGGAAAATCACCATCCTGTGCGGCCGGGGCGCGCTTGGCGCCGCCGATGAACTGGAGCAAACGGCCGAGATGCTGGGCGCGCCCATCGTCAAGGCCTTGCTGGGCAAAGCCGCGGTCCCGGACGACAGCCCGTACACGACCGGCGGCATCGGGCTTTTGGGCACGGCCCCTTCCGAGGATGCGATGACGGAATGCAACACCTTGCTGATAGTGGGCACGTCTTTCCCCTATATCGAGTTCTATCCCAAGCCGGGAAAAGTCCGGGGCATCCAGATCGATATCGATCCCGAGCGCATCGCCTTGCGTTTTCCCGCGGAGGTGGGTCTGGCGGGGGATTGCAAACGCACCCTGGGATTGCTCCTGCCTTATCTGCATCGGAACGCCGACCGGGGTTTCCTGGAAAAGGCCCAGGCTGGAATGAAGGAGTGGTGGAAGCTGATGGAGGAACGGGGGACCCGCCGGGACATGCCCATGAAGCCCCAGGTGGTGGCATGGGAAACGGACAAGCTCCTGCGGGACGACGCCATCGTGGCCTGCGACAGCGGCACCATCACCACCTGGTTCGCGCGCCATATCAAGGCCAAGCGCGGCCAGAAGCTCACGCTTTCCGGGAACCTGGCCAGCATGGCATGCGGGCTGCCGTACGCCATCGCCGCCCAGATAGCCTATCCGGAGCGCCAGGTGGTCGCCTTCGTCGGGGACGGAGGATTCTCCATGCTGATGGCGGAATTCGCCACCGCGGTCAAATACAACCTTCCCATCAAGGTGATCATCTGCAAGAACAACACCCTGGGGCAGATCAAATGGGAGCAGATGGTCTTCCTGGGGAATCCCGAATACGGATGCGATCTCCAGCCCATCGATTTCGCCGGCTTCGCCCACGCTTGCGGCGGAACCGGGTTCAGCGTTTCCGATCCGGGTGAGTGCGCGGCGGTGCTGGAGGCGGCCTTTGCGGTCAATGGCCCCGTGATCATCGAGGCGTTGGTGGATCCTTTCACTCCCCCCATGCCCGCCAAGATCAAGAGCGATCAGGCCGTCAAATTCGCCGAGTCCCTGGCCCGGGGCGAACCCGAGCGCATGAAGATCCTGGGAACGGTGATCAAAGACAAGCTGCGGGAACTGATCTGAGGCCGCTCAATACGGTCCCCGGCGCGTCAGGTAGTCGGAGAGGCTCAGTCCCACCAGGATCAGCAGCCAGAAGAATCCCGCCGCGGCGAAAACCCACAAGGTCCGGCCGCTATAGCGGAGGCGCATGAAATAGAGGGCGATGAGGATCAACTTGACGGTGGCGATGGCCATGGCCAGGATCAGGTTCCAGGCGCCCCAATGGAAGCGGGCGATGGCGATGGTCAGGGCGAGCAGCGCCAGCAGGACTATGCCTATCAGGGCGATCCCCGCCGGGGAAAGTCCCTCCTTGGAGTTGACCGCCATGTTACCTTCCCATCAGGTAGAAGAGGGGGTAAAGGAACACCCATACCGCATCCACGAAATGCCAGTACAGTCCCACGGCCTCCACGGGCGCGTCCCTTCCGCCGCTGAAGCGGCCTCTCCAGGAAAGCGCGGCCAGCACCAGAACCAGGCCCATGCCGATCAACAGGTGGAGGGCGTGGACGCCGGTCATGACGAAATAGAGGTTGAAGAAAAGCCTGGCCTGATCCGCGTGGGGCCCGGGAAACCGGAAGGGGAGATCGCGCAGGGGCATCAGGTGTTCGCGGTAGTCCCGCGTGTATTCATGGGCCTTGATGGCGATGAAAACCGCCCCCAGCGCCGCCGCTGAGAAAAACCAGCCGGCCGTGGATTTCCCCCGGCCTTGGCCCGCGGCCCGGACCGCCATGGCCACCGCCGCGCTGCTCACCAGAAGGACCGCGGTGTTGACGCCGCCCCAGAAAAGGTCGAGATGACCGCCCGCCTCCCGGAACGCTTCGGCGTAAAAGGTCCGGTAGACGATATACCCGGTGAACATGCCTCCGAAGAAAAGCACTTCCGTGGCCAGGAAAGTCCACATGCCCAGCAGGGAGGCGGAACGCTCATGCTCCAGGTCCGCGAATTGACCCGCCGCCCCGGTCTCTGACCGGCCGAGACCGGGCGCTTCAGGCTTCGCCGCGGGCCGCATGGGATCTTTCGTAGGCTTCGCCGGTTACGCGGGGAGGCGTTTCGAAATTGTGGGTGGGAGGAGGCGAGGGGGTCCGCCATTCCAGGCCCGTCGCCTCCCAGGGGTTGGGGCCCGCAACCTGCCCTTTCCAGAACGACCAGGTCAGGTAGATCAGCGGGAAGGCGTAGGCGACCCCCAGGATGCTGGCGCCGAGGGTGGACATGACGTTCAGCACCTGGTATTCCGGGGCATAGGCCCAATACCGCCGCGGCATCCCCAGGTAACCTGCGAGGAACTGTGGCAGAAATGTCAGGTTGAATCCCACGAACGCGGTGATGGCGGAAAACCGGCCCATCCATTCCGTGTACAGGCGCCCGGAAATCTTGGGCCACCAATAATGGATGCCGCCCAGATAACCCATCACCATCCCTCCCACCATGATGAAATGGAAGTGGGCCACCACGAAATACGTGTCCGTCAAATGCACGTCCAGGCCCAAGGCGGCCAGGAACAGGCCGGTCAGGCCGCCGATGGTGAAGAGGCCGATGAATCCCAGCGCGTAGAGCATGGGGGTGTCCAGGGAGATGTCCCCTTTGTACAAGGTGGCGGTCCAATTGAAAACCTTGATGGCGGAGGGGATGGCCACCAGGTAGGAAAGCGCCGAGAACACCAGGCCGGCGTAGGGCGATTGGCCCGCGACGAACATGTGGTGGCCCCACACCAGGAAGCCGTACACGGCGATGGCGAGGCTGGAGAAGGCGACCACCTTGTACCCGAAAACCCTGCGCCGGGAAAAGGCGGCCACCAATTCGCTGACCACGCCCATGCCCGGCAGGATCATGATGTACACGGCGGGATGGGAATAGAACCAGAAGAGATGCTGGAAGAGCAAGGGATCGCCGCCCAGCCGGGGATCGAAAAAACCGAAGCCGAAAAACCGTTCCATGGCCAGGAGCAGCAGGGTGATCGCCAATACCGGCGTGGCCAGGACCAGGATGAGACTGGTGGCGTACATGGACCAGATGAACAGGGGAAGGCGGAACCAGGTGAGTCCGCGCGCCCGCAAAGTATGGATGGTGACGATGAAGTTGAGGCCGGTGAGGATGGAAGAGAACCCGGAGACGAAGACCCCGGCCACCGTGCTGAGCACGGCGGAGTTGGAATAGAGGGTGCTGTAGGGCGTATAGAAGGTCCATCCCGTGTCCACTCCGCCTTTGATCAGGGAGTAAAGCGTGAGCGTCCCGCCGCCCACGAAGAGATACCAGCTGATCAGGTTGAGGCGGGGAAAGGCCAGGTCCCGCGCGCCCAGCATCATGGGGATGGCGAAGTTGCCCAGCACGGTGGGAATGGAGGGGATGAGGAAGAACCAGACCATCAGCACCCCATGGAGCGTGAACAGCCGGTTATAGGTCTCTGCCTGCACCAGGTCGCCTTCGGGAGTCAGCAATTCCAGGCGCATGAGCAGGGCGGCCACCCCGGCGATCAAAAAGAAGACCGTGATGGAGGCCAGGAAGAGCAGGGCGATGCGCTTGTGATCCGTGGTCAGGAACCAGGAGCGCAGGGTATGGGCTTCGTTCAGATAATGCCGGGCGGGCAACCTTGCGGCCTCGGCAGGGGGAGATGCGGGCATGGATGCGATGTTGTTCATGGAAGCCTCAGGGAACGGAGATAGGCGATGAGTTCCACCATCTGTTCTTCGTTGATTTGGCCCGCGAAGGTGGGCATCACCGGCGCGTATCCGGCCACCACCTTGCGGCCCGGGAACAGAATCGATTCGCGCAGGTAGGCTTCGTCCGCGGTGGCGAAACCGTCGCTCTGGAGGGGAACGGGCCTTCCGAATATTCCAGCCAGCTGCGGCGCGCGTATGGCGCCGCCTTCCGCTCCATGGCAGCCGCCGCACCCCAGGGAGGTGAACAGGCGTTCCCCCGCTTGTATGGCCGTGCCTGCGGCCGCCCCCTGGGCGAGCCAGGCCGCATAGGCCGCCGGAGACTGGATCACGAGCTTGCCGAGCATTTGCGAATGCAGGGTCCCGCAATACTCCGAGCAATAGATGGGGAATTCCCCGGTCCGCGTGGCCTGGAACCAGAGGGAGGTGTAACGCCCGGGCACCACGTCGCGCTTGATGCGTAATGCCGGGATGGAAAAATCGTGGATGACGTCCTGGGAGGTCATGACCAGGCGGATGGGGATGCCCATGGGCGCGTGCAGGGCGCCGATTTCCATGGGGCCTTGCGGATGCTGGACTTTCCACATCCACTGTTTTCCCACCACGTAAACCACTTCTCCGTATCCCCCCAGGGGTTCCGTGAACAGCCTCAGGTACAGGCGGGCCCCCCAGAAGAAGATGACCACGGAGAGAACCAGGGGAACGGTGCTCCAGACGATTTCCAGCACGAGGTTGGATTCCGGCGGCCGCGTCCGGTCCGCCTTGCGGCCGCGGGCGTATCGGACGGCGAAGAAGACGATCAAGCCGGCGATGAGCAGGGAGAAGAACGTGCTCATGCCCACCAGGAACATGTAGAAGCTGTCGACCCCGTCCGCATGCTCGGAGAGGACGGGCGGAAACAATGCCGCGAACGGCCGCTTGGCCCAGCGCAACAATTCCCATAAGGCCTGCCAGGGTGAGAGCATGTCCTTCATTCCCCGTCGGTTCCGGGCATGGTTCCGGCGGCTCCGGACTCCGCAGCAGGACTGCCATTCTTAGGGAATTCCAGGATCAACCCCCGGGCTGCCAAATGCCGCATGGCAAGCTCAATCGGAATTCTCACCTTGCCGGCCGTGCGATCCGCCCAGCCCCAGCCGTTCAGGATCGAATCTTCCCGGGCGCGGAAGCGCGCGAGGTCAAGAGCCGGATCGGTTTGCAACAGGGGAAACGGCGCATCGCCCGATCCCGTCTTGCGATAACGCTCCAGCCATAAGGAATCTTCCGCAGAGGGAAGCACCTGGGCCCGGTTCCCCAGGGGGAAACGCCCGCCCGCCATGCGTTCCATCCCCAGCCACAGGCCGGCGGCCACCACGACCACGCCAATCATCAACGCCAGGCCCAACGTCCCCACGCCGGCCGCGGAGAATGCATCGGGTTGCACCGGACCCGAATCAGAATCGGAATTCCGATCGGATTCCGGATCCGCGTCGTCCATCGCCGGCATCCGGGATTCCACCCGGCGGGACACCGCGCCGGCCGCATACAGCAAGGCCATGGATACCGCGGCCAGGGTCCAACCCCATAGCCCCGGCTTGCGCGCCGCCCTGCGGATGCGGGTCAGGTCAATCATGGGCGGAACCGTCCCCCTCCGCCGTTTCCGGCCAGGAACGCGCCAACCCGCCGCTGAACTTCCAGGCCCAAGCGCCGCCCACCGCCGCCAGCGCGGCCGCATCCAGCCAATGCACGGCCATTCCTTCCGGATGGAAAGCCGGCGCCACCAGCCAATAGACGTTCACGACGTGGATGCCCATCAGTCCCAGGGCCAGCCAGGCGAGCGCGCCCACGCGGGATTTGAAGGACCGGAAAAGCAGCAGCAAGAAAGGCGAGGCGAATTGCGCCAGGAACATCAGGAGCGCGATCCATTTCCATCCCCCCGCAATGCGATGGAGATACCAGGCGATTTCCTCCGGCAGGTTCCCCGACCAGATGATCAGGAATTGCATGAATTGGATGTAGGCCCAGATCAACACGAAGGCCAGGAGCAGGTTGCCCAGATCGTAAAGCCTGGCGGGCGAGACCAGCGCGGACAGGGCGTCCCGGCGATCCAACCAGGCCGCGCTCAGGATCATCAGGGACAGGACCGCCGGCGCCTCGCCGGAGATGATGAGAAAACCGTACATGGTGGAATGCCATTCCGGTTCCAGGGACATGCCCCAATCGAATGCGGCGAAGTGGACCGTGATCCCGAAAAGGATCAATCCCGGCGCGCTGAGTGCCGCCGCCCGCTTGCGGGCCTTGGCCAGCATGGCATCGTCCCGTTGGGCCAGCGCCTGCCGTTCCACCCGCAACCATTTGCGCAGAAAATGCACCAACACGGTCCAGACCGCGAAATAGCACGCGGCCCGCCCCAGGAAGAACGGGACGTTGAGATAGGCGGCTTTCTGCATCAGCTTCGCGCTGGCCGCCATGGTTTCCGGACGCGCCCAGGGAAAAACCTCCCGCATCCCGAACCCGATGGGAACGAACCCCAGGGCCATCCACGGCAGGCAGGCGGCTCCGGATTCCAGGGACCCGCGCAGGACCTCGCCCCAATCGCCTCCGGTCAGACGGGAGACCATCAGCAAGGCGAAGCAGCCCAGGGCGAGCTGCAGGCAGACCAGATACGCGAAGAGCCAGGATCGGAAGAATTGCCCCGGTTCCAGCATCCATCCCGACAGCGATAGGCAGATCCCGGTAGCGGCGAACGCCAGGGAGAGGATGCGCAGCCGGGGCAGCCGGGCGGATCGGTCGTTCATGGCGGGTCCCCTTTCAGGAGGCGGTCCCGTATCCCGGATGGTACCCCCTCCAGGTCCGCGTCCCGGCTGGATTGCAGCGCGCGGATGTAGGCCACGATGGCCATCCTATCGGGCGGCGCGACGCGATCCCCGTAGGAGAACATCCGGCCGTAGCCGTTGGCGATGACGGAGTCGATATGGGCATCGCCGGCCGAAAGCACTTTCCCGGAAAAAAACGAGGGTGGGGCGGGGAATCCCCGCTGGACCGCCATGCCGTTCCCGTCGCCGGTCCGGCCATGGCACGGGGAGCAATTGATTTCGAAGCGCTGCCTTCCCCGGGCCAGCGATTCCAGGGTGACGGGAAGACGCCGGTCCCGGCCCTGCGCCCCGGCTTCGCCCGCTTCCACGGTTCCCTCCGATCCAAGGGTCCCGACGAAGGCCACGCTACCGGGAACCGGGGGCCGGGCGGACGCGCCGTCCGGAAAAAATGCGGAAGGCTGCAAGGGACGGAAGCGGGGTTGGTCCGCCATATCCCCGCGGGAACAGGAGAGCAGCAGGCAGGCGCAAAGGGGCAACGCCAATGCGGACAATGCACGCTCAGGCCGCAACTTCGCTTACCTCCACGGGCCCCAGGGACTCCAGTAACCGCCGCGTTTCCCCCTCCCGGAACAGGGGATCCCGCCGCAGGATGCACAGGAAGAAACGGTCCTGGCTGGCCAGGGAAAAACGCGGGGCCGCGAACAGGGGATGGTGGGGCATGGGCAGGCGGTTGAGCGCCAACAAGGCTATCAACCCGGTCAGCACGGCGCCGAGCACGGTCATTTCGAAGGTGATGGGAATGAAGGACGGCCAGCTGTGATGCGGCCTGCCGCCGGAGTTGATGGGGTAATCCAGGGCCATGGCGAAATACTGCGTGAAATAGCCCGCCGCCCCGCCGCAAATCCCTCCCAGCAAAGCGGCCATGGCCACGCCCCAATCTTCGGCGCCCAATGCCAGGGCCGCGTCTTCCAACGGGAAAGGGGAGAAGGCATCCACCTCCTTATACCCGGACGCGCGGACGCGGCGGATGGCCGCGGTCAAGGTCTCCGGCGAGGCGAATTCGGCGAGCAGTCCGTAGGGCATACCGTTCACTTTCCCTTCCTGCATGACGCTCATCCTTCCCTGCCCGACTCGTGGACCAGCTTCTTGATTTCGGAAATGGAGGCCACGGGGAAAAGGCGGATGAACAGGAAGAACAGGAAAAGAAACAGCCCCATGGAGCCCGTCAGCGTCGCCCAGTCCCACAGGGTGGGCCGGTACAGCCCCCAGGAGGAGGGGAGATAGTCCCGGTGCAGGGAGGTGATGATGATGACGAAGCGCTCCAGCCACATGCCCACGTTGATGACCAGGGAAATCAGGAACAGGAAGAGAGGGCTGGTGCGCAGGCGGGGAAACCAGAGCAACTGGACGGATCCGATATTGATGAGGAGCATGGACCAGAAGGCCGTGCGGTAATGGCCGGTCATCCGGGTCCAGGTGGTGTAGGCATCGAAGCGATCGGCCGAGTACCAGGACATGAAAATATCGCTCATGTATCCGAAGAAGAGGATCCAACCGGTGACCAGCAGCATCTTGGCCATGTTGTCCAGGTGCCGCGCGGTAATGATGGCTTCCAGGCGGTAGGCGCGGCGCAGGGGGATGGCCAAGGTCAGGACCATTGCGAATCCGGAGTAGATGGCGCCGGCCACGAAGTAGGGCGGGAAAATGGTCGAATGCCATCCGGGCACGATGGCGACCGAGAAATCCATGCTCACGATGCTGTGCACGGAAACCACCAGGGGCGTGGCCAGCGCCGCCAGGATCAGGTAGATGCGCTGGTAGCGGTGCCAGTGCCGGACGGATCCGCGCCAGCCCAGGGAGAGTAACCCAAAGGTCACCCTTGCGCCCCGGGATCGGGCCCTGTCCCGGAGGGTGGCGAAATCCGGGATCAGGCCCAGATACCAGAAAAGCAGGGAAACCGTGAAGTAGGTGCTTACCGCGAAAATGTCCCACACCAGGGGACTGCGGAATTGCGGCCACAGGTTCATGGTGTCCGGGTAGGGGAGCATGAAATAGAAGACCCAGGGTCTGCCCAGATGCAGAAGCGGGAACATTCCCGCGCAGGCCACGGCGAACAGGGTCATGGCCTCGGCGAAACGGTTGATGGAGGTGCGCCACTCCTGCTTCATGAGGAGCAGGATGGCGGAAATGAAGGTGCCGGCATGGCCGATGCCGATCCACCAGACGAAGTTCACGATGGCGAACCCCCAGGCCACGGGGATGTTGATGCCCCAGATGCCGGTTCCGCGCAAGAACAGCCAGGCGATGGCGAAAAGCAGGACCATGAGGAGCAGGAAGGACGCGCCCAATCCGGCCCACCACCCCAAGGGCGATCCCCGGCGCAACACCCGGGAAGCGATCGTGTCGGTGACGTCGGAGTAGGAAAGCGATCCCGCCACCAGGGGCGGCCGGCCGGGGATGTCCTCGGCCTTCATGAGACGGATCCCTCCGCCACGGACCCCTTCACAGCAGACGCTTCGGCAGCCAATCCGTCCGCCGCCGTCCCGTCCGGCGGGTTCCGGATGCGGCTGAGATAGGTGGTGCGGGGACGGGTGTTCAGTTCTTCCAGCAAGGCGTAGTTCCGCGGGCTCCGCTTGCGGGCGGCCACGGCGCTGCCGGCATCGTTGATGTCGCCGAAGACGATGGCGCCGGTGGGGCAGGCCTGGGCGCAGGCGGTGACCACGTCGCCGTCGCGGATGTTCCGGTCCCCGATTTCGGCGTCGATGCGGGCGCTTTCGATGCGCTGGACGCAATAGGTGCATTTTTCCATCACGCCGCGGCTGCGCACGGTCACTTCCGGGTTACGCATGAGTTTCAGGCTTTCCGCGCGCAGGTCCGCGTATTGCAGAAAATTGAAGCGCCGGACCTTGTAGGGGCAATTGTTGGAGCAATAGCGCGTGCCCACGCAACGGTTGTAGACCATGGCATTCAGGCCTTCGGAATCGTGCACGGTGGCTTCCACGGGGCATACCAGTTCGCAAGGCGCGTTTTCGCAGTGCATGCAGGGCACGGGTTGGAAAACCGTCCCCGGGTTCTCGGGAATCCCCTGGAAATAGGCGTCCACGCGGATCCAATGCATTTCCCGGCCTCGGGCCACCTGGTCCCGGCCCACCACCGGGATGTTGTTTTCCGCCTGGCAGGCGACCACGCAGGAGGAGCACCCCGTGCACAGGGAGAGGTCGATGGCCATGCCCCAGGCGTGCCCGGGATATTTGTACGCGGGATAAAGGGACGGCAGGGTTTCCGCGGCTTGCGGGGCTTCCGCGGATTGGGATTTTTCTCCGGCATGGGCCGCCCCCGTTCTGCGCGCGAACGCCGCGAGCGATTCCGTCCGGGCCGGGTTCCGCCCTTCCATTCCGTGATGATCCTGCGTGCACGCGAGCCGCGTTGTGCCGCCGGTTTTCCTCACGGTCAGTCCCCGGTCCTGCCAGGGCGCATCCCCGGTACGCAGTGCATATGCATTGTAACCCAGGCCCTTGGCGATGGGATTTTCATGCCGCCGGCCATAGCCGAGCGCGAGGGTGACGGAGTCGTCCGCATGTCCCGGGGAAATCCAGGCCGCGGCTTGGATCCGCCGGCCGCGGTATTCAAGTTCCACCTCGTCCCGGTCGCCTACTCCCAGGCTCTTGGCCGTGGCGGGGGAGAGCAAGGCGGCATTGTCCCAGGTCAGTTTGGTCAGCGGCTTGGGAAGCTCCTGCAACCACGCGTTTTCGGAAAAGGTCCCGTCCCCGACGGTGGGATCGGGACGGAAGGCGATTTCCAGGACCGCGGGGACCTGGGTAACCCGCGAGATACCTGCCCTGACCACATCCGACCATCCCTTCGCGGCCGGGATTGTCTTGGGAGTCTTCGGAGTTTCGGCCGATC